>JAJDAZ010000048.1 GCA_029261595.1 Nitrospinaceae bacterium | reverse complement strand
TCTTCCTTGTGGCCACCGCCGCCATATCCACCACCGCCAGAACCTTCAGCCATAGGCATTCCAGCAGGACGACCCAATGCCTCAGAGCCATGTTTCAAAGCCTCATTATAATGCTTGAGCGCTTCCTTAGCGTGTTGTAAGGATACAGGACCATGAGTCTTTAACTCCTCACTGGTATCCTGCATTTTAAGACTGAACTCCAAGTGTTTCACCATTTCTTCCAAGTGAAGATAACCCTCTTCACCATGACCCAACCCAACGCTGGCATGTCCACCAGACTGGGCCCAGACAGGATTTGCGGTTAGGAATATAATGAGAACTGATAATATTGAAAACTTCTTCATAGCTTCGATCTCCATCATTTATAAATTCTCCCAAGACGCGCCCAGGAAAGCCATTGAGTAAAACCCCATTATACTCCTCCACAACATGAAAGGTAATGAAGAAATAGATGGATTTTTTATTGCCCACGGCGGATCGCCGCGCAAAAAAAAACCCCCGGAAAAATCCGGAGGCTTTTGAAAGTTTTAATTTATTAACCAACCATCAAACCTGAGTTCGCATCACTTCCTGATAAGCTTCAACAATTTTATTTCGCACCTGCATTGTTAAACGAAATGCTAGGTCAGCTTTGCCCACAGCTATCATGGTTTCGTGTATGTTGCGAGTATCCCCCGCGACAAAATCCTGAATAGCAACGTCGGCTTGTTTCTGCATCGTATTTACTTTATCCAGCGACTGCGAAAGAGTGTCGGCAAAAGAAGGACCATCAACATTAGCCCCTCCCCCCTTGGACGTATTTAATCCCTGGGAAGGACCCGGCCCTTGCAACCCTTTTAAATGGCTGGATACAGTAATGTCTTTCATAAATAATCGCTCATCTCAAAATTAACTAATATATTATAACAAAAAATCATCAAAAAGCTAAGCCTGACCCTTAATACCTGCGCATCTATTGTGCGTTTTCTGTAATAGCGGCCTTGATAGCTCCGCCTCTTTTCATCATCAACTGAACCGTTGCGTTATACATAATCTGGTTTTCGGCCATTTTTGCCATTTCTTTGTCAATATCGACATTATTTCCGTTGGATTTAGCCGCAGCATCCTCTTCAAAAGGGTCTGGAGTTATATCTCCGATACTGGATGTGTCAGGCCCAAAATGCTTTTCATTGGTCGACCTAAGGTTCAGGCCGCCTTTAGAACCCATGGCTTCACGCAACTGCCCCTGAAAGTCAATATCAGTGGCCTTGAACCCCGGAGTATCAACATTACTGATATTCGAAGAAATCAGGTTCTGACGGGTGGACATCATATTCAGGCTCTTTTTCATGAGCGCTGGGGCTTTATCCGAAAATAAAATTTTGTCAATCAGTGGCATATCAATATCTCCTTGCTGTCTATAGAGCAAAACATATGCCAAGAAGTTAAAAACGCGCTATTTTTTCTACCAAAGCCATAACCCAATACATTTAAAGCTTCTGGTAGTCCGGGCATCACTCCTCTTTTCTCACCACCGCTCTCGAAAGCGACAGAAATCCGGCTATTTTTGCCGGATTTTTGACATATTTTCCGGGATAACTGTAACCCGTCACCTCATTTGCGAAAAAAGGTCACCTCGTTTGCAACAAACTGTTTTCCGGAAATGCGTCAATTGCATGACGTAAGAGCGCAATCTTATGTTGTTCTAATGGTGATCGGCAAGAGATAATAGTGGGGTCAACGTCGGCTTTCGGCCCAGCCTGTGTGAAAACGCAGAGTCGTCAATATTATTAAGCGATGTTATATTTATTGCATTGTTATCGTAATAGAGGCGAAGAAATTAATGAAGCGTTTTGTTGAAGGCGAAAGTCGCCTGCAATCGACCCTGTTCCCTGATCAGCTTGACGATTATATTGCAGAAGATAACCCTGTCAGAGTCATTGACGTATTTGTTGATGAGATGGACTTGTGCAAGATGGGGTTTAAAGTGATACCTGCTGATACAGGCCGTCCTTCCTATCACCCCACAACCATGTTGAAGATCTATATTTATGGTTATTTAAATCGCGTTCAATCTAGCCGCCGCCTTGAACATGAGACGCAACGCAATGTTGAGCTTATGTGGTTACTCGGACGGTTGAACCCTGATTTTAAAACGATTGCTGACTTCCCTAAAAACAACCCCAAAGCTATTCAATCGGTCTGCCGTGAATTCGTCATGATATGTCGCAAGCTCGATTTATTTTCTGATGCTTTTGTTGCTATTGATGGCAGTAAGTTTAAGGCAGTCAATCACCGTGATTTAAATTTAACACGTGCCAAATTAAAATATCGCTTAAACCTCATCAATGAAAGCATTGCAAAATATTTGAGTCAAATAGACAGTGCTGATCGTCAAGAAGCATTAGTCGCTAAAGTGAGAGTTGAACGACTCGAAAACAAGATTTCTACTCTTAAAGAGGAAGTAAAGCGACTGAATAAAATTGAAGTGGCGTTAGAAGCCACGCCGGACAAGCAAATTTCACTCACTGACCCTGATGCACGGTCTATGAAAACCCGTGGTACGGGGGTTGTTGGTTATAACATTCAGGCCGCTGTAGATACCAAACACCATATTATTGTGACGCATGAGGTTACGAATATCGGCAATGACAGAGCGCAATTATCCAGAATTGCGAAACAGGCAAAAAAAGTTGTCGGAAGTGGTAATTTGAGGGTTGTTGCTGACCGAGGGTATTATAGGGGCGAGGAAATATTAGAGTGTGAACAATCGGGCATCACCACCTTTTTACCAAAACCACAGACATCAGGAAACCAAGCAAAAGGTCTTTTCGGAAAACGTGATTTTGTCTATAGACCTGAATCAGATACGTATGATTGTCCTGGCGGAGAGCAGGCAATATATCGTTTTAGCAGGGAGGAAAAAGGAAAGGTTATAAAGCGTTATTGGTCATCCGCATGCTCAAGTTGTTCTATCAAGCCACAATGCACAACAGGTCAATATCGACGCATCAGTCGTTGGGAACATGAAACTGTATTAGAGGCTGTGGATGCGAGACTTGAACGCCAATCCGATATGATGAAAATCCGAAGATCAACGGTCGAACACCCTTTTGGCACGATAAAATATTGGATGGGCTCAACACATTTTCAAATGAAAACCTTGAAAAAAGTCGGCGCAGAAATGAGTTTACATGTGCTCGCATATAATCTAAAACGCGTGCTGAAAATTATGGGGGCAGTACCTCTGATGAAGGTGCTGACGGCCTGACAGGCCTTTATTCGCTAAATGTAGAAGCTGAAATAAGATGTTTTTACAAAATACTGCCGTATCGACAAAATCAATAAGCTCAAAATAACTCGATCTGGGCTTAAAAAAAACAATGAGAAAACGGTCTCTTGAAAAAACATCTGTAATCTGCGTTTTCACACAGTCTGGGCCGGAAGTCAGCGTTGATACCGCATGCTGTTCGAGTTTGAAGATTCGGCGTTCAAGCCTCTGGAGGAGAAAGTACGGGCCGAGGAGCGCCTGTCGTATGACGAGGGGGTGACCCTGTGGAATTCGTTTGATCTGTTGGGGTAGGTAGCTGGCAAATATCGCGCGTGAAATAATCCACGGAGACAAGACCTTTTTCATCCATAACCGGCACATCAATCCGACCAATATATGTATCAACAGTTGCCGGTTCTGCTCTGGATGTGGCCAGAAACTTTATTTAGGCATAGGCGACCCGCGACAAGGGTCGGTGGGCGCTGGGTAAGGGGGGGGATTTTTACCTTGCGACGCAGACATCCTTCATGGTGAAAAATTCATGATAAATATCCAGGATTTCTTTCTTCTCGTGATGAAGAAAATGCCCTGCATCCGGAACCATTCTGATTTCGCAATCGAAAATTTGTGCTGAAGCGAATTTAATATCATCCAAATTGATAATCGTATCCAACATCCCATTTACAATCAGGGTTTTTGCGGTGATGCTGCTCAAATCAATTCTTTTGCTTATATCCCTTACATTTTTTATAAGGTCTGCACCGGCATAGAATGCGGAAATCTTATCCCCGGTCATATTTTTAAATTGGCTGATGATGGTTCTTTTAAACAGGTCCGAAATACGCTGACCGAATGTATCAATGATCAGATGCCCAAGCTCGTCACCCCTGTTTTCCCTGACCATGATCTGGCCTTTTTCAATGGTCTCTAGCATCTTTTTACTGGGTCTGCCGCCAAAGCTACCCAAAATGAGTTTCTCCACCATATGAGGATATCTGGCAGCATATCCCGCCCCTAGAATAGAACCCCAGGAAGCGGCTGCAAGCCTCATCGGTTTGTTTCCATTAGTTTTCAACACCACTTTATGAATCACCTCAATCTGTTCATTCAGGGTAAGATGGGGGGGGCCGTCAATAATCTCCGCCTGACCATGGCCCGGTTGATCAAAAACAACGACGGAAAATTCTTTTGAAAACCTGGAAACAAAGGAGCGCCAGCTGGTCATCGTCTGTTGGGCTCCACAAATACAGACGATACTTTCCTTTGATTCCCCGTATATGCGGTAGGGAATTCTAAACCTGCCTTCTTCCATCTCACCTTTAACGATTTTCATATTGAGTCCTTATAAAATTAATCAATGCTAAATTCTGTTATCTATAGCTAATCCCGCGAGTCCTTGAATCCCAAGTGACTGGGTTCACATTAAATTTTTTTCAACTCAAGCCAAGTATTTCTACAAGTATTTCTAATTAAAGGACTGCTTCTCCTTCCACCGAAACCAACTCTCAGAGAAACATTTGTTCATAATCCTGTCAATAGGCATTAAGACACCCAGATTTACATACCCTTGCAATCTGGCAGACAAAGACTGGTGGGGACACCGAAGTGAAACGGAGCACCCGGATTCGTTATATGCAATGTGGTGCCAGTAACCACCTGGAATGAAAAGGGTTTCGCCGGGTTTGAGGGTATCCTGATAACCCTGGGCATTTTTCAGCCTGGGGAATTTATTAAAATCAGGATTGTCCACATCCACATAACTTCGGCAGGCAAATGGATGTTTGTAAAGATTTTTTGATTCCTCAATTGGGAATAGGGTCACTCTTTTCCTGCCGTAAATGGGTGTGTGAAATACATGGGCCATGTCAATGTCAAAATGCATTGGGGTGAAGGAACCTTTGCATCCAAAAAACATGAAAATCAGGTTGCGCGAAATGCCGGATACTATCGATGGAATTTTTATGTCTTCAAGCAACTCCGGCATCTGGGCCTTGAGGTTATGTAAAAACATTCTTAAATCCATGGATCGGTTGGAAACCAGATCTATAAATTCCTTAAATGGAATGATATCCACATTGGACATGTAACTCTTTCCCTGTTTGGCAAAATTTGCGTTGTAAACCTTCACCGGCTTCTCTCCGTATTTTTCCTTGAGATATTCCGGGGACCATTTTTTCATGGCCGGCCAGGAAGCGGAGAGATCCTTTATAATGACGGGCTGAAGAGATTTTAAATATGATCTTTGGAAATCTTCCCTGGATATTCCTTCTTCTCGTTGAATAGATTGGAGAATGAGTTCAGTCATTTTTACCCGTGAATATTTGATCCAGCTACAATCTTTCGATTTCCTAAGCTATTCATATTTTGAAAACTAAAAAACCCACAACCATAACGAGAAGGGAAGGGCTGGGAAAGAAATAATTAAGGAGGGTTAGGATAAAACCAGAAAATAATTCCGAATAACCGAGGCACAATTATATAAACCGATCTTACTATTTAACCATGCAATTTTCCCAACACCAAAATTAAGTGAGTAAAATTTAGGTTAAATTTGAAGATTTCCTGCTTTTCATCAGGAATTCCTTACTTTTGGTTAAAATTATCTAAAATTGAATTTGCTCATAATCTGGTCCCTATCGGAATAAATTGTAAGAATATTAAAGGGGAAGTGATTGACGTCATCCAAAAGTGGACCATTTTAAGTAAAATGCTAAGAGATTCTTTCTGCTAAACTCTCATTCAATTTCTGTCAGAATGCGTTCATCTGTGGTTTCAAACAATCTTGGCCATTTCTTGCTTCCTCAAGTGGAGTTCAGGTATAATCGGTGCTCACTTTTAATATGGGAATTTCCTTATGCTGTTCGAGTTTGAAGATAAAGCGTTGATCCCCTTGGAAGAAAAAGTCCGGGCCCAGGAGCGCCTGTCCTTTGAAGAGGGCGTGACCCTGTGGAATTCGTTTGATCTCTTAGGGGTGGGGTATCTGGCGAACATCGCGCGTGAAAGAATCCACGGCGACAAGACCTTTTTCATCCACAACCGGCATATCAATCCGACCAATATATGTATCAACAGCTGCCGGTTCTGCGCTTTCGGCGTGAAGGCGGACGACCCCACGGCGTATGAGAAATCCCTGGACGAAATTTTTTCCGACGCGGAAAAATACATGAACGGCAAGGTCAGCGAATTCCATATCGTCGGCGGCCTGCATCCCGACTGGTCGTTTCAGTATTATCTGGACTTACTGCGGGGGCTGAAGGAAAGATTCCCCGCCGTGCACATTCAGGCCTTCACAGCGGTGGAGGTGCAGTACCTGGCCGAGCTTGCGGGCTTGCCACTTGGGGAAACCATGGTCATCCTGAAGGAAGCGGGGCTTGGCTCCATCCCCGGCGGGGGCGCGGAGATATTCGCTCCGCGTGTGCGGAAAAAGATCTGCGGGGAAAAAACTACCGGCGAGGACTGGCTGAATGTTCACCGGACCGCCCACGGCGCGGGTCTTCGCACTAACGCCACCATGCTGTACGGTCACATTGAAAACGCCGAGGACCGCACGGATCATTTGATCCGCCTGCGCGAGTTGCAGGACGAGACCGGAGGGTTTCTTACTTTCATTCCGCTGGCGTTTCATCCGGAGAACACACGGCTGGATCATCTTCCCACCACGCCGGGTCAACTGGATCTCAAGGCGCTGGCGGTTTCCCGGTTGATGCTGGATAATTTTCCTCATATAAAAGCGTTCTGGATCATGATCACGCCTAAAATTGCCCAGCTGTCGCAATCGTTCGGGACCGACGATATGGACGGCACGGTGGTCGAGGAGAAGATCATCCACGCGGCAGGTGCGGCCACCGACCAGATTTTCCACAAAAATTCCATCATCGAGATGATTTTTGAGGCCGGAAGACAGCCCGTTGAGCGCGATACGCTTTACGAAGACGAGCAGGAAGTCTGCGTGTAATATTTACCCACCCCTCGTGCCTGAAAGCCTTCGGGAATTCATGGCAAATTATGCATTTCTTTCCCTCTGTAATATCCGTATTCCAAATAAAATTTCGATCAGAACAGGCCCTTTTTCAATAATTTTCCTTTAATCCTGCGGATTCTTCGAAATTTTGAGAAGAATTATCTCCCTGAAAAGCTCTTCTGCCAGCCTGGAAAATCCTGCTAAAATCACGATATAGTCTTTAAAATCAATTAGATATTTTTATTGACAGTTAAACCACGCCCGTTTACCTTAAATGTATATCACTGAAAAATTAGTCGGGGAATATGCGTTTTTTAGGGATCAAGAAGTCCACCCGGAATCCGGCAATATCGGAATTGGAATAATTTTTTGCCTTAGGCAATGGTTATTTTTAGAGGACAGGGGACTATTTTTTTCAATCAATTAACTTGAGAATTGAGGAGGGAAATATGGCTTACGATGGAAAAAAAGTTTTGGTTGTGGACGACTCTTCCGTCATGCGACAGATCATCAAAAAGAATTTGAAAGAACTGGGGTTTGCCGATATTTCAGATGCCGAAGATGGGGCCGCCGGTCTCAAAAAACTGGGTGAAGGTTCCTTTGACCTGGTCGTGTCCGATTGGAATATGCCCAAAATGACAGGCATCGAGTTTTTGAAGGCGGTGCGAGCGGACGCCGGTATGAAAGGCACAAACTTTATCATGGTCACCTCGGAAGCGGATAAAGCAAAAATTGTGGAAGCCGTTGAAGCGGGAGTGAGCCAGTATATTGTGAAACCATTCAATGCCAATCAGCTGGAAGAAAAGATCAAGGCAATTTTCAAATAAATCAATGACTCCTGATGATTGTGCATTCTTCAGGTTTCTTTGCACAGGTACTTGATTAAAACCTTTTTTATCCGTTAAGGGATAGAATTGGCGGTATAACAATATGAATCGATTTAATTTAATTACATTGACAGTTTCTTGTTTATAATTATAATGAACTTGTTTAAGTTTGATTAAATAACTGGTTCTAATGCTGGTAACCGTTCAATAAATGTCACGAAAAACTATTGGACCCAAAACTAAGGGTTAGATATGGCCACAATTAAAATTGATGAAAGGGAGATGCCGAACGTTATCACCAATTGTGTGAGTGATTCGGTTGCCTCCATATTTAATACGATTTTTGGAGCCGTCCCTGAATACGACGGGGATGATAACAGTAAGAATGTCGGTGATGGTGTGGTGGGTGTCATCTCCTTTGTAGGGGATGCTTCCTGGATATTAATGCTGGCGTTACCGAAAGATTCGGCCGAAACATTGGCTGAAAAGTTCTGTGGTTTTGCGGTCGACTATGACTGCCCGGACATGGGTGATGTCATCGGTGAACTGGCAAATGTCATGGCTGGCGATATTGTCGCCCGGATGGGGGTAGAGGGAGTGAAGGTTGCGATGTCCCTTCCAACCGTGTTACGCGGTCAAAATGTGGAACCATTTATGCCCAAAGGCCTGCCCGACAAAAAGATGCACTATAGCATTCTGGGTAAGGACATCATGATTAAAATGGCCGTGGCGCGGTCTGATGAAATGATGGGAGCCACTCCAGGCGCTTGACGTTTTATCGGGCCAAATGGCCGTATAACATTCAATTTTTGCAAAGCTGAAAACGAGATTTTATGGATAAAAACTCGAATCAGGACCCTGATTTCAATAACGGAATGGAACCCGTTGCTCCGGACATGACACCGGATCCAATTAATAGAGAACATTCGGAAGCGGACACGGAAGTCTCTTCAGTTGATAACAGCGAGGATATAAGCGGAATGGACGCAATCATTAATGAATTTATCGTCGAAAGTTATGAGAATCTCGACCAGTTGGATCAGGATCTTGTCGGGTTGGAACAGAATCCCGGCGAACAGAGTATTTTAGGCAGTATTTTTCGCACCATTCATACCATTAAAGGAACCTGTGGGTTTATCGGCTTTTCCAAGCTGGAATCCGTCGCTCACGTCGGAGAGAATCTGTTGAGCAAGCTGAGGGACGGGGAAATAGACCTGACTCCCTCCATCACGAGCGGTCTCCTTGCCATGGTGGATGCCATCCGGCAGATGCTTTCATGTATCGAGGAAAATCAGACTGAGGGTGACGTTGATTATTCGGAATTGATAGAAACGCTGACCACCCTGCTTAAAGGCGGCGAAGCGCCTTCTGCCGCCGTGACCGCCCCTTCAGTAGAATCCAGTGAAGAAATGGCGCCCACCGCTGAAGTCGAACCGCCCGCTCAAGTTCTGGTTTCGGAAAACAAAAGCGATCAGGAAACTTTGTCCGCAGAGCCAGTGGAATCCAATGCCGGTGTGGAGAAAAAGCAGGAAAGCCGCGGCATGGCCGATACCAATATTCGTGTTGACGTTAACCTCCTCGATCAATTGATGAATCTGGTGGGGGAACTGGTTCTGGCAAGAAATCAGATATTGCAGTTCAACACCCAGGGGCAGGATGCCACTTTTACAGCAACGACGCAGCACCTCAACCTGGTGACGACGGAACTTCAGGAAGGGGTCATGAAGACTCGGATGCAGCCGATCGGCAATGTTTGGAGTAAATTCCCCCGCGTGGTGCGCGATCTGGCAACATCCTGTGGCAAAAAGATTCGCCTGGAAATGGAAGGCAAGGAAACCGAGCTGGATAAAACGCTGATCGAAGCGATTAAGGATCCGCTGACTCATATCGTCCGTAACTCGGCTGATCATGGAATCGAAGGCCCCGAAGAAAGAAAAGCGGCTGGGAAAAATGAAGAAGGCGTTTTAAAGCTTCGCGCCTTTCATGAAGGTGGCCAGGTCAATATCGAAATTATTGATGATGGCGGTGGAATCGATCCCGAAAAAATCAAGCAAAAGGCCCTCGAGAAAAATGTGATCACCCAGGACCAAGCGGCCAGAATGGGCGAGCGTGAGTTGGTCAACCTGATTTTCGCTCCCGGTTTTTCCACAGCGGCAAAGGTGACCAATGTTTCCGGCCGTGGCGTCGGCATGGATGTGGTGAAAACCAATATCGAGAAGATCGGCGGAACCGTTGATATCCAAAGCAAGCACAAAGAAGGAACTACGCTGAAGATTAAAATTCCCCTCACCTTGGCGATCATCCCGGCTTTGACAGTTACCACGGGAGGCGATCGATATGCCATTCCCCAGGTCAACTTATTGGAGTTGGTTTTGCTTGAAGGTGAGCAGGCTGTAAAAAGCGTAGAATTTATTCAGGGCGCTCCCGTTTACCGATTGAGGGGGAATCTTCTGCCTTTGATCTATTTGAATGAAGAGCTTAAGGTAAAGAAGAAAGAGGATAACGATAAAGTAAATATAGTCGTGCTTCAAGCCGATGAACGTCAGTTTGGCTTGGTTGTGGAGGAGGTTCGTGATACGGAAGAAATTGTGGTCAAGCCGCTCAGTCACCAATTGAAGGGAATTTCCGCCTTTTCCGGCGCGACCATCATGGGAGACGGAAAGGTGGCATTGATCCTGGATGTGATGGGATTGGCGCAATCAGCCCGCGTTGTTAATCAGACTCGCGAGCGGGCGCGTCTGGAATCTTCCGAGAAAGGCGGGGAAACCGCAACCGACAAACAAACCCTGCTCATTTTTGGCCTTGGAGAAAACGGGCGGATGGCCATTCCGCTTTCAATGGTGGCCCGCCTGGAAGAGTTCAAGCGAGCCGATATTGAAATGTCCGGGGAGCAGGAAGTGGTGCAGTACCGGGGAGAGATCATGCCGCTCATCAGCCTCTCCGAAATACTCCTGGGAGATAAGGGCAGTATTGACAAAGAAACCCTGCAGGCGATCGTCTACACGCAAAATGGAAAAAGTGTGGCCCTGGTGGCGGATAAAATACTCGATATTGTGGATGAGTCCATCACCATTGAGCGCGGTTCAAATCGAAAAGGTACGCTGGGAACCGTTGTGGTCCAGAACCTGGTCACGGATCTTTTGGATGCGGAAGCGATTGTCCGCGAAAAGGATCCTACATTTTTTGATAATCAACCCCTTGCGGCTGTTTGAATAGGAAAATAAATTATGGTTGAGAATAAACAATTCTGTACTTTTTATCTTGGAAATCTATTTTTTGGCGTTGAAGTCGAAAACGTTCAGGAGGTTTTTAAGTATCAGGAAATGACTCGGGTACCCTTAGCGCCTTCCGTGGTCCGTGGGTTGATAAACCTTCGGGGGCAGATCATCACGGCTATTGATCTGAGGGCCAGACTCGGTATGGAGGAGTTGCCTGAAGGGCAAATGCCCATGAACGTGGTTGTCCGTACTGAGGAAGGGGTCGTCAGTCTTCTGGTTGATGAAATCGCCGATGTTCTGGAGGTTTCAGAGGAAAATTTTGAGCGCCCACCAGATACCATCGACGAAATTACCCGGGAGCTGGTGCTAGGGGTGTATAAACTGGACAATAAACTGTTGTTGATTCTGGATACTCAAAAGACGGTCCGTATGGGACCGGGAGTGGGGGCCGTCAGCGTAGCAGGAGAAATTTGATAGAGGAACCTTATTTATGCCCGAAGAAATGAAGGCCTTCGGGTTAGGCCCGTCCGATATTGGCTATTCTGATGATTTCCTGACCAATTTGATTCAAAGGTAAAACTTTTTCCGCAAGACCGGCTTTGGCCACAAACCCCGGCATACCCCAGACCACGCTGGAGTTTTCATCCTGAACGATCACTCTTCCCCCGGCATCTTTGATGTATTCACACCCGATGAGTCCGTCCTGTCCCATGCCCGTTAATATGACAGAAAGCACATTCGAGCCATAGAGGCTGGCCACCGACCTGAAAAGAACATCCACCGCCGGGCGGCATGAATTCTCAGGGGGGTCCTGATTGGTTTTGGTTTTCACACTCGTTCCATTTCTTTCCAGAACCATGTGAAAATCTCCTGGCGCGATCCAAGCTTTCCCCGGTTCTAAGGTATGGCCTGCGGTTCCTTCTTCAACAACAATATTTGACTTGGAAGTCAGTCTTTCCGCCAGGAGTTTCGTGAAAAAAGGGGGCATGTGTTGAACGATAACGATCGGCACGGGAAAATCTTTCGGAAAAATCGGGAATAAATCCGCAAGCGCGTTGGGTCCTCCTGTGGAAACGCCGATAGCCACAATATCGATTTTGTTGCTGAATGAGGGCGCAACCTTTGGCTTGAAGATTTTTTTTACAATGGTTTTCGCCTTGGAAACAGGTTCCGGTTTGGTTTTCGGAGATAGTTTCAAACCGGCTTTTTCAGAGCAGAAGGTTTTTATTTTGGGGACGAGTTCGTCACGGACCCGTTGCATGGCGATGGAAACGCTACCCACATTGGCTGGTTTGGTTACGTAATCCGTGGCGCCCAAAGAAAGAGCTTCAAGTGTTTTGGCTCCCCCGCGCTCTGTCAGGGTGCTGAACATGATAATGGGAAGCGTGGGATATATCTTTCGAACTTCCACCAGAGTTTCAATACCGTCCATCTCCGGCATTTCGATGTCCAAGGTGAGGATGTCCGGGTTGAGCTGGGGTATTTTTGCCAGAGCTATTTTCCCATTGGCGGCGACTCCCACAACTTCTATTTCAGGGTCCACAGACAAACTGTCTGTCACTATTTTACGAACCACCACTGAATCATCGACCACCAGAACTCTGATATTTCGCATAAAATAACCTTGAGGGAGAGTGACGAGAGCTAAGAAGCTGTAAGTTGCTTTAGCAAAAGAGAGATTTTATAAGGAACTTTCCAGAATCAAATTTAGTGTAAATAAATAATAAAAACAAATAATTAAAACAAATTAGATATATCTAAGATATCGTAAATCGGATAATTTTACTACTCTTATTTGAAAGGAACCTTGAGGTTTTGCCGAAACAAGTATATATGTTATAGCCAAAAATAGAGGGGTTTTGCTTCAATAACACCCAGTTGAAAGGGAATGAATTGGTAAAATTGATCAATAAAAATGGAATTGAGATTCATAATTCGGCAAAACATGTCATGGAGGAAATCATGCGCGGCTCGGGCTGTGTCATGGCTGAAAAAGCCTCGATTTTCCTTGAAATTGCGAGCATTAATGAAAAATACATCGTTGTTTCCAAAGTTCCGGACCCAAAAGAGGCCGGATTGACCCTAAAATTTCCCACTTCCGATTTCAAGGGAGCCTGGGAACTTTTTCTCAAGCATTCAGAATAAAATTAGTCTCAATATATAGGCAAAAGCTATGAAAAACTGGTTCATGCTCACTCTCGTTGGGAAAGATCGCCCAGCCATTGTTGCGAAGATAAGTTCGGTCTTATTCCAGGAAAACTGCAACCTGGGAGAGGCTTCGATGACCCGACTGGGGGGAAATTTCACCATCATGCTGATGATTCAATTCGACGGTCCGGCGGATATTTTGGATCATGTTCTCCAGCCGGTGTGCGATTCCCTTAAACTTCGCTATCATGTCGATCAAATTGACGGAGAACTTCACCATCATTTGGAACCCAATGTCCAGATAAGCGTACACGGAGCCGACAAGGCCGGGATCGTCGCGGAGGTGACACGGGTTCTGGCGGCGGCAGGCCTGGACATCCTCAACCTGGAATCCGATGTGGCCGGAACCTCAGAAAACCCCCTGTATATTATGAATATAGAGGGGGTGGCGGAAAAAGGGGTCGAAGCCTTGAACCAGGCGTTAAAGTCCGTGGATTGCGGTGAGGATGTGGAAGTGCATCTCTCGGAAATTGATATTCTTCGGGGTTGATGATAATGGCTGTCCTTGAAATTCTGGTTTACCCCGACCAGCGGTTGAAACAGAAATCGCAACCGGTGGAAGTCTTTGACGAATCCCTTTTACATTTTATCGCCGATCTGGAGGAGACCATGCGCGCCGGTCCGGGGGGCGTGGGAATTGCCGCCCCGCAGGTGGGTCGTTTTGAACGCATCATCATAGTGGACGTATCCTGCAAACCCAAAATAAAAAACCACGGGCGTCTGGTCATGGTCAACCCGGAAATTGCCGACAAGGAAGGCAATGTGGTTGGACGGGAGGGATGCCTGTCGGTGCCGGATTATACCGGCAAAGTGGCCCGTTGGGATCGTATCGTGGTGAACGCGGTTGACGAATTCGGCAAGCCTCAGGCTTATAACATGGAAGGGTATGAAGCCAGGGCGGTTCAGCATGAAATGGATCATCTGGACGGTCTGCTATTTCTGGACCGACTGGTGAGCCGCCGGGGAAGCTTGTTTCCGCGCACCCCACTACGTGGGGTGGAAAAAAAGGCTGACGCTTGCTGACGCCCGCCAGCCCCAGAGAAAATTCAGCATGATAGAGAATTCCGTTAGCCATCAACCCATCGCACGTCAATATTTGGTCCAGCGCTTGACTGGCCTTTTAAAGGTTTAATAATGTCTTTCAAAAAATCAAATGCCTTCAAATCGAGGAAGTGGATTGCCCTTGGTATTTTCATCTTCGCATTTTTGTTGAATGGTTGCTCCGGCTTGGGACCTTCCACATTAAAGGGCAATCGATTTAACTACAATACCACGATCCAGACGTCGAACGACCAGCAATTACTGCTGAACCTGGTCCGCCTCAAATACCGGGACACGCCTTATTTTCTGGAGGTCAACAGTGTTGCGGCGCAGTTTAAATTTCGTGCGAATGCGGATGGCAGCGCCACGCTTGTAGAGGCCGTCAAGGGAGTTTTCGGGATTGGATTGGGGGTTAGTGTCGAGGAAAATCCCACGGTATCTTATTCTCCTTTGCAGGGCGAGCAATTCATTCAGAGATTTCTCTCACACATTCCCCTGCAAAACATTTTCTTGCTGACCCGTTCGGGCTGGAGTTTTGAACGGATATTACGGGTCTGCCTGGAAAGGGTCGGCGATTTAAAAAATGCGCCCACCGCATCCGGGCCCACGCCGGAAATTGCCCCGATTTATGAGGAGTTTGTGGAAGTGGCGAATTTGATTCGTAAACTGCAGTTAAAGGATGCTCACACTCTGTTCCTGGGAACCAGCGGGAAAACCCCGGCATTGATTTTTCAATTTGAAAAGAAGGCCAATCGTTTTCCGGAACTTCAAAAATTAAATACGCTGTTTGGGTTGCCTCCTGAGAATCTGCGATTTGTTCTGACCACGCATCCCTCTGACGACAACCCGCAACACGTCCGGATAGAAACGCGCTCCCTGCTTGGAATGATGTATTACCTTTCACACGGTGTGGAATCTCCCGAAGAGGATCGAGCGAGTGGGAAGGTGACCCTGACCCGCTATTCCTCCGGGAAACCATTTGACTGGGCCGATGTGACCGGAGATATTCTTAAGATCCACTCTCAGTCCAGCCGACCGGCTCAGGCCGCGATGTCTGTGTATTATCGGGACAACTGGTTTTATATAGACGATTCCGATCTCCAGTCCAAATCCACCTTTTCCCTGTTGGCGCAGATTTTTTCTCTTCAGTCGGGAAATGCCAAAGACATGGGCCCACAACTGACCTTGCCTCTGGGGAATTAGTTTTCCTTTTCCGGCGGCTCCGCCAGATGGATGGTTGAAGTGGGAAAGGCCATTTCTGCTCCTTCGTCATCGATAATATTCAATATTTTGAGCAGGACGTCCTGTTTCACTTCGTGGAAGTGAATCCAGTTCGTCGTTTTGGTGAATGTGTAGATGAAAAAATCGAGTGAGGACGCAGCAAAGGCATTGAAGTTGACGATCAGGGTTTGGCGGGTATCAATTTCAGGGTGATTCAGCAACATCTCTTTTACTTTTTTGATGATCGACTCCACTTTGGCGGAGTCGTCGTAGCGGATGCCGATGGTTTCATAAATCCTGCGGTTTTTCATTCTGGATGGATTTTCCAAAGCGATGGTGGTGAAAATGGAGTTAGGAACATAAAGCGGTCTTTTGTCAAAGGTTCTGATCCGCGTCAACCGCCAGCCAATTTTTTCGATGGTCCCCTCAATTTCCCGGTCGGGTGAGCGCACCCAGTCGCCAACCTTAAAGGGTCGGTCCAGGTAAATCGTCAGTCCGCCAAAGAAATTTGCCAGTAAATCCTTGGCCGCAAAACCGATGGCGATGCCGCCAATTCCCCCAAAGGCCAATACCCCTGAAACGCTGTATCCCAAAGTCTGAAGCGCCACCAGCGCGGCTGTTATGATGACCGAAATACGCAACAGCTTGGAAATGGCATCGACCGTGGTGTGGTCGATTTCCCTTTCCCCTTCCATAAAGCTTTTTTCAATATTATTGATCAGACGAAGAAGGAACCATCCAAGCGCGGCGACAATAATCGTGTCGCGCACCGGTTGGACGGCGGTGAATATAACGGCTTTCGTTGCGTTTTGCAGGATTTCCGCCGCCAACGCAATTCCAGCGGCCCAGATCA
This sequence comes from Nitrospinaceae bacterium, assembly GCA_029261595.1. Taxonomy (GTDB): domain Bacteria; phylum Nitrospinota; class Nitrospinia; order Nitrospinales; family VA-1; genus JADFGI01. The sequence continues at coordinate 8,656 of JAJDAZ010000048.1, read as the reverse complement.
CGACACTGACAGGTTTGGCAAGCGCCCCGACAAACGCGTCGTCCCATTTGTTGACGGTTTTTTCGAGACGGCGGTGAATTTTTTTTAAGATTCGCCGTTGGATAAAGTCAAGGACGAGAGCACCGAAAACAACAACGAATGCCTGAATCAGGTAACTGTTATTATCGATTAATATTTTTTGCAGGGACTCAAAATTTAGTTCCATAATTTTCTGTGGGCTCGGCAAGGCTCTGGTTAGGGTTGGTGAAAAAATAGATTTTATTCTATCAATATGACGGCAAAAAATCCATCGGGACCAAATCATTTCAGGTCTGGGGAAAAGCGATATTTTGTTCGAAAAATGAAAAATGAAAAAACAGGAGTAAGATGTATAATAACGCCGCAAATTACATTCGTGGCGCAAGGCCCATTGAGGAAAAGGAAGGATAGAGCCTCGCCCGCGATTTAGAAAACCAATGATTTAAAATTGACATTTCAGCGAGTGAATAAACGGCATTCTTACTATTGGATAGGCCCGATTCTGGTCATGGGGCTGTTGGAATTCATGTATTTTTCGGGAATCCCGTGGATGCAGAGTTTTGCCGCGCCTGAATTCAACCGGGAGTTTGGCGCCGTCGAAAACGTTCAGCACCTCGTTATTAATGGGATGATTGTTGTCGCGATCGTGGGGTCGATCCGGAAAAAACTAAAATGGGAAAAAATCGCTTTCGCTTTAATGGCGGTGGCCAGCCTCATTCTTCTTTTGGAGGAACTGGATTACGGGCTTCACCAGGTGGAATACTTTACCGGTGAAGTTTACGAGGGGGGCGCGCGCAATATTCATAATTATATTTTACGTCCATACGGGCTCGACTTCGATAAGGTCATGTCTCCCCTGGTCTATTGCGTCCTGGGGTTGGGCTTTTGCATTTTACCCATCCTGGTTTCGGTGGGGAAACTGACCCACCCGTGGTTCCGTTATCTGACCCCGGAGCCCTATTCCATGGGAACGATTATCGGCATGGTGGCGGTGGCCCAGATGGCTTTCTTTTTGGATAAAATTGATTTGCACAACAATCATTCTCTCAAAGGAAATATCACGGAGTTCGGGGAGGGGTTTGTCTATTATTTAATTTTTATTTATTTTTTCGAGTTGGTCTTTAAACGAAAAACCCCTGATCTGAAATCGAATGCAAGGACTTCCGCTCCGATCCCCTCTCCGTCAGGAAAAGGGTAGGGGAGTTGCTAGAAGGCCTCAAGTGCGGGTGCTCCAGCGGTCAGCTTTTCAGCCGCCGCCACAAATAATATCCGCCGCCTACCAGGAACAGGAGGATAAAAATTCCGTAATCGAGGATCAGGTTATAAATAAAAACCTTCACCATCCACATGAGATAGGGCCACAGGAGATATATGGCTCCGGCCAGCCCGCAAAGCGCAAGAAAGATTTTGACGTTCAATTGATTGGCCTCATATGAAGGGTGGTTTTGGAGGGTGAATATTTAAGGGTTTTCCTGCGCTCAAGAAATTCACTCTTCCGCCAGTTCTTGAGCCAATTCGGCAATCAGTTGCAACGTTCCAAGAAGTCTCAGCCGTTCTTCCTGTTCGTCTTCTTCTTCGGTGTTATCAAGTAGAAACTGATAACCGCTTTGTTGCATGAAAGCTCGGGCCGATTGCCCGTCGTCCATGTGCCTTTTCATATCCCGAAGACATAAGATCTCTTTTCTGGCCTGGGCGAAAATTTCTGTATAACTTTTGGGTTCTTGAATGTCCTTGAACGTTTGAATGGAACCGGGCAGTTGTTTCGACATTTCGATTAAAATGGGATTGGTACTGGAATTCATAGTAAATTAGTTTTCCTTTGAAATTAAGTGAAGCCTTTACGATATTTTTAAGGGGGCGTAATAAATTTAAAGTTGATTATTTTTCAGAATCGTTCAAGGGTTCCCGTAATTTTTTTAAACGTTTCCGAATAGAATCGACCCAGGGTCCATCCAGGATGTTTAATAGCTCTTCGGCCCGTGTCAGGTAAAAGTCTGCGCGCTCAGGGTTGCCTGCCTGATAAAAAATATCCCCCAAATCCACCAAAACCCTTGCTTCCTCTTTTCGGTTTTCCAGATAGCGTGCAGCGGGCAGGGCAAGTTCCAGAAATTGTATGGCCTGGCTTAAATTTCCCTGTTTTTGATAATTCAATCCAATTCCGACCAGCAGTTCCAGTTCTTTTTCATGGTTTTCCAATTCCCGGCAAACGGCCAAAGCATTTTTATAGCATTCGATGCCTTTTAAAACCTGATCCTGTTTGACATAAACAAATCCGAGGCCGTTCCAGGCACTGCCCACATGATCACGGTGATCCCCGGATTTCGCAAGGGATAATTGGTCCTGATAATAGGTCTTTGCGCGTTGGGTGTTTCCGGAAATGGCGAAAGCATCGCCCAAATTGGCCAGTAAGGCGCACTTTTCATTAATGTTCCCTATTTCATGGACGATCTCAAGTTGCTTAAGAAAAAACTGGATAGCTCGCTGGGTCTGGCCCAGCCAGGCATACGCAAGGCCCAGGGAGGATAAGGCATCTTTTTCCCCTGCACGGTCGCCTCTGCGTTGCGCTTCGGCCAAAATCAAATTCTCTGAATCAATGAGCCGACCCAGTCCCGTAGGTCCATAGGAATCGATACCGAGTTTACCTATTTTGGGTGATTGACCCGCTAAATCGTTACGGCTCTCAAAATTAAATTTATAAGGTTTTAATAGTTTAGCCTCCACATCCTTTTTAAAATCCAGTTCTTCCTCTATATCCTCAAGAGTCAGATGTAAGTCTTCAAACCAGAAGGCTTCCCTCAATCGGTAGGTTTTGCTTTCAAGCAAATGTTTCAATGCTCCCGGGACGTTACGGCTTTCCGGCAGAATGGCATGATCCAACAATAAAGGGACAATTAACAGGTTGAGATTTATGGCCGATATGATTTCAAATCGAACCCGCTCGCTCAAAATGAATTTATTGTCCGAATTTTTGAGATCCCTCAATTCAGGAGGATCTTTTCCGATCACCACGACCAGTGCATCACAGTCACTCAGGCGGCTTTTTATTTTTTCTGGAAGAAAAGGTTTGTCATCCGTTTCAAGATAGCATTTCTGCTCCATGTACGATTCGCACTGGCCGGCTATTTTTTCAAATAGCGGTTCTGAACCCCTGGAACCTAAACTTAAATACAACCTTGGCATGACCTGCTCCCTGGAACGGTGGCCCAAGAGGCCTGATACTTGACAATAAATTATAAGTCTAAAATTTATGGAAGCGGTGATAATATTTTACAATTTTAATAATAAAGGGAATTCAATAGGTTGGCATATGCCACGGGACTTGTTAATCCTGTATCAAAATTTTAGAGCGCAGAAGTTTTGATGATAAAATATACTTTGAACCAAAAGAAAATGAAGACTTTTTTTAAAATCGCTCACTTCAGGGGCTTGAATAAAGTTCCCATGCGGAAATACTCTGGCATTGGCTTCCTTTATTTCATGCTCAATTTCCCATTGCCGAATGGTTAAGCTTCCCGGCGTAAATGTGGGTATAATTTTCTCAAAAATTCGGGAATCAGGAGTCGATTGGAAAGGCGAACGGATGGATTGGATCAACGAAAAACCTTGGAACGGGATTGGGGTGGATGTGAATGCAAGCCTGTCTCCACGCGAACTGGCCTATAAGTTAAAACTTGATTTTGAGGTGTCTCGAGTCCCGTCAGGATTGCCCAAATCTTTCGCCAATCAAGAGATGTTCCAATTCTTCCGATCCTTTATAGAACATGGGGATGCCCATTTGGAGACCGTCGGAGTTCTCGATGGTGGAAGAATCGTCTGGGGGCTGGCCTCATTGGAACAGGAATTCATGGTGACGGAAACAGACAGGATGAAAGGTTATCTGCTCCTCGCGTCCAGAGATGAAAAAAGGGACAGGATCGAAGCACATTTCATTGCCGTCAGATCAGCAGGCAGCAATACCTTTCAAATACCCTCCAAGGCGAGAATATCTTTTAAGAACGTTTGTCGAAGGTCTTTTAACAAGACATTCCCGTTTGTATCCCTGAAACCCAACAAATTTGAAGAAGGCATGATCAGAAAGACCAAAGAGGCCATCGGTCTTGGAAGGGAAGCGATTTCAGTTTTTGCCTCCGAAGCGGAAGGACTGGCTAAAATAAAAGTGGATGACCAGATTGCCAATAAGTATATGTTCAATGTTTTTCAGCCTGATATGGCCAATGATTTTTCTTCTATTGGAAATAAAGAGATTAATAAGCTGGCAGATCAAAACACCCGGATAGCCATTGAGGCCATTAAAAAAGCTCCGGGGCAAAACCTGGAGCACGCTAACATGACCGCCTGGGGTTTGCTGAATGCAGTGATCTATACCGTCGATCATCGTCTTGGCAAAAACCGGGATTCGCGATTACGCCTGGCCTGGTTTGGACCTAACGCCAAACTAAAGAAAAGAGCGCTTGAACTCGCTATGGAATTATAATAGCGGTCCTTTTCTCACTCAACTTTCAAGCTGGAGGCGTCGGATGAAATTTCTACCAAAGGCCTTATTTCTCTATGTTCTTATGGGAATGCTCACCCTGGGCTACACCCTGATTGCGCGGCTTGGGCTGAGCGTATTCAACATTCTTTATGATCCGCGCAATATGGGAGAGTTGCCGCTGGTTTCCCGGTTGACGGCGCATCTCAACGTCATCGAAACATGGCAGGTCCTGGCCTGGAGTTCGTTTGTCATCAGCCTGGCCTGGGGGATGTGGCGCTACAAAAAGGAAGTGTCTGCCGAACCCTTTATGGTCCCATGGATATGCCATCTTTCCTGGATCATAATGAGCCTCTTTTGGAATGCAGTGGGTGCCATGACGCCTTTAGTGAGCGTCGCCTATCGGATTTCGTAGCTTCCCGTTCCTCCTCGTTGCCATTCTATTTGTCATCCACTCCTCATCCGAGAAGAGCGTCTGAAGAATGAAAGCAATTTTGTAATTCAAATCACAACAGATTGTGATGCCTTCTATAAGGTGAAAGCCCTGAGGGTGATATTATTTCCAACATATCAAAATTTCTCAGGGTAAATACAATGAAAAGATCAAATATCAGACGATCGCCATCCTTAAGAATAAGCAGATTGGATACTCCCCGATCAAAACAAATGTATTTTACCAGCCAAAGGAAACTTATGGAATTGAAACAGAATTTGAGTGAAGAGTCTCAAGATCGCGACAAAACCATTAAACAAAGCCGATTAAAAATGAAAAAGCTGATGATGTTTTCGCTTATAACGGCATTTCTCACTCCTCTGGTATTGGGTGGCTGTTCCAGCACGCAGAAGGGCGATTCCTCATCCTACGAAAAATCAAAATCCAGATCCGAGAGAAGCAGTGGCGGCTCCTCGGGTGGGTATTATTAGCCCGGCAGAATAATTTCTTTAAAGGTTGCCTCAGTTTTCTTCGGAGCCTGGTACGGTTTTCCGCCAGTCATCGTATATTTCGATCTGCATCCTCAGGCAGTTGACAGTGCCTCACGTTTTAGGTGATGATCAGGGGACGTAGCTCTGGTTTTCGAACAAAATGAATGAGGCCGGGAAATTTTATTTAATCCCCAGGATCTTTCCATTTTTTACATCGATGTTTTCCGCCTGGCTGGCCCATGCGATGGGCGCCCCAGAATTGCTCGGTGATTTTGCCGCCGGTCTGGCCTTATTCAGTCGTTTTTTCCTGCCTTTCGGCGCGCACCTAAATGCGGACCCTTCATTTGCCGAAAAAATTGAAAGTAAAATAGCTCCCATTATTCAGGCACGCAATTTATCTCAGAACAGGACCTTTTAGTTTTCAGTGATCAAAAAGATGAGCGCACCGAAAAGAAAAATCAGGCCCTAGTCTTGCCATTCCAGCGCCACCGTTCCAAGCGCGTGTTGCATGAATGGTAAAGAAACCGCGCATATTTGCAGAAGCAGGTTGCCGTCCAGGCAATCAGGACACAGGGGTTGTAAAAAAATCCGATTTTTGACATCGAGGCATAAAGGGAACGAAAATTAAAAATGGAAATCATCTGGATCAGAATGATTCCGGTGAAGGCCATGGCCATTCACCACCGCAGTTCCCATCCAGGCCAGTGAGGTTCTATCGGCAAGAGGCGTGGCCGAATCGTTGACCTCGTTATCGGGGACTTTGGTTTTTTCTTGATTCACGGGTTGGCGTCTCTAAAGAATAGAATCAATGACTGTGGGATAGAATGTGACGGACAACTCCCTTAAAAAGCCGGAATAAACTCGTGGGTATCCTGTTTCTCTATACGGCCCGGACCCGCTCCCATAGTGAAATATTGAAAGATGGATCTTTTGGGATGGTCAATGAAAAGCAAGATAAACTTCTGGAAAAAATATTTAACTCCAGTGATTTTATGAAGGCCCTCCTTGAAAACCTGTTGGATATTTCAAAAATCGAGAGCGGAAATATCGAACTGGAAAAAACGGTGTAGGACTTCAATGAGACCACTAGAAACCAGATGGAGTTGTTCGAGCTCCTGGCGCAGAAAAAACAAATCACGCTCAACCTGAAAACGGGAGAAATCCCTCCCTTTGCATATGATAAAATGCCGTGACTCAGGCAATAGGAAATTTTATTGGTAATGCCATTAAATTTTCCCCGCCCCAGACACCAATATTTATATCTCTACAGAAAACCGGGATAACAAAGCCAGGTTTTCTATACGTGATGAGGGTCCGGGAATTTCCGGGGAGGATCAGAAATTGCTGTTTGGCGAATTTCAAACTCTAAGCGCAAAACCCACTGGTGGAGAAAAATCCACCGGCCTGGATTGGCCATTGTTAAAAAGTTGGTCAATCTGTATGGCGGGGAAGTCGGGGTTTCCAGTGAATTGGGCAAAGGAAGCACATTCTTTCTCACCCTTCCGTTGGATTGAAATAAAAAATATTTAAATCCAGGCAGGAAAAATATTATCCAATAAAGGAATGGGAAGTCGTACTGCATATTAAAAAATTTTAAGGGAGGAGAGCTAATTTTTCATTCTTAGAAATCTAAAGGAGCCTCAATGGATAGGGACGCACTCGCTGAAATGGCAAAAGACTTGAGGATAGAATACCCGAGCAGTCCTCAAAAAATGTTGGGTGGATATGTGATTCTGGCTCGGTGCCTCGACAAATGCCGGGCGTATCTTATCGGAACTAATGGAGACTATAGTTTTTGGCCCTGCACATTATGTGAGGAACTGGAAGCCTTCACTGAAATAGATCATGAAAAATTTAAGGATTTTGTGGCGACAGGAGCCACCGATGAAGAGGTGGTGGAATGGGTTCATGCCCAATCCAAAGTGAAAGATAAAATGGAAATCATCCGATGGAATAACAAAATGCGCGACCGACGGCTGAGCGAAATGCCGGACACCATGCAGGAGTTTTTAGAATCCTATATTTCGGAAAACCTCCCTGAATACCATCGACCCGTCTATGTCTGGTTCGATGTTTTTGACATTGAAGAAAGGAGAATGTAACGAAAAAGGAAGCTACCTTCCTTGCAAAATTTAATACTGTCAATAGTCAGGCCAGATCCAGAGCGACGGCAGGAGCCTTGTGGGTGAGTGGTGGTGGGGAGGGTTTACGAATAATCACATATATGGGTTATGAAAAAACCAAAAACCCCAAAACAAATCAGTCCCGACAGGGCAAGCGGTTTCCAATTTAAGGTTATATAGTTTTTTAAATTGGGATGGGTTGGGTAAGTTGAACGTCCATCGCTCCTGTCGATAAAATTTTCTCCCACCAAAGATTTATTATGAGCGGAGCAATTTTCTTTAAAGATCGCCCAAAAGAAAATAGCGGTGCTTACGTATACGAACAGGGAGATAAGAGACAAAAGTTCAAAAGTATAATTTCCCATAAAAAAGGATAAACTCCTATTGTGAGACAAAGATCAAAATGATCAACCCACCTTAGAAACCAAAAATGGCAATGCCCAAAGAGACGGCTGTGTATATCACGCAAACGGCGCAGGCGAAAAAGGGCTTCTTATAAATTTGAGAAAAACTATTCATCTTTTAACTATATAACTTTCTGCTTTTTTTCGCAATATAAGGAACTGAAAAAAGTGTGAACGTTTTCGTTGGACTGGGCGTATACCACCTGTCGGGGCGAATTGACCAAAGATGGAGGATGACGGTCGATCAAAAGCCCGACCAATGGCATTAAGTGATTCGCGGCGTTGCCAGCGATCCCACATTTCTGATTTTTGTTGAGCGGTATAGTTTATTCGGGTTCTGTATGTCATTTTCTACACTCCATCTTTTTGCTATAAAGATAAAGTGTTGCATCGACCGGTTGAATCGGCAGCCAATAGCGGACATTTACTATTTCCAAAAATACAGATTACATGAAGTATTGCCTACAGCTTGGTGCATGAAGTTTATGGAAGGAACTATAACACCAGCAGGAAAGGCCGCAATGGATCTTAAGCAACTAGGGTGAGACTATCACAAGCTACTTCGCTTAAAGCAGTTAAATTGGATAAGTAAGGAAAAGCGTTTACAGGTTTAGACTCAGTGGAATGAAAGAGTCATGGTTTCTCGGTTAAGATAAGTTGTCGAATCTTAATCATTAAAGGAGAAACCAATGACTCAATCTCAATACGTTATCAGA
>JAJDAZ010000047.1 GCA_029261595.1 Nitrospinaceae bacterium | reverse complement strand
AGAGACGGGTCGCGTGATTTCCGTTGGCGACGGTATTGCCCGTATCTATGGTTTGGAAAATGCGATGTCCGGCGAGCTTCTGGAATTTCCCGGCGGATTGGTCGGCATGGTGCTGAACCTGGAAGAAGATAATGTGGGCGCCATCCTCCTTGGATTCGACAGCGATATTAAGGAAGGTGACGAAGTCAAGCGCACCGGTCGCATCATGGAAGTCCCCATTGGGCCGGAGTTGATCGGCCGTGTGGTCAACGGTCTCGGAGAGCCTATCGATGGCCGCGGTCCGGTGAAGACGGATAAGTTCGGACCCATCGAAAGAATCGCCCCCGGTGTTATCGACCGAAAGTCCGTACACGAACCGTTGCAGACGGGAATTAAAGCCATCGACGGGATGATTCCCATCGGTCGCGGTCAGCGGGAGTTGATCATTGGCGACCGGCAGACCGGCAAAACAGCGGTCGCGATCGACACCATCATCAACCAAAAAGGGCAAAACGTATTCTGTATTTATGTGGCCGTCGGCCAAAAACGTTCTACCGTCGCCCGTGTGGTGAAGACACTGGAAGAGCACGATGCGATGAAATACACCATCGTCGTTTCAGCGTCCGCCAGTGAGCCGGCTCCCATGCAGTTCATCGCGCCTTATGCGGGTTGCGCGATGGGAGAATATTTTCGCGATAACGGGCAACATTGCCTGATCGTTTATGACGATCTTTCCAAACAGGCCGCGGCTTACCGCCAGTTATCCCTTCTGCTGAGGCGTCCTCCGGGACGGGAAGCGTATCCGGGAGACGTATTTTTTCTGCATTCAAGGTTGCTCGAGCGATCCGCCAAAGTCAGTGACGAACTCGGCGCGGGTTCCATGACCGCTTTGCCCATCATCGAGACCCAGGCGGGTGACGTTTCGGCCTATATCCCGACCAATGTTATTTCCATTACGGACGGTCAGATATTTCTGGAAACCGATCTGTTTTTCTCGGGCGTCAGGCCCGCGATCAACGTTGGTTTGTCGGTCTCCCGTGTCGGTGGTTCCGCCCAGATCAAGGCCATGAAACAGGTGGCGGGTCAGTTGCGGCTCGATCTGGCGCAATACCGTGAAATGGCGGCGTTTGCCCAGTTTGGCAGTGACCTGGACGCCGCGACGCAGGCGCAGTTGTCGCGCGGCGAACGGCTGGTTGAGATTCTCAAACAGGACCAATACAAACCGCTTTCCGTGGCCCGGCAGATCATCGCCATTTTTGCGGGTGTGCGTGGGTTGTTGGAAGACATTGCCCTGGGGGATATTAAGAAATTTGAAAACGGTTTGTTGAACTTCATCGAAGAAAAACATCCCGACCTCATCAGCGGAATTGAAAAAGATAAGAAGCTGGACGATGCCAAGGAAACCAAGCTGAAGGAAATCATCCAGGAATACAAAGGATTGTTTTAAACCCAAGCCATGGCAAATTTAAAAGACATTAAACGAAGAATCAAGAGCGTCAAGAACACCCAGCAGATCACCAAAGCGATGAAGCTGGTTGCCGCCTCCAAGTTGCGCAAAGCCCAGAAAGCCATTCAAGACGCTCGGCCCTATGCGCTTAAATTGCGGGACGTGTTGAACCACATCTCCGCACGATGCAACCCGGACTTGCATTCCCTTCTCGACCAACGGGGCGGAGAAAATATCCTGGTACTGGTGGTGACGGCGGACAAAGGCCTGTGTGGCGGGTTCAACGGCAATATCGTTCGCCGGGCCAGCAAATTAATCGCTGAAAATGAGGGGAAAAATCTGAATCTGGTGATGGCGGGCAAAAAGGGAAAAGATTTTTTTAAACATCGTCCCCATAAAATCACCCATGAGTTCATCGACTGGACCCGTGACTTTAACTACGCCAAGGCCCAGGAGATCGGTGACCTGCTGGCGGAATTGTTTATCAGCAAAACCGCCGATAAAATTTATATGGTTTACAACGAATTCAAGTCGGTCATGCAACAGGAAGTGGTCGTGGAGCAGTTGTTACCCGTTGTTCCTGAGTCTTTGGGCAACGCTAAAGAAACAGATCATGTGCAGGAATATATTTACGAGCCCGATGAAGAGTCTATTCTGGATGCACTTTTAAAACGCTATATGACGGTGCAGGTGTACCGCGCGTTTTTAGAGTCCAGCGCCAGCGAACAGGGAGCAAGAATGACGGCGATGGACAGCGCCTCGAAGAACGCCGGCGATATGATCAACGGCCTGAGTTTGACGTATAACAAAGCCCGTCAGGCCTATATCACTAAAGAATTGATTGAAATTGTAAATGGGGCCGAAGCATTAAAGGCCTGATGATAGGAAATTCAAGAATCGTGGAGGAAGGATCTCAATGAGCGGAAAAAATATTGGAAAAATCTCCCAGGTGATGGGTCCCGTTGTGGATGTTAACTTTGCGGACGGAATACTGCCCGCTTTGTACAACGCGGTAAACATCAAAAACCCCGTTGAGGGCGAGGGAGACATTGTTTGTGAAGTGGCTTTGCATCTTGGAGACAGCGCGGTTCGCACCGTTTCCATGCACCCAACCGATGGATTGGTTCGCGGAATGGATGTGGTGGATTCCGGCGCGCCCATCACCGTCCCCGTAGGTGAAGAAGTCCTGGGGCGAATTTTGAATGTTGTCGGGGACCCTGCTGATAAAAAGCCCCCTGTGGAATCGAAAGAACGATGGAGCATACATCGCGATGCGCCTCCCTTCGATGAACAAGACACTAAAATGGAAATGCTGGAAACCGGCATCAAGGTCATTGATCTACTCGAACCTTATCTCAAGGGCGGCAAGACCGGACTTTTCGGTGGTGCGGGCGTGGGCAAGACCGTACTCATCATGGAATTGATCCGTAATATCGGCGCCGAACACAGTGGCTATTCGGTGTTTGCTGGAGTTGGCGAAAGAACCCGTGAAGGCAACGATCTTTATCATGAGATGGTGGATTCCAATGTTATCGACAAAACGGCG
>JAJDAZ010000046.1 GCA_029261595.1 Nitrospinaceae bacterium | reverse complement strand
TGCCCCAATGCAAGTAACTCCAAGGTGAGGTAGCCGGTGCCGCAGCCGAGCTCCAGAATGCTGGAATCCGGTTTCCCAAGTTCAGTGTTTAATCGTGTAAGAGATGTTTGTAGAATTTTTGTTTGAAAAAAATTCGTCTGTTCCGGGTGCCGTTCAAGGTAGAGGCTGCTTTCCAGTGCATGCACCCGATGATTCTCGGCCAGGATTTTTTCCTGCAGGTCATTATCTTTTGCTACATCCAAAGTCATACAAGGGTTTCCGGATTTATGTTTGGGTCGCGTAAAAAAAACGTTTGGTGGTTTTTTCGGTTTCGCATTCGTTGCAGTTGACGCAGACGCCGGGGAAGTCGCCGGTAAGGTGTTGTTGCCGGAGTTGTTCGATAGCAGCCTCCTGCCACAAGTCCATCACCTTGTCCGTCCAGGCATTTCCGAGCGCAAGGGTCGCGTTATAATCCACACAACAGGGGATGACGGTGCCGTCCCAGAGGACCACCAGCTTGCCGTAATCTTTTCCAAAGGGTTCGGGGCAAACTTCCTGACGCGGGCTTTGAATGAGTTTTGGTTGCATGCGCACGTGATCGACGACGGTTTCCCAATGCGCGACATAGGCATCGACATCCTCCTTGGTTTCTTCTTCCACCGTGAAAACCACGCCCATTCCAAGTTCCGGCCTCAACGCGTCTTTTTTGTTTTTGAGCTTCAGGATGTTTTTTTCAATTTTGTCCAGATCCACGCCGCGAATTTTTTTAAAAGTCTCCGCCGAACCATCGATTGAAAAACGAATGACACTCAAAGGGCTGGATACGATGCGGTCGATCATTTTATCCGTCAAGAGCGTTCCGTTGGTGTTCATGACAATGTGCTTCACGCCCGATTGGGCGGCATAATCGAACATGCGAAAAATATCTTTGTTGAGAAGCGGTTCGCCCCAATTGTGCATGCACAGATGTTCAAGGCCAGGGGCATCGTCGATGATTTTTTTGAACAGGCCAAAACTCATGAATCCTTCTTCCCGGTCCATGCCCTCGGTCACAAAACAAAACGTGCATCTTAAGTTGCAGGTATTGGTCGGTTCGATGATGAGCGACGTCAGGTTTTTAATTTCCATCAGTCGATTTCCTTTTCAATGATGTAGTCCGGGCGATTTTGCAACTGGGTGTGGATTCGCCCCAGGTACTCGCCTAGAAAGCCAATGGAAAGAAGCTGGACGCCGGCAAAAAAAGCGAACACCGCAGACAGAACGATGAATCCCTCAATCAAAACTCCCTGAACGATGCGCTGGAAAAGTAAAAATAGCATGACGGAAAACCCCACCATCGCCCCGAACAGCCCCATATACGTCACCACGCGCAGAGGGAAATTGGAGTAGCCGGTGATGAGATCCCAGGTGAGCTGAATTAAATTCAGAACGGAATATTTGGTATGCCCTTTTTGGCGACTATGATGTTCCACCTGAATTTCCACCGAAGGCACGCCCATCCAGCTCATGAGGACGGCCATATAGCGCGAGCGGTCCCGACAGGCTTCCACTTTTTCGATGACACTGTGGCGCATGGCGCGAAACGAACTGAGGTTTAGCTTGAACGCGCGTCCAAAGAGAAGTTGACCGAATGCGTGCAGGTAACGGGAACCTGAGGTCCTGAGTAGACCGTCCTGGCGTTTTTCGGGACGGGTAGTGACCATATCCACTTCATCGGTGAACGCTTCCAACAGCTTTGGTATTTCTTCTGGTGGATGCTGTAAATCGGAATCCAGTTGAATGACGATTTCACCCAGGCTTAGGCGGAACCCCGCGAGCACCGCCGCCTGCTGACCGAAGTTGCGGGTGAATTTCAATAGCCTGAGTTGAGGGTCTTGTCGTTTTAATTCTTTCAGCGTTTCAAACGAACCGTCGTCACTGCCATCGTCGACAAAAATGATCTCATACGGTTTTCCAAACCCAGAGCAAACGGCTCGCAGACGGGCGACAAGCTCCGGTAAAATAGCGGCCTCATTAAAAACCGGGATCACTAGGGATATCTCGACCGGGTTGTTTTTACCCATTGCAGTTTGGCTGAGTTAAAAAGTTTTTTCCGTGAGCTTTTTGGAGAATTTCGTCCCGCGATTTGATTTTTACCAATTCCGGCTGTGCTTCCCCGATGTATTCCGATTGACAGCAACCCAGACATCCGGGGAAAATTTTTTCCTTTTTAAGAAGCGTGCGAAAATTTTTTGCCCTTTCCGAATTCCAGGATGTGGCGCCGTCCTGGGCGTCTTCCAAATTTCCCAGGCGGACATGCGGACAGCTGAACACATCGCCGTAAGCGGTGACCGCCATTTTGGACCACGGGATGTAGCACCGGTAATCTTTGTAGGAACTTTCATTGGAATAGTAGCGAACGATTTCCTGAGGCGTGATGAAGTTGGGCGAGAAACGCAGTTTGGTGCGATAGGTTTTACTTCGGCTTGTGAGCTTGGCCAATTGTTCGCGAAGAACGACGGGTGAAATCTCCTCGACCGGCTTGGCCGGAACCTGTAAATGCTGGTCCTGATTATAATTTTTGGCGTGCCAGTAGGTGGCCGGATTGTCCACAACAAAATTGCACACATTCAAATCCAGGCTATTGGCGTAATCGTAAAGCGGTACCAGATCCATGACATTGGAGCGGTTGATGACGCAGGTGAGATGCACTAAGGGATAGCGGCTGTTCAGCTCCCTGCGCTTTTTCATGAACCGCTCGAGGCCCTCTGTGGTCTTGCGGAAAGAACCCGGTATCGTGGTGATGCGGTCGTGCAGGGCTTCACTGCCTTCTAAAGAAATTCCGAGATAGAAAAACCCCGATCCCCACAAGCTCCTGAGTCTTAAGTCCATTAATTGGTCCACCGTTTGTTCTGTGAGCAGGGTCCCGTTGGTGATGGCGTGGACCTTGTGCCGGGAGGCCGCGAATTTCAGGATTTCCAGAAAGTCGCTTTTCATGAAAGCTTCGCCGCCGGTGAAGGTGATCAGCGTGTGCCTGGGAAGCGAGGCGATAGCCCGTTTGACATCATCGGCGCTCATCTCGTTTTTGTATTTCTTATTCGTTTCGGTGTCTTCGATGATGCTGAGATAATGGCACATGTCGCAACGCAGATTGCACCGGTAGGTCACCTCAAAAAATGCCTGAAACGGGGGAAGCGACGACTCCGGGCGCAGATAAAACGGCAGGAAGGAATACGCCCTGGGAATTATTTTCTGCAGAAATTTAAAATTCAGCATGGCGGCTTTTTTCCGGCTTCAGTTTTCCCGGCATCGGACGGGTCAGCCTTCGAATCCGTTCCACTCAGGACAGCCAGGCTTCGCTCCCCCTCATTGAATAATAGGTCAATGACTGATAGATAGGGAACAAAACCGGGATACCGCTGGCGATAGCTGGGATGGCGGTAGTTCTGCATCTCCAAAGCGATTCCAAGCTGATCGAACGCTTCCGGCCTAAGATAATCAGCGCTGGCATCCCCGGCCAGATAATGACTCGGTTCCAACTTTTTGCAGAGACCGAGGATTTTTTCTTCCTTTGCGGACTCAATACCCATTTCGGAAGCTTTCAAAATAGATACGTTAATACCCAGTGCCTCCTGCAAAATCCCGAGGGTTTCATAACAGAGATCCAGCAAAAAATCCCAGCGTTTATTATATACCGACTCCAGTGCGGGAAAATATAAATCGAAAAAAAGCGCCTTGGCGTAATGGGAGCGGATGGCGTCCCGGTGCTTGCGCGCCCATGGAACGGAGTTGTCGATATGAGTGTCTTTCAAGAGTTGCCGGAAGCGGTTTTTTTGCAAAACCGGAACCGTGAGCCAGGACCATCCTTCTGGGGTGCGAATCTTGTTGCGGTTTCTCCAGTCGCGCCTGGTGAATTGCACATCGTCTAAAAAAACAAACGTGTCGGCACGGTGCATCTGGTCGAAAAAACCCAGCCACGGAAGGTAGGAAGGTTGCAGAATAGAAAGGCGCATGGAGGATCACCCAGGCAAAATCCGTGGGCTCAATGGACCCCCCAGAGTTCCTTCATCCAGAGAAACTTGTGCCACCATTCCCGGTTGCGGGTGTAGAACTCGACCGTCCGCTTGAGCCCTTCATCGAGAGAAACCTTCGTTTCAAAGTCGAGCAGGCGTTTGGCTTTTTCCCTGGAAGAAATGTGGCGGGAAACCTGCCCCGGCCGGTCGTCTACATATTCGATCAAACTTTCCGGAATCTCCAGAATACCCAGGATTTTTTTGGCGATGTCATTGACCGACGTGTCGATTCCCGTTCCCAGGTTGATGGTTTCCCCGATCACCTGTTCCCGGTCGGCGTGCAGGATGCGGCACAAGGCCTCGCAGGTATCCTCCACATAAATCCAGTCGCGCGAGCTTTCCCCCGATCCGTGCAGGGTCAATGGCTGATCCTTAAGGGCGCTCACGATAAAATTTGGGATGGCTTTTTCCAGATGCTGGCAGGGGCCGTAATTGTTGAATGGGCGGACAATCACCGCCGGAATGTCATAGGTCTGCATATAGGAATAGACCAGCCGGTCGGCGCCTGCCTTGGCCGCCGCATAAGGGCTCATCGGGTTCAACGGGTGGTCTTCGTCCATCGGGCTGGTGAGCGCGGTGCCATAAACCTCCGAGGAGGATATATGAATGAACCGCTCGACCGGATGATTGACGATGGCGTTGGCCAGCACCTGCGTGCCGATCACATCGGTTTCAAAAAACAGGGAATTGTCGTAGATCGACCGGGTCACATGGGATTCCGCCGCGAAATGAACGACCATATCGCTTTTGGCGACCAGGGAATTGACGATGTCCGGATGGGTGACGTTGCCGTGATAAAACTGGAAATGCCCGTTCTGTTTGATGGGGCTTGCAATGCTGTCCAGGTTGCCCGCGTAGGTCAAGGCGTCCAGCAACAGAATGGTGTAACCGGGATAATTTTTATGCAGGTAATTGATAAAATTACTGCCTATAAAACCCGCACCGCCCGTCACCAGAATATTTTTTTTAGAGTCGCTCATGATTGGTCAGAAGAAAATGTGAAGTTGACAAAATCCACCGTTACTTCTTAGCGGAATTTTTTGGAAGGGACATTAATCTAATTAAGGAGAAGTCCTTGTGGACATCTCAGGATGACTGGATACATACGGGGGAAGGCCGAAGATCGGACAATTCTCACCCACCCCGACCATCTGCGTTTATCTGTTTTCATCTGTGGTTTCTCTTTTGTCCTGTGCTGAAAAAGGTCAAATCATCTTGACCAGCTCCTTCACGCTTTTCTCGATGCCCTCGGCCACTTCGGAAATGCTCTGCCCCAGCATATAAGCTGGAGTGGACACGATTTTATTTTTCGTATCCAGGACGAAATCCTGCACCGCACAATCCTGATGGTGACTGCCCATTTTCTCGATTTTCTCGCTGGTGTCCTTGTCGTTGCCGATGGTGAGAGTGGGTTGTGCGCTTTCCCCTTCGTATATTTTCGCAAACATGGCAGGCGCGATACAAGCCACGCCTTGCGGTTTTTGTTTTTCCGCAAACTCTTTGACCAGGCGTTTCACCTGAGGATGCACGTTACAATTTTCGCCATTCACCGCGAAGTCGCTCAGGTTTTTCGCCGCGCCAAACCCGCCGGGGAAAAACAAGGCATCGAGATCGTCGGCCTTCACCTCAGCGATGTCCTGAATGGCGCCGCGGGCGATGCGGGCGGACTCGACCAGGACATTGCGTACTTCGCCTTCTGATTCCTGTCCTGTCAGGTGATTGATCACATGCATCTGATTCACGTCCGGCGCCATGCAGACCGCTTCGGCTCCTGCCCGGTCGATGGCCAGAAGAGTGATAACCGCCTCATGAATTTCCGCTCCGTCGTAAACTCCGCAACCTGAGAGAACGACGCCGATTTTCTTTTTCATAACCATTCTCCTGCTATAGATAAATTGATCTTGTATTCAATAATTATGTGAAATTGATATTTGATACTATCATAAAACAGAATTTTTCTTCGTGTCTCATCCCTTAAAACGATTGGTGATGGGTAGCCTGCGGTCCTTGCCAAAAGCCTTGGGAGTGATTTTTACTCCCGGAGGCCCCTGCCGGCGTTTGTACTCATTGGCGTCCACCATCCGTACGATGCGCCGGATCTCTTTGGCCGGCATTCCGAGTTTCATTTTCAGCAGACTTTCCAATGACTGATCGTCTTCAATATAAGCCGCCAATACCTTGTCCAGCATGGGGTAGGGCGGTAACGAGTCGGTGTCTTTCTGATCGGGGCGCAGTTCCGCCGTTGGCTCGCGGACGAGAATGTTTTCCGGAATCACTATTTTTTGATCGCGTTGGTTGACCCACCTCGCCAGTTCATAGACCCAGGTTTTGGGAACGTCCTTCAGCACCGCGAAGCCTCCGGCCATGTCGCCGTACAAAGTGCAGTAACCCACGCTGATTTCGCTTTTGTTGCCGGTGGTCAGGACGACCCAGCCGAACTTGTTGGACAGCGCCATCAACAGGTTGCCGCGGATTCTCGCCTGGATATTTTCTTCGGTGATGTCCGTCGCCGTATCTTTAAAGACCTCGAACAAAACCGTATCATAAGCCCGCATGGCGTCTTCGATGGGAAGCGTGAAGGTCTGGATATTCAAATTTTCAGCCAGTGCCAGCGAATCAATCTCGCTCTCTTTGGACGTGTAGGGAGATGACATCAGCACTCCCGTTACATTTTCCGGGCCAAGCGCGTCTTTGGCAATGGCCGCGGTCATGGCCGAATCGACCCCGCCGCTCAAACCGATGACGACTTTTTTAAATCCGTTTTTCCGGATGTAGTCTCTGGTTCCCAGGACCAGAGCTTCGTACAGCTCTTCAATTTCTTCGCGCCTTTTAAACGTTCGTTCCAGTAACGGTTTTTTCTTTAATGCAGTCTTTGCTGGAGAGGGAGCGCGATAGGTTTTCATTTTTTCTAGTTTGGCTTTTTTTGTCTTGCTAGATTTGGGTTGGACTTCAAGGTCTGCGATCATCATCTCTTCCACAAACGAGTTGCCGTGCGCTATCAATTTCCCTTTCGGGTCGATGATGAGGCTTTGCCCGTCGAACACCAGTTCGTCCTGTCCTCCCACCAGATTGCCATAAACCACGTATGATTGGTACTGGCGGGCGCGGGCGCGGATCATCTCTTCGCGGGTCCGGCCTTTTTCCTTACAGAAGGGTGAGGAGGACATGTTCAAAAGAACATCCACCTGGCCCTCAAGGCAGAGTGTCTTTCCCGGACCGTCGGCAAACCAGATGTCCTCGCACACCGTGATTCCAAGCGTCACCCCGTTTTGCGTGAAACGCACAGGAGTTTGTCCTTCGTGGAAATAGCGTTTTTCATCGAACACGCCGTAATTGGGAAGAATCGCCTTTCGGCAATAGCCCATCAGTTTGCCGTTTGAAATCAAAGCGGCGGAATTATAAAGCTCCCTACCCGATGGCTCGAGGGTTCCAATAATGGCGGTGATGCCTTTGGTGTGGGGGACGATGCGCTTTAGAGTCGCCTCATTTTCTTTAATAAAGCCCTGCTTGTGTAGAAGGTCTTCCGGCGGGTAACCCGAAAGCGTCAGCTCGGGAAACAGCACGACATCCGCATCGAGCTTCCGGGCATGAGTGATCCATTTTTTTACCTTGTCGGCGTTGGCCTTGAAATCGCCGACCACGGTGTTGATTTGTGCGGTGGCGACCCTGAGACTGACCGGTTGAGCGGCGGGGGACGGTTTTTTGCGCTTAATGGGTTTTGTTATTTTCAACGAGTTCCGAGCCTTGAGAACGAGAGCTTCGACTCACCAAAGCCCTTAATAATCAAATAAAGAGCCCCATTTTCCGGTTTTATTTGGGGCGATTGAACAGATTATACTACAATAGGCCAAACATCTATTCTCACTATTTGACCAACGTTTTTTTGCTCAATTTTTTAATTTTTAATTAAGCCATGTCAGAAACCAATGCCGTAGAAGCCAGCATCAAACACTCCATCACCAAAAATGGTTTTCCCGAAAAGATCGTCCGGCTCCCGTTCAAACCGGTTTACCAGAGTTGCAAGTCGCATGACACTTCTCTGACTGCTGTTTTGAAAAATCTGGAGGCGGAAGAAATTTTCGGGAAAATCGAGGGGGACTCCATTGAGTTCCGGTCGCCTGCAAGCCTTAACCGTCAAACCGAAAAACCGGCGGAGGAAAATCCAATGGATCTTTCCGGTGTGCAGGGAGCGCCCGAGAGCGACCTGATGAAAGCCGCCAGAGAACATATGGCGAATATGACCCCGGAGCAGCAAGCGGAGATTCAGAAAAAAGTCGATAATATGTCTCCCGAGGAAAAGGCGAACCTGATCAAGCTGGTCTCGCAACAGTTCAATCCCATTCCCCCTGAAACCAAATAATTAAGACCATGTTGATTTTTGCCAAAGACATCACCGAGAGGGATCACAAACATTCCCTGGAAGGCCAGGACCCGGAGCTTGGGGTCTACATGGAATACCAGCGCAAACTGTTTCCCTACACCATCGTGCGGGCCGGGCTCGATCTCGCCTACAAGGAACTGGACGACATTCTGCTGTATCAGGACAATGACCATCAACCGCCGACGGACTCGTCGCGTAAGGAGTATCCCGCCGATATTCCGCAGTGGTATAAAACCCGTTTTCCGTGGTCGTCGGCGTTTCTTAAAATGGAAGACATGCATTTCGCCCTGGTCACCATGGTCAAGGCGATGGATTCCTTCCGCACCGAGGAGGCGATCAATTCCTATCATCTGGCGGTTCTGTACGACGCGGTGCACAACATCGTGGAAATTTATAACGGCCTGTTGAAGAAAGACGCCAACCAGGCCCGCGACATTCATTTGAGCAATAACGTTGTCGTGAGTTTCGACGATTTCATCAACAATTACTGGCCGCATTTAGACTTCATGATTTTGTCGCAACCGGATTTTCCCCACGCCGTTCACCTCAGGCGCAACCGGGACATCGAGGAGGATATAAAAAACCTGATGGCAGACGGAGTCGAACCTTTAAAGGCTCTGGAAACGATTGCGGCGACGTTTCATCTGCACCCAACGACGTTGGCCATGCTGAGACGGGACCCGGTCAAAAACGATGATCTGATTTTGCATTCAGAGATTCAAAGAGCCGATACGTTCAGTAAACTGTACGAGGAAATATCCGACCCTTCGACCGGTGGAAAAATCTCTGTCGTCGACCAGCAATACCGGGAGAGCTTTGAATTTTCGAAAAAGAGCGAGACGCCGCTTGGCAACCTCGCCCCGGCGGAATAGAGTATTGAGTAAGGATAATATCCCCTCATCCCAGCCTTTGTGGTATTGGACATTAGCTATCATGCCCGGCACGGGTACTCCCCGGAGGGGAGAAGGGGTTTAAATCTTTTCCAGGTTATGTAAAGGTCTCGATGGAATAAAGATGGTTTCAAAAAAGGTGATTGAATTGAGAGAAATATTGCACGTAGACATGGACGCGTTTTTTGTGTCCGTGGAAGAGGTGCTGGACCCGTCGCTTGCGGGAAAACCAGTGATTGTGGGCGGCGACCCGGAAGGAAGAGGTGTGGTGGCGGCGGCGTCCTATGCGGCGCGCAAGTTCGGCATCCATTCGGCGATGCCGCTTGCCAAAGCCAAAAGGCTTTGCCCGCACGCGATTTTTCTGCGCGGCTCGCATGGGGTTTACGGCGAGTTTTCCAGGCGGGTGTTCGCTATTCTGGAGCAGTACTCGCCGCTGGTCGAGCCGATGTCCATGGACGAAGCCTACGTCGATCTGACGGGATGCCAGAAACTGCACGGCCCCGTTTTGGAGACGGCGGAGAAAATCAGAAACGAGATCAAAGAGAAAGTGGGGATCCACGCTTCGATCGGCATCGCATCCAATAAACTGCTGGCCAAGGTCGCGTCGGCTTATGTCAAACCCAACGGCATTCTCTTGATCGCCCCCGGCAAAGAAGAAAAGTTTCTCAAGCCGCTTCCGCTGAGCCGCATTCCGGGCGTGGGCCCTAAAAGCTACGAGCGGTTCAAACGCATGGGGATCAAAACCGTCGGTCATCTGGCGGCTCTTCCCAAAGAACTGCTGGAGGAAGTGCACGGAAAATGGGGAACCGGGCTTTATTTCAAATCCCGCGGCGTCTGCCAAAGTAAGGTTTTGGGGCAAGAGGAAGACAGCCGGTCGATCAGCCGTGAAACCACTTTGCAGACCGATTCCCTGGACGCACAACTTCTGGAATCCCGGCTCAGTTATCTGGTGGAAAAGGCGGCGGCGCAACTGAGAGGCTCCGAACTTTATGCCCGGACGGTGACGTTGAAACTGCGCACCTCGGACTTTAAAACGGTGACCCGCTCTTTCACCTTAAAGGAGCCGACTTCAGAAGACTATGTCATCTTGCAAACGGCGTTTGGATTGCTCCGGAAACTGCTCGTTAGCCGCACGCGCGTGCGGTTGATCGGTATCTCGCTAACCTCTCTGACCCGCAATTCCTGTCAGCAAAGCGACTTGTTCGAGCCAAAGGGTCATGACCAGTGGGACCGTCTTTATCAGGGCATCGACCGGATAAGAAATAAATACGGCTTTCGCTCTATTTTACGTGGGACCAGCGTGCACAAGGAGTGAGAAAAATTTCTACCCAACTCATGGACCCAGAACAAATCAGGCAGGAATTTCCGGTCGTAAAAAACCGGATTTTTTTTGACCATGCCAAGGTATCGCCCCTTCCCAACAGGGTGCGGGAGGCGGTGACTGCGTTTGTCAACGACACCAGTTGTTTCGGAACCGCCAATTACGCCGACTGGATGGCGAGGGTGGAGTCCGTTCGGGCAAGTTTTGCGAAGCTGATTAACGCCAGTCCTCATGAGGTGGCGTTCGTTAAAAACACGTCCGAGGGCATATCCATCGTGGCCAACGGAATCGATTGGAAGCCGGGGGACAACGTGGTGATCCCCGACATCGAGTTTCCAGCCAATGTGTATCCCTGGTGGAATTTGAAACGTCTGGGGGTGGAGAGCCGCTTCGTACATGCGGTCGATGGGCGGGTGTTGTTTGACGATCTGGTGGCCTGTGTGGACGATAAGACGCGCCTGATCTCGATCAGCTCCGTCGAATGTAACAGTGGTTTTAGAACAGACCTCAACCGGATTGGCGCATTTTGCAAGGAGAAAGGCATCCTGTTTTGCGTGGACGCCATTCAGAGCCTGGGCGTTATACCGATGGACGTGAAGCGCGACCACATTGATTTTCTTTCCGCCGATGGGCACAAATGGCTGATGAGCGTTGAGGGCCTGGGCGGGTTTTATATTTCGTCGGACGCGATGGACAAAGTCCGTCCCGCTGTGGTCGGCTGGAACAGCATGGTCAATCCTTTCGATTTCATGAACTATGATTTTACCTTGCGACCGGATGCCGCGCGGTTCGAGGAAGGGACCTTCAATACCATGAGCATCCAGGCCTTTGGCGCCGCGCTATCGCTGTTTCATGAAGTCGGAGTGGAACAAATCGAACAGCGGATCATGGCTCTTGGAGAAAAAATTCTGGCTGAACTTGCGAACAGAAATTTTGAGATATTGAATTCCGTGGTGACTGAGGAGCGGTCCGGGATCATTTCTTTTACAGGCGATATGGATCTTGAAAAATTCTTAGGATTCATGGCTACCCACCAAGTGTCACTCACCGTCAGAGATGGAATGGTCCGTCTCTCCCCGCATTTTTACAACAGTGAAAACGAGATCGACCGATTCTTTGATCTTTTGGACCGGTTCGGGGCCGCTTCATGACTATCCCGGATTTTGCGTGGTGATGAAATTTTCGAGGTGTTCCCTGTCTTCCAGGGTTCTGGCGAGTTGACGGGCTTCGTCTTTGTCCACGAATTTATCGACCCTAACCCGGTACAAAGGAATTTTATCCTTGGTTGGCATCAGGGCCAGAAAGGCGTTGTATCCTTTGTCGGCAAGAGAGTGGATCATTTTTTCGGCAAAGACCCTGGTTTTGTAGGCACCCACCTGAATCGTGTAAAAGATAGGCGTTTGGGTCGCCAGAGTCAGGGGTTGCGAAGGTTGGATTTTAATGTTGGCCTGGACGGTTTTTTTGGTTTCAGGCGCCGTGTTTTTTGATTGTTGTTTCTTTGGGCCTCGATAGCCTGCGGAAATGGTCACCGGCGGAATGGGAAACAGGTTCATGGAGGCCAGGCGAACCCTGGGATTGCTGGATTTTCCGATATCTTTACTGGCCCATTTGGCTTTGACTTGTTCGACATGCTTCAACCGATTGATATCGCGGCTTGCGGCGGCGGTGATCACAGGTTCCTTGAAAGTGTCTTCCTCTTTGGCGCCAAACGGATGCTTTAAGACGGCAACCAGTTTATTGGCCATCTTTGAGGTGATTCGGTTCAGATTCAGTTTATTGGTCACAAAATAAATGGGAGCGAGGACGGCGGCGGTGATTCCAGTGGGAATTTTCCCCAGCCCCTGAAAGTCCGATTCGGTTTGCTCCGCCCGCCAGAGAATTTCCCCGGTTCGGGTATCCACCATTTGTAATGACACACTGAGTTCAATGGAGGAATGCAGGATCAGGTAAGCCCGTTGAACTTTATTGACCCGGCTGATGAGGACTGCATCGACGCCCAGAACTTCCCCTAAACGCATGGGATTCAACTGCAGGTAGTTCTCAGGATGGTTCAAACCGCTTTTTTTGAGCAATCCATCCACCATATAGGGCTCGAGCAGGTTGAATTCCGATTCCTTGAGATTGGCGTAAAGACTTCGCCTGAACATGTTTGCCGCATCGCGTTGAGATTTGTCCCCAAATTCTACAGGTAAGATGGCGATGGTTTGTTTTTGGGACAGTTGATTGAGGTTTCCAGACACCTTGGTTTGCAGGTCGGTTGTGCAGGCAGACAGGCCCAGCAGGCAGGTTGCGAGAAAAAACGGGACCCCACGGGTCATCCAGCCGGAAACGGGCCAGCGGCCGGTTTTGTTTTGCATGGAGTCAGTAGATTTTTGCAAACGGAAGGCGGTCATGTATTTTACCTTTCAATGGTTGCCAGCGCGGTTTTGTAATATTTTTTGCTGGCGAGTCCTTTGTTATTTTTTAAAGTGCCGATAATAAATGCGCTCAAAACTTTATCCCCTTCCCGGACCACATAAGACCCGGTGTAAAGGCCCGGAGAAATTTCTTTCATGGGAATGCTTGTTTTCCAGCTTCCAATATCGAAGGTGGCGGTCAATCCCGGCTGCCCGCGCATGCTCACGTAAATATTATCTTTAGGTTGCAGTTTTTGATTGACTTGGATATTGGTTTCTATGCTGGAGATGGTGGGCAGTCGGACCTCTCCCAGCCGCTTCCCGGCAGGGTCGGGGATTTGGGAAAGGATTCTCTGGGAAAAAATTTCCGCATTCTTGTGATAAGCCTGTTTGACTTTGGCGTTTTCCACCTGTTCTTGAATGATGTCCACAATGGTGGGGCTGGCAATTCCCGAGTAAGCCATCTCAGTGTGGTCTACCTCCCAGAGGGAATTTCCTGTTTGAAGGTCCATCATATCCACTTTTGCATGCATCATGGTTTCCGCGTGCAGGCCGCCGGTAAAATTATTGGCCTCTAAAATGTGGCCGCGAATCACGGCGTCGACCCCCAGGATGTCTCTCAGTTCCCGGTAACGCAAGGTCGAGGAGTTTTCTATCTGGACGCCCGCATGGTGAAGTTTTTGGTCCACTTCGTCCAGGGGCATGTCGTTGTACCCCAGGTAGCTGAAATTATTAAAAAATACTTCCCGGAAAATGATGTGGGGGAGCTCTTGTTCCTTGATATTTTTTTCCATAGTGAACGGCAGAATCGCCACGGTTTTGGGAGCGGCGGTTTCGTTGGCCATAAATTTACTGACATTCACTTTTGGAGAACTGCAATTCGCCAGAATCAGGCAACAGATCACAGCCGACAAAGCTTGTTTGAACAAATTTTTCATAGGTTATGGGGACTAGTAACTAATTGAAGTATATATAGTATATTACACTTTTCCATAATTTCTCAGGATTTTTCGATGGAAAACGGATAATTTTTGCTGTGCTATGAGATTGATTTAAAACTCTTTAATGCTCCAGGAATAGATTTACAGGTCTCAGGGGGGACGGGGTAAAACCCCATCAATGGAGGCACTTAGACGGTTTCAAGAGCTAAATTTGAAGGTGAATTCAGGTTCCGGGGAGGCGGTGATTCTCCCATTTCCCTCTCCGACCCCAAAACCCCCTTTCAGGAGGATTCTTTCAGGAATTAAAAACCCACAAGGATTGTTGTCCTGCGACGACATTATTCTACCGGTGATTGAGCCGGGCCAGGGTGAGAGGCAAAAATATTTTGCAGGCAGGACTTGGAAAACAACTGGGACTTGATTGAGGCGTTGGGTAGTGATGGGTATTGTTGTGAAGTTATTGTTCGGCCAGGGAACATGGAATATTTAATGAGTCGCAGTGCTCGGGTCAAAAATTTTTGCCTGGCCGGTGAATCGACTCGCGGACGGGCAGATTAAGAGATGAAAAAGGAAGGTTGAATATGAAAAAATGTTCGATTTTTTTTTAACCGTCCCATGATATTATTAGGTATTATAAATTTAAAGCTGTGATAAGTGCCACAAAGTTGGTTGTTGATTTAGAAGGATTGATTCACGAGAATATATTTGTTAAAGTGCGTCGCGGGATTTAAAAAATTTTTTGAAAAAGGGAATTTCCATGGTGAAAAATCATGCAAAGGTTGGGTTCGCAGTCATAAGCTTTGTCGTAATGTGTTTGTTTTTGTCCCCGAATGTGTTTGCGGGTGATATCACCAACAGCGTGAAAGCCACCATTGATGAAGTCATTGAAATCGTAACGGACGACAGCCTTAAGTCCCAGGAAACGACGCGTCGGCAAAAGCTCCGCGATGCTATTGGCAAAAGGTTTAACTACAAGCAGATGGTGATGCGCTCTTTGAAGAGAGACTGGAATAATAGAACACCGAAGGAGCGGGAGGACTTTCAGAAATTGTTCAAGAGGCTTCTGGAAAATTCCTATGCCAGCAAAATTGAGTCCTACAGCGATGAAGTGATCAATTACAAAAATGAAATTGTCAAAGGTCAGTATGCGCTGGTGAAAACTGAGATTGTTCGCAATGATAGCACCATTGAAGTCGATTATAAGTTGATTCGTGATAAAGGTGAGTGGAAGGTGTACGATTTTGTGATTGAAGGCGTCAGCATGATCCACAATTATTACTCCCAGTTCACAAAAATTATTCGCAAAGAATCTTTCGACGCTTTGGTGGAAAGATTATCGGCTAAAATTGAAGAAATTGAATCCACTGATAAAAAATCCAAGTCAGAAAGTCTTTAAGATTCGTTGATTGACAGCGATGAACCGGGAGCACCAAAAACTTAAGCTTCCAGGTTCTTTCTCTTACCCTGATGCACATACATGATTAGAAGTTCAGCCCCCACTCGAATTGATCTTGCAGGGGGCACCCTGGATATCTGGCCTCTTCATTTATTTTTTGGCAATCCCCCCACTCTCAATGCGGCCATCAATCTTTACGCCACGGTCGAGCTGAAGCCAAGGCGAGACAAACGCATTGTTGTCTTTTCTAAAGATCTGAACCTCAGGGCCGAATTTTCTTCGCTGTCTGCTATCCCTGAACGGCATCCACTAAATTTAATCTTAAAGACGGTGAAATTCTATGCTCCCAAAAAAGGCCTGGAGTTGACCACCGATTGCCAGGCGCCTCCGGGATCGGGGATCGGGGGTTCCTCAGCGTTGAATATAGCCCTGCACGGTGCTCTGAATGCTTATTCGGAGGGTCCGTCCGGCTTGAGCCGGACACGCAAAAACCGGCTGATCGAAATTGCCAGAAATATTGAAACCCAGATCATTTCTGTTCCTGCGGGCTGGCAGGATTATTTTCCCGCCATGTTTGGCGGCGCGTTGTCCGTGAAACCGGGTTTGTCGGGGGTTGGATTAAAACGGATTCCCCTGGACCTAAAAGAAATGACCCGGCAGTTCGTGCTCTGTTATACCGGCAAGCCCCGGCAGTCCGGCATCAATAACTGGGAAGTGACCAAGAGGACGGTGGATGGAGACAAAAAAACCCTCGGCCATCTGGAAAAAATTCAGCAGGCCGCAAGGGATATGGAACGGGTTCTTTTCAGGAAGACTACCCAGGGCATGGCCCCTGTGTTTGCTAGGGAGTGGAAAGCCAGAAAAGCCCTGGCTCCTGGAATCAGCACCCCTGAGATGGACGGCCTCATCCGTTCGGCCATGCGCAAGGGGGCGCAGGCGGCGAAGGTTTGCGGCGCCGGCGGCGGCGGATGCGTGGCTTTTATCGTGAACAAGGATCGTAAAAATCAGGTGGAAGAAGAGTTGCGAACGCAAGGGGGCCAGGTTCTGGACTTTCGCTTTGTTCAGCGCGGGCTTCGTGTGCAACGTTTTTAAACCCATTTCTTCATCGATTAAAACCCGTGCGGTCCCCGGACCCATCCACAACCCAACATAAAATTCCTATTGCGGGGTTTTTATCAAATAAGACAGATCAAATCCTTTCTCCCTGATTTTTTCCTTTAACCTCTCAAACGTTTGCGGCGCCATTTGAGGGGGCCGGCTCAGAATCCACAAGTATTGCCGGTTCGGTTCGCTGACAATGGCGTGTCGGTAGTCTTCATCCAGATCAATGATCCAGTAGTTGCCTGTAAAAGGCCAAAAAAACTGCACCTTCAATTTTGCGTTGGTCCGGTTATCGGCAACGCTGGCATGACCCACGGCTTCCTTCCATTTGCCTTCTGGGCCGCCTTGGCGGCATTGATTGGTTACTTTGATACTTCCTTCTTCCATCTGTTCGTAAAAAGCAGTTGTCCCGAAACACCCTTCCTCAAACGAATGGGGGTAGCGTGCAATTTCGTACCATTTCCCCAAGTAGCGTTCCAGATCCACATGGGAAACCACCTGCAACTCCGGAGAGGTTTTCCTGGGAACGCTGGAGCAGCCTCCCACCATTGAAATAATTAGCAGAAGGTAGGTAAAAAGAAAATAAAGAGGAGTCTTTGGGACTTTATTGGTCGCGGATTTCATCACATCCCTCATTTTTTTTATATTTAAAATTTTTCAGGGTTTCAAATGATCATCACGACCCGAACCAGAACGATCCCGGCGATCAACATTTGCGCCAGATTGATGCCCACACTCAATCGGTGCAACCGATTGAACGTTTTCCCCGCTTTGGGGTCGCCCCGTAATTGATCATCGCGCAAACGGTTGATCCGGGGCATCGGCCACAGCCAGGCCCATAAAAAAAGAATGAAAACAATTACCAGGGGGATGGCCTCCGGGTAATTCCATAGCAACAACGCCGCCGCCAGAGTCAACCCGGCCATGACCTGGCTGTAGACAGGAAAGGCCTGTCGAATAAAGGGTCCGGATGTCTCAGGGGGCAGTTTGGTGAATACCAAAGGAGTCATGACAGCGGCGAAAAAGAACATTCCGCCCGTTATCAGGGACAACAACAATACTCCGGTCATATCCAAAACTTGGAAACTGTTCATGATGGCCTCTAATAAGAATGTTAGTATTCAAAACGGAGAATCCAGGTATCCAATTTACTGAAGCCCCTCTATTGGAAAGCCCCTAGGCCTTTTCCTGGAGTCTCCGTTTTTTCACCTTTGCACCGTTTCAATCTGCTCCTGCAACATGCCCGCCACCTTGCTCAAATCAAAGGGCCAAGCATATTCAACTTTTACTTCGGGAAACTTCTGTTTGATTTTTTCCACCTCTTCGGGGATTTCAATTTCCGAATGCGACCCTCCCGGAGTCAGCATGGTGGTGACCACCGTGATGTCTGTGATGCCTTTGCCGATCTGATCCTCGGCGGCTGCCACAATGGTGGGGGTACAGAACTCGTTGTAGGCGATCGATAACGTTCTGTCTTTCAGAAATGGTCGCAGGCTTTCCGCCAGACTTTCCAGCCCTGCCTGGTAAGGGTCCGACTCGGCGGTTCTCGGCCACATCCTGATGGTTCGATCCACTTCAATTTCTTCAGCGCTCGCCGGTAAATTTCTGTCGCGACGCGCCCCTTCCAGCCGTTTGAACTTGGCCACCAGTTCCGGCGGACAGTCTTGGGGAAGTCCACCGTGCCCCACCAAAATCACACCTCGTTTTTCAGTCATTTTGATCTCCAAATTTTAAAAATAATCCGGCAGTCCACCGGCGGAATTTTTCAGATTATAAATAATTTAGTCAAAAAATATTATTTTGTCAGATAAATTGACTTAAAATTAATTTTTGTCTAGAATATTTAAAGGATGTCTAATTAAAAGTTCTGAGCAATGCGGATTCAGTTCCAAGGAGACTTTCCGGGAAATGGAAATTAAAAGCGTGGCGGAAAAATTGAATGACGAGGGCCTTGCGATCGGAAAGTTGTCCCTGCTGACAGGCATCAGCACACACACGCTCAGGGTCTGGGAACGTCGTTACGGTTCTCCCGGTTCCATTCGCTTACCGTCAGGGCATCGAAGATACCCGAGAGAAGAAGTTCCAAGACTGCGTGCGGTGGCCCGGGCATTGAAAGCAGGGCTTCGCCCGAAAAGAGTGGTCCCGGCGAGTCTTGAAGATCTGGAAAAACTGTTGCAAGTCGCCCCCTTGTTGTCCCAGGGCAATAAGGGAGATGCGGGACAGGATCAAACGGCAGAGGAAATGGCCCGTTCAGAGATCATCGAGCGCTGGATAGGAGGAGTGCACCGCTATTGCAACGAAACGCTGGACCAGGGGTTCCACGAGGAATGGGCCAAACGTGGGCCCATGAATTTTGTGTGCGATTACGCGACGGCCTTTTTGCATCGGGTCGGCGCGGGATGGGAAAGTGGCGAGCTGTCGGTTTCCCAGGAGCATTTCGCATCTGCCCGGTTAGGCGACTTTCTTGGGTCCATGTGGCGGCGTCTGAGTGAGCGTAACGAAGGGGAAGTCTGTATTCATGCAGGCCTGCCTGGAGAGCCGCACGGTATGGGCCTGGCAATGGCCGCAGTCATCACGGCAGTGACCGGTCGAAGGATCATTTTTCTTGGAGTCGACACACCCACGGATGACATCATCGCTTCTACGAAAGCCTGTGGCGGCAGGATGCTGTGCGTGAGCGTTTCGGAAACCTACGATCAAAAAACTGCCAGACAGCTTTTGCAAAAGATTCGCAAGGCACTGGCCCCCTCTATTCGCATGGTGGTGGGAGGGAAGGGGGCTCCTGGTGGAAGCAATGGGGTGGCGGTGCTTGACAGCATGAATGCTTATTACCAATGGTTACAAAATTCCAAAAACGTTTGACAGGTCCCTGCGCTTCTGAAAATGAGGATGGCGGAAGGGTTTAAAAATTAAATCAGGTTTCCCATGAAAGTGCTGGTTACAGGAGCGACGGGCTTTGTCGGCAATGCGCTGTTAATAGCCTTAAAAAATAAAGGCCATGAGATCGCCGTTCTGACCCGCAATGCAGATGACGCGGGTTTCAGATTGCCTGTCCTGTGCGAGGTTTATTCATGGAACCCCGACCTGGAGCCACCGACCTCAACGGCTTTCGATGGAGTTGACGCGGTCATCCATCTGGCGGGAGAAAATATCGCAGGCGGACGGTGGACGAAAAGACGAAAACAGCGTATTCACCTTTCGCGTTTGCTCTCCACCCGCCATCTGGTGCAGGCCCTGAGTGTTTTGAAATCTCCGCCCAAAGTCCTGGTGTCGGCCTCTGCCATCGGAATTTATGGAGGTTCGGGAAACGGTGAGTTGACGGAAGACGTGCCTCCCGGCACCTGTTTTCTGGCCAATGTCTGCCGGGACTGGGAACAGGAGGCCCTCCGGGCCGGGCATTCAAACATCCGCACCGTATGCCTGCGCACGGGGATTGTTCTCGGCAAGGAAGGCGGGGCCATGCAAAAAATGCTCCCGCCTTTTCGAATGGGGTTGGGGGGCAATTTGGGAAGCGGCAACCAATGGATGAGCTGGATTCACGCCCGCGATCTGGCAAACATGTATCTCCACGCGATCGAAACCGAATCGGTCGAAGGGGTTTATAACGCGGTCAGCCCGAACCCGGTCACCAATCGAGAGTTCACCGGGACTTTCGGAAGGCAACTTCAGCGTCCCACACTGTTTCCCGTTCCGAAGACGGTTTTGAAAATGATATTTGGCGATATGGCCGAGGTCCTCGTTGCGAGTCAAAACGTTTCGTCGGAAAAAATGACCGGCGCCGGATTTCAGTTTGAATTTCCAGACCTGTCTTCGGCGTTGGAAGATATAACAGAGAGTCCTTATCAGCAATTCCAGATGGAGCAATGGGTCCCGCACCCTGTAGACAAAGTATTCGCCTTTTTTGGCGAATCTAAAAACCTGGAGATATTGACGCCGGAATTTCTCAACTTTAAGGTTCTTCGCCAATCAACAGAAAAAATCAGGGAAGGCACCCGGCTGGATTATCGCCTTCGTCTGCACGGCGTTCCCATCCGCTGGCAATCGTTGATAGCGGACTGGATGCCGAACACCGGGTTTTCTGACATTCAAACCAGGGGCCCTTATTCTCATTGGCACCACACGCATGAATTTGAAGAAATGAACGGCGGCACCCTGATTCGGGACAAGGTTCGCTTTAAGGTTCCGTTCGGTGCGCCGGGGGAGATGATTCTGACCGGCTTTATTCAACAGGATTTGCAACAGATTTTCAATTATCGAAGAAACAAGATCAGGGAACTGTTCGGAGAATGAAGTCCATTCAAGATTTAAGAGATTCATTTTTAAGGAGAAGGGCGATGCCCAAGCCTTCGTATATCCTGATAGTGGCCTGCTTCATGATGATCCTGAATACAGGCGCCCTGGAAGCAGGGGATCTTTTTTTGCAGAAAAAATCCGACACCGCCACCAAACCGCTGGTGTTTCCTAAGTCCCTGGCGGTGCTGGAAAATCGCCCGGATAAAATGCCTTATTTTTTTGTTAATGAATCGGAAAAGTTTGAGACCGGGCAGAAGGAAACTTCGGATTCCGGGGAAAGCAGATTCCGTCAGTCATTGAGCGATCCAAAAATCATTCGGAAAACGCTTGTGGCTTTGGATAGGACAAGAATTCACCCGTCCGAACAGGGGGAAGACATTTTGGGGCCAGTCACGCGCGAGGTTCTCAAGGGCGTTGCGAAAAAATACTCCAAAGACCTGGTTCTGGTTTTTCGCCGTGAAATTCAGGTTCTTTTTGACACCCCTGTTGCCGCATCGGTTTTTCAAAATCCGGACCGGTTGCTGGATGTTTCAACAGCCGGGCATTTTTCCCTGCGCATCCGGAGCCTGGGTCTGGTTTACCTGGCCAAAGGGAACAAGATTCTTGTGGTCCCCTTCAACGAGAAATCAGCATCTTTTTTCTCAGAAGGGGAAAGTTTAACACCGAAACAAGTGATGGGCCGGATTCGGCAACTTTCCAGACAGGGGTTGCAAGGTTTGTCCGCCTCCGCCAAAAAAATTATCAAGGACAATGAATTCGTTGTCCGGCGCTCGGCTTATTAAACCAGACGGGTGGATAAGATTAATATCCGCATTGAATTTTTGGAGACCGGAATCTATGAAACAACTGACCGTTTGGATCGTGCTCAATGTCATTCTGGTTTTCACATTCGTTCGACCGGTCCAGTCTCTGGGTTGGAAGGATAAAGAGTGGGTCGATGCGGGATGCCCTGAAAGCATCACCGGCTATTGGACTCCAAGGAGTGAGGCCGCCTTCCTAGGGGCCAGGGTGAGGGTGACCGGGCATCAACTTGTTTTGCATCTGGAAGCAGGGGAGTTGAATACGATTGATTTTCAAAAAATTTCGGAATCCCCAACTGCCGTGGTCCTTGCACTTGATGTCCGGAATCTATCAGCCAGAGAACCGATCCGGCCTTTTTTAAGAATCCGGCCTCATCTGGTGAACGCGTATTTTGCACCGAATGAAACGGTAAAAAGTCAGCCGCAATGTTTGATCAAGGTGTTTCGGTACCAATCCCTGGAGGATATTTTGCCCAATAAATATAGCCATTGGGGGATTTACCAAATCCAGGGGTCCAAACCGCCCGAATGACGGTGGATGGGGGAATCATTGGGTTTTTGTGATTGGCTTGCGCCGGTTTTTTGGGCTCTTTGCAAACTCATGGTAGGATAAAATAGTTTGAGCGTCCTCAACCCTGCCTGTTGGAAAGGTGGTTTTCTCATGCCAAAATTTTTCCGAAATAATAAGAAAACCATCCTGATTTGTTCCCTGGTATTGATGGTGGCCGTGTCGATTGTGATCAATAAGTTTAATGTTCAGGAAGAAGATAAATCTGTTTTTGCCTCAAACGGGGTCGCTGATGAAAACAGTAATTTTTATAAGCCCCCTATCGACGCAGAGGATGCGGCCGACCGGTTCATTCAGCAGGCTTCTCAAAATTATTTCTTTCGCGAGTTTGACAAAGGTGCGGAAAATTACCGCCAGGCCATCGCCATTTACGAAGAGCGGGAGGACTTTCACCGGGTGGCAAGGACCTACGAATCGTTGGGGGATATATATCAGTTCGCCCACAGGGGGAAAGACGCGGAATCGAGCTACCTCAAGGCGGTGAATTTTCACAACCGGAATCATGATGCCATCGGGGAGGGTCGGTCTTTAACAGAAATCGGGGCTCTTTACAGGGATCAACAGAATTTTGGGGTGGCGGATGAATGGTACCAGAAGGCGGGACGCGTGATCCAGGGGGCCGAACCCCGCCGGGAGCTGGCAAAGGTTTATGAATCCCTGGGTCGATACTATTGGGACAGAGACAACCTGCCTTTGGCAGCGGAGAATTTTCTTAAATCGCAGGAGGTGTTTGTGGTCATCAAGGATCAGATGGGATACGACCACATCACAAAGATTCTGGCCCTGCTCAAAAGGCGAAGCAAACCGTCGTCCCCCTCCCCACAAAAATCACTTCCTCTCAAAAAGTCCTAGGGCTTCGTCCAAACAGGGGCCCATTGGGGCTCATCAAGGCAATTTTTCCCCTCTGGTTGGTTTCTTTTTTCAGTGATATCCCTGGCGGGACTCCCGGTTATTTGCTGTGAGATTCTTCTTCAAAAGGTTACAAAATTTGTCCAATCTGTATGAAAAAGCGCAAATATTCCATTGGAACGATTTTTATTTTTTCCGTAACTCATTGTATTCTAGTATATTAAGTTTGGCATAAAGTGTGAATTACCTTTTGTCTTTAGAATTTGTAAATTTAGGAGACGAATGCGATGAAGTGGGAATATTGGTTCCTGGATATGCCGAAACTTAGACAGGGGGATGTCAAAACCAAAATAAGGAACCTGGAGCTCAATGGATGGAAATTTATTTCCAATGGCGGAAATGATAGCGGGGAAGTGTTGATTTTTAAAAGGCGACTTGATGCCGAGACCACTCCTGCCAAGGAAGGGTGTTTGCTGGTGAGCAAAAAGGCCTCGCATGATTTAAATTTTTGAGAAATCAGGCCGTTTTGCCGGGGTTTCGGGTCCTGTTTCGCGCGTAATAATTTTCCCTTCGTTGCTGAACTCTTTTCATCTAAAAGGATTTTTACTGAATCGGCATGCCGGAAAAGAGCCTCGAATTTTTTGTTCCCCCCCTAAATTCACTTGAAATTATTAAATCCGGCTCGTTTGAACATGGTGGGAGGGGCCATCCGGACAAGGCGTTTGGCAACTTATTGATAAATAATCAATTAATGAGTCAAAAAAGGGCGGATTTAAGAAAGAAGCTATCTTTTTCACCCGGTTTTTGATAAAATAACTACTGATTCTGCAGGTGGATTTTTTTGTATCTATTTGCAAGTCAAGGCGTTGAGCGTTTTGAAAAACGGACGTGTAGCGAAGCATTCTTTGTATTGACACTTTGGAGTTAAGAAGTTAAAATTCGGCCCATAGGTATTCCCTTACCGAAACCCTTTTGTGAACGACTGTGTTTTCGGGTCTTGTGGAAGATTTCGATGGTTTTCGTGGGTTTTACAGGTTTAATCCAGTGGGGTGGGCTCAATTGAAGCTTCCCGTTTAGCTGGATAGGAGAATGACTTTATTCGCGAATCTGCCAGTTTTGGTATGCTGATAAATTCTCCTTTTTCAACCATCAGCGCTGAATTTTTTCGTTTATCCGACTTAATAAAGATCTGTAATTTTGCAACCGATCTATAAATTGGGGTTATTCCTTTAATTCTGTCAGGGGGAAGTTTTGACAATGGGTCTTCATCCCAATGAGGTGGTAATGGTAAAGCCTTTATTTAAATCTTCGATTCCCGTACTTTCGATTCTTCTCATCCTCCTGATTTTTCCAGTATCAGCCCAAGCGTTTCCGGATTTTGGTGATTTCTACGATGAGGGTGGGGTGTCTGTGGCACCTGGGGACATGCGCGTAGGGCGGGTGAAGTTGCACCCTGGGGTGGCTTTCGAATCAAGATATGAGTCCAACATTTTTGAAGAGGCCGACCAATCCACCCCTCCTGGGACGATCCCGGAAGGACGGACGGACGATTTTATATTTACCCTTAAGCCATCTATGAGAGTGGAGTTGGAAAGGGCTGCTGGTGAAATTTTCGGTTTTTATGCCGATTACCTGGGTAGAGATGAAAACTACCTCGGGGAAGGCGAAAGCCAGAATTTTTTCAACCACCGGATTGGTGGGGGGGTCAATCTGGGGGGGCCTGGGGGCCGCGGGGATGTGACGATCGGAGGAAGTTGGGAAAAACGAGCGGGCGGCACAAACCGAGATTTTAATTCCAATATTGGAAACCGGCAGATCAATACAACAACCGCCGCTTTTGTGGATGCAGTTTACGCCCTTTCGAAGATTTTCAAGTTGCAGTTAAGGGCGGACGGGGAAGACACGAAATACCAGGGAAGAAAAGTTGAAAATGTCGATGAATACAATTTTGGCGGGTCGCTATTCTGGCAGGCGACTAAGCTTGCGGCATTCGGCATAAAATACAATCATAGAGCCCGGCGTTATGAAATTCCCAGCCCCACTAACGACGATTCTGATGCGGATCAGATTTTCCTCGCGATGAGATGGGAACCCACCTCATTGTTTTTAGCAAATATTGCGGTTGGTTTCGATACCAAGCGGTATGAAAATTTTAAAGGGGATAATAGTCAGAATCTGGTGTACCAACTGGATATGGATTATCGCCCGGTCAAACGAACCCGCTTCCATTTTGAAGCCTCGCGGGAAGTCATTGACTCGTCCTTCGGGTTCATCCAGTCATATATTTTGTCCTATCTTGAATTGAGATTTTCTCAGAAAATGGGTAAAAAGTTCACCCTGTTGGTTGACACGAGTTACGATCACCGGGATTACCGAAGGTCCGCTCCAGACACTACGTATGGAGGGGTCAAGACCCGTATTGACCACACGGTTTCCGGTACCACAGCCCTGGTATATGAAATCCAAAAGTGGTTGGATGCAAGAGCCAGCTATCAATATGAGCAAAATCTCTCCAACTTTGGTAGATCTAATTTCAAGAATAACATCGGAGTGGTTGAAGTTTCGGCTAAATTTTAGTTCCCACCTTTCTCTGTAGCATCTAAATAATTTCTTCCCACGCTTTAATTTTATTTCCTTTCCTAAGCAAAGCTTGATATATTAAATAGATAGAACTATCCAGGCTGTTTTAACCGGGCTTGGCATCCATCCGGTTAATATTTCTTTTCTCACGTGGTAATACGCACGTGAAGGGTTTTTCAAACTCCGGGATTAGTATTTTCCTGCATAGTAATTTATTGATTAGGTAGCTTGAGCAAATAATAGCCATTAATCGGGAGTGGCATGTATGAAAATGAAAGCGTTGATCATTGTTGGGTTTTTGGTGTGGTTACAGATGTTTAATTCGGTCGGGGCTGAACCCTTAAACGATTTCTCCGGGAAATTAAAAATGGGAGGGAAAAGTTTAGAGAAAGGGTTTTCTCCATCCACCCCGATTATCAACCAAAACAATCCATTTGTTTTGGGACCGGAAGACGAACTCATAATCAGTGTTTGGGGAAATGATGAGTTGACCACAGAGATGCCCGTTCGCCCTGATGGACTCATATCCTACCCGTTGATAGGCGATTTAAAAGCTCA
Source organism: Nitrospinaceae bacterium (assembly GCA_029261595.1). Taxonomy (GTDB): domain Bacteria; phylum Nitrospinota; class Nitrospinia; order Nitrospinales; family VA-1; genus JADFGI01. The sequence continues at coordinate 18,041 of JAJDAZ010000046.1, read as the reverse complement.
AGGATTGACTCCTGCACAATTGAAAGATGCGATCACCACGCAATTGAGGAAATACATCACCGATGCCAGCGTTACAGTGGTGGTAAAGAGAATCAACAGCATTAATATTTCGGTGGCTGGAGAGGTTGTTGAGCCGGGAACTTATAAAGTGAATCGCCCCATTACCCTCATGCATTTGTTTTCAATGGTGAAAGGTTTTACGGAAAATGCCGATTTAAGAAAATCCTACCTTTTGCGGAATGGGAAAAAATTGAATATTAATGTACACGCTCTTGTTAAGGACGATGATTTTACTCAGAATATCTGGCTGAAACCCAACGATCTTGTTTTCATTCATAACAATTTTGGCCTTCGAATCAATATGATGGGCGAAGTGAAGAAGCCGCAGGTCGTGACTTTTCAAGAGGGAATGACGGTCATGGATGCCATCCTGATGGCGGAGGGTTTGACGGATATCGCTAAAGCAAATGCCACAAAAGTTTATCGGAGAAATAAATCCCGCTCCGGAAAATCAATTGAAAAAATCAACGTGGAACTGGATAAAGTGATTTTTGAAGGCGATCTGTCTAAAAATATCCCCTTAATGCCAGGAGATATCATCCACGTCCCCCGAAGCTTCTTTTAAGGGGCATATAGTTTATGTTGCGGGGCGCGGGTTTAGAAAATAGACCTTCGAAAAATGCAAGACAATATGTGCCTGCCCCATTAAATGGTCATCCTTGAAAAAATTAGTTTTTTCTGAGACCAGGCAAAGCTATGCCCAGCAATTCCCCCGTAGCATCCCGCTACGGGGACCCTTTCCTTTTTATAACCTAAAATACCCAAGCATTCCACTTTAGGCTGCCGGGAAACACCCAGAAAAATCCGTTCCGGGTTTTTTCATCCCAAACTAACTGCAACTTTTCCCAAATTAAATGAGCGGCTATACAAGGCGTGTCGACCTTCCATCAACATAGTCGACAAAAAAGGGGCTACGCTAACTCCTTGTTTTAAATGGTACGCCTGGCAGGATTCGAACCTGCGACCTACGGATTAGAAGTCCGTTGCTCTATCCAGCTGAGCTACAGGCGCATTGTTTTATTTCAATAAGTTATGTAGTTTTAATTGGAGAGAGATAATCTGAAAATATTTTTTGTCCCACTATAGTCCCACTTTTTGTGGGATGACTGAATTATTCGAGTGTTTATGCCAATCCAGAACAAGGGATTGTAATAGTTTTCCAAAGGGGAATCAATCAAAGCATTTATTCATTGCCACTCTGCCCTGTTATAGCCCTACTTTTGGCCAGATTGAGAGTTCGTCCGTTTTACCGAAACTTAGGTCCTTCGATTTTTCTCGGGTCAAAATTTCTATTTTGCGCAAAAATTAACCACATGATAGGCTGGCAAATCAGGTGTGCAATTATAAAGTTTCATTTAATATGGGATTTAATGATAAACGGGAAATGCCGGGAAAAAGTGGCGAAAAGTAGGACATTTAAAGGGGGTGGGTGGGAATGGAATTATTTTTATCCCAAACTAAATGAAATTTGAAAAGGGTTGATATAGAGGGTTTTGTTGCACTTAGTTTGGGAATATTAATTTAAAAATGTAGCCAAATAGAAAAAGTTCGGGAACTCCAACAAAAAACCTAATTAAAGCTGTCTTGTGTTATTCATAAGCATCCTCCTCCTTTCAGGTTTTAAACAACTTTAACCTGAAACGATGTTTATGAATCACACACGTAATGCCCAGCGGAATCCCTCAGCCCTAAGGAAGATGGACCCTGAACGGAAAACCGTTAGTTTGTGTGTACCTGATAGAAAAATTGGTCAAACAGATAAAAGGGAAATATGCATTCCGGAATTTTTGGCTCAGGCGATCAGGTTGAACGTTTGATCATGAAAGGATTTTAGCTGAACGGATAACCCATGTTATATCAATAATAAAAGTATAGATTTTTAAAATTTTTTTACCTATAATGAAAATCATCTTAAAAATCGAACCGGTAATGTTGTGTTGATTATGGCTGATTTTTCCAAAAGAATATTTTGGCTTATCTTTCCATTGGTTCTGCTTTTGGTGGGGTTGCCATTTTTCCACTATCATCCGGGCAATTCTCACACCCATCACAGCGAATTATCCCCGCACACCCATCAAGGGCATTTTCATTCGAATGAGTTGAGCGGATTTGTTGAATTAATCCATCATGATTCCGCCAACCCCTGGCAGGAGGGAGAGCACCATTCGCACTCAGACGCCGATACCGGCGCAAATTATTTTGATTTCAACCTGCTAAAATCTAACGGCAATCCGGTAAAAAGCTTCAAGATTTCTAAAAGCGGAAATGTTCAAAAACTTTTTATCGCTTTCGAACCCACCAGGGTTCACTTCCAACCACCTGACCGCATAACATTTGAAAGTTCCGGTATAGCTGATTCCCCTAAGGAGCGTTCCCCGCCCTTTTCTTTCGTTTGATACGTTATTCCAAAAACCACTGAAATTTTTTTAGCACGAGAAGAGACCTGATTCCGGCTCCTTCTATAACGACCTCTGCCGGTCCTTGCCTTTGGCAATGATGTGTTGTGGTCAGTGTGTGCCTAATTTATCGGGGAAATAATCTATGAAACGATTGTTAATCCTTGTGAAGCTGAACCTGTTATTACTCGTCATGCTTCCCTATACAGGTTTTGCGGTCACCGAAGGTTTGATTGAACTCACCCAGGATCCAAAAAGGCCGATCACCCTGCAAAAGGCCCTTTCCTTGGCGTTGCTGCAAAACCCAGAGCTGGATGCGTTTGCCTGGGAACAGCGTGCCCGGGAAGCCCGCGCTTTGCAATCGGGCCTTTTGCCCAATCCGCAACTGGAAATCCGGGTGGAAGATGTTGCAGGCTCCGGAAATTTTAATGGGTTTGACCAGTCGCAAACAACCATTCAACTCAGCCAGTTAGTAGAATTGGGTGGAAAAAGAGGGGCTCGATTGCGAGCCAATGATCTTTTCGGAAAACTGGCGGGCTGGGATTATGAAACCAAGCGCATGGATATATTGACCGAGGTTTCCAAAGCCTATGCCGATGTTTTGAAAGCCCAGCAGCATGTGTTGCTGGCGGAAAGCCTCACAGTTCTCGGGGAAAATTTCGTGAACGCGGTGACCGAGAGGGTCAAGGCGGGAAAAGTGGCCCCTCTGGAACAAACCAAAGCGGAAATTTCCCTTTCCACCATGCGGATTCAACTGGCAAAAGAAAACCGTGAGTTGGAAATGGCGCGCAGAAGTTTGTCCGTTCTCTGGGGAAGCGCTGAGCCACAGTTTGAATCCGCTCTGGGGAACTTTTTTGCAATTTCTCCGTTACCCACTCTTGAGCAGTTGATGAGTCGTGCGGAAGGCAATCCCGATCTTCAAAGGTGGGCCACGGAATTAGAACAAAGGCAGGCCGTTGTGGATAAGGAACTCACCAAAAGAATCCCGAACCTGAAACTATCGGGAGGTTTCCGGCGCATCGAGGAAACAGACGACAACGCCCTGGTAGTAGGGTTTTCCCTGCCCTTGCAATTGTTTGACCGCAACCAGGGCTCCATCCGCGAAGCTCGTCACAAACTGGCCAAAGCCAATGCCCAAAAACGTGCGGCGGAAATAAGGATTAAAAAAAATCTATTGGGAGTGTACAACACGGTGAATTTCACCCACTCCAAGGTGCTTGCCATTAAAAATAAAATTCTTCCTGGAGCAAAAAAAGCCTTTGAGGGAATCAATGAAGGCTACCGTTTCGGCAAGTTCGGTTACCTGGATGTCCTAGACAGTCAGAAAACCTATTTCGAAGGTCACGGGCAATACCTTGAGGCTCTGGCGGATCACCACAAGGCGGTCGCGGATGTGGAGCGTCTCATTGGGGAACCCCTGGCGCCCGTCAACGAGTCTCCAGCCCAACCGGAGCAAGGGGAAAAGCCATGAAGAATATATTCTCTACCCCCGTCATTGTGATCCTCACGGTGGGAGCGCTTTTGGCTTTGGTCATTTTGAATATGAACCCCTCTTCTATGAAGCCAGGGGCCGGTGGGCCGCACGCCCTATCTGAACAGGACGGATCCATTCCTAGGGGAAAACACGGAGGGTGGTTATTTTCTAAAAACGATTTGCAGGTGGAGGTCAAAATCTATGAAAAGGGTGTGCCCCCGCAGTTTCGAGTGTATTTCACGGATTCTTCAGGAAGTTCGATCTCCCTTGCGGATGTGGGTCTGACCATCCAATTGCATCGGCTGGACCGGGTGGACAAAGTTCATTTCAAACCCCTGGGGGATTATCTTATTGGGGACAAGATCGTCGTCGAACCGCATTCCTTTGATGTGAAAATCGAAGCCCGGTGGAAGGATCAAACCTATGATTGGGAATTTTCTCAAATAGAAGCAAGGGCCGAACTTCCCGAGGAAGCCGTCGCGAACGCCGGTATCACGATTGCACGTGCGGGTCCTGCAAAATTGACCCGCGTTCTCAGGTTGACTGGCGAAATCGGTCTGAATGAAGAAAAAGTCGTTCATGTGGTTCCCAGATTGGATGGAGTGGTGAAAAAGGTTTTTAAGGACCTGGGGGATAAAGTGACTGAAGGGGAAGTTCTGGCTGTGCTTGAAAGCCGAGAATTGGCCGACGCAAAAATCAATTATCTTGGAACGGTTAAAAATGCTGATTTAGCCAAAATGGACCTGTCAAGAGAATCCATCCTGTTTGAAAACACCTCCCGGATGCTGGACCTTCTGGAGCAGGAACTGGATTTGGAAAAAGTTTATGCTGGCCTCAAAGATCTGCAAATAGGGAAAAGTCGAGAGTTGCTCATCCCCGCGTATGCAAAATTAAAACTCGCAAAATCCGTTTATCTGCGGGAAAAAAATCTGTTTAGCAAGGGCATATCCTCTGAGTCCGAATATTTGCTGGCCGAGGAGGACTATAAGAGCGCGGAGGCCCGATACGTTGCTCTGCGCGAAAAAATTGCGTACGACGGGCCCTGGCAGGTGTCGCAAAAAAAACGGACCATGGAAATGGAACAATTCAATCTTCAGACCGCAAGACAAAAACTTTATGCGCTCGGCCTGACTCAAACTGAAATAAACACGTTGACCAATCAAACAGGAAACGTTTTCACCCAGCATGAGTTGAAATCCCCGCTTGAAGGATTCATCATTAAAAAACACCTGACCACCGGGGAAGCGGTAAAAAAAGACGACGCGGTTTTTCTCCTGGCTGATTTCTCGAACGTTTGGGTGAATATCTCCATTCCAGCCAAAGATCTTAAATACGTAAAACGCAGACAAACCGTTTTAGTGATGGATGACAACCTGGGCATGAAAGCCGAGGGAAAACTGACCTATCTCGATTCGATCGTGGACGAAAAAACCAGGATGGTAACCGGACGGGTGGTGATATCGAATCCCGATAAAAGCTGGCGTCCCGGATCCTTCGTTGCGGTGGAACTGGTTCTCCAGGAGCGCACCGTTCCGCTTGCCGTTTCAGTGGAAGCTATTCAAACGATCCGCGACTGGTCAGTGGTGTTCGTCAAATACGGCAATCTTTTCGAAGCCCGGCCTTTGGAGATGGGGGAAAGCGACGGAAAAAAAATTGAAGTGTTACAGGGGTTGTCAAAGGGGGAACAATATGTGGAGCACAACAGTTTCGCGGTGAAAGCCGAAATCGAAAAATCATCCGCCACTCACGACCATTGAGCCAGAGACGATTACATGCTTGAAAGAATTTTAAACATCTCCATCCAACACCGGTTATTCGTGATTCTCATCACTTTGGCGGTCGCGGCTTTTGGAGTGTATAATTTTCAAATTCTTCCCATTGACGCCGTTCCCGATATCACCAATGTTCAGGTTCAGATCAACACTGAAGCTCCCGGTTTCACTCCCGCCGAGGTGGAAAGGCGAATCACCTTTCCTGTGGAGACCGCAATCGCCGGGCTGCCCAAAATGTCTCATACCCGGTCGCTTTCCCGCTATGGCCTTTCACAAGTAACCGTCATTTTTGAAGACGACACGGACATTTACTTTGCCCGCCAATTGGTTGGCTCCCGTCTTCAGGAAGTCAAAAGCAAATTGCCGTCAGGTGCAGAACCCGTCATGGGACCGATTTCGACGGGCCTGGGTGAAATTTTCATGTGGACCGTGGATCAGATAAAGGGCGCCACAAAACCGGACGGAAGTTCCTATACGCCAACAGAATTGCGCAGCATTCAGGATTGGATCATCCGGCCTCAGGTTCGAAATGTTCCTGGGGTGACTGAAGTGAACAGTACCGGCGGCTTCGTGAAGCAGTTTCACGTCTCCCCCGACCCGCAAAAGCTGATCGCGCATGGGATCACCTTCCAGGACATTATGGAAGCGTTGGAAAAAAATAATGACAATGTTGGAGCGGGTTATATTGAACACAACGGAGAACAGTATCTGATTAGAACCCCGGGCCAGGTTTCGAGCCTGGAAGATATCGGGCAGATCATCGTCGGCTCTCACCGGGGAGTGCCTCTTTATATTAAAGATGTGGCCGACGTCACGCTGGGGCATGAATTGCGCACCGGCGCGGCCACGCAAAACGGCAAAGAGGTGGTGCTTGGAACCGTTTTCATGCTGAAGGGGGAAAACAGCCGTGCCGTTTCTCAAAAAGTTTCAAAAAAAATGCAGGAAATAAACCGGACCCTCCCGGAAGGGGTGGTTGCCAAAACGGTCTACGATCGCACCAATCTGGTGAACGCCACACTCAAAACAGTGCGAAATAATCTTTTGGAAGGAGCCCTGTTGGTGACCGTGGTGCTTTTTCTTCTCCTGGGAAATTTTCGTGCCGCCCTCATCACCGCCATGGTGATTCCCCTGTCGATGCTGTTTGCGGTGACCGGGATGGTGAGTAATAAAATCAGCGGCAACCTTTTGAGTCTGGGCGCGATAGACTTTGGCATCATTGTGGATGGCGCCGTCATTATTGTGGAGAACTGTAACCGCCGGCTGGCTGAGGAGCAACAAAGGCGGGGTCGCCTGCTATCCCGCGACGAGAGATTCGCTGTGGTTCAGGGCGCCGCCAAAGAAGTTTCCAGCCCCAGTATCTTTGGCGTTTTCATAATCATGATCGTCTATCTTCCCATCCTGACCCTGACGGGGATAGAAGGAAAAATGTTTCATCCGATGGCGTTCACGGTTTTGGCCGCGTTGACCGGAGCGTTGATCCTTTCGATCACCTTCATTCCCGCCATGATGGCGCAATTTGTTTCGGGCCAGATTCTTGAAAAAGAAAATCCGGTTCTAAAATGGGCACGAAGTTTTTATGGTCCGTTTTTAAAATTCGCCTTAAGCAACCGATCAACAGTCATAACGTTTGCGGTCGTTATGACCTGTCTCAGCCTTCTGCTGGCCACGCGCATGGGGAGCGAGTTTCTTCCTACCCTCGATGAGAGGGACCTTGCCATTCATGCCCTGCGTGTTCCGGGAACCAGTCTTTCCCAGGCCGTCGACATGCAGGGAGCGCTGGAAGATAAAATAAAAGAACTGCCTGAAGTCGATACGGTTTTCACCAAAATAGGCACAGCGGATATCGCGACCGACCCCATGCCTCCCAGTGTGGCAGATGTGTTTGCGATCATCAAACCCCGATCGGAGTGGCCCGACCCCGGTCGCCCCAAATCCGACTTCATTCGGGAACTGGAAGAAAAAATGGCGCAGGTTCCGGGAAGCAAGTATGAAGTCATCCAACCCATCGAAATGCGCTTCAACGAATTGATAGCCGGGGTCAGGAGCGATGTGGCGGTTAAGGTGTTCGGAGATGATTTAGACACCCTTCTTTCCATAGCGGAAGATATTGAACATGCTTTGGTGAAGGTTGCGGGCGCGTCGGATGTCAAGGTGGAGCAGGTCACAGGGCTACCGGTTCTCACCCTTGAACTGGATCGATCCTCCATGGCCCGTCTGGGCCTCAATGTTTCAGACGTTCAGGAAGTGATCGAAATAGCCGTGGGCGGAAAGAGCGCCGGCCAGGTATTTGAAGGGGATCGAAGGTTTGAACTTCTTGTGCGACTGCCCGAAACCACCCGAAAAAATATAGAACTTTTGAAACGCATTCCCGTTTCATTGCCTGAAGAATTGCAAACGCATCCAGACCGGGTTTCGCTCACCGACCAGGCTGGGTCCCGGCAGGATTTTAATTTTGTTCCTTTGGGCTCCGTTGCGGAATTTAAAATTGTAAAAGGGCCGAATCAGATCAGTCGGGAAAACGGGAAACGTCGGATCGTCGTGACCGCAAATGTCCGAGATCGGGATCTTGGTTCTTTTGTGAAAGACGCACAGAATGTTATTCAGAAAAATGTTTCCATTCCACCGGGATACTGGATTGCATGGGGCGGACAATTTGAACATTTGATCTCGGCCACCAAGCGGTTGTGGGTCGTCGTGCCCATCGCATTATTATTGATATTCGTTTTGTTGTTTGCCGCCTTTGGCACGGTGAAAAACGCCCTTCTTGTTTTCACCGGGATTCCTCTGGCGTTGACAGGCGGTTTTTTCGCCCTGTGGGTCCGGGGGATTCCCTTGTCGATCTCCGCCGCCATCGGATTCATCGCTCTTTCCGGGGTGGCGGTGCTAAACGGAGTGGTGATGATTTCTTTCATCAATAAATTAAGGGAGGATGGAACTCCTTTGGACGAAGCCATTTTCCAGGGATCGCTGACCCGATTGAGACCCGTGCTCATGACAGCTCTGGTCGCATCGTTAGGATTCGTTCCTATGGCCCTTGCGACGGGAGCGGGAGCGGAAGTTCAGCGCCCCCTTGCCACCGTGGTCATTGGCGGAATTCTTTCATCGACGGCATTGACCTTACTGGTTTTGCCTGCGCTTTATCGGGTGTTTCACTTCACCAAAAAGGCTCTTTGAGACACTCGATCCCACTGAGCGGCAGGCTTTTGAGGGTGAGTTTGACCTGCGGCAAAATTCCTGCATTCACTCTGCAATTCAATGTCTAAGGGTTGGGAATTTATTCCTTTGGGTTGCCCTCATAGAGCACGATTTTGACCTTTTCTTCCGTGATGAGTCCTTGCTCGATCACCCTGTCCAGTTGGGGTTTGATTTTTTCTATATTTTCTTTTTTGTCCGCCACTTCAACGACGATGGGCAAATCGGTGGAAAGCCTCAGTATGGAGGTGGTGTGTAAATGGCTGGATTTGCCGAATCCTGCTATCCCCCGCAATACGGTCACGCCGGCCAGTCCTTCTTTCCGGAACAATTCGATCAGATATTTGTAAAGAAGCTTTCCTTCGTACTTGTCTGATTCTCCGATAAAAATTCGCAATAAAATCGCTTCGGATTCTTTTTTCATAATTATTCCCACCCCAGGTTGAGGACGGTTATTTTCCCAAGATAGACCGCAAGAAAGGTCAGAATCAATGTTCCCGTAACGTTCAAACTCAGTGCACCGATTTCCCCCTGCTCCAGGAGTTTGAACGATTCAAAGCTGAAGGTGGACATGGTGGTGAAGGAGCCCAGGATGCCGATGGTCAGAAAGATTCTCATTTCCTCACTGAAGAATCCGCGGTATTCGGAAAGATAAAGCACCAGGCTGACAAAAAAACTGCCGATGAAATTCACCCCCAGCGTTCCCAGAGGAAAAGTCACCACGCCGTTTTGAATCCACCCGCTGATAAAAAAGCGCAACAGGGCGCCGATGAACCCTCCAGCACCGATCGCCAGCCATAAGGACATTCTCATCTCCTGTTATGTTGTAAAGCCAGGCGTCAGGGACGCTCGAAAAATTGCCAGGGACTTCCAGGAAATTTTCATAGCCATCATAGGGGTTTTTTTTGAGTTAGAAAAGAAAATTAAAAAGAGAATATCCATACTGAAAATGCCGGCAGGCTGTCATCCAAAACCCCCCTCCAAGCTCCGCGGTTGTCACCTTCCCCTAGGGGGTGATACAATCCGCCGATATCCCACACCTTACCGTGGTGAATATCTATTCAATCTCGACAGGATTACATGATCCCGTTTCTTCCCTTTCAGGCAGATTCAAAAAAACATCTCTGGATATTGCTGGCCATTTTGATTCTGTCCTCCTGCCTTAATTTCTATAACCTGAATTTTCCACTTCATCTGCATGGGGATGAGCCGAAAAAAATCGGATTCATTGTCAATAATGTTGAGGATTTTCGCCATCCGATTTTAATGCTTCAGGTCGCACGAGCGTTAAACGGTATTGCCGGGATCGCCGATCCCGAGAAACTGATCGTCCTTTGCCGGTCGGTTTCCGCTTTTTTCGGCGTGGTGATCGTTCTGCTCACCTATGTTTTGGCGCGGAAAATTCTAGCCGGTGGGTATGCCCTGTTCGCGGCGTTCGCCGTTTCGGTATCTCCTATCATGGTGGTTCACGCGCATTATTTTAAAGAAGATTTTATTTTTACCGCCTGCAGTCTGTTTTCGTTGCTTTGTTTTCTTAAATTCCTGAAACACAGAACCTTTGCCTGGAATACAGGATGGGGCCTTGCGACCGGTCTTGCTTTTTCGGCCCAATACAAAGCGGTCATTCTGGGCGCATTGTATCTGGCCTATCCATTTATTGTCGGGCGTGTGGATAAGCGATGGTTTTATAAAAGCATCGGCATTGGCATCGGCTTTGCGGGTCTCGTTTTTCTTGCGGTCAATTATTCCATTTTTTTCCGTTACGAAATGTTTTTTGAAGGTGTGGCGCATGAGGCCAGTCACCTGGCAGGAGGGCATCGGCTGAAAATACACGGGCTTTCGCATGGATTCAGCTTCCACCTGTTCAATAGCGTTGTCCCAGGAATTTCATGGGGCCTGACCCTCACCGCACTGATCGGCCTGACTTATACGTTCAGGAAATGGAAGTCCATCTCGGACATTGAAAAAATATACTTTTTTTACACGGTGTTTTTTTACTTTGCTCAGGAAGCGGTTCCTCTCAAGCCGTTTCCGGACTTCATGCGCTACATGATTCCCTTGGTTCCCTTTCTGATGATTTTTTCCTGCCGGGCCCTGCCCTTGATGGAGTCCTGGTTCAAGACGGTCTGTCGGATTTCTCCCAGCAGAAATTTGATTCTGCCTTTAATGGCGATTCTGGTATTTTGGCCGGTTTATGATTCCTGTTTATTGAATTACCATTTGACCCGGGACACAAGGGCCAGAGTGGAGGAGTGGGCGGAATCGTCGGGAAAGAAGGTGTTGTTTGGCAGGTACACGAATACCCGTACATTGAACGGCGATTTCAGAACCATCCTGGATGTGGATATTGCCGCGGCAAAAAAAAGTGGGGTGGAATATCTATGCGTGAGTAGTTTTGTTTATGATCGCTATTTAAGGGGGGCAAAAATGTCGGGCCAAAACCCCAGGGTGTATCGATTGCACGAAAAATATGTTCGCCTGTTTTCCCTGCCGACCATTGAAATCCGGCCTCATCATAAAAGCTATGCTTTTTCAAACCCTGTAATACGAATCGTCGATATTCGCGGCTGGTCGTAGGTTGTTTTAGCAGGTCACGAAAACAGCCGGGTCAACTCCGAAATGCTGTCGATAGTCCAATTGGGCTTTAGAGTTTTGATTTCCTGCATATTGCCCATGCCATAAGTCACGGCGCAGGTTTGGACGCGGGCGTTCTTTCCGGTTTTAATATCCACCGCGCTGTCGCCCACCATGACCACTTCGTCCGGGGACACCCGGTGCTCGGCCAGCAGGTGGTTCAACCCTTCGGGGTCGGGTTTGCGGGTTTTGAAGCTGTCCCCGCCGATGATGGATGAGAAAGGGTGCAGGCAGTTAAGGGCGGCAAGAATTTTTCTTACGAAGTCTTCGGGTTTGTTGGAACAGATGGCTTGTTTACGGTCGGAAAAAAACTCGATCGTTTCCAGGCAGTGTGGATAGAACACGCTGTTGTCCATCAGGTGATCGGCGTAGTGTTTGCGAAACAGACGGACCGCGTGGTCGATGTCTTGCGTCTTTGAGCCGTTCAGCGCACGGGTCATGAGCATGACCACCCCATTGCCGACGCAGGTTTTGATGGTTTCTTTGTCCAACCGGGGGTGACCCAGTTCCTGAAGGGTGAGATTGACGGAAAGAGCGATGTCGTCCAGCGTATCGACCAGCGTTCCGTCGAAATCGTAAACGATGAGTGAGATTTTTTTCATTCATTCAAGCAAAGAAAGAGCCTGTCATCAGATGACCGGGATGTCCTTTGCTATTCATCGATGCTGGACGTGAATCGATAGGCCTTGACGATATTTTGACCATCAAACAAAATCACCAGATCCTTCGACTGGGCTTCGGTGAAGACGTTGTATTTGTCGAATTGGTAGGTCCACATGGTATGGGTGTTTTCAATTCCTTCTTTAAAAGGCACCCCAAACCAATCTAAAACCTCGGACTGAGTGGTCACGTTGTTTTGGATGTTCTGCACCTTTTCACTGGAAAAATTTTTTCCTACCGATCCGCATCCGATTGCCAATAAAAGAATCAGAAGGAACCAAAGGCTATGGCAGGATCGTTTCATATGTTTTCTCCTTAAATGGGCTTTTGACTTTCTTTTCAAAAGGATACAGGGGTTGTCGAGGTTTGAAAATTTTTTTTGGATCGGCGATAACAAGTTTATTTCAAGCCATGAAAATTATAACGCTAAATCATGGCAGTTAGCAAAAATAATTCCCCTGAAATCGGGGGGATAACCATTCTTTATTTTCCGTCCCGTTTTTATAAATTTACATTTAGTATTAACTTAAATAAGTTATGAATTCCACCATTCAGGTTTTCTGCAGATTCATTAATTATATTTTTTCCAGGGGAGGTTTGAGTAAAGGGGTTAAATTCGGAAGATTTTTCTTTTTTTAGGGTCCCGAAAAAATGAATATCCTGGGCCAAAATCGTTGGAATTGTGACGCACTCGACAACCTTTTATATTGACATCGAAAAATCCGCAATTACTTGATTTTAATCACATTTTATAGTGAAAATATCCCTTGACCAAAAAAAACATGGTAAGATATATTGTTTTGGTATACAAGCTATATGGGCTCAAATCGAAAACGAAATGACGGCAAAATAAATTAGAAAATTTTGTGAATTCAAGAGGGTGTTTTTGTGTCAGGCAGTGATTGTTTTTTGGAAAACCTGATAGGGTGAACGCAGGCAATTATCTTAATAAATACCGGCGGGGCAATAGAACAATGAATGCAAATGTTAAAAACTTAATGAGACAACCGCAAAATGGGTTGAAGGGCTATATAAGGATAGACAGTATGAAAAAGAACGGTTTGATGAGCGATGTCAGGTTTGCACTTAACCCTTTATTTATAGTTATTTTTTCCCTGGTGTTTTTCTCTTCCTGCGTAAAATCGGGTCAGAATGCGGGCGGCGGCGAGGCCCCTGAAATGGCGGAGAAGGCTTCCATGATGGATAAATCCTCGACGGGTTCATCCTCCGAGGCGGGTATGAAAGAAAAAGCAATGGCCCCGGAAGGCAAGGCCATGGATTCCATGAAAGCGATGGACTCTAAAAAGGCCATGATGAAGGATGAAATTCCCGAAGACAAAGCTTCGACCGGGGACGAGGCCAAGGATGCGGCCCTTCAGGCGGCCAAGGATCATGACGCCCTGTTTGCTGAAAATCGATATCCCTCAGCGGCGACTTGCGGAACCTGTCACCCCAAGCATTATAAGGAATGGTCGGTATCTTCTCATTCCTACGCCCAGCTCAGCCCGGTTTATATGTCCCTTAATAGCGAGATCAACGAATTGACCAGCGGCACCGACGGTGATTTCTGTTTGCGCTGTCACAGCCCGATAGGGGCCAATTTGGGGGAATCGCCATTCATTTCAAATTTAGAGCGGCACCCCACCTCCCGTGAGGGCATCACCTGCGTGGTTTGTCACCGGATGAACAAAGCCTATAACAAGCGCAGCGGGCGCCTGGCATTGGTCGAGGGCGGCTTGCTGGAGCCGATCTATGGACCCAAGGGCAATGAAGAGTTGGCGCGGGTCCTTGAAAACACCGATAAATATCGGGTGGTGACGGAAAAAGGCAAGCCGGGACGGAAAATCCACCGCGAAGCTAAAAAATTCTCGTCCCTTTCCGATCCTATTTTTTGCGGAACCTGTCATGACGTGACTTTGTTCAACGGATTTCGGCTGGAAGAAGCCTACAGTGAATACCGGTTGTCTCCTGCGGCGGCCAAGGGCGTGACCTGCCAGGATTGCCATATGGGTAAGGAAGAGGGCGTGCCCTCCGGTTACGAAGAGGGACCGGCGGCGATGGTTGGCGGAAAACCCACCCTGTCCCGAAAGATCACCTCGCACTTTTTTGCCGGGCCGGATTACTCGGTGATTCACCCCGGCATTTTCCCGCACAACGCAGAAGCCCAGGAAATGGCTTCGATGGCAGAGTGGTTGACCTTCGATCATAAAGCGGGTTGGGGAACCGATGAATTTGAGGATAATGTTCCTGAAGGAGCCAAGTTTCCTTTGCGCTGGGAATCGGTCGATGACCGCTACGATGCCCGGGAAATTCTAAACGTTCAATTTGAGCGGCTGGAATGGGCGCGCGGGAAACGCCTGGAAGTGCTTCGCAACGGATACCATATGGGAGAGGTCGTGGTTCAGAAGAACGATCCCGGCGGAATCAAGTTCAAGGTCAAAGTCAGCAATCTCACCGACGGGCATAATGTGCCGACCGGGTTTACCGGCGAGCGGCTGGTCTGGCTGCATGTCGAGGTCAAAGACAGTACCGGGAAAGTGATTTTTGAGTCCGGTGACCTGGACCCCAATTTAGACGTACGGGACCATGAATCATCCTATGTTTCAGACGGGGAGTTGCCTTTAGACACCCAATTGTTTGACCTCCGATCGCGATTCGTCGTGCAAAACATTCGTGGTGGGGAGCGCGAACGAATCATTCCCATTCCATATCCGGTGGTCACCATTCCTTTTGTCCGGCCATCGATTCAATCGCTTATCCTGACGGGAGAGCCGGCCACCGAGCGGGTTCACCGAAAAGGCATCGAACCTTTGGGTCATCGATGGGCAAAATACAAGATCAAGGGAAAAGCCCTTACCGGAAAAGGCCCTTATAAAGCATTAGTGGAGTTCAAGGCCGCGATGGCTCCGGCCAACTTGATCGGGGCTATTCAGGGGAGAGGTTTTGATTATGGCATGAGTGCCCGCGAAGTTGTGGACGGTGTGGCGGCAGGCCATGAAGTTCTCTATAAAAAAGAAATCACCATTGATGTTGATGAATAGGTGACCTTTTTCTGATCCACTGAAAAATTAATAACCTTTTAACCATCCATTGCTTCGGAGGAGGGGCAATGTATATGATGAGATCGCTTAAAGACCGGCTGACGCCCCTCAAAGTCATCCTCATATGTCTGCTGGGGGGGATCCTTTTGTTTGGCTCGGTGACCCATAGCTTTGCAGGGTGGCTTTATCCCTTGGGGGAAACCAGGGATAAAACGAGTTTTTCCGAAGAGCATATTCAGCTCAAGGCCCCCTCGGACACTGGCAATCGACCGCCCTTGATTTATGAGGGTGGAGACCTCTTCCTGGGCACCGGAAACCTCTACGAAGGTTTTAAAACGCCCTGGGGCGCTGTGTGGCAACCGCAATTATGGGTTTTTGCGACCGTTCGCTCCGCCGTCTATACCTTTGAGGATGGGGTCACCAGCCCGTCCGCCGAATGGGGCACCCGTGTGGATCTCTATGGCAATATCCAACTGACGGGGACCGAGAAGATCCTCATTGGCTTCAGGCCCCTGGATAGAAACCGTCTGGACCGGTTCACCCGCGTCACCTTCAATGACAACCGCGGAGGGGACCAGGAAGAATTCAACCTGGATATCCGGACCCTGTTTTTTGAGGGCGATTTCGGGAGCCTCTTTCCCGGATTGGACAAGGCGGGCATCAAAAAATATGACTATGGCTTCACCGTTGGAAGACAGCTCCTGCAATACCAGGAAGGCATTCTGATCAACGATGAAGTGGACGTTTTTGGGCTCGTGCGAAACAATATCAGGCTTCCAGGCATCACCAATCTGCGTACCTCTTTTGTTTATGGATGGAACGAAATTGGACGAAACAATGCCATTAATAACAACGCGGCTAAATTTTTTGGTACTTTCAACTCCATAGATACCCATGTGAGTACTTTCAGTCTGGATGCGATTTACATTCCAGACGAAGAGAAAAATGGCGATGGCTATTATGTGGGCGCCTCAGCCATCCAGCGTATCGGGCACTTCAACACGGCTTTTCGAATCAACGCGTCCATTGCGGAAGAGGGCAACAATGCCAAAGTGGGCGATGGCGTCCTGTTGTCTTCCGAGATTTCATTCACACCGCACAAGTCCGATGACATCGTTTACCTGAATACGTTTGTTTCCTCCGGGAACTTCACGCAAGCGGGTCGCGAGCCGGTGGTCGGCGGGCCTTTAGGGGCTCTCGGTATCCTGTTCGCCTCTCCGAGCCTGGGTAATTTTGGTTCCGAGCTCAACAGCTTTGCCGATGACGTGGCCGGTTTTGCCCTGGGTTATGAGGCGTTCTGGGAAAATCACCGGCGCAGTCTGACCCTGGAAGTTGCGGGCCGCAAGGACATCGGGGGAGACGGGTTTGATGATTTTGCGGTTGGCTTTGAATTCCGCCAACGATTGGCCCAGCGTATCCAATTGCAGGTGGATGCTCACCGCTCCTTCCAAGAGTTCCGTGACGATGGGTATGGTTTTCGTACGGAGTTGCAGTACCAATTCTGATCGAACCTGATTAATTTCTTTTTCAATTGATAGATAGGGAAAAAATGACTTCAGCTAAATTTAGGTTTTAATGAACAAAAACATCGCATTATTTAAATCACTCTCCACCAGCGCTATTCTCTTCCTACTAATAGGGGCGTTTGGCATTGTTTCAAACTTCGGTTGTGCCAAACCAAAAACCACCGTCGATCAAAACCTGGAATCGAATTTGGATCAAACCCAGGTTGTTGCCAAACCAAAGGCCGTCCCGGAAGTCCCGGACAAGAAAATGATGGCGACCCCCAAGGTGAAGGAAATGGAAAAGCCCGTGGTTAAGGCTCCTCCCAAGCCAGCAATGAAAAAGAAGGCGGTCGTTCCTGAAAAAATGCCGGCTCTCGAGCCGAAGGTGGTTGAAACCCCGAAACCCAAAACGGTCCCGAAAGTCCCGGACAAGAAAATGATGGCGACCCCCAAGGTGAAGGAAATGGAAAAGCCCGTGGTTAAGGCTCCTCCCAAGCCAGCAATGAAAGAAAAGGCCGCCGTTCCCAGTAAAATGCCTGCCCCGAAACCCAAAGCGCTTGAAATTCCAAAGCCGAAAGTCATGGCCAAAGGGTTTGTTAAGGGAGCAAAAGCCTGTGAAGAATGCCACGAAGGGGAGTATAAAATCTGGAAAAAAACCAAGCATTCTACTTCTTTCAGCACCGCTCACAGAGAGCCCAAGGGCGCCGCGAAACCCTCGCCAAAAAAGATTTTAAAGAATGTGGCCGGGGCCAAGCGAATGAAGCGAAACAAAACGTGCTCCCTTTGCCATTACACGATGGAACAAAAAAATGCCAATGCCAAACCGATCGTGAAATCGGGGACGTCCTGTGAAAGCTGTCATGGCGCATCTTCCGAATGGTTGACCCTCCATGACAACTATGGCGGAGAAGGCACCAAGCGGGTGGATGAAACTCCAGAGCATAAAAAGCAACGAATTGAAAAATCGCGGGCGGCGGGGCTGATCTGGCCGAGCATGAAATACGAAGTGGTTGAAAATTGCATGACCTGCCACGGGCTGGCGCATCCCGGCCTCTCTGGAGGCGTATTGTCGAAAATGCTGGGAGCGGGACATCCGATCAATCCGGAATTTGAAGTGGTCAAATACTCCCAGGGCACCGTCCGGCATCGATACACCCCTGAAGACATCACCAACAACCGGGAAATGACCGCAGCGGAAAAGGCGGAACTGTATATTATCGGTCATGCGGCGGCGCTGGTTTCCGCCGGGGAAGCCATGTCCAAATCAAAAGAACCCAAGTACGTGGAAGCTCAGAACAAGCGTGCGG
>JAJDAZ010000045.1 GCA_029261595.1 Nitrospinaceae bacterium | reverse complement strand
TGGGCGTTGATGAAGAGACGATCAAGAGATATGTGGAATATCAAGGACGCCAGGATGAAGGTCAGCTCCGTGAGAAGCTGTAATGCCGCCAAGCGGCGGCGAAACCAAAGAACCCCGGCTTTAGCCGGGGGTATCTATTTGTCAGGGGGTGGCAGTTTTTGCCACCCCGGTTAAGCCTGGGGAAAAGCATATTCAGGGCCTTATCATCCGTGTAAGGATAGGCGTTCCAGCTCCGTTAAATTGGGATAAAATTATGATTTGACAGACTTTTTCTGATAGAATGCTCAAAAACTCACCGTAATGCTATAGGAGATTCATACCATGATGGGCATTGGTTTCCCCGAATTGATGATTATTTTAGTCATCATAATGATTATTTTTGGCGCTGGAAAACTTCCTGAAATAGGCAACGCCTTCGGGAAAAGTATCAAGAATTTTAAAAAATCCATGAAAGAAGCCGAGGAAGAATCCACAGACGATGCTACCGAAGCGGCCTCCGCGAATAATGCAGAGACCTCTGACACGTCTGCCTCAGCGACAAACCCGGAAGCGGCTAAGAAAGAAGAAGAGATGATCGACGAAGCCGCGGCGGAGATTAAGGAAAATCGAATCGGTACGATTCGAACCGCCCACGATGGATTGGTTCAGCAGGGAGACGTTTTCACAGATTCCATGAAAAGAACTCCAGGCGGCAGAGGCCGTGACCGGGGCGTTTCCAGGGACGTATTCTAAGAGACGCTTCTAATTTCGAAATTTTCCTGGCAAGCGGGTGAAGTGTCTCAACTTTCCGAGGGGTCGGGTTGGATTTTCGCGGGTTTGAAAGCTATTCCCCAACCCATCAGCAAGCCAATGGAAACCCACATCAGATCCCTGATCCGGCGCATGAAGGAAATGGCAAGGCCCATATCCCCCGGCAGACCAAGGGCCATGAAAATGACAACCAGCCCGCTTTCCTGGGCTCCCAGGCTCATGGGAATATAGAAGGACCCCACTTTTACGAGTTGCAGTAATGCTTCGATGATCCACAATTCGGTGAGCGTCGGTTCGTAGCCGAGAAAATACAGGGCAAAATACAACTCCGCCAATCCCACCACCCATCCGACAAATGCGAAAAAAATAGATTTAATCGTTCGTTGGGGAAACTCCCGGTAAAAGGCGGACATCAATCCGTCCAATGTTTTCAATTGATCTAGAAAAGCATGACCCGCCCATCTGGGAATCAACCGTTCCGCCCAGGATGCCAGGATGCCCAGCATCCCGGTGATTTGAAACAAAAAGAACAGAAAAATCAGGATAGAAAACACCGCCATACCCACCAGACTGACGTATTTGAATTCATTTGAAATAATTTCAGATTGAAGGATCATAACGATCCCCGGAATGAAGAAAGTGATGAGTCCGACCAGTAAGGTCGTCCGGGTGATGACCAGAGACGCAAGTCCCTGCTTGAAGGTCAAGCCGTGATGGTCTTTGAGAAGTTGCGCCTTGACCGGCTCTCCTCCCATCGTTCCAAGGGGGGTGATGATATTGTAAGCTTCGCCGATTTGCCGGATTCTCCATAGCTGGAACGAGCTGAAACGAAAAGCCTGCTCCGGTTTGAAATTTAAGTGCCAGGCAATCGAGTCAAAGAAGGTGACCAGGGCATAGATCAGCATGATATAGATAAAACCATAACTGATGTCCAGGAGAAGCGCGAAAGCGTTGGCGGTATCGACCGATTTCATGGCCCAGGCCAGAAGGGCAAAACCGGCAAACAAAAATAAAAATTTTAAAACCCGGCTCATCATCGAATAAATAAAATCCTGGTCATTGGAGGATAAAAAGGAGGGACCGTAATTATATGTCTGAAAGAAATAAAAAACCTTTCAAAAAATTTTGAAAGGCCATTTGATTGTACACGAGGGGGTAACTAGAATTCAAGGGAGGGGATTTGTTACCGGTCGCACTCTCCGCCGATCATATTGATCATATCAAAGGTAGGAATGATATCGGCGAGCATACCGCCCTGACAGATTTGTTCCATGGCCGCAGTCATCGTGAAACTGGGGGGCCGGACTCTGCACTTATAGGGTTTTCCCGACCCGTCGCTGACAAGGTAGAAACCCAACTCGCCATTGGCCGCTTCCGTGGGTAAATAGACTTCGCCCACCGGGGGCTTCAACCCGTCGATGACCATTTTAAAGTGAGCGATCATTTCTTCCATGCGCGAATAAACGTCGGGTTTTGCCGGAGCCCGCATGTAAGGGTTGGCCACATTGATGGGGCCGTCGGGCATGTCTTTCATGGCCTGTTTGATGATCTTGAAGCTTTGCTTGATCTCTTCCATTCGGACCAGATAGCGATCGAAGTTGTCCCCTGTCGTTCCGATCGGGATATCAAAATCGAGGCGGTCGTAAACCAGGTAAGGATGGTTTTTGCGGACATCGTAATCCACCCCGCAGGCACGCAGGCAGGGGCCGGTGAACCCCCAGTTGATCGCGTCTTCCTTCGAGATCCCTCCGGTGTCCCGCATCCGGTCCAGAAAGATCCTGTTTTTTGTGAGCAGTTTATCGACATCCTCGAACAGCGAGTCCAGCTTTGGATAGGATGCCTTCAAGTCTTCATCGAATTCCGGAGGCAGATCGCACATGAGCCCGCCGATACGAATGTAGTTGGAAGTCAGCCGTGCCCCGCAGACTTTTTCCAGCAGATCCCAGACGATTTCTCTGGCCTCAACAAAATAAATGAATGCCGTCAAGGCTCCCAGTTCCAGCGCCGCCGCGGCGATGTTGGTGTAATGGTCCGAGATGCGCGATAGTTCATTCGTCACCACGCGAATGTAATTGCAACGATCGGTCGCTTCAATGCCGCAGAGTTTCTCAACCGCAAGCGCGTACCCGACATTGTTCATGATGGCCGAACAATAATTCAAACGATCCGTGTAAGGGAAAACGTTGGCATAGGTCACGCTTTCGCACATTTTCTCGAACCCGCGATGGAGGTATCCAATCTCAACCTCCATTTTGACCACCGTTTCACCATCCAGGGTCAGCAGAAACTTGACCGTTCCGTGGGTTGCGGGATGAGACGGCCCCATATTGAGGACCATGTGGTCGGAGTGCAGTTGTTCTTTTAGATCAGCCATGAGCGCTATATGTTTTTAAAAAATTTATATTCTTTGAATAAGTTTCAGCCGGCTTTGGAGACTTTGATCGGAACCAGACCCTCTTCGCCATTTCTCAAAATATTCACCGGAACATCCACCCAGTTCTGCGGGATATAAACCATCCCCTTGGTGGTTACATAACTGGTTTTAACAGGCACCTCCACCTTTCCGGCGGCAGACTCGACAACGATCCGGTCACCTTCCTGGAGGCTCAAAGTTTCGGCGTCTTCAGGGTGAATTTCCGCAAAACATTCCGGACCCACATCCACCAGCGCTTTTGCATGTTGCGTATAACTGCCGATGTGGAACATGTGGTTGTTTGTCTGCAGGCTGTAAGGGAAGCCATCTTTTTGGCTGGATTCCACGCCGGTCTGACAAATTTGAAACTCCGCTTTTCCCGCGAAACTTGCGGCGGACCATTGTTTTGAGTCGGTCCCCGGCATCATTCCCTTGTAAATGGGAACGCTGTTATCAATTTCTTTTTGAACCTCTTCCACCGTGCCGTTCTCGAAAGGTTTGCCCAGGGCATCTGCAATCTCGCAGAAAATATCGAAATCCGGTTTCGAAACTCCCTGCGGAAGAGTCGCCGATTTCACACTCTGCACGTGGCGCGTCATATTGGTCTGGGTGCCGTCTTTCTCCGCAAAAGTAGAAGTGGGGAGAATGATATCGGCCATTTTGGCCGTTTCCGTCATGAACACATCCTGAACAACTAGAAACGGAACTGTTGTGAGAGCTTCTTTGACCAAGCCGGCCTTGTAATAGGAGTGAACGGGGTCTTCACCGGTGATGTACAACATTTTCAGTTTGCCGTTGATGCAATTTCCGAACAAATCGTCCGCCAGATTTTCCTCCGACTGATTCGAGACCGGCTGGTAACCGGGCAGAAAATTCGGAGTGACTCCCATGTCGTTTGACCCCTGGGAGTTGCAGTGCTCTCTCGGCGGATAAACGCTGATGCTTCCCTCGCCGCCACAGTGAACTAAAAGCGACAGATTGAGTAGGGCCTTTAAAATATCCTCGCCCTGTCCCGTGTCCAGAATGTCGTTGCCGATGATAATGAACCGGTCCGCTTCCCGGGCAAACCGCTTAGCCGCCTGGATGAGTGTTTCGCTGGACAATCCGGTTAATTTTTCAGTTTCCTTGGCCGTGTAAGGTGTTAACGATTTGACCAGTTCGTCATAATTGGCGATGCCCGATTTGGCCTTTTTGAGATCAACGAGTTTTTCGTCAATGATGATGCGGGTCAACCGATTGATCACTGCCAGATCCTTGCCGTGGGTGAAAGTCAGCCGGATATCGGTCTTGGCTTCGTTGTTGAACACCACGTCACGGGGATTCGCTATAATAATGTCTGTTTCGGTGAAAACCGCGCCCTTGCGAATGGAGTTTCCACCCACCGGATACTCGGAGGGAAGATCGGAATTGAAAATAAGGACCACATCCGCGTGTTCCAGTTCGGTGATGGGTTTGGATTCGATCCCGCCTTTGAAACAATCCAGCATGAACTGGTTGACGTAAGGGGCTCTCAGATTGGCCAGGTTGGTGACCTGGTTGGAGCCGAAATGATCGCGAAACAGCTTTTGAAACAGGAAGCTTTCCTCGTTGGTCATTTTTTCCGATCCGATGCCGGCGATGCTTCCCGGTCCGCTCCGGTTCACGGCGGATTGAAGCCTTTCGGCGATCGTTTGAATCGCTTCATCCCAGCTGACTTCTTTAAATTCCCCGCCATGATTCACCAACGGGGATTTGATTCGCTCTTCGTTGTGGATGATGCCGTGACCGAACCGGCCTTTGGCGCAGAGATTGCCTTCGTTGATGCCGACACCGTAGCCTTCATCCGCCTCGATGCGCAGGACTTTGCCTTTTTTGGATTGAAGGTCGACGGTGCATCCCCAGGAGCAGTAGTTGCAGGTCGTGAGAGTGTTGGTGAACATGGCCGCCAGACCGCGTGCGCCGGAGGTCATGTCCATCAGCGCTCCGGTGGGGCAGACGGTGATGCATTGCCCGCAGAATTCACAGTCCAGAGGTTCATCGTTGGCGGTTCCGATACCGACGCTCATGCCGCGCTTATGAAAGTCCAGAGCCTGGACTCCCTGAGTCTCGTCACAGGCGCGAACGCACAACCCGCACATGATGCACCGGTTCAAATAGAATTCGATGATGGGGTTGGACTTGATGCTGGGTTCGTTCCTGCGATTGATATCAAACCGGCCATTGTATAACTTCAAGGTGTCGGTGTTGTCTTGCAGGGGGCAGACGCCGGACTTGTCACATATGGGACAGTCCAGCGGATGCTCAACCAACAGCATTTCCAGACAGGCTTTGTTGTAGCGGTCGGTTTCTTCCGTATTGATACTCACTTCCATGCCTTCAGCGATGGGCTGGGTGCAGGAGTAAACCAGTTCCTTTTTGCCGTCGGTCACGGTTTCCACCATGCAGGTCCGGCAGGCCGCGAAGGGTTTGAGTTTTTTATTGTAACAAAGGTTGGACACTTCAAAGCCCTGTTGGTTGGCGACTTCCAGAATCACGGTGCCTTCCGGGGCGGAAACGTCTTTCCCGTTCATTTTGAAATTGATGGTTTTTTTGACGACTGTGCTCATTCCGCCATTATCTCCTCAGTCTCTGCGGGTGGTTCATCTTCCTCAAGTTTATAGCTTCCCAGTAACTCCAGCGTTTGCTCGGGATCTATAGTGCCGTGCGTGTCTTCACCGATGATGGCCATCGGCGCGGCGCCGCAGTTCCCGAGACAGGAAGCGGTTTGCATGGTGAACAGTTTGCTCTTGTCCGTGCCCCCGGGGCCGATATGATACTTCTCGTTGATTTTGTTGGCGATGATTTCCGCGCCTTTTACAAAACAGGCAGTCCCGTAACAGAGCTTGATAATATATTTTCCGGGCTCTGTTATCATTAGTTGCGGGTAAAACGAGATCACGCCAAATATTTCCGCACGGGAAATTCTGAGTTTGGCTCTTAGAAGTTCGATCACCGGATCGGGCAGAAAGCGGTAGGCATCCTGAACTTTTGCCAGAGTGGGGACGAGGTATCTCCTTTGGTTGGGCGAAGCCGGAATATTAGCGATGATTTCCCTGGCCGCAGTCAGATCGACAGGTTTTTCTTCCTCTTCCTGAACGCAAGCCTGTCCTTCAAGTGCCGTTTCATTGGTTTCCATAAGGATCACTCTTTTATAAGATAGTAATGGATTATTATAAAAGATAACCCCGGTGGAGTTGACAGGTTTAACCTCAAAAAGGCCTGTCGGTTATGAGATCAGGCGCATATTCGCCCACTCACAAACCCACTGGTTCCGGGGTGGAGGGGGAAGTATAAAGGCTTCGTTTATTTACTGTCAACTTATTTATTGATTCTGATTGTGGGAAAACTCCTTTGTTTTGAAGGCCCTTAATTATTCCGGGGAAAGCTGTTAACGCTTGTCGGATATTTGGTTGAATATGGGTGTTTGTTTTCCTTTGCTGCTACCAGGAAGGCTTGTTCAGTTACTTGGGGGACACTTGCCAAACCAATGAGGTGTTGCAAAGTTCGGAAAATATTATTCAGGTATTTACGGCAGAGGCCGTGTCTTTCCCGGCGGTGGTTCATATAAGCCTTTACGTGTGCGAATAAAGAAATGAAGCTATCCCTGGATACGATTGTTTGTTATGATTATATTATATTGCAATCGGAGTGATTACACATGGCTCAGAGTTCTGGAAACATCACCGTTAGAATCTCATCAGAGGCTCAGAAAAAGCTGGACCACATAGCCGCCGGGTTTGACCGGTCGCGCAATTGGCTCATCAACGAAGCGATTGAAAACTATCTGGACGTTTACGAATGGCAGGAACGAAGGATTAATGAGCGCCTTAAAAAAGCGGAAAAGGGAGGCAAGTTTCTAAAGAGCGATCAGGTGGATAAAATCGTTGAGTCCTTCAAGCCATGATGGAAGTAGTATGGCTCAAAGAATCGACAGAAGATTTAAAGGAAATTGGCCGTCACATTGAAAAAGACGACCCATCCGCCGCCTACCGGGTTCTGGTAAAAATTAAAACTTCCGGCGACTCCCTTCAACACAACCCGGAACTTGGACGACCCGGACGGGTCAATAAAACAAGAGAACTTGTGGTTGCAGGCTACCCCTACATCCTTCCTTATTACATCAAAAAGAAACAGATACGCATTCTAGCCGTCATGCATACCTCCAGAAAATGGCCGGATACGTTTTCAAATCTCCAGTAAAATGATCATTAACTAATACACATTAGTTAATGTCCATCAATCCATGTCCTAATTTTTGTTTATTCGACGAGCCACGTCATTCGGTAGAAGAATTTCGACTGGTGAGTTTCTTTCTAATGCTTAAGGAGTGATGATAATCACGGGCTGGTTCGAATCCCTGGGTCGGGGTGCATGACGGTTTTTCCGATATGCGGGAGAACTTTGGGTACTCCTTTGTGATTCCTGATCGATCATTCTTTTGGCCATTTCCAGTCTTTCCTGTGCCCCGGTATGGTTTGGGTTCAAGCGCAGGGCTTCTTCAAGCTGACGGGTGGCTTTTTTGAAATGCTCCATATCGACATAGGCCCAACCCAGGTTGAAATAGGCGTCGGCGTTGGCGGGATTCAACAGAATGGCCTGCTTGAGAGGGCCGACCGCTTCCAGCGGGCGGTTTGTTTCCAGGAGCGCCCAGCCCAGGCTGGAATATGCCGGGGCAAATTTGGGGTCGATGGCAATCACTTTTTTATATTGCGCCACCGAATCATCAAACCTTCCGAGCACATCGTAAATGAGTCCTAAATTGTAATGCGCCCTGACATGGTTTGGGTCGATTCGGATCACCTCTTTGTAATCGCGAATGGCGGCTTCATGGTTTTCGGTCAGGGCGTGCAGGGATGCCAGATGGATGTAGCCGTTGAGAAAATTCGGGTCCATTTTGGTCCCGGCCTGAAAGATTTTGACGGCCTCCTCATGCCGTTTTAATTCCACGAAAACGGCGCCCAGTTGATTGTAGCCTTCAAGAAAACCGGGATCGAGGTGGATCGCCTGTTTGAGCGGTCCGATCGCTTTTTCATATTGACCCGATTGCACATAAGCCGTACCCATAAAGTTCTGGGCTTTGAAAACATCGGGGGCCAATTGAATGGATTTTTCCAGATGGGGAAGAGCCGCGCGGAACTGCCCCAGTTCGCTCAGGGCGATGCCCAGGCTCAGGCGGGAAAGTGGGCTTTCGGGTCCGATGTCCACCGCCCGTTTCAGGGGTGGGACCGCTTGCCTGAATTGCTTCAGGTTCAGATAGGCAAACCCCAGTTCGTAATTGGCCAGGGGGTGATCGGGAGATAATTTGATGGCGGCGCTCAATGGGGCGATGGCTTCCTTATAATGTTGCAGTTCGACCAGCGCCAGGCCGAGGTTGAATTGCATTTCGGCGGATTTGGGATTGGCCGCCACCACTTTCATGAATTCGTCCCGCGCGGGTTCGTACCATTTTAATTTTAGGTAATTTTCTGCCAGGCGTTTATGCGCTTCCCGGTGATTGGGTTTTAAGGCCAGAACCTGTTTATAGGCATCTGCCGCCAGATTGTATTGCTTCATTCGATCGTGAATTTTTCCCAGATTGAAAAACGCCTGGCTGTTTTTGGGCTGGAGGCGCACCACTTCCCCGTAGTTTTTTAAAGCCTTGGAATATTCATGCGTTTTTTCGTAGAGCCTTGCCAGAGTGCGGTATGCAGGCGCGTAATCCTTATTCAAACGCACCGCTTCCATAAAACTTTTTATTGCTTTCGACCTTTGCCCGACATTCAGATAGGCTTGCCCGAGTTTGAAGTGGGCCTGCGGGAGGCTGAATTTAATCCGGGCATAACTTTGAAAGGCTTTCAGGGCCATTTTATGCTGTTTCAGTTTTTGGTAGGCGGTTCCGAGAGCCGCGTGCGCCGGTCCGTCTTTCGGGTTGATCAAAAGAGCGGATTTTAGAGGTTCGATGGCTTCTTTATAATGACCGGATTGAATATGGGCCTGGCCGATTCCCGTCAGCGCCTCGTAAAAACTGGGATTGAGTTCCAAGGCATTATTGAAGGCGACGATGGCGCGGTCATATTTTTTCAGGGCCATGTGACTCTTCCCCAGACCCAAATGAGCTTCCACAAAAAGAGGCGTGTTTTCGAGGGCCTTATTGAATTCTTCGATCGCTTTCATCGGATTGCCGAGTGCGGCGTGACATTGGCCGAGGACAAAATGCGCCGCGCTCATTTCCGGTTCCAAACGGATGGCTATTTGAAGGGGCGGGATGGCCTTGTTACATTTACCGAGTTTGCTGTAAACCCATCCCAGGCCGTATTGACCTTCTGCATAATTGGGGTCGAGCCGGGTGGCTTCCAGGTAGGCGGCCTGGGATTTCTTGAAACGTCCCAGTTCGCCATAACTGCCGCCCAGTCCATGATATGCTGCGGAAAAGATGGGCTCCAGATTGAGGGTTTTTTTGAACTCCGCGATGGCTTTTTCGTAGAGGCCCAGGGTCTGGTAGATTTGTCCAAGGGCGAAATGCGGTGCGTAATCTTTCGGGTCGGCTTCTATGGCTTTTTTGTATCCCTCTATCTTGTCGTCAAAAGCCAACGAGGGCAGGGGAGTGCCGAATATCAGGCAGTAGAGGCAAAAAGCGACGGCCCCTGATAATTTCATGACGCCTCCTTCTTGTGAATCCACGGACCTTTACATGAGTGGGTTAAGCCACCGCTGGACACAGAAAAACACAGATGGATAAGAAACCTCCTCAACACTGATAAAGAGGACCTGAATTCATTTTTAAAAGCGAATTCAGGTCCTTCATTATTATAAGGTATTTACATGAAGCGGGCTGAAATGTCTTCCGGGTTGGCTTCCAGGTTGTGAATAGCAAGGTCGGAACCTCTCATTTCATCTTCTTTTGAAAGCCTTATTCCAAACGTTTTGTCCAGAATAATGTAAACCGCAAACCCGCCGCCCAGAGCAATGACAATGGCGATCAGGGAGCCCACGGTTTGCGCGATCAGGCTGACTCCGCCCATGCCGCCCAGGGCTTCCTGGCCGAAGATTCCGCAGGCGATTCCCCCCCAGGTTCCGGAGATTCCATGCAGGGGCCAGACACCGAGTACATCGTCGAGTTTCAGTTTTTCCTGCTCCCATGTGAATCCCTTAACAAATATAACGGCGGCAATGCCTCCAATGATAAATGCGCCGATGGGATGCACTTTGTCGGAGCCTGCGCAAATGGCGACGAGCCCGGCAAGCGCTCCGTTATGAATGAAACCGGGGTCGTTTTTCGATATGACCAGAGCCACCAGTATGCCGCCTGCCATCGCGAACAGGGAATTCATGGCGACCAGGCCGGTGATGCCATCGAGCGTCGCGCCGGACATCACGTTGAATCCGAACCACCCGACGCATAGCATCCAGCTCCCCAGCGCCATGAAAGGGACACTGCTGATGGGTAAAGGTCTGCTTCTCCCCTGGGAATCCCATCTGCCTATGCGAGGCCCCAGAATGATGACCGCCGCCAGGGCGATCCAGCCGCCGACGGAATGCACCACCACCGAACCCGCATAATCATGGAAAGGGATTCCTCCTGAAATCCCCGCCAGCCAGGAGTCGTCCTGCCCCAGAGATGTGATTTGCCCCCAGACCATTCCTTCGAACAGGGGATAAATGAAAGCCACGAAAATCCCTGCCGCCAGGGCCTGGGTCCAGAACTTGGCCCGCTCGGCGATGCCGCCGGAAATGATGGCGGGTATCGCTGCGGCGAAGGTGAGCAGAAAGAAGAAATGCACCAACTCGTAGCCTTGATTGTCTCCTACCAGTTCGGCCGCTGGTTTGTAAAAATACACGCCATAGGCGATGGCGTAGCCGATGCCAAAGTAAATGATGGTGGAGATGGCAAAGTCCGAAAGAATTTTTACAAGCGCGTTCACCTGATTTTTTTTGCGCACCGTTCCAACTTCCAGAAAAGCAAAACCACCGTGCATGGCAAATACCATGACCGCGCCCAGCATCATGAACAGGACATCGCCACTGTTACTGATTATGATTACTTTGTTATCCATTTTTTATCTCCCCCTGCGGCCTGCATTTAATGAAGGAATTCATTTGTTGCTGAAAATTCTGATGATGACTCGTATTTTTATTTTTAAGAGGCTGAAAACTGACAATTTTTGAATGTTTGTAACGAACCATAGTAAATTTTTTGAATTCCTTCAAGTATTTAGAACGACCGCAGGGAGATCTGTAAAGGGTCGAGGGCCGGATTTAAAAATGGCGCAGGTTTTTGGGCTAACAAAATTCTGTTCTTAAGTGGGTTAAAATTTCAGACGCTAAATTTATTTAATTTTTTTTATTATGTTTTCAATTCGTTAATAGGGGAAAAACAATCCTTATTATCCAGAACGCCTTCTTCCTAACCAGCCAGTTTTAAAGGGGTCGCTCTTTAAATGAGAATTTTGTGGTAAACTGGTTTTCTTGCCAGGTTGTTATTTTCCGCCTTGAGAAACTAGCAAAAATTTTGAGGAGTCTTGTTGAAACAGCTAGATGCAAACCTGAGTGATTTCCGGAGTCAACGCGCCAGGCAGTTGAGAAGCTGTTCGTCTGAAAACATTTTTTTTAAAGCCCCTGAAAGCGAGGCATTGACCAGCGTTTGGTTGGGAAACGATGTGGGGGCTATTGGATTTCGAGTCAGACGT
This sequence comes from Nitrospinaceae bacterium, assembly GCA_029261595.1. GTDB lineage: Bacteria > Nitrospinota > Nitrospinia > Nitrospinales > VA-1 > JADFGI01. The sequence goes on along the minus strand of JAJDAZ010000045.1, from coordinate 36,419 downwards.
TCCCTGTATTCCCCTCGATAAGTCTGGTCCTTATTAATGCACTGCGCCCGCAAAACGGCGCCGACTTTGACCCCCCGGTTGGGATCGGATGCGTCATAGGCGCTTTGAAGTTGCAGGATTTCCACCTTCAATGCCTGACTATTATGAGAAGAAAACCGTTTGGTGATGAACCCGGTTTTCTGCAGGCCGGTGGCAATTTTAGCGTGGAGTACCGTGGCAATGTCCTGTTCGGGGCTGATGCGGAATCTTCTGAAATTGTATTTTCCTTTCCATTTGGAAATGAGATTGCTTGACCTGGAATCGGTGACTTTCAAACCCACGGTGCTGTTATGACCCAGGTCGGACCGGTTGACCGGCAGGGCAGGGTCGATGTTCACGAAATGCTGTTGAGAACATCCGGCAATAATAAGGAAAAGAGAAATTTTTGTGAGGGCGAATTTAAAAGGTGACATATTTTGGCCGGTATAAAGTAGGTAAAACTCTGTGGTGAATGGCTCGTAATGTCTTTTGAAGGGGGCTCGCCGGGCGTAAAAGATTTCGGTCGCCGAAATATTCTCATGATAGAATCCCTGCGAACGGCCGATGGTCCGAAATCAACGGACCCCAGGCCCTTATTTTGCCAGTTACCGCCTGTACTGTAAATATAATAATGGGTTCGAAGGAAATCTGTTTTCATTATCATGAAAGGTTTTTGCTGGTTGATCGATTAATTGACCAGACAATATTTTTAATCCGATAATACGTTCAACCCTATTTTATGACCCATATAAGGATAAAAGACATAAAACCCGGCATGGTTCTGGCCCGCCACGCGAGGGACCCGAACGGAAGACTTCTTCTGAGAGAGGGTGAAGAAATCACCGCCAATCATATCCGGACCTTTAAAGCGTGGGGAATCACTGAATTGGATATTGAAGGCCCTCAAACGGAGGACAACTCCATCTCTGAGGCTCCTATTTTAAAGGTCCCGAATCAGGAGGTCTCCGGCCAGGTGAAAGAAGATGTGGATGAATTGTTTCGTTACACAGACAGGCAACATCCCGCAATAAAGGAACTGGTAGAGTTATGCACTTTGAGAAAGATGAATCCTCATTAAGAGATTTATCGGACAATAATATCAGCATCGATGGTTTGATCGAAGGGTCCGTGCAACTGGGTTCTTTGCCGACCATCTTTTATCAAATAAATGAAGCGGTGGAAAACCCGGAAAGTTCTTTTGCGGAAATCGGCCATATCATCAGCCAGGATTCTGCGCTCACGGCCCGCCTGCTGAATATTGTGAACAGTTCATTCTTTGGTTTTTCTTCCAAAGTGGAGACCATCTCCCATGCCATTACCATTGTGGGGATGGTCCAGTTGCGTGATCTGGCCCTGGCGACGGCGATCATCAATAATTTTAAAGGGATCCCGAAGGATGTGGTAAACATGCATTCCTTTTGGAAGCACAGCATCGCCACCGGTTTGGCCGGTCGGGTGATTGCCGTTTATTTGAAGGAACCCAACCCCGAACGATTTTATGTTTTGGGTCTACTGCATGACCTGGGACGCCTGCTTTTATATCTGGCCCTGCCTGAGGAAATGAGTCGTGTCCTGATAAAATACAGTCATGGAGGTCTTTTGCATGAAGCGGAAAACGACGTGCTTGGATGGGACCATGCCGAAGCGGGAGGCAGGTTGCTGAGAAAGTGGAATCTGCCTGAAAGTCTGGTGGAAGGGGTCATGTATCACCACTATCCCTCCCGCGCTTTGCAATATCCCCTGGAGGCCACTATCACCCATGTGGCCGACATCCTGGCGAAGGTTCTGGAGATCGGGACCAGTGGAGAACGTTTTGTGCCGCCTTTAAATAACGAGGCCTGGAAATCCCTGGATTTACCGACCAGTTTTTTATCTTCTGTTTTGTCCCAGGTGGATCGCCAGGCAAGTGAAGCCATAAAAGTTTTTTTGTAGGAATCGGAAATCATGCTCAATGATCGGGAAAATATGGAGCCGGTGGAAAAAAAAGAGGTTCGCATTGGGTATCTGGAAAAGCTCGCGCGTTCAAAGCTTTTCGAGCTGGGCCTGCTGGCATCTCTCGGAGAACTTCAGCACCAGGCGATTCTGGCGGGCGACACCTCTCGAATTCTCAAACTTTGCGCGGAACATTTAAAACAGTTGATGGACTTTGAAGTCATCTCGTTTTTTATGGTGCATGAGGAAGATTCGGATTTTTCCCTGACCCGGGTGGACCCTGAAAATGAAGAATCCCGGATCAAAAAGGAAATTGAGGAGCAGATTGAAAACGGTAGTTTTGCCTGGGCGGCCAACCAGAACCGACCTGTGGTGGTCACGTCCAAGGCCTATGGAAAATCGCTGATCCTTCATGTTTTGGGGGACAAGTCCCGGGTCAGAGGGATGTTTGCCGGAGTTCTCAAAAAGAAGGATGGCGATATCAATGAATCCTCGTTATACCCTCTATCCATTATCCTGCAAAACACCTCCCATGCGCTTGAGGGAGTGGCCTTGAACAAAGTGATCTCCGACCAGAAAAAAAATCTAGAGGAAATCGTCCAGGAGCGAACCAGAACCCTGGAAGAGCAAACCTGCGAACTCAAACAGGAAGTCGCTTTCCGGCGATTGGCTGAGGAATCGCTGGTGGTGGCAAAGGAGGAAGCCGAAAGAGCGACCCGGGTCAAGAGTGATTTCATAACCAAGATCAGCCACGAATTTCAGACGCCTCTGAATGCCATATTGGGCTATTGCGAGATCCTGCAGTTTGAAACAAAAAATTTAAACCTGCCGAAAATCAATGAGGATTTAAGATCCATTGAGGTTTCCGGGAGGCATCTGATGGTTTTGTTTAACGACATACTGGATTATTCCAAAACCCAGGCGGGAGTCATGGATGTCAACCTGGAAAGCTTTAAGGTCATGAGTCTGGTCGAGGATGTGATGTCCACCATCCGCCCTCTTGCCAGAAAAAACCGCAACACGATCTCGTTCACCCAGCAGGGTTTCGTGAACACCATGTTTTCTGATCCGGGGCGAGTTCGGCAAATCCTGCTTAACCTGCTCGGCAACGCCTGTAAATTCACCGAAGAGGGGACGATTTCCATCAAGGTGGTCAGCGAGACCTTGGGCGAGGTGGAATGGTTGACATTTTCCATCAGCGATACCGGAATCGGAGTCAGTCAGCAAATGATCCCGGAACTGTTCAAGGAATTCACACAGTCCGACAACTCTGCGTCGCGGAAATACGGTGGAACGGGCCTGGGACTGGCCATCAGCCGCCGGTTGTGTCAGATCCTGGGAGGAGATATATCCGTCAAAAGCGAATTGGGGAAAGGATCGGTATTCACGGTAAAATTGCCGGCGGACGCTTCCGATCCCGGACGCCATCCGGAGGCTCCCGCTGAGAAGCCGGGTGTTTCTGGGAACGGGGAATCTTATCTCATTAAGGAACCAGTGCTTGCGGAAATTTCTCCGCCGGAATCTCCTGAATCCCAAACGCTGGAGCCGGAATTTCCATCCAAAGTAAAAAAAGAACCTATCCTTATTGTTGAAGACGACGCCACCAATCGCGGCGCCATGTGCCGGATTTTGAAACAGGAAGGGTGGGAGGTTGCCGAAGCGGTGGATGGAAACTCGGCCATGAACATGCTGAAAACCGAGAAGCCGGGATTGATCCTTCTTGACCTGGTCCTGCCGGAAGTCAATGGATTCGACTTCTTGTCAAAATTGGGGCAAAACGGGCACGGGCATGATATCCCCGTCATTGTCATGACGGCCAAGGATCTGTCTGCCGAGGAAAAGAATCTGCTTCGAGACAAGGTGGAATGCGTGTTCCAAAAGGGGAATTACTCCCGGAACGATTTGGTAGAAAAAATACGCCATCTGACTGAAGAGCCCTTCAAGCACAATTGAATACCCCGCCGATGCTTATTTTTGGCATCTTTCCTTCCTTTTTTATCCCCTGAACCCTGGCTCAGTGGCGCTTTTATCCAAGGCCCGGTTTTTCAAGGGAAAGTCTATTATCTTATTGGTTTATAAGGACTTATGTCTTTACAAAGAGGGCGGGTGAGTTTAACATAATTTATATACCCGTTAACTCTAATATTTTCAGGAAAGAGTGAAGTCATGTCGAAGAAAAAAGTCCTGCTGGTCGATGCCGAACAAAAAGTCCTTTCCACCGCTAAAAAATTACTGGCTCCGGAAGACTATGATCTGTTCTTTGCCCATAACGTTGAGGAGGCTTTTGACACTATAAGTGAAAAAGGCCCCATTGCTGTTGTGGTGACTGACAACAAGCTGGACACGATGCGGGGGACGGAATTTTTAACCAAACTCAAATCGATGGAGCCGGATACGGTGAGGATCTTGATGACCGGGCATTATGATTCTCAGTTGATCGAGGACGTGGTCAATACCGGGGAAGTGTTTCGGTTCCTGAAAAAACCTCTGGACTACAAAGTAGTCATCCGGACCCTTCAGGCAGGCGTTGAGGAAAATGAAAGAATTTTAAAATTAAATGCTCAGAAATTAGAGCATGCCCAACTTGCCACTGAAAAAACCGAGCACGAAAACGAAACCGCCCAATTGGGTTCGACCATTGAGGGATTAAATAAAATAAAAAGGCAAATGGTGATGGCCATGATTGCTTTGGTTGTGGTCTTTGGAATGTTTGAAGGCTATACGAGCTGGGCCAAAAATAGGGTGATGGACGATACCAGCGTCCAAATGGGAGAATGGGTCAAATACACCAATGGGACCGCGTTGGATACGAGAACGGATTTAATGTGGATGACCCGTGATTTTAGAATACTGGAAAGGCGGCAGCCAAACTCCTGGGAAGAGGCCAACGAGTGGGTTAAAAAAATAAATCTGGAGAAATATGGAGGTTATTCAGATTGGCGGCTTCCCACCATCCAGGAGTTTGAAGCCATCTTTAATATAGAAGGAAAACAAATGGCCTATGATCAAAAACCGGGATTTGCTTTGGGTAATCCCCAGGCCTTCGAAAGCGGTGGCGGTTACGGGTTCTGGTCCAACGAGCAAATGGGGTTGAAATCCGCCCGCTATTTCTTTTTTGTGAGCGGATACAGTAAGACGAGCTTGAAAAATTACAATCACCCGACCCTAAGTATTCGCCTGGTCCGTAATTGAGAGGCTCTGGAAAAGTTTTCCTGCTTATCATAGATTCACACAATTCTTTGCTGGTCCTTATAAGATCCTGCCCGGAATGAGGGCGAGTTGACGTTTCAACTCCCCCGATTCAACCATCCGCCGAACCCGCAAAACAGCGCCCGGCGTAAAATCCTTCCTTAAACAAAGTTTGCCAATTTTGTCAGAAGGGGTGAAACTCAACGTTTCACCCTTCCAATGTTGAATTGTGGAAATCATCAATTCAATTCCCGTAGTGATCACTCTGCCTGCCAGAGTTTGTTCATCGTCATCCTCGCGAAATTCGATTGTAGACTGAGCGGCGATTTCACCCTTGTCAATGCCGGGGTCGGTCAAATGGACCGATGCGCCCAGTTTGTCCAGCTGGTTATCGTGAACTGGCCAGAAATTGCAGGCAGAACCCCTGTAATGACCGGGTAATCCAATATGAAGGTTGAATATCCGGCGAGGATAAAGCCGCAGGAGTTGTCGATCCAGCAATCCGGTCCCGAATACAGCGATGAATCCGGGGCGAAAATTCTGGATTACTTTCAGCGTTTGAGGAGCATTCAGTGTTCCCTGGGGGATGGAGGCAAGGGCGGGATTGTTCCGGGTTGGAGTCCGATTCTCCGGTCCAAACGCCTGTTCCTCGAATGTGTTACGGCGGTCAAAAAACCAGTTCCAGGCCATTTTTTCTTCGGCGGATTGGGCCGTGGGTTCCGGGTAGTCAGCGGCTTCCATCATCACACCGACCAAAGGAAAACGGGCATTCAACTGATTGACAAAATATTGATGACGTAAATCTTCCCCGGTGATGACCAGGATTCTATCCCGTTCATCAGAAACTGGTCTGGTTGCAGTCACGTTGGCAAACTTCCAAGGTTTGGATGAGAAAGTCGGAACTCTAGCATAAATAAAAATCCCTTACAGGGTTTCGGCATAAGGCTTCGAGATTCCTATATTACCATCCGGACATCCAAAATATTAACAACTCAATGGCTTTAAAAAAACCGCCGGGTTGCTATCGACCCTGCGGAAGACGGAACGTGAAAAACTTTGAAAAATCCCCAGTTGCTAATATTTGTATTCATCGGTCGTTTGGTTTTTCAATTCCTGATTCCTCAAATTACAGGAATAGGTGATTGCAAAAGCCAATAAATATCAATTGTTCGAGCCCTTTATCATGGGCGTTTGATATCCATAACCTATTGGAAAAAAAATAATTTCTGCTATTATGTTGTCCGGTCTTGACAAAAATTGCGTGTTATGTATCGTCATGTTGAATCTGAGGTTGCTTTTTATTTTTGCCCAAAGCCTATATGCGAGATAAATCCTTTGGAGGGTAGCTAGAATGGAAACCGGCATCGAAAAGGACATCAGTAAAAATAAGACTGACAATAAGACTGAATTGAATAACAGTCTTCCCAGTTCTGACGCGAAACTCCTGATGTTGAAGCTGGAATTGTTGCGAAGGATTGACTTATTCAGCCCCCTTTCCTTAGCTACAATGAAATTGATTGTTAACAGCAGCCGGGATATTTACCTGAAGGAGGGGGATGTTCTTTTCGAGGAAGGGGAGATGGGAAAAATCATGTATGTCATCCTTTCCGGCCAGATCATGATTTTCAAGGGAGGCAAAAAGATCACCACTCTGGGCCAGGGAGAATATCTGGGAGAGATGCCGTTGGTCGACAGCAAGTCCCGTTCAGCCTCCGCCAAAGCAGTGGACAATGCTTTACTGATGGAGATTCCTCCGGATTTGTTCAGCAAATATATTTCGGAAAATTCAAAAGCCTTGTTTGAAATGATGAAAGTATTTTCAGGTCGCCTTCGCAGCGATTTAGAGTCGATGACCAATGACATGCAAAGAATGAGTAATTTTACCCATGACATGCGCAACTGCCTGGTTCCGTTGGGCATCACGGAAGTTCTTTTGAATGAAATGGTGAATACCCTGCGTGGAACCGAGGAACATCACAAGGAGCGCGAGGGCCTGGCACAAGTGAAAAAGGGCGTTGATAAACTGGTTTCGGTGAGGAACAACCTACTGGTTTTAATTGACCAGTGCCTTGCCTGCGTGAAAAAAGCCAAGACCGAGCATGTTAAGGAAGAATTTGACATCGGTGCCCTGGTTGAGGAAACGGTGGACGAGGTGTCCTGTCATAAAAATTTGAAAAATAAAGAAGTCGTGATGAATGTTGAAGCCGAAATACGCAAGGGTTACTTCAATTATCTTGATATTAAAAGAGTCCTGCAAAACCTGATCATCAATGCGGGTTATGTCACGGAAAAAAACGGGAAAATTGAGATCAATATTAAAGATCGCAATGATGGGGTGCAATTCAGCGTCAAGGATTATGGATGCGGAATCAAGGATGAAATCAAACCTTTTCTGTTAAAGGAAATTTACACCTCAAAATCCGATGGCAATGGCTTTGGGTTGATGTCATGCCGAGAAATCATCGAGAAGGATCATCACGGAAAAATCTGGTTTGAATCCGAATGGGGCGAGGGAACAACATTTTTCTTTACCATTCCTCATCCGCAATAATTCCATCCGCACCCCGGATGATAATTTAATCCATTCGCCGGCTTACCCTGTTTTAAGGTTGGGATTGTTTGTGATGGGAGGGACAAATGTCCGATAATAACTCCGAAGATAATAAAAAGAATGAGGAGCCTGAATTGACGGAAGACCTTAATGCCATGGAATCCTCCGAAAAAATCGGCTTATTGAAGCGGGAATTTTTGAGGAAGATCGATCTGTTCGGAGCCTTGCCCTCGGATGTGGTGGATTTGATCGCTGAAAAAAGCAAGGACGTTTATCTGGCTAAAGATCAGGTCCTGTTTAAAGAAGGCTACCTGGAAAAAAAGATGTATATCATAATGTCCGGCTGCATTGTGATATGTAAGGGAATAACCGCCAAAAAGAGGATCGCTGTTTTGGGCGCAGGGGAATATCTGGGAGAGATGGCTCTGGTGGATTCTCAACCCCGGTCAGCCACCGCGACGGCATTGAGTGAAGCGTTGGTCATGGAAATTTCCGAAAAATTGTTCCGGGAATACATTGCGACCAATTCGGACGCTTTAATGGAAATGATGAAAGTATCCACCCTGCGCATTCGCAACGATTTGGATATGATCGCAAACGACATGCAAAAGATAAGTAATTTCACTCACGATATGAGGAATTGTTTGATCCCCCTTGGGATCGCTGAAATTTTATTGACGGAAATATGCAACTCCCTGCGCGGAACCAAGGATTATCACAAAGCAAGGAACGGCTGGGAAAAGGTTAAAAAAAGTTTCGATACCATGCTCTCGGTCAAGAACAATGTGGTGACCCTGGTGGATCAAAGCCTCGCCTGCGTTAAGAAAGCCAAAACCGAGTATCATCGGGCAGAATTAGATTTTTTGCCGTTGATTGAAGAAACAGTGGAAGAGCTTGCCTGCCATAAAATTTTGCAAGGGAAAAAAATCAAAATCCATGTTGATGGGAATCCCAAAAAGGGGTTTTTCAATTATCTCGATATCAAGAGGGTATTGCAAAACCTGATAATCAACGCAGGTTACGTTACGAAAAAGGACGGTCAAATCGATATCCATGTCAAAGAAGTTGATGGAACCGCTCTAATCAGTGTCAAGGATTATGGCAACGGCATTCCTGAGGATATAAAATCTTTATTGCTCAAAGAAAGCATCACCACTAGGCCCGATGGTTACGGATTCGGATTGATGTCGTGCCGGGAAATCATCGAGGATCATCACCACGGAAAAATATATTTCGAGTCCGAAGAAGGAAAAGGGGCGGAATTCCACTTTTCTCTCGGCCACGGCATGTAGTCACTGATAAGTCTCTTCCTCCGCAGGGTCCTGCAGGAAAGCAGGGTGCCTGTCTTTCTCCCTGAAAGTCCTTCCTCTGGTATTCTCACGCTGAATACCAGGATTTCCCCAGCTTCAGAGTTACATTCACCCAAATATCCCAAAACTCCTCCAACGGCGCTTTCCGCCTTCTCTGTCTCTCTTCAAATCCTGTTGGTCCTAACCGCTTTAGAACGGTTGTGCGCAGGGTGTCTAAAAAATTATCACCCGCGAAAAACCCGTGCCAGACGGCAATTCCAGAATAATTTGAAAAACCGGGCTTAATTGGGAAAACCTTTAAGGGCGGGTATTTGGCAAGCAAATTGCTCTTTATGGTCAGGAATAAATCATTCAGGAACAGTCTTTCAGCAGGCTGATTTCAAAGGCGTCTCGATTTTAAATACAGGCGTTTTTTCAAGGTGTTCGGCCATTGTCCCATTGAGGGCCTTTTTGGGCTCAAGATTATTTCCGGATCCCGGTTAACGGGAAAAGGGTTTGTTTCCTCTGAGCGATACACGGATTTTTAGTTATTTATGGCAAAAGCGATCCCGATAATAATTTTATTGTTTTTAACCTCCTGCGCCAGCATGGACTCGTCCCTGCAAACATTTCAGGTGGGAGAATACGCAATAAATATCACTGGTGCCAAAAAGGTCAACTCCGAATACCAGAAGGTGTGCTCCTTAAACTGTTCCCGTTCAGTGCAGGGGTTTGTGAATTTCCGCACCAAAGAAATGTGGTCCATCAAAAGCATGCCCGTGGTCATGCATGAATTCAAACATATCGTTGAAGGTCATTACCATCCTAAAACGGTTTCAATGAAATAACCGTTTTCCCCACCCTGCTTCGCCTTAACAGCATCCATTTCCCCAGGAAACCTTCCTCAAAATCCGGGTTCAACCCCAAAATTGAATATTATTTTCAATTATTGTATTATACCGCCGATAAATTGTAGGACGTGGTGGCTCGCTTCCAGGTATTTTTTTCAGGGTCCTGTCATTTCGGGTGATCGGACATGGCCTCCGAAAAAATCCCCTTTCAGGGTATGATTTCTGTTTCATAAATTGAAACGGGTTTTCTCTATAAATTAAATCTGGAAATTCAACAGGGCAGGTCAAAATTTCCGACCGGGAATGAGGTCTGGAAAGCCGCCTGAATTAACCGGGTAGTAAGATTATTTCAAAATATTGATAATTATGCTAAAATCATGGGAATTACTTACTTGTATTCCCTGCCTTAAGTAAAAGCCCGGATTGACTGACTTCATGAGTTATCATTAACTTGGTTATGAAATATAGAATCTTTGCATTGGCTCGTCCTGAGTGGAAGTTAGGGGGATGCTTTTTTATCCTCAAGTGCTTTGCTTTGGGCGCATTGATTTTGCCCTCGATGGCCATTGCTCAGGTTCCCTCTTCCGGACAATCCGGGGTGGTCGAAAAGTCCCTCCGCAAAAGCCAGCCCAAGGTCCTTATCCCCGCCGAAGGTGAAATACCCAATATCACCATTAAAGACAGCCGTAAACTCATCGATGCTGGCGCGGGCCCTTCCTTCTTTGTCAGACGGATAGAAATAGCAGGCAACTCCCTGTTCGATGATGAAACCCTGGCGCCTTTGGTGGAAATCAATGGCGGGCTTGAAATGACCCTGGGGGTTTTGGCCTTGTACGCCCAGGAGGTGACCTCGTTTTATAATTCGGAAGGCTATATTCTCACCCGCGCTTTCATTCCCGAACAGGAAATCAAGGATGGCGTGGTCCAGTTGAAAGTGGTCGAAGGAAAAGTGGGGGCCATAAACGTCCGGGGAACCAAAAGACTCAAAAGCGATGATTTTGTTAAACGCCTGGAAAGTCTGAGAGAAGAGGAGGTTCTAAAGGAACAGACCCTGGAGCGCATTCTTCTGGAACTGAACGATCTTTTGGGGGTTCAGGTCCGTTCCGTATTAAAACCCGGGGAATTGCCGGGAACATCGGATCTGGTTCTGGAGGTTACCGAATCGCGGCCTTATCAAATTTCATTTGATGGCGATAATTTTGGTTCCAGATTCACTGGTAAAAATAGATTCGGTTTGAGCGCCACGGTAGGCAGTCTTTTTAAACTGGGCGATCAATTTTCTGTTCGGATCGTGGAATCCGATGCCAAACAGCATTTTATCCAGCCGACTTATAGCATACCCGTTGGAAACCATGGGACTTCGATAAGAGGCTCATTCACTTATTCCGAATTCAGACTGGGAAGATCGGTAGCCGCTCTGGAAGCCGGGGGTTCCGCTTTAATTTACGATATCGGAGTCAATCAAGTCCTGAAGCGCAATCGAACCACCCGGATATCCGCCAATGGGGGGCTGGAATTCAGAAACTACCAAAACCGGCAGTTCGTTCCCACGGCGGATACGACCACCAGTGATGACAGACTCGGGGATTTTTATATTGGGCTTGGAGGGAACGTTTCGGATTCATACCGGGGGAATACATATTTTAACATTCGATCGCAATTCGGCTTTACCGAAGGGAGTCTTAACGGAGTGCTGGATTCCAGGGCTCGGGGCCGCGGAAACGGCACCGTCGTGACAGCTGATGTGGCGCGTTACCAGGGCACCAATGTGTTGAACAGTTATTTCTTCATGAAAGCTGAGGGGCAAGTGGCCAGCGATCGCGTTCTTTCGCCCGATCAAATTTCCATTGGGGGTTTTGGCACCGTTCGAGGCTACCCCCTCGCCGAGTTTTCCGGGGATAACGGTTATGTCTTTTCCCTGGAATACGTTCTCCCTGTTCCCTACAAATCCAAAATAGGATCGGGAAAACTAACCCTCGATCAGGTCATGTCCTTTGTCTTTTTTTTGGACCACGCCAGAGTGTTAGTTTTGGATAAGCAGCCAGGGGAAAAAGATAAATCTCTCAGTGGCGCCGGCGGGGGATTCCGGATCAACGTTCCCAAATCCAAATCGAATGAACTCTCCGCAAGTTTTTCACTTTTATATGGCCTTCCGGTTTTCAGAGGTCCGGATCCGTCTGACAGAAGTTACGGCACAGTTTATGTCAACGGAATCATAACCTACTGATCAAAAAATTCTGCGTTCACCCAGATAATTTTTCACCTCCTCCGAAAAATCCCATTTAAATTTTGACGGGCGTATCGCGTCAAAATTATTTGCCTTTCACGGGACAAAAAAAAGACGCTTTTTGCAAATTTTCCTGCCCTGTTTTTGCCGGGTCCATGAAAAAATTACGGCTCCCCTAAGATTTAAAAATCACAAAAATATCGAAGCACCTTCCTCTCGAACTGATCACACATTCTGCAAAAATTTTCATTTCCTATTCCAAATAACCGGGCAAAGCTCAGAATGAAATCCAAAAAAATGTGCCCGCCTGTCTAAAATTCTTGGACGCAACTATGGAAAACTGGCGCAAAAAATAATTCCTTTTACATTCCTGAAAATTTATTTCTCTTCAGACATGCCGCGAAATTCAAAAAAAGTTCTTGCCATATTTTGAATGGCAAACAAACTAATAACCAAACGGCAGACGAATTCTTCTTTCAAACATATATTTTCAATCAATTAAGGCGTGGAATGGAGTGGTCAAATATGACCTGATCGCGCTATATGCTGTTATAAATTTAATTGCTATACCCTTTTGAGTGAATACCTCCTTAAACGCGGAGGGAGAAAAGATATTCACAAAATAAAATTTTATCTTTTCACCGAATTTTTTAACTTATTGAAATCATTTATGAAAATAATATTACCTTTTCAATTAAAGCATATTCCCTATAATCAGGGTTCTTTCTGATCGCTGGTAGGTCGTCACCCTTGTTTGGTAATTAGTTATGAAGGGCTTTCTATTAAATGTTTGCTTAATTCATTTCTTGGTTTTTTCGGCGGTTTCAGGTTCCGCAATTGCCGCCGAGAATCCTGTCGGTAAAGTAATAGGTATCAGCGGAAAGATTCAGTATCTCCCAGAGTCCGCAGAGCCGGTTGCTGAAGCCAAACCCGGAGACGTTCAACCAGTTTCTTTTGACAAATGGCAAAAAGTTGAATTCCACCAGCCCGTATTCGCGAAAGACAAATTTCGCACCTCACGAAAAAGCCGCCTCAAAGTTCTTCTTCTAGATAACAGCCTCATTGCTTTGGGACCCAACTCAGAAATGAAGGTGGAGTCTTACCTCTACAATAAAAAAAATAAACTCCGCCAGGGAGTTATTGGAGTGGCCCACGGTCTCTCCATGTATATCGTCAACAAATCACAAAAAAATAAAAAATCCAGTTTTCGAATCGTCACGCCAACGGCGAATATTGCCGCTCGTGGAACCCAGGGATTCACGAGTTCATCGGACGTGAATACTTTCACCGCCAATAAGATCGGAAATGTTGTGACATCAAATATTCTTGCCAGCATTCCGGGAGTTGTGGAACTGGGTCCCTTGATGGGAAACAATGTTCCAAAAGATGGACCTCCCACTGAGCCCGTACCTTTGAACACAAATACCATGAATCAACTTGGCAATCTCGTGATGGGTTTTATGGACCCGACATCGGGAGGAGGGCAATCCGGTGAAAACTCGCTGATTGAAATTCAGGGAGCAGTGGAAGAAGGGGGGGAGGAACAGGACTCTGGTTCGGCACCGGAACAGACTACAGATTTTGCGGAACAGTTTACAGAGGCATCGGAAGGTGGGTTGGCAGAGTTTTTTGCTCCAGTAGACAATCCGTTTCCAGTGACGGATTTGGATACTTGTACTTTTTAGTGCGCAATGGGTGGTAGGGAATCCTGTGCCCTTCACAGGAACTTTATAAGATAGCTATCTGTACTTGGTAGAAAGTTCTGTGATATGAAGCTGTCAAAAAAATTAAAAAAATCAACCGCCATTCTACTGGTGTGTTTAATTTCCGGGATTTGGTGGCCCGTCTCCCAGGTTTTCTCCCTTCCAGAGGGAGGCGAGATTGTAGGTGGCGCCGCCAACGCAACGATCAATCAGCCCACCCTGCAAGATCTGACGATCACCCAGAACAACAATAATCTCATTATCAACTGGCAGGGGTTCAACATCGGCGGTTCCGAATCCGTGCAGTTTTTTCAGCCCAGTATTGACTCTGTTGCACTCAACCGGGTTGTTGGCGCTGACCCCAGCCGAATTGCGGGACGTTTGACGGCCAACGGACAAATTTTTATCAGCAATCCCTCTGGCGTTATTTTTCTTCCCGGTTCCCAGGTGGACGTTCATGGATTGCTCGCCACCACACTCAGCATCACCGACCAGGATTTCATCGATCGCAATTACCGTTTCTATCAGGACCCCACCCGAAGTCTCTCTGCCATTCTCAATGAAGGCATTCTCAATGCTTCGTATGTCGGCCTGCTGGCTCCATCGGTGATCAACCGGGGAAGCATCATTGCTAATTTAGGCTCTGTTTCCCTGGCCTCTGGAAAAGCGGCGACCCTTGATTTTATCGGCGACGACCTCATCAACTTTGCCATCACCGAACCCGTGGAAGGAACCGCCACCGACTCCGAGGGCAATGTGCTGGATTCCAACATCAGCAACGAGGGGTTGATTCGCGCCGACGGCGGCCAAGTCTCCCTTTCGGTTAGGAGAGCAGGGGAAATCATCAAGAACGTGATCAACCAGGAAGGGATCATCGAAGCCCGTACCGTGGTTGAAAAAGAAGGACGGATTTATCTCTCCGGTGGTGACAATGCAGAAGTAAATATTACCGGAACTCTGGATGCTTCTGCCCAGGATGCCGGGGGCAATGAAAGCGGCGGCGAGGTGGTGGTTGACGGCGCAACCGTGACGGTTGACGGTGGCCAGGTTTTGGCTAAAGGTTCTCCGAATGGAATCGGCGGCAACGTTTTAATCACCGGAACGGAATTTGTCAGTTTGGGCGGAACCATCGATGTCAGCGGTAATATTGGCGGCAATGTTGAAGTTTCCGCTGGCGGACTTTCACTTGCCGCGCCTGTTCTGGCTAAAGGAATTTCCGGCCAGGGCGGGCATATTACTTTCAACACAGCTTTCTCTTCCTGGGAAAATACCGCAGGACTTGTTGATGTTTCCGGCGCGACCGGTGGAAGCATCACCAACATCGCCGACCAGCAAATCGTCACCTCGGCAAAATACCTCGCGCAAGGTTCAAATGGCCCAGGCGGGCAAATTGATATTTCCGCGCCGACCTTGAAATTTTTGTCAGGAACCATCGACGCCTCCGGGTTGACCGGGGGAGGGCAGATACGGCTCGGCGGCGAATTTCAGGGCGGCAAGAATCTCCCGGTCGATGAAATCCCCAACGCCCAATATATCGCCATGACCGACGGCGCTGTCATCAACGCCGACGCTACGGGGACCGATGGCGAAGGCGGAACCATCATTGTCTGGTCCGATCAGGTGGGGACGGTGCTCGGACAATTCTCAGCAGTTCCGGGGACCCAAACCGGCGCAGGCGGATTTCTGGAAGTTTCTTCCGGCAACACAATCACCTTCGCAGGCACCGCGGTCACCGGCATTGGCGACCGTTTGGGCACTGTTCTTCTTGATCCTAAAAACGTAGTCATCGGGAACATCGCCACGATCAACCAGTTGGCGCTCATTCTGTCAACGGGTTTTACCGGCGGCAACGACGATGTCGCCCAGGACGATAAAAACCTCAGTGTCTCCCAGGAAAACAAAAACCTCGACCAGACTCTTGATAGCAATGATTTTTTTGGAAACGCGGTTTCGCTGGACGACAACCGCCTGGCGGTGGGGGCACCTACAGATGATGGATTTGGCAATCCGGGAGGGGTCAATAATGCGGGTGCGGTGTATCTTTACAGCTTCACAGATAGCGTTTTCAACGGAGGGGTATTAGAAGCGATCATCGGTAGCGGCTTCACCGGAGGGAAAAACATTAACCAGGCCCTAGACAGCGGTGACCGATTTGGATTGTCGGTTTCAATGGACGGCAACCGCCTGGCGGTGGGAGTTCAACAAGATGCCGGGGTGGGCAATGCAATAGGTGATGCCGGAGCGGTCCGGCTCTACAGCTTTACCGACAGCGCCTTTAGCGGTGGTGTTTTGGAGGCCATCATTGGTAGTGGCTATAATGTCCGCGCAAAAGATATCAACCAAACCCTGGATGCCGCTGATCTTTTTGGGTCTTCAGTTTCGTTGGACGGTAACCGCCTGGCGGTGGGTGCGGTTGGGGACGATGGAGTGAGCGATGCGAATTTCGAGGCCGGTGCGGTTTATCTATACATATTTACGGACAGCGCCTTCAGCAACAATGGCTCGGTCACTGATGGCACCGGTGCACTCCAGGCCATCATTGGCAGTGGCTATAATGTCCGCGCGAAAGACATCAACCAGACCCTGGGTGACGATCTATTTGGAGCCGGAGTTGCTTTAGATGGCAACCGCTTAGCAGTGGGTGCTACTGGGGATGACGGATTTAATGACTTAGTAACTTCAGATGGTGGTGCGGTCTACCTCTACACCTTCAGCGACAGCGCCTTCGATGGTGGAACTTTGCAAGCTACCATCGGCGGTGGTTTTGTTGGTGCAAAGGATATCAACCAGACTCTTAATAGCGGAGATTTCTTTGGCGAATCGGTATCGCTCGACGGCAATCGCCTGGCGGTGGGCTCGCCTTTTGATGACGGGTTTAACAATCCCGGAGATGTGGATAATGCCGGTGCGGTTTATTTGTTTACCTTTACCGATGATATTTTCACCGGCGGTATTCAGGAAGCAATTATCGGCAGTGGTTATACCGGCGGAAAAAATATCAACCTGGATATTGATGGCGGTGATAATGGTGGATTATCGGTTTCATTAAATGGCAATCGGCTGGCGGTGGGAGCACCGGGAGCGGACGGGGCAGACAGTTTAAACTCTGGGTCCGGGGCGGTCGGGCTATTCACCTTCAGCGACAGCGTTTTCAACAACGGCTCCCTGGAGTCCATCATCGGCTCCGGTTACATCGGCGACGGTCCTTTTGCCAGTTCTAAGAATATTGACGAAGCGATTGATCCCGGATTTACTTTTCCAGGATTTGGGTCAGATGTTTCCATTGATGGTAATCGCCTGGCCGTCGGTGCTCCCTTTTCATTCGGTACCGGTGTGGTTTATCTCTACACCTTCACCGATAGCGTCTTTAGCGGCGGCCAACTGGAAGCAATCATTGGGGGAGGTTTCTCGGGCGGGAAGAATTTCGATCCAGGCAACTTAATTGGCGGTGACTTTTTTGGAGCATCGGTTTCTCTGGACGGCACCCGCCTTGCGGTTGGGGCGTCCGGGGATGATGCGGAACCGATAGATCCCACCCAGGGTTCTGCCGCAAATTTTGGCGCGGTTCATCTCTTTACCTTCTCCGATCTCGAATTCAACACCGCTGCCCTGGCAACCACGATTGGCAAAGGCCATCCAGTAAATATAACGTTGGATTTCCAGGATTTTTTTGGCCAAGCGGTTTCTCTGGATGGCAACCGCCTGGCGGTCGGCGCATTGAGGGATGACGGGACGGTCGATACCTCAGGAAACTTAACGGATAATGAAGGTGCGGTTTATCTGTACACCTTCACCGATAGTGTTTTTAATGGCGCTTCTCTAGTAGCCACCATTGGGGACGGCTATGCAATCGACCCGGGAACTTTGGACGCCGGGGATGAATTTGGGATTTCGGTCTCTCTGGATGGCAACCGCCTGGCCGTGGGGGCTAGGTTTGATGATGGAACGGTCGATACCTCAGGAACCTTAACGGATAATGAAGGCGCGGTTTACCTGTATTCCTTCAGTAACAGCACCTTTTCGGGTGCAAACCTGGAAGCCATTATCGGAAGCGGTTTCACCACCGGAAATAACATCAACCAGACTCTGGATACCAATGATCAATTTGGCCAGTCAGTTTCCCTGGACGGCAACCGCTTGGCAGTGGGGGCAAACGGGGACGACGGAGCGGTCGATCTCTCCGGGGCCCTGACCGATAATGAAGGGGCAATTTACCTTTTTTCTTTCACAGATAGCGTCTTTAGTAACGGAACTCAGGAAGCCATCATTGGCGATGGCTACACCGGCGGAAAAAATGTCAATTTAACCTTTCCGGACTCTGGAGATGGTTGGGCTGGATCAGTTTCCCTGGATGGTAACCGGTTGGCAGTGGGGGCCACAGGAGATGACGGTTCTGGAAACACGTCTGCCCCTGACCGGGGAGCGGTTTATCTTTTCACCTTCACCGATGCCGCGTTCAACGGCGGCGCGCTGGAAGCCATCATCGGAGAAGGATACCGGGGATCACATACCCTGGGTCGTGATGATGAATTTGGAGCTTCGGTTTCCTTAGATGGCAACCGTCTGGCCGTTGGCGCCCATTTTGATGACGGGTTAAACGACGCCGCCCCAGGATTTGGAGGGGCTATTTATCTATACACGTTCACAAGTAGCGATTTCAGCGGCGGGATTCTGGAAGCCATTATTGGAGATGGTTTCACTGGCGGCAAGAATATCGACCAGGCCCGGGATTTTTTTGACGGTTTTGGAGAATCGGTATCTCTGGATGGAAATCGCCTGGCGGTGGGTGCGGTGAACGATGACGGGTTGAACAACCCTGGGACGGTTGATGATTCCGGGGCTGTGTATCTGTACACCTTCACAGACAGCGGTTTCAGTGGTGGGAATCTGGAAGCCATTATTGGCAGTGGTTATGCCGTGAGGCCAAAAGATATCAACCAGGCTCTCGATGATAGTGATGTATTTGGACAGTCAGTATCTCTGGACGGTAACCGTCTGGCGGTGGGCGCCTTTTTGGATGACGGTTTTAGCTTGAGCGGTAATGATAACAAAGGAGCGGTTTATCTCTACACGTTCACCGACAGCGCCTTCAGTGGCGGTAATCTGGAAGCTACCATTGGCAGTGGTTACAATACCGGAAAGGATATCAACCAGATCCTGGATAATGGCGATATATTTGGGTTTTCGGTTTCTCTGGACGGTAACCGCCTGGCGGTGGGCGCCCGATCGGATGACGGGTTTGGCCTGAGCGGTTTAATAAATAAGGGCGCTGTTTATCTCTATAGCTTTACCGACAGCGTCTTCAGCAACAATGGCTCAGCTACCGATGGCACCGGCGCACTCCAGGCTATCATCGGCGATGGTTACAATTTTGCTTCCACCGGGAGACTAAAAGATTTCGACCAGGCGCTCGATAATAGCGATTTATTTGGTACCTCGGTATCTCTGGACGGCAACCGCCTGGCGGTGGGCGCTCTTACAGATGACGGGTTTGGCAATCCGGGCGGGGTGGATGGTTCCGGAGCTGTGTATCTCTACACCTTTACCGACAGCGAGTTCAGTGGTGGTAACCAGGAAGCTACCATTGGCAGTGGTTACAATACCGGAAAGGATATCGATCAGACTCTGGGTGCCACTGACCAATTTGGATCATCGGTTTCGCTTGATGGCAACCGGTTGGCTGTGGGTGCGAATTGGGATGACGGTGTGGCCGATACGAATTCCGATGCCGGTGCGGTTTATCTTTTCACCTTCGCCGACAGCGTATTCACCGACGGTAAACAGGAAGCCATCATCGGCAGTGGCTATGTCTCCACAACGCAAACTCTTGATCTCAATGATAATTTTGGGTCATCGGTTTCACTGGATGGCAACCGTCTGGCAGTAGGGGCACTTGGTGATGACGGCGTGTCCGATGCAAATTCAGGCACTGGGGCAGTGTATCTTTACAGCTTCACCGACAGCGTCTTCAGTGGCGGGTCCTTGGAAGCCATCATTGGCAGTGGGTTTGCCGGTGGCAAAAATATCGACTTGAGTATTGAGAATTTTGATCAATTTGGGGCTTCGGTTTCCCTGGACGGCAACCGCTTGGCGGTTGGCGCAAGTAGTGATGACGGATTTGGTAATCCGGGAGGAGTGGCTAATTCTGGAGCAGTCTATCTTTTCAGCTTCACCGACAGCATCTTCAATGGTGGATTTCAGGAAGCCATTATTGGGAGCGGTTACACAGGTAGCAAAAATATCGACCTGACCTTGGATGCTGGAGATCAATTTGGAACTTCGGTTTCCCTGGACGGCAACCGCCTGGCAGTGGGTTCCCCAAATGATGATGGAGATACTATTACGGTTATTGAGGCAGGGGCGGTTTACCTCTTCAGTTTCACCGACAGCGCCTTTAGTGGCGGGTCTCAGGAAGCCGTTATAGGAAGTGGTTATAACGGCGGTAAAAATGTCGATCAAACTCTGGATTCCAATGATCGATTTGGAATTTCGGTTTCACTGGATGGCAACCGCCTGGCGGTGGGCGCTTTTCAGGATTTTGGGTTTAATAATGGAGGACCATCTTTTTCTGGTGCGGTTTATCTTTACAGTTTTACCAACATCGCTTTCAGCAACAATGGCTCGGCCACTGATGGTACTGGCGCACTCCAAGCCATCATCGGAAGTGGTTATGATCCGGTTCTCACCTTTAGACCAAAAGATATAAATCAAACCCTGGGTGGTGATTCGTTTGGAAGGTCGGTTTCACTGGACGGTAACCGTCTGGCGGTGGGGGCGAGCCAGGATGCAGGGGTGAGCAATGCGACCGGCGGTGCCGGTGCGGTTTATCTTTATGGCTTCACCGACAGTACTTTTAATAATGATACGACTCCTTTGGAAGCCCTCATCGGAAGTGGCTATGTCGGGCCAAATGATATCGATCTTGCCCTTGATGGTAGCGATGAATTTGGATTTTCGGTTTCCCTGGACGGCAACCGCTTGGCGGTGGGAGCGCCAAATGATGATGGATTTAACAATGCAGGATTAGGTGAGGGAGCGGTTTATCTCTTCACCTTCACCGACAGCGTTTTCACCGGCGGGAACCTGCAATCCACCCTCGGAAGCGGCTACATCGACGGAATCCTCAACGTCTCCCAGCTCAGCAAAAGCCTTTCCCCTTCCCAGACCAGCAAGGATATAGACCAGACTCTCGGTAGCAGTGATGGATTTGGAATTTCGGTTTCGCTGGACGGTTACCGCCTGGCGGTAGGAGCGTTCCGGGATGACGGGGTCGCTAATGGAAATGCAGATGCCGGTGCAGTTTATCTATTTTCTTTTACCGACAGCGTTTTCAGCGGCGGGGTTCTGGAGGCCATCATCGGCGAGGGCTATACCGGCGGCAAAAACATCAACCAGACCCTTGATGATGGCGATCAATTTGGAAGGTCGGTTTCCCTGGACGGCAACCGCCTGGCAGTGGGTTCACCTAAAGATGACGGAACGGTCGATACATCCACAACGCTGTCCGATGACGAAGGCGCGGTCTATCTTTATAGTTTCATCGACAGCACTTTCAGTGGCGGTGTTCTGGAAGCCACCATCGGCAGTGGGTATAACGGCGCAAAGGATATCAACCTGACCTTGGAAGGGGATTTATTTGGACAGTCGGTTTCACTGGACGGCAACCGTCTGGCTGTGGGTGCGGTGAACGATGACGGGGAGAATGATGCGCTCAGTAATCCGGGTGCGGTTTATCTTTTTGCCTTTACGGACAGCGCCTTCAGCGGCGCTTCCCTGGAAGCCATTATCGGAAATGAGTATAGCGGCCCGAAGGATATCGACCAATCTATCGGCGGTTTTCTCGGCAATGGTGATTTTTTGGGAGCTTCGGTTTCTCTGGATGGGAACCGCCTGGCGGTAGGGGCGTCTGGTGATGACGGGTTTGGCAATCCGGGAGGGTTGGTTGACGCCGGAGCGGTTTATCTCTACACATTTACCGACAGCGTTTTCACCGGCGGAAACCTGGAGTCAATCATTGGAAGCGGTTTCCTGGGGGCCAAGGATATTAACCTGGCCCTTGATGCAGGTGATAATTTTGGAATCTCCCTTTCTCTGGACGGCAACCGCCTGGCCGTGGGCTCTCATAAGGATGACGGGTCCGGCCTCAGTGGCGCATTGGAAAAAGGTGCGGTTCGGCTTTTCACCTTCACCGACAGCGCTTTCAGTGGCGGGAATCTGGAGGCGACCCTCGGCGCTGACTACACCGGTCCAAAGGATATCGGCCTGACTCTTGATGATAGCGATTTTTTTGGAGTTTCGGTATCGCTGGACAGCAACCGGTTGGCGGTGGGGGCCTTTGGAGATGATGGGAAGACCGGCGCGAATGCGGATGCCGGCGCAGTCTACCTCTTCACCTTCCTCGATGATGCATTCGAAAACGATCCCTTCAACAATGGCACCGTGGAAGCAATCATCGGCAGTGGTTATGCTCCGGTGACACACACGCTTGATTTTGACGATCAATTTGGTACCTCCGTTTCCCTGGATGGATATCGCCTGGCAGTGGGTGCCAAGGCAGATGACGGTTTTGGTTTTGACAATAACCAGATAAGAGGAGCTGTTTATCTCTACAGCTTCACAGACAGTGCGTTTGGCGGCGGGACTTTGGAAGGCGTTATCGGTTCCGGTTACACCGGTGGCAAAAATATCGACCAAGCCCTGGACAACAGTGACGAATTCGGATTTGCGGTTTCACTGGACGGCAACCGCCTTGCTGTGGGATCGCGGGGGGATGATGGGTTTGTCAACGGGAATGATAATTTTGGAGCGGTCTATCTTTATACCTTCACCGACGATGTTTTCAGTGGCGGCGTACAGGAGGCCATTATCGGCGACGGTTACACCGGCGGCAAAAATATCGACCAGACCCTCGATAATAGCGATCTGTTTGGAAATTCAGTTTCACTGGACGGCAACCGCCTGGCGGTGGGGGTCCCAGGTGATGACGGGTCGGGTTCCGCTTCAGGTAATGAAGGGGCGGTCTATCTCTACACATTCACCGACAGCGTTTTCAGTGGCGGGAATTTGGAAGCCATCATCGGCGACGATTACGCAGGCGGGAAATTTGTCAACCAGCCGATTACTAATGATGATCAGTTTGGATATTCTGTTTCACTGGACGGCAATCGCCTGGCGGTTGGGGCCTTATTTCATGATGGGTTTGTTTTCGTACCTGATTCCGGCGCGGTCTATCTTTACAGCTTCACCGACAGTGTTTTCAATAATGACGGGTCCGCGTTGGAAGCCATCATTGGAAGCGGCTACACCGGCGGTAAAAATATCGACCGCACCCTTGATAACAACGATCAATTCGGTTTTTCGGTCTCTCTGGATGGCAACCGCCTGGCGGTCGGCGCTATTGATGATGACGGGCTTGGCCTCGGTGGGGTCATAGATAGGGGAGCGGTCTATCTCTATACCTTCACCGACGATGTTTTTAGTGGCGGCGTTCAAGAAGCCATCATTGGAAGCGGCTACACCGACGGTAAAAATCTTGACCAAACCCTGGGAAACAGTGACCAATTTGGAGCTTCGGTTTCTCTGGATGGTAACCGCCTGGCAGTCGGCGCAAATTTTGATGGCGGGTTCAATAACGGTGGCTCAGGTTTTGATGGCGCGGTCTATCTCTATACCTTCACCGACAGCGCGTTTGGCGGCGGCAATCTGGAGTCCATCATCGGTAAGGGCTACGGCGGGATACAAACTCTTGATATTCAAGATTTATTTGGACGTGAAGTTTCTCTGGACGGCAACCGCCTGGCTGTGGGTGCAGATTTGGATGACGGGTTTGGCGTTGGGTCTACTAACGATGATTCCGGAGTGGTTTATCTTTTTACCTTCTCCGACAGCGCTTTCAGTGGCGGCGTTCTGGAGGCAATTATCGGCAACGGCTTTACCGGCGGAAAAAATATCGACCAGACCCTGGGCTTTCAGGATCATTTTGGAATTGGAGTTTCTCTGGACGGCAACCGCCTGGCGGTGGGTGCGTATAGAGATGACGGGTTTGGCGCCAGCGGCCTCATCAACAAAGGGGCGGTGTATCTTTACAGCTTCACTGACAGCGCTTTCAGTGGCGGGAACCTGGAAGCCATCATAGGCGACGGTTACACCGGCGGCAAAAACATCAACCAGACCTTGGATAACGGTGATCGATTTGGAACTGGTGTTTCCCTGGACGGCAACCGGCTGGCGGTGAGTGCGAGGGATGATGGGGCAGGCAATGCGAAGGAGGCCAGTGGGGCAGTGTATCTTTACAGCTTCACAGACAGCGCTTTCAGTGGCGGGAACCTGGAAGCCATCATAGGCGACGGTTACACCGTCGACAAAAATATCGACCAGACCCTCGATAACGATGATGCATTTGGAATTGGGGTTTCGCTGGATGGCAATCGCCTGGCGGTGGGCGCAAGCGGTGATGACGGGTTTGGCGCCAGCGGCCTCATCAACAAAGGGGCAGTGTATCTTTACAGCTTCACAGACAGCGCTTTCAGTGGCGGGAACCTGGAAGCCATCATCGGCGACGGTTACACCGGCGGCAAAAACATCGACCAGCTCCTTGATGCCTCTGATGGTTTTGGCCAGTCCGTTTCTCTGGACGACAACCGTTTGGCCGTGGGAGTCGTTTTGGATGACGGATTCAACAATGGAGGACCCACTGATTCCGGAGCTGTACTCGTTTACACCTTCATCGAGAGTCTCTTCAGCGGTGGGTCTTTGGAAGCCACCATTGGCAGTGGCTATGTGGGGCCAAATGATACCAACCTGGTCCTTGATAACACTGATCGATTTGGAATTGGGGTTTCGCTGGACGGCAACCGCCTGGCGGTAGGGGCGGATTTGGATGACGGGATTGGCAATGCGAACAGTAACTCCGGCGCGGTCTATCTCTTCACTGGCGTGCCCGCTCCAATTGGAGCAATCGGAGACGCCGTGTTCGCGACCAATCCCGGCGATGACCTGACAATTTCTGCGGACACACTGGCGGCTCTCCTCGCCACGCCGCAAAACGTATCTGTTCAGGCTAATAATGATTTAACAGTAAACGCGCCGATCATCGTGGATAACCCCGCAGGCGACGGCGGAGACCTCACCCTGCAGGCGGGGCGGAGTATCTTCATCAACGCGGATATCTTTACGGATAACGGGGTTCTTACTGCCGAGGCTAATGTAAGGGCTGGCGACGGTACGGTTAATGCCGAGCGCGATGTGGGTAATGCACAAATCATCATGGCGGATGGAGTCACCATCGACGCCGGAATCGGCAGTGTATTTCTTACCATCGCACCCGGTACGGGTTTGACCAATTCCACGAATGGTGATCTGGTCATTGAACAAATCATTGCCGAACTCGTGGAGATTGATTTGGATGGACTCACTGCCGACACTAGCATTCTAAGAGCCTCCGCCGACTCCCTCATCACCGCCGACAGGGTCGCATTTCTGGTGACTCAATCCGGCGGAACAGTTGGTACTTTGGCTGAGCCCATCCGTATCACCGTGACCAATCTCGATGCGGGTGGTTTTTTCGATGAGGGGTTCATCGATATTGCCTTGGAAGGTATTTTTATCGACTCACCCACGCAGGGGCTGACCATAGGTGGAACAGGCATTGGTGGAGGTCTGAAAACCGTCAATGGCGGCGATATTGTTTTGACCGCG
This sequence comes from Nitrospinaceae bacterium, assembly GCA_029261595.1. Taxonomy (GTDB): domain Bacteria; phylum Nitrospinota; class Nitrospinia; order Nitrospinales; family VA-1; genus JADFGI01. Next base: position 10,962 of record JAJDAZ010000045.1, on the reverse strand, counting down.
GCGGGAACAATAACCTCTGATATTAATTCCAACTTAAGTGAAGTTTCTTCCGCCGGTCAATTGACGATCACGTCCACGAACGGAATCACCTTCAACGGCAACGTGACTTCCTTTGGCGCCATGATTTTCGACGCCGACTCGAATGGGGATAGCTCGGGCGATTTCAACGTCAACGGCATTGACATAGTTTCCAATAACAACTCCATTTCTATTTCCACCTCCGACGGCTTTACTCTGGCAAGCTCCATAAATAGTGGAACTGCGGATGTAACGATTCAGACTTCTAGCGGTGGCGGATTCCTCGGTCTGGGAACTGCCGCCTGCATCGAAGGTTGCGATGTTTCCATCAGCGGTGCTGAGCTGGCTAACATCACCGCCAATAACCTTATTATTGGCGGCAACACAACCACTGATATTTTTGTCAGGGATATCGCCTTAGCCAATTTTGTCAATATTACTGGAAGCGTGACACTGAACGCTCTTGCCTCAGGCGCGGGCCAAGGAGATTTCATAGTCGAAACTGATGGGGACGGCCCCTCTAGCTTCAACAATCTGTTCGTGAATGCGAATGATTCCATTAGCATTGGGGATCTAAATGCCCTGTCCGCGAATTTTACAACTATTACTGGAGATATCACTACCGTTTTAACTGAAGTGCTAACGATCACCAACGCCTTGACCGTAAATTCGGCGGGAGGGCTCATTATTAATGGCGATGTCCAGGCGGGATCAGCGAATTTAACGACAAACACGGGAGATATCGACGTATCCGGACCGCTGGTGGTCACCAACGCCTTGACCGTCGATTCGGCGGGAAGTTTCTTTGTCAATGAAACAGTCAATGCAGGATCTGCGAATCTAACAGTGGCAACCGATTGGGATATGCAGAGTGCATTCACGGTCACCGGTAATATTATTGCTGTGGTCGGCAATCTCGTCACCTTTGAAGGCGATGTCGGAGCTCTGAATGCCGATATTACTGCGGGGGATTTTGATAGTACGGATTTTGTGACAATTACGGGTAGCTTAATAATTCAGGTCGCCAATGGAGACACCATTGGGGTCGGGACGGCCACTCTTTGTAATGGTGTTGCCTGCGACATGAAAATTAGTAACTCAGATCTGGCGAGTGTAATACAGGGAACACTCATTATTGGAGGCGCGGCCACTTCCAATATAACGGTAACGGGAGTCACCACGCTAGATTTGGCAGGCCTTACAGGAGCATTGTTCCTGGAAGCTTCCCAGGCAGGCGGTGACATTGATTTCACAGGAACCGCTTCCTCCTTCAACGGCTTGACGGTCTCCGCAGATGGAAATATCTCGCAAACGGTAATCATCTCGGCGACAAGCTCAGCCAGCTTCAACACGACCGGTGCAACGAGTACGATCTCCTTGTTGCAAAACAACTCCTTTTCGGGCGGACTGGCACTCTTCAGCAACGGAACCGGGGATGTAGATATTAGGAACTCTGTTGCCACGGCTCTGGCTACATCGACAGTAGGTGGGGATCTTTTTTTCAGGGCTTTGGGAGATGTAACACAAACAGGACCTTTGGCCGTTACGGGTTTTTCCAATTTCGATGATTCAACAAGTAACGCCGCGTTTACCTTGACCGATCCCGCTAACGCATTTACCGACCGGGTCCGATTTTCAGCCGACGGCTTGGGAGACGTTTCCCTGACCAATACCCTGGCAACCACCTTTGATTACACCATTACCGGCAGCACCTTCGGGGGAAACCTGACCGTGATCAGCGGCGGTAGTATTAATCAGAGCTCGGTGGTGGGAATGAGCGTTACCGGAACCTCCAGTTTCACCACCACCGGGAATAATTCCGGTATCAGTTTGCTTGAGGACGCCAATGCCTTCACGGGGCGTATCACCCTGACGAACCAACTGGGTACAGGGAGCGTTTTTTTGAGAAACAGCCTGGCGACTATATTAGCCGGTGTAAATTCCGGCGCGAACATCAGCATTTTATCGGCAGGGGATATTACCCAGACGGGGCCCATCGTCGGCGTTGGCGGGGTTGTTACCGGGTTTAGGACCACGGCAGGAAATGCATCGATTACGCTGAACAATGCGGCCAACGTTCTTCCAAGGTCCCTCCAGCTAAACACAAGCGGGACGGGCAACGTGAGCCTGACCACTACAGGCACCATTTTCTTGAAGGATTCCACGGTGGGCGGAAGTTTGGATATTACCTCCGTGGGCTCGATGACACAGAGTTCATCCTCTAGCATTATCGTGGGTGGTGTTCTCAACCTTACTGTCACGGGTCTGGACAATGAAATTCTTCTCACTCAAGCAGGAAACAATTTAGGCCTGGTCAATTTTGCTTCAGCTTCCAACGGTGAAGGTCAAGTTAGCATAACCGACAACGGAGATCTCACCTTTGAAACTATTCGTGCCGGGCCCGGCGACGTTTTTCTCATTTCCACCACAAATATTACTCCCGCTTCAGGTGAATCCACGATTTCGGGTGACAATCTGAACGCTTCGACTACTGGACTGAACGGTTCCCTCGATCTTCCGGTCGATCTCCTTGGAACGGTAACGGCAAACGCAACCAATGGTAACGGGGGTATTACTATTTCCTCAGACGGTAGCGTGAATTTAGGGACCGTTAATGCCGGAACGGGGGATGTGAATATTTCAGTAGATGTAGATATATTGGATTCCACTTCGGCAATCACTGGCAACAACCTGGATTTATTCACTTCTGGACTCGACAGCGCAATCGGCACCAATATCGCCCCGATCAACGCCACCCTGACAGGAACACTGACGGCCTCGGCTTCGAATGGCACAGGTGGGATATTCCTTAATCATACCGGTGATTTACAGGTGGGCACGATCAACTCGCAGTTAGGGAATGTGGTCTTTAACGTTAGTGGAAATATTTTGGATGCCACGTCATCCATCACGGCCGCCAACTTGAGTATTTCCGCCATCGGACTGGACAACGCGATCGGATCCGATGGGAATCCCATCAACATAGATGGTACAGGTACGGTGTCGGCGATCGCATCCAACGGTACTGGTGGAATTTTTCTCATCAGTTTTGGCGGCGGAGGTTCTTTAAAAATAGATACCATTGATGCGGGGACAGGCAATGTCGAACTTTCTGCATTTACGATTGAAAATTCCGGTTTTGCGGTCACGGCGATCACCGCGAATGATTTGCTTATCGTATCGACTGGAGTAGAAAGCCAGGCACTCATAGGGACATCGGTTGATCCCATCACCACCAATTTGGCAGGAGCCTTAACGGCTCTTGCGAACCAGGACGATGGCGGTCCGATAAACATTGAAAATATCGGGGATTTGTCCATCGCACAGGTGGATTCAGGGTTTGACTATTCGGTTCAGATCACAGCCACGGGCAATATCATCGACGTCAGTTCGGGAACTCCGGCCATTAGCGCCGGGGGCCCAGGGAGCATCGGGGGCAACCTGAATATTTCAGCCACCGGTACAAACAGCGCGATTGGAAGCTCCGGGACTCCCATTTCCACTGACTTGTCTGGAACGCTGACCGCGGCGGCGACCGATGGGACGGGAGGGATTTTCATCAGCAATTCCGGTAACCTTGATGTAGGCACCGTCAATGCCAGCAGTGGTAATGTCAAGCTTACCGCTGGGGCAATCGAAGATAATTCATCATCCATCACCGCAAACGACCTTAATCTTATAGCAACTTCCCCAGAGGGCAACAAAGGGATTGGAGCATCGGTTGCACCTATCAACACCAATCTAACCGGAACAATCTTGGCCGGGTCCTCGGATGGCGGGGTCTACATCAACAATACCGGAAATATCGACCTGGGAGATATCAGTGCGGATGGCGGTAACGGCGATATCGAGATCACTACCACAGGCAACATAACGAGTGCCGGTACTGAGATCGAGGGAAACAATATTACATTTTCCGCAACCGGAGCAGGAAGCGCGATTGGCACCAGCCTCGCGCCAATCGATACCGACTTTACGGGTAACCTGACGGCCTCGGCTTCGAACGGCGCGGGGGGAATTTTCATTAATAATATCGGAGGTATTATCTATACCTCTATAAATGCCGGGACTGGAGACGTTTTGCTCTCCGCCACCGGAAATATTTTATCCGGCTCTTCGGGCGATTTGATTTCGGGTAACAACCTGAATGTTTCCACAACTGGTTTGAACAGTTCCATCTTTTTTGAAGGCAATTTTACCGGTACTTTGACTGCCTTGGCGATCAATGGTATTGGAGAAATAAGTGCTGAAAACGCAGGTGGTTTTAATTTGGGAACTGTCAATGCCGGAACGGGCAATGTGACCCTTAGTGGTCCTGGAAATATACTGGATGATACTTCATCCATCACGGGCGCTAACTTGAACATAACCGCCAACGGACTGTTTAGCACAATCGGCACCGACCTGTTGCCGATCAACACCACACTTACGGGCGCGCTGACTGCTGTTGCTCTCGGTAGCGGTGGGATTTTTCTCAATATTACCGGCGATTTGCAAGTGAATTCGATCAACGCAGGCACCGGAAATGTCATCATTAGCCAGTCAGGAAGCACCCTCGGCCTTGGAAACGCCACCCTTTGTAACGGCTTGGCCTGCACCATGGTCCTCACCAAAACAGATCTCTCCAATATCACTGCAGGTGATTTGACCCTGGGCGGAACTACGACGACAAACATCACCGTCGATAACGTCATCGCCGCAACCGACCTTACGGGCATTACGGGAACTCTTTTCCTGGAATCCACGGATGCCACAGGAGATATCGATTTTATCGGAACCGCTTCTATCTTCGATGCCATAAACGCGACTTCCGAGAATGGGATAAATATTACGGCGAACTTAACGGCAAACACGTTTGCTATTCTTCGGGCCAGAGGATCTCCCGCGACCGGCCTCACAGGGACGGGGGATTTCATCCTCAATGGCGCAAATATATCAGCGCCGGGTGTCGGGAATTTTATCACCATCGGCACCAATGATATACAGATCGATGGATCGATCACCTCGGAAACGGTAAATATTTTTTCTTTTGGCAACACCGCCGGGTTGATCGGCAGTGCGATTAGCACCGACCAAAGCACCGCTTGTGGTGCAACCTGCGGACTCACCATCGGTGGAACCGAGCTGGCTAATATTACAGCCACCACCCTCAACCTGGGACCCACCGATCCATTAGGGCTTTTCCCTCTCGGTTCGGTCACGGTGGATGGAATCACCGGCGGCGCTGGCGGTCACACCGAGAATATTGGTACTTTCAATATCCACACCTTTGCCAATGGAAACACTGCGACGTTCTTAGGGACGGCCTCGACTTTCAATGCCCTGGTCGTCAAGACGGATAATGGCATCAACGTCAATACGGACCTGACGGCAGGCTCGACTCTTCAACTGTTCGGAAATTTTGATTTGTCTTCCGATGGCAACGACGCCATCACCATCGCCGATGGAGTGACTATTTCCGCAGGGGAAAATGTCAGTCTTGCGGATGAAAATCCCGGTGGGTTGGGCAATCTCGACCTGTTCGCATTTACCGAAGGAATCAACGCCTTGGGTGATGTCACCTTAAGTGCGGGCCGCGGGATTTTCATCCACGATGATTTCAATGTGAATGGTATCGCTACCCTTGAAGCCGATTCCAACGCGAACGGATTCGGGAGTGTTTTCCTTATTAAATTAGCCTCCAGAGCAAATGCTCCTATCCTGTCCACATTCAATAATAATCCTTTAAATATTACAACGGACCGGTTCAGTTTCGATTTCTTTGAATCCGGGGTCCTGGGTTCCATTGATATTGGAACCGGCACGTTCACCCTCCTTTCATCCACGGCAGGAGCCACGATTGGACTGGATGGCATTGCATTGCCCACCAGCCTCTCATTCAACACCATCATTTGCGGCGTGGCGTGTGATCTTGCCGTCAGCGGAGCGGAATTGCAAAATATCACGGCGGGCAATCTCATTATTGGGGATAACACTGGCGGAAAAATCTTTATTGACAATATCTCAGCCGCGAACAGTGGGAATATCACGGATAGAGTGACCCTGAATACCGGTTCGGATGTTGAGTTCTCTGGAACGGCATCGAACTTTGAAGCTTTGACAGTGAATGCCAGTGGTACGATCGATGTTTTTGTCGACCTCACCACCCAGGGAACAATAATTTTTTCCACTTTGGGATTGTTCAACGTCAATACCGCAAATATCGTCTCCAACGGTAATGACATTGGTATCACTTCCAGTGACATATCCCTGGCCAGTTCCATAAACAGCGGCGCAGGGGATACCACCATCACGGCTACCAATCAGGGAACCGCTGGCCTTGGCGGCGCCGACTGTGGTTTCTCCTGTGATTTCTCCCTCAGCAAAACCGAACTGCAAAGCATTACCGCGAATAAATTAACGATAATAGCAACGGCCATTTCGTTGGGTGACGGGGGAGTTTTCGTCGACGATGTGCAACTGGTCGATGTAACCAACATCAATACCCTGGAACTGCGGGCCCAAAACCTGGGTTCGGCAACGACGATCACCTTCGAGGGAACCAGCTCGGAATTCAATGCCCTGACCGTATTGGCGGATGATGGGATTAATATCACCACCCCGGGGTTGACGACGAATGGGAACTTTTTCACCAACGCGGATTTCAATCAGGATGGAACAGGGGATTTCAACGTCACCGGAACGGATATCGTTTCCAATGGCAATTCCATCGCCATTTCCACCAATGGTTTCCAGCTTGCCAGTTCCATAAACAGCGGCGCGGGTACTACCACCATCGTGCCGTCGAACGCCGGAGGGAGCATCGGCCTGGGTAATGGTGCGGGAATATTGCAGTTGAGTGATGCCGAGCTTGACAGCATCACCGCCACGATCCTGTTTATCGGGAATTCATCCTCCGGTCCCATCATTGTGGACGGCGTGTCGCTCGGTACTGAACTCATTCTGGGTTCCGGTAATACCATCACATTCTCCGGGGCGGTTTCTTCCTTTGATAAACTTTCCGCCATAGCTAATAACAACATCATCATCAATACTGCTTTGACTACCCTGACAGGTGGAATGGCCTTCTCACCGACAACGGGCGTTGTTGATGTCAACGCCAGCCTCGACAGCACGGGCAACCTGATCACCGTAAACAGCGGAACGGGAATAATAGAATTCGGCACGACATTAACAATTGCCGATCCTCTGACCGCGACCACCGCCAGCGTTGTCGGCGGCACTATCACGTTAAACGGAATAACCACCTTGAACAATCTTTCGTTGACAGGTGGGACATTGGCCGGGACGGGTGATGTGACAATAGACACGACGTTCACGTTCAATGGAGCGACACTATTTGGAACGGGCGTGTTCACGACGACGGATACATCGGTGACGACGTTGGCGCCGACAACCTCGGTGACTCTGCGGCAAACGTGGGACAATTTTGGAACGGTGAACATGTCGGGTGGAACGAGTGACGGTTTAAGCCTTATATCCGCGACGTTCAACAACAAGGTGGGTGCGAACCTCAACATTCAGAGCACGGGCGACAACGCAATATTCAATGCAGGCACGTTTAACAACGAAGGGACGGTGACGAAGTCGTCGACCTTTTTGACCAATTTCAGCACGACGACCTTCAGCAACACGGGCACGGTGAACGTGAACGTCGGCATTCTTGGTGTGTTGGCCAACGGCACGGACACGGGCACCTATAACGTTGCCAGCGGGGCGACGCTGGAATTTGCCGGTGGTGGTCGTACGCGGAATTTTGATAGCGGAGCGGTAGTGACGACGGGGGCGGGAACCGGCGTTGTGAACTTCACCGGAGGCACCGCGAATTTTAATGCGGGATCGAGTTTCACCCATCTCAATCCGCTGTCGATCACAAGCGGGGCGGTCAACTTCAATACCGGTTCGACCGTCAGTCTTGGTACGGAAGTGCAGATTTCAAGTGGCACGGTCAATTTTGATACCGGCGGCGGATTGATCAGCCTGACGACACTGGACCTGACCGGAGGTACGTTGACAGGTCAGGATGCCATAGAGGTGACGAACACCTTCACGTTTAACAATGCGACGTTGTCGGGAAGCGGTTTGTTCCAGACGACGGCGTTATCAACGACGACGTTGGCGGCAAATTTGGCAGTTACCTTGTCCGAGCGCGAGTGGGAGAACCTGGGGACGGTGAACTGGACGGGTGCCGCCAATGATGCATTTAATATTACCAGTGGTGGGTTGTTCGACAACCAGGGTGATTTCAACATTCAAACCACGAGTAACTCTGCAAGTATTTTAAACAGTACAGGCGCCTTCGACAACTCGGGGACGGTGACGAAGTTGTCCAACGTATTGACGACCATCACCACGGTATTCAACAACACGGGGCAGGTGGACGTGACGAGCGGGACCTTGAGTCTGACCGGCGGCGGCACGGATACTGGAACGTACGACGTTATAGCCGGAGCAGTACTAAATTTTGCTGGTGGGACGCGGAATTTTGATGACGGGTTGACGTTGAGTGGACTCGGTGACATCAACATCACTGGCGGAACGGTCAATATTATTGGGACCGGAGCGGGCGCGACCATCGCCAGCGACGCGACACTCATTCTTGATAACCGTACCCTTGGCGGAACAGGTCTCCTGACCAATGAAGGAACTTTGATCGGTGAAAGAACCAGCGGTATCGGTGGCACACTGACCAACGCCAGCACAGGCACGTTTACTATCCGCGGAACCACTGTGGGCCAGGCCCTCTTCACAGTCGGCCTTGGTTTCAATAACAGTGGCATCGTTAATTTAACCAATATTGAAGGAATCGTGCCCCGAAATGCCACGCTTGATGTCAGCGGCGGAACCTTAACCAATCTTGCCGCCGGAACGATAAATTTACTGGAAGGGGCAGGAGGCGGTGATCGGACATTGAGCGCCTCGGGAGATCTTATTTTAGACGGACCGTTGACCAGTGACGCCCTGATTTTACCCCAAGTCCAAGGCAATAACCTCCAGGTCAACAACACGGTCACGACCGCAATTGGAATCACCTTGAGGGCTGATAATGACGTACTCTTTGGCGCATCGGGAAGCATTGTCCCAGTGACTGCGCTGGATAACGTTACGGTTGAAATCACATCCGATGCGGATGAGAACGGCACCGGTGGGATCACGATGGCGGATGGTTCGATTATCGATGCGGGCGCCGGGACGATTACATTCCTATCTGCTGACACGATCACACTAGGTCTTTTGACGACCACGCATATCGACCTGTCAGGTGATTCTGGAGAGGGAGCTGTTGCGGTTTTCCTATTTTCTGATTTAGGCTCGGTATTGGACACGTCTCCTGATCCGACCAATGCTTTAGATATTGTTGCCACGACCGGCAAGCTGGAAGTGATCGCCGCCGGAAATTTTGGAGCGCTTGATAATGAAGTGGAAGTGAACGTGGCGTTCATTGATTTGAGCGGCGTGGCGGGTTCTACAGGATTAACCTCTCCTAACGGAATTAACATCACATCGGCTCTGGTATTTAATGCCACGACAACCATCAACGCCGACTCGGATTTTAATGGAGTGGGCACGCTTGCCATTACAAGTAGCGGATCGGTGGATATGACCGATGGTGGCCTTAACCCGGCGGGTTTTCAGTTAACTTTGATTGCGGCGGATTTTGATATCGAGGGAAGCGTGGACAGTGGTTTGTCAGACACTATTGTCCAGGTGACCAACGGCGGCACGCTTGGCTTGATCGGCAGTGCTCCCATCGGGCCGGACGCGGCGTTTTCCTGCGGCGGGGCCAATTGTCAGACGGCCTTATCCGGGGCGGAACTGCAAAACATCACCGCGGATACTTTAAAGTTACAAACAACTGCCAATTCATTGGGTGAGGGGCTTATTTTTGTCAACAACATCCAACTGGTCAATGTTGCCAATATCAATACCCTGGAACTGCAAGCGCAAAACCTTTCTGCGCCAACGACGATCACCATAGAGGGAACCAGTTCTGAGTTCAATGCCCTGACCGTATTAGCGGACGATGGAATCAATATCACCTCCCCGACATTAACAACGAATGGGGCCTTTATTGTCGATGCGGATGCCAATAATGACGGAATAGGCGATTTCAATGTAACCGGAACGGACATTGTTTCCAATGACAATCCCATAATCATCACGGCCAATGGTTTCCAGCTGGCCAGTTCTACTAATAGTGGCTTGGCAGACACGACTATTGTGCCTTCGACGCCGGGAACGACGATTGGCCTTGGCACGGGGGCTGGGACGCTGTCGTTGAGTGACACTGAGCTGGATAACATCAGTACCTTGGCGAACCTGATCATCGGGGATGCGACTTCAGGGGACATCACCGTGGCCGGTGTTTCGATAGGTACTGATTTAACCCTGATATCGGGCAGTTCAATCATCTTCAATACGACCGTCTCATCTTTTGACAGTCTGACTGCGGACGCGATTAACATCGTTATCGATGCCGGTTTGACGACCACAACAGGTGGAATGACCTTCAGACCGACGGTTGCAGGTGTTGTGGATGTTAATGCGAATCTCGACTCAAACGGCAATCTGATTTCCGTTTTTGTTTTCGGGGAAACATCCACCGGAACAGTAGAATTTGGCACGACCGTAACGATAAACGATCCGCTGAGTGCGGCGACGGCCAATATCACTGCAGGCACCATCACATTAAATGGCCTAACGAACCTTGAAAACCTGTCCTTGACGGGCGGGACGCTCACCGGTAGTGGCAATATTATTTTGAACCCTGGCATTTTGGGCACCTCTTTCATTTTCAATAATGCGACTTTATCCGGTACTGGATTATTCCAGACGTCGGCGACGACGACGACAACGTTGAGCGCGAGTGCACCTTCCACCTTGTTCAGTCGGGAGTGGGAGAATCTAGGGACGGTTAACTGGACGGGTGGATTGCAGGATGAT
>JAJDAZ010000044.1 GCA_029261595.1 Nitrospinaceae bacterium | reverse complement strand
GTCTGCGGCCACACAAGGAGTGAACATATTACCAAGTTCACAACCTTCGTCTTCACGATAGCTCCAGGGTTCTAAACGATAGTTCACGCCGGTCAAACCCGCGACATTCTGCAGGTAAGGCATGAAAGACGTTCCGAGGATATTATCCTCATCCTGGAAATACAACGCGAAGTCGCGGTAGTTCTCAAGGTGCGTGTTCTCAGGATACGATTTGTCGATGATGACATCCGCTTTCCAGGAGTTGCCAAGGGAGATGTCTTTCCCCGTCTCTGGATCACGATACACCGAACCACGAGGCCCGATGATGATGCCGCCGTACAAACCGTCCCGAACGTTGGTCGTCAAGTTGCCAAAATCCCACAACAACGCGCCATTGATGTTGTAATCCTTATGCGCGTAAAACGTGAATACTTTGGACTTGCCTGGAGCAACCGTCTGATCTCCGGGATTGTTTCCTACATTGATCCCCTGAGAATCCATAGGATCGAACGCCAGGTTGTTGGCGTGCAGGGAAGCGTTCCCTTCTTTCAAACGGTTGGTCAGCTTGACCTTGATACAATCGCCGATGTTGGCGCGCAGGGTCAACGGATGCGGCATCACGCCGTCGTCCGCCGCCTTGCTCACTTCGCCTTCCAGCGCGAAGATTTTGCCTTCGGCATTTGCAAGGATGAGTTTGCGCTCGAAATCAACTTCAATCTCATCCTCGGTGTTGGGATTGAACTTCAGCGCTTTGTTGATCGCGACCACGCTGAAATTTTTAACAGGAGCGCCTGTCGGACAAAGAGTCTTTTTGATTTTCTTCTTGAACTCTTTCTCCTCGTTGCCAGGCAACACCTTTAAGTCTTTCTGCAACGCATCATGAATACGCAGGATAGACCAGCTGCCTTCAGACAGATGGGAGGTTCGACCATCATAAATCATATAGTCTCCCGCCATCCCCTGATACCCGCCTGCGGTGGTCGCCAGATCATAACGTTCGGCGATTCCAACATGCAGGGCGTTGGTCACCCTCGAGTTCACGTCGTACCGCTCGGGGCGATAACCATGACCGGAAACAACGAAGGTGTGGGTCTCGTTCATCATGCCATGAAGAACACGGAACACAATGCTGTCGCCCACATAAGCGCTCAGCATGGGTGTGTCCGGGTCTCGATGCGTTTTACTGCTGAACAACTTGGACGCATCTTTATTGGAAGCCAACCGTGCAGACAATGAAGCCGCGCGGAAGTTAAAACCGCCTCCCGTTGTGTGCGTCCCGCCGTTCAGGTGAGGGAAAGCCACTTCCAGCATGGAATCAGGCATCTGAAATGAGATGGACTGACCCGCCGCGATGGCGTTCTCTCGTGATAATCCCGGAGGATTACCGGCCGTCACCAATTGCGCGGTGTGCGGCACGGTGTCGTGCAACTGAACCACGATCTCCCGGAAACTTCCGTTTCGTCCGTAAGCGAAAGGCTCCGTGCCATGGATATCAGCCACAACACCGCTACGAATCGGTTTTCCCGTCTTGGGATCATGATAGGTCGATCCCCACGGTTCAACGATGGTCGACCCGATGCCGCCGTGCGGCCAGGTGGTCGCGCCGAAGGCGTGGTCGTGCCAGAACACAAGGCCCATATCAACATCCACCCACCATCTGTAACGGACGTACTCGGTGCTCACGATCTGCCCGGCGGCATGGTCATGCGACATTGCCTGGGTAAATGTGATCTTGTACTTCCCGTCTTTTGATGGGTTTTTGTTGGGATCTGGAGTCATGGACTTGATCCAGCGAGCGTCCTTCTTGTTGGCAACTTCGATACCAACAATGATATCCGCTCCCACATGGAAAGGAGTCGCGCTCTTCGCCATCTGGATTTCGACCGTGTCCGAACCCGCTTTCACCGCTTTCAGCAGTTTGGCGTTCATCGGAACGGGCATTCCCACATGGTGACCGTCTTTCATCTTCTTGGTGAACTGCCGGTAAGATCTCATGGACTGATCGTATGAGAATCCGGAAATAACACCATCCGACGCCTGATTGTCGAACTGGAAGAAATGCGGATGGATGTTGACTTTCGACATTTGAAAGTTCGTAAAATCATCATCATCCCATTCGCTGGTCAGAAGAACGTCTACGCAATCGTAAACATTCGCCCGAATGACCAGAGGAATGGCTTTCTTCGGGTCAGCTTTAACAGCAGCCATGTCCTCATCGATAACATAGATCAAACCGTATTTATCAATGATGGGCGGTGTTTTACCAACTGCGCCGGAAAGCTCGATCGGCGTGTTGATGAAATGCAGGTTGTATTGCTTCCTGCCTGCGCCACCCGGACAAAGACTCCAACGGCCTTGTTCACCCGGTTTCGCGGGCGCGCTGCTTTCCACATTGGGACCGTTGTTTCCGCTACCGGATTCCGATGGCAGAGTTGTGGTGTCGGTCGCCAAATGAAACGGCTCCAGCCACGGCGCTCCGCCATGATGACGGGCAAAAGGCACGCGTTTGCCAAAATGCGGCGTCATGTGCGGCCATGCCAGCTTACCGGTCAACGGCGAAAACTGAATCGGATGCCGTTTACCAGGATGCGGCGATTTGTACTTCGCCATGTCATAGGTCGGTTCACGCTCGGACAATGCGGTGGTGCCTTTCCAGGCGTAATCCCATACGGTGCCGTCGTAGGCCAGGATCTGACCTTTTTCGTCATCCGTGTGTCCGGGTTGACCCTGCGGTGGAAGCATGTACTTGACCCAGGATTTGATATTGACGGTCGGGCTCTCCTGGTTCCACTTGCTATTGCCCTTGTCGACAATATTGAACTTCTTGCCAAACCAGTCCATCGTCTTGTTAACCAGCTTGTCGGAACTCACGCCTTTGGGAATCCGGCCTTCACGGTCGGGAAGCTCCTTCAAAGGACGCATGACATCGGTACTGCCAAACGGATAGTTGCCGTCCTGCAGAGTGTTGTACACACGCCAGTAGCCCCACATGCCGGCGACGTAATGATGCGCCACGTGGCAATGAAACAAAAAGTCACCCGCCAGACGCTGACACAAACCGGAACCGCACTCGGTCTCAAGATCGAGAGCTTCAGCAGGGCCGATGACTTCAACGTCCACACGGTCCGTCGTGGTCCGTACAACCGGATATTTCACCGGACCGTCCCAGGCGGCTGTCGTGAGGTTTTTCAGGCCCGGCTCAACTTGCGGAGAACGGGTCCAGCGGATGGTTCCGCCATGCGGATGATGCGAATGAAACACCTCGCCGCCGCCATGAATCAAGCGGAATTTGGCGGGATCGCCCAGATAAGACCGGGGAATCGTGGTGGGTGCATCGCCAAAGGTGTAAGAACTATAAGAAAGCGATTCATCCTCATAGTGAAACATTTTTTCCTGAACCGCCAGGTTGTTGATGCCGAACGGCTCACTGCGATAATTCATCGCACGCGCCGAAGGACGGTACGCATCGGTCTGCGGATCGCGCTGAGGGATCATCTCCCCATGACGATTCAACGGACGAAACGATTCGTCTCCGACTTCGTGATAAAACAATGCGAATTCACGAAAATCCTTTTCGTCCGGGTTGGCGATCATCGCCATCCAGCCGTTTTCCAAAGGACCGCCGGTCCAGGGATCCAGATAAACCGAACCCACCGGCTCAACGATGAAAGCACCGATCAATCCCAAAGCGGACGGATCCCGTCCTGCATGGCTCATGATCATGTGACTGCCTTCCTGCTCGTCGATCGGAATATACCACTCGAAATCCTGCGTGCCTTCCGCAGGAATGATCGCGCCGGGTGACGCGGCGGTGGCGGGCAAACCGGATGAACTGATGATCATCGCGGAACCGTTCACCTGGAAACCGATGTCTTCATCCTCAACCGCGTTTCTGACCTTAAACCGGACACAATCGCCCTGGTTGCCGCGAATCGTCAAGGGTTGAATAACATCTCCCTGCAGACCGGTTAAAATGGCCCCAGGGTCCTTATCATCCTCACGGGCCTCGGCGTTTCTTTCTTCATCTTTGCGGACCTGCTCGATGTCCTTGGTCAGAACGTACATGTAACCGGGGTAATAGTCGCCCCATGCATTCAGGGTCACTTCCACATTGATCGCGGTTATGTCGTACGATTTGACCGGCGCGCCGCTTGGGCAATGCGCGCCTTTGAACACCTGGTCGGCGGCTTTGGAAGGCCCGAGCAAAAAGCTCTGGCCCAATTGATGAGCCGCCCAGGAATCGTGGAATCCGCCGCCGGAAGATGCGGGGGACGCATGTTCCTTGAGCTTGTCCTGGAGCCGACCCATCAAGTGCATGAAGGTCTGGTCCATTTTTTCCTGGCTCCCGTCCAGCCCGCTCATTGCGTCCTCGTGACTGAGCTGGTTCTCCAGCTTGTCCAGCCAGGCTGGCCGGTCTACTGCCGGATTCATCGGTGACGGACTGCCATGTCCGTTGTG
Organism: Nitrospinaceae bacterium; assembly: GCA_029261595.1. Lineage (GTDB taxonomy): Bacteria > Nitrospinota > Nitrospinia > Nitrospinales > VA-1 > JADFGI01. The sequence goes on along the minus strand of JAJDAZ010000044.1, from coordinate 145,055 downwards.
TTGGATGGTTTCCGCCATAGCGGAGCCAACACTGAGGCCCACCAGGAGCAGGACAAACAATATCCAGACTCCAAAGCCTCGCTTTGGATTAATAAATTGGCTTTGCATCATAAAGTTACCTCCTCAAGTAATGATAAAATCCCGCCATTTAACTGTTCTCTAAGGGCTTAGTGAAATCCAGATCCATCAGGTTTACGGAAGACAAATTCAAGACCCCTTTCTGCTGAAAAAACTCAACCTAAGAAAGAACAACAGGCAATAAAAACCGGACCGATTGACCGCCTGACCTTCTTTTATAAGTCGCTTCTAAAAGATACGTTTGGCCTGAAAATATTCCCGAAAAACAGGAACTTTTTCATGAAAGATTTTATTTGGAAAACTAAAGATGGAGAGTGTTTTGGAAATTTCAAAATCATGTGTTTTATCGGTGAGTCAATACAGCAGGAGGATGGTGTGGAGAGAAATCGAAAAAAATCTGAAGATCACGAATGCGGATTATAAAATTATTCCGGTTGCCCCAGATCGGGCTGTTTTTTTATCAGTTCCCGTTTGAGGTAAACTTTGGCTCTGGCTATCCGGGACATCACCGTACCCATAGGGATATTGAGAATTTCCGAAATCTCTTTATACGAACGGCCCTCAAAATAAAATAACAGGATCGGAAATTTCAACCTTTCATCCAGAGTGTCCAGAGAGCATTGGATATTGTTTTTTAACTCCTTTTGCATAAAATCATGCTCAGGATTCATTTTGTTATCATCAAGAAGACTTTCGCAGACCGCATCGAACTCGATCTCAATCCAGTTCTTCCGTCTTTCCACCGTTTTTAAAAAGAGGTTTCTAAGAATGGAAAACAACCAATACTTGCACTTGGTCAGATCCCTGAGCTGATGAAAGTTTTTTAAAGCATAATAAAATGTTTCCTGAACCAGGTCTTCGGCCTGATCCTTATCACGGCATAATTTAAAGGCGCAACCCAGAATGACCCTTGCATGGGGATAGATGTGCAGGGTGAAGTTATTCTCCTCCGTCTGGGTAGGATTATTCTCTTTAAACCTTAATAAAAATTCCAAAACCGGGTTCCATTTTGAGGGGTTTCCCCCAGGGGAAATATTTTTTGTTATTTTTAAGGAATATTATAAAATATCGAATATCATTGAAAGGTATATATGCGTTTATTCTCAATAAGGCCAAAATTAGGAATTTTCCTATAAAAGACACGAATGGTTTTTTATTCTTTGAATTGAGAATGACAATTGATTCTTTTATCATATAACTTCTTTATTTAGTGAACTTTAAATGAATATCGAAAATAAAGAACTTCTGGTGCTTTCGACAAAAATTGAGGGCGAAGGAAAAGATTTTTACAATGCATTGGCCGAGCATATGGACGACCCGGAAGTTAAGGAATTTCTTCTCCTCATGGCAAGGGAAGAAGCCAGCCACGAGATTCAGTTCAGAAAATTACTGGATGAAAAAGGGGCGAGTCAATATGGGTGGGAAAACGATCCGAACCTGAGGAACTTGATAAACACTCATTTTCAAACGGATATTTTCCCTAGAGTGGATGAGATTTTTAAGGAGTTGCCAAAATTCCAGGGAATTAATAAAGCGCTGGATTTTGCCATTGAAGCTGAAAAAATATCCTGCGAGTTTTATGGTCTCCTCCAGGAATCCTGCAGGGACATCGAAACCAAAACCTTTATGGTATTGCTGGAAAAAATTGAGCAGGAACACCTCGAACGGGTCGAATTATTACGAGAGCGTTATCTCGCCAATTCATCGCAAAATAAATCCCGCTAACCCTCTCCCAAAGACAAATCACTTGCTATAAAAAAACGGCACCGGGAAAATTCCCGATGCCGCTTGATCTTTAGCTTGTTTAAACTTTCCAACTATTTTCCGAGAGTGAAATCCGCTTTGGCTTCACCGTCAGCTACAGTCACTTCCTGAGTGGATTCGCCAGCATAAGGATGCCATGCGGTTACCTTGTACTTGCCTGCCGGAATCCCATCGATCTTGAAAGATCCATCGGCGCCGCTGATAGCATTGTAAGGGTTCCACACGATCCGTCCATCTGCTTCCATGTAGTTGTGTTGATCGCACTGCAGGAAGAAATGGTCATCTTTTTTCTGCTTGAAACGCTTGAAAGTCCCTGTGACATCCGCAGAACTTCCTTTTGAAGGCAACGGCTTGTTGAACAGGGTCTTGCGATTGGCGCCTGCCACCGAGTATCCGTGCGGATTGTGCAGGATTTCAGTGTCCTGATTAGTAATGGTCAACAACCCTTCTTTTTGCCCTTTGGGAGTTTTTCGGACGGTCATCATCTTGGGAAAAATGTCACAAGTCTTAAAATCGACATTGACCATTTCTGTAGGCCAGGCTTTTCCTTTGGTAATATCTTCAATGAACACAACTGCATCTTGAAGCTTCCCGCCAGAAACAACAACTTTTTGCCGAGTCCGGATACCCGTCTTTGCATCTGTTGTGGGATGTTGCACGCAAAACTCGACGTTTTTACCTTTATTCAAATCTTCCATGATGGGAGCCGGAACATCCCCTTTGAAACTAACCGCTCCACTGATGGACCCGCCGCCTGCGGCGCCCTCTTCATAGCTTGCTTTCTTGGCAAAGCTCGTGGAGACACTCAAGACAAACGTGATTCCAACAACTAAAATTGCTACTGTTACCTTTTTCATCGCTATTTTTTCCTCCTTAATTTAACAAAAAAATCCTTTTTCCCTAACCGATCTCACTGACTTTTAGTTTTATGGCGAAAGATTATAGCATTAATATCACAAACCACAAGAAAACTCCAAAAAAAAGGGAGCCCGAAAAATCGGACTCCCTTTAGATTGAAACTTATCGGGTTATCGATTCATTGATAACCGATCGTTCTCCTCGGGGTTGGAAGCTGATTTCACTCCCTTGGGGCTAGCTGATCCCAAAGGCAGAATCGACCTCTCACCTGCTGGCAGAACCTTGAAATAACCCCATTGCCCCGCCTGCTGATAAGGGGTTCGGGCGTTCAACCAGAGATAGGTTCCGGGGTTATTGTAAGTACCGCCAGCCGTGAAAAACGCCTGGATGTACTCACCGCCACCGAACTCCTCAACGTCGATCATATCAGAACCTACCTGATTCAAGTGGCGGCGCCACTGATGACCGTCGAGGTTGAACATCTGGTTCTGCTCGTTGTGCGCGCCGAAGACATTGATCATGACCCGGTCGCCCGCTTGCGCTTTCAGCGTCGGGGTCGCGGGGTCGCTGTCTGCGGCCACACAAGGAGTGAACATATTACCCAGCTCACAACCTTCGTCCTCACGGTAGCTCCAGGGTTCCAGACGATAGTTCACGCCGGTCAATCCTGCTACGTTCTGCAGGTAAGGCATGAAGGATGTCCCGAGGATATTATCCTCGTCCTGGAAATACAACGCGAAGTCGCGGTAGTTCTCAAGGTGTGTGTTCTCAGGAAACGATTTGTCGATGATGACATCCGCTTTCCACGAGTTAGCAAGGGAAATGTCTTTCCCCGTCTCCGGATCGCGATACACCGAACCGCGAGGCCCGATGATGATGCCGCCGTACAAACCGTCCCTGACGTTGGTCGTCAAGTTACCAAAATCCCACAACAACGCGCCGTTGATGTTGTAATCTTTATGCGCGTAAAAAGTGAATACTTTGGACTTGCCAGGCTTAACCGTCTGATCTCCAGGATTGTTTCCTACATTGATTCCCTGAGAGTCCATAGGATCGAACGCCAGGTTATTGGCGTGCAGGGAAGCGTTCCCTTCTTTCAAGCGGTTGGTCAGCTTGACTTTAATACAATCGCCGATGTTGGCGCGCAGGGTCAACGGATGCGGCATCACGCCACTGTCCGCGGCCTTGCTCACTTCGCCTTCAAGCGCGAAGATTTTGCCTTCGGCGTTTGCAAGGATGAGTTTGCGCTCGAAATCGACCTCAATCTCATCCTCGGTGTTGGGATTGAATTTCAGCGCTTTGTTGATCGCAACCACGCTGAAGTTCTTCACAGGAGCGCCTTTTGGACAAAGAGTCTTTTTAACTTTCTTCTTAAACTCTTTCTCCCCATTGCCAGGCAACGTTTTCAGGTCCTTCTGCAACGTATCATGAATACGCAAGATCGACCAGCTACCCTCAGAGAGATGGGAGGTTCGACCGTCATAGATCATATAGTCTCCCGCCATCTGCTGATAACCGCCTGCGGTGGTCGCCAGATCATAACGTTCGGCGATTCCCACATGCAGGGCATTGGTGACCCGAGAATCCACATCGTAGCGCTCAGGTCGATAACCATGACCGGAAACAACGAAGGTGTGGGTCTCGTTCATCATGCCATGAAGAACACGGAACATAATGCTGTCGCCCACATAGGCGCTCAGCATGGGTGTGTCCGGATCTCGATGCGTTATACTGCTGAACAGTTGAGATGCGTCTTTATTGGAAGCCAACCGTGCGGACAATGAAGCCGCGCGGAAGTTGAAACCGCCTCCCGTCGTGTGCGTCCCGCCGTTCAGGTGAGGGAATGCCACTTCCAGCATGGTGTCAGGCATCTGAAAAGAGATGGACTGACCCGCCGCAATGGCGTTCTCTCGGGACAATCCCGGAGGATTCCCCGCTGTCACTAACTGAGCCGTGTGCGGCACAGTGTCATGCAACTGAACCACTATTTCACGGAAACTTCCGTTTCGCCCGTAAGCGAAAGGCTCGGTACCGTGGATATCGGCAACAACACCGCTACGAATCGGTTTCCCCGTTTTAGGATCATGATAAGTCGATCCCCACGGTTCAACAATGGTCGATCCGATGCCGCCGTGCGGCCAGGTGGTCGCGCCGAAGGCGTGGTCATGCCAGAACACGAGACCCATATCAACATCAACCCACCATCGGTAACGGACATACTCGGTACTCACGATCTGCCCGGCCGCATGGTCATGCGTCATGGCCTGAGTAAACGTGATTTTGTATTTTCCGTCCTTTGCAGGGTTTTTGTTGGGATCAGGGCTCATGGACTTGATCCAACGTGCGTCCTTCTTGTTGGGTACTTCAATACCAACGATGATATCCGCTCCCACATGAAAAGGAGTCGCACTCTTCGCCATCTGGATTTCTACCGTGCTCGATCCCGCTTTCACTGATTTCAACAGTTTGGCGTTCATCGGAACCGGCATACCCACATGGTGACCGTCTTTCATCTTTTTGGTGAACTGCCGGTAAGATCTCATGGATTGATCGTATGAGAACCCGGAAATTACACCGTCCGACGCTTGGTTGTCGAACTGAAAGAAATGCGGATGGATATTAACTTTGGACATCTGGAAATTGGTGAAGTCGTCATCGTCCCACTCACTGGTCAGAAGAAGATCCACACAATCGTAAACATTTGCACGGATAACCAAAGGAATGGCTTTCTTCGGATCCGCTTTTACTGCAGCCATCTCTTCATCGATAACATAAATCAGACCGTACTTATCGATGATCGGAGGCGTTTTTCCAACCGCGCCGGACAACTCAATCGGCGTGTTGATGAAATGCAGATTGTACTGTTTCCTGCCTGCTCCACCCGGACAAAGACTCCAACGTCCGTGTTCACCTGGTTTCGCAGGAGCGCTACTTTCCACATTAGGTCCGGAGTTTCCGTTTCCGGACTCCGAAGCCAACGTCGTGATATCCGTTTCCATATGAAACGGCTCCAACCACGGCGCTCCACCATGATGACGAGCGAAAGGAACCCGCTTGCCAAAATGCGGCGTCATGTGAGGCCAAGCCAGTTTACCGGTCAACGGCGAAAACTGAATCGGATGCCGTTTGCCAGGATGCGGCGATTTGTACTTCGCCATATCATAAGTCGGCTCACGCTCGGACAACGCGGTGGTGCCTTTCCAGGCATAATCCCATACGGTTCCGTCATAGGCCTTGATCTGGCCGGTCTCGTCATCCGTATGACCCGGTTGTCCCTGTGGAGGAAGCATGTACTTGACCCAGGACTTGATATTGACAATAGGGCTTTCCTTATTCCACTTGCTGTTGCCCTTGCTGACAATATCAAACTTCTTGCCAAACCAGTCCATCGTCTTACCGACCAGTTTGTCAGAGCTAACACCTTTGGGAATCCGGCCTTCACGGTCGGGAAGTTCCTTCAGGGGACGCATGATGTCGGTACTGCCGAATGGATAGTTACCATCCTGCAGAGTGTTGTACACACGCCAGTAACCCCACATGCCAGCTACGTAATGATGCGCAACATGACAATGGAACAAAAAGTCACCCGCCAGACGCTGACACAATCCGGATCCACACTCGGTCTCAAGATCGAGAGCTTCGGCAGGTCCGATAACTTCAACGTCGACACGGTCCGTCGTGGTCCGTACAACCGGGTACTTCACCGGTCCGTCCCAGGCGGCTGTCGTGAGATTTTTCAGGCCCGGCTCCACTTGCGGAGAACGGGTCCAGCGGATGGTTCCGCCATGCGGATGATGCGAATGAAACACCTCGCCGCCGCCGTGAATCAAACGAAATTTGGCGGGATCGCCCAGATAGGACCGGGGTATCGTGGTGGGTGCATCTCCAAAGGTATAAGAACTGTAAGAAAGCGATTCGTCCTCATAGTGAAACATTTTTTCCTGAACCGCCAGGTTGTTGATGCCGAACGGCTCACTGCGATAATTCATCTCACGCGCCGAAGGACGGTACGCATCGGTCTGCGGATCGCGCTGAGGGATCATCTCCCCGTGTCGGTTCAACGGACGGAAGGACTCGTCCCCAACTTCGTGATAAAACAATGCGAATTCACGAAAGTCTCTTTCGTCCGGGTTGACGATCATCGCCATCCAGCCGTTTTCCAACGGACCGCCGGTCCACGGATTCAGATAAACCGAACCCACTGGCTCTACAATGAAGGCCCCGATCAATCCCAATGCGGACGGGTCGCGTCCGGCATGGCTCATGATCATGTGACTGCCTTCCTGCTCGTCGATCGGAATATACCACTCAAAATCTTGCGTGCCTTCAGCAGCAATAATTGCTCCTGGAGAAGCCGCAGTGGCGGGCAAACCGGTAGAGCTGATGATCATCGAGGACCCGTTCACCTGGAAACCAATGTCTTCATCCTCAACCGCGTTTCTAATTTTAAACCGGACACAATCGCCCTGGTTTCCTCGAATCGTCAAAGGCTGAATGACGTCGCCCTGGAGGCCTGTAATAATAGCTCCAGGATCTTTATCGTCTTCACGAGCCTTGGCGTTTCTTGCTTCATCCTTGCGGACCCGATCGATGTCTTTGGTCAGAACATACATGTAGCCGGGATAATAGTCACCCCATGCATTCAGGGTCACTTCGACGTTGATCGCGGATATATCGTAGGATTTGACCGGTGCGCCGCTTGGACAATGCGCCCCTTTAAAAACCTGTTCCGCAACCTTGGAAGGCCCGAGCAGATAGCTCTGGCCCAGTTGATGAGCCGCCCAGGAATCATGAAATCCACCGCCGGAAGAAGCCGGCGCCGCATGTTCCTTGAGTTTGTCCTGAAGCCGATCCATTAAGTGCATGAAGGTTTGGTCCAGTTTTTCCTGACTCCCTTCAAGACCACTCATCACGTCTTCATGATCGAGCTGGTTTTCCAGCTTGTCCAGCCAAGCAGGCCGGTCCACAGCCGGGTTCATCGGGGACGGGCTGCCATGCCCGCTGTGTTGATTGATTTCCGCCATGGCGGAACCAACACTGAGACCCACAAGGAGAAGGACAAACAACATCCAGGCTCCCAGGCCCCGCTTTCGAATTAATAATTGGCTTTGCATCATAAAGTTACCTCCTCAAGTAATGATAATTTCCCGCCAGTTAACTGTTTTTTAAGGGCTTGGTGAACTTCAACCATTCATGGTTTCGGAAAGAAAACTTCAAGGCCCCTTTCTGCAGAAATTGCAACTTAAACAAGAAGGACTATCGGTTCTATGAGCAAAAAAACCTGGAGATATCCACTGGGCATCCTTCTTTAATAAAGTTGCTTTTAGAAGATACCTTTGAGGTAAAATTATTCCCAAAAATCAGGAAGTTTTTGTGGAAAGATTCTGGTTGGAAAATTAGGGCAGAAAAATATAGGGAATCCGAAATCTATGGAATTATTTCTACGAAAAAACGATAAACTTCGGGGATTCAATGCACGGATGATGAGGCGGTGCCAATTCAATGCTAGATTAAATTCTTATTCCGAAGAACCCAGGATGGATTGATTCTTAATCAGTTCGCGTTTGAGGTAAACTTTGGCTCTGGCAATCCTGGACATCACCGTTCCCATGGGAATTTTGAGAATATCGCTGATTTCCTTGTACGACCGGCCTTCAAAATAAAACAGCAGGATCGGAAACTTCAATCTTTCATCCAGGGTGTCGAGGGCGCATTGGATATTGTTTTTTAATTCCTTTTCCAAAAAATCATGTTCAGGATTCATCTTGTTGTTATCATGAAGACCCTCGCAAACGGAATCGAACTCAATCTCGATCCAGTTTTTTCGTTTCTCCACCGTTTTTAGAAAAAGGTTTCGGAGAATTGAAAACAACCAGTATTTACACTTGGTTGGGTCCCGGAGCTGATGAAAATTTTTCAGGGCATGATAAAAGGTTTCCTGGACCAGATCCTCGGCTTGATCTTTGTCGCGGCAAAGTTTGTAGGCACATCCCAGAATGAGTGTGGCGTGAGGATTAATGTGCCGGGCAAAGTTACCCTCTTCTTCAGAAGACAGAGAGCTTTCTTTAAACCTTAATAAAAATTCCAAGAGCGAGTTCCATTTCGTGGTTTTTTTGCCCAGACTAGTTTTATTCTGCTTTTTTCAGGAATAATATAGAATATCTTATATCTTTTAAAGGACTATATGGGTTTATTCATCGGTACGATGAAGTTTATTTTTTCTTGATATCAACCCAAAGCTTTCGCAGCACCTCTAACACCCTATTATCTGAATTCCGAAAGATAAAAATATCAGATTTATACTGAAAATAAGCCCTAATTCCAAATTTGTTAAACCCTGTATAATTTTTCTTCATCTAACATTGACGGTATCCTGAATTTCCAATTTGAACAATTTTCACTGGACTGATGAATGAAAATCTCAAACAGAGAACTTCTGGGCCTTTCCACTAAAATTGAGAGCGAAGGGAAATCTTTTTACGAAAATCTTGCCAGTTATATCAGTGACCCCGAGGTGAAAGAATTTCTTCTTCTCATGGCCAGGGAAGAAGCCAGCCACGAAATTCAGTTCAAAAAATTATTGGATGAAAAAGGGGACAATCCCTACGGATGGGAAAAAGACCCTGGCCTAAGAAAATTAATTGATACCCACTTTCAAACGGATATTTTTCCTCGCATTGATGAGGTTTTTGAACAGTTGCCGCATTTCCAGGGAATCCTGAGGGCAATGGATTTTGCTGTGGAGGCTGAAAAAATATCGTGTGAATTTTATGGGCTCCTGCAGGAGTCCTGCACCGATATGGAAACAAAAACATTTATGGTTCTGCTGGAAAAAATTGAGCAGGAACATTTGGAACGCGTCGAATTATTAAGAGACCGTTATAAGGCCAAGTCCCTTGAGGACAACCCCCGCTGATTCCTTTAAAGCTCTCTCCTTCCGGGAAAGACTCCTCCCGCGCATTTCTTTATTTTCTTTAATCAATACCAGGCTAAAAAAAACGGCACCAGGAAAAATCCCGGTGCCGCTTAAAACAATATCTGCTTTAAAAATCTTACTACAAACGATTACTTGCCTAGGGTGAAATCCGCTGTGGCTGCGCCATCGGCAACAGTCACTTCCTGAGTGGACTCACCTGCGTAAGGATGCCATGCAGTCACTTTGTATTTGCCTGCGGGAATCCCTTCGATCTTGAAAGATCCATCCGCGCCACTGATAGCATTGTATGGGTTCCATACGATCCGGCCGTCCGCTTCCATGTAGTTGTGCTGGTCGCACTGCAGGAAAAAATGCTTGTCTTTTTTCTTCTTAAAACGTTTGAATGTTTTGGTCACATCCGCAGAACTGCCTTTAGAAGGCAACGGTTTGTTGAAAAGGGTTTTCCGACTTGCACCAACTACTGAGTATCCGTGCGGGTTGTGCAGGATTTCAGTGTCCTGATTGGTGATCACCATCAACCCTTCTTTCTGCCCTTTGGGAGTTTTTCGGGCGGTCACCATCTTGGGAAAAATATCGCACTTTTCAAAACTAACTTGGACCGGTTCTGTGGGCCAGGCTTTACCTTCGGCAATATTCTCAATGAACACAACCGCGTCTCGAAGTTTTCCTCCCGTAACAACAACCTTCTGCCGGGTGCGGATACCCGTTTTTGCATCCGTATCAGGATGTTGCACGCAAAACTCGACGTTTTTACCTTTATTCAAATCTTCCATGATGGGAGCTGGAACATCCCCTTTAAAACTTACAGATCCAGTGATGGACCCGCCGCCTGCCGCACCTTCTTTGTACTTGGCTTTCTTGGCAAAGCTCGTGGAAGCACTGAACACAAACGTAATTACTACTAATAATGTTACCAACATTCCTTTTTTCATCACTATTTTTTCCTCCTTAATTAAACAGAAAAATCCCTTGCCCTAACCGAAACCCCTGCGAATTGGTTTTATGGCGGATGATTATAGCATTAAAATCCCAAACCACAAGAAAACTTCAACAAAAAAAGGGAGCCCGGAAAACCGGACTCCCTTTAATGTGAAAACTATCGAATTATCGATTCATTGATAACCGATCATCCTCAGGGTTGGAAGCTGATTTTACTCCCTTCGGGCTCACTGAACCCAAAGGCAGAATCGATCGCTCACCCGCCGGCAGAACCTTCATGTAACCCCATTGCCCCGCCTGCTGGTATGGGGTTCTGGCGTTCAACCAGAGGTAGGTTCCGGGGTTCTGGTAAGTACCGCCAGCCGTGAAAAAGGCCTGGATGTACTCGCCACCCCCGAACTCCTCAACGTCGATCATATCAGAACCTTCCTGATTCAAGTGGCGGCGCCACTGATGACCGTCGAGGTTGAACATCTGGTTCTGCTCGTTATGCGCTCCGAAGACATTGATCATCACCAGGTCGCCCGCATGCGCTTTCAGCACAGGGGTCGCGGGGTCGCTGTCTGCGGCCACACAAGGAGTGAACATATTACCCAGTTCACAACCTTCGTCTTCACGGTAGCTCCAGGGTTCCAGACGATAGTTCACGCCGGTCAATCCTGCTACGTTCTGCAGGTAAGGCATGAAACTCGTCCCGAGGATATTATCCTCGTCCTGGAAGTACAACGCGAAGTCGCGGTAGTTCTCTAGGTGCGCGTTCTCAGGATACGATTTATCGATGATGACATCCGCTTTCCAGGAGTTGCCAAGAGAAATGTCTTTCCCTGTCTCCGGATCACGATACACCGAACCTCTTGGCCCGATGATGATGCCGCCATACAAACCGTCCCTGACGTTGGTCGTCAAGTTTCCGAAGTCCCAAATCAATGCGCCATTGATGTTGTAGTCCTTAGCCGCATAGAAGGTGAAAACTTTGGATTTGCCAGGAGCCACCGTCTGATCTCCAGGATTGTTCCCTACATTGATCCCTTGAGAATCCTTGGGATCGAACGCGATGTTGTTCGCGTGCAGGGAAGCGTTCCCTTCCTTCAAACGATTGGTCAGCTTGATCTTGACACAATCACCGATGTTGGCGCGTAACGTCAACGGATGAGGCATCACTCCTTCATCAGCGGCCTTACTCACTTCGCCTTCCAGCGCGAAGATTTTGCCTTCGGCGTTTGCAAGGATGAGTTTGCGCTCAAAATCGACTTCGATCTCATCCTCGGTGTTGGGATTGAATTTCAGCGCTTTGTTGATCGCAACCACGCTGAAATTTTTAACCGGAGCGCCTTTCGGACAAAGAGTCTTTCTAACTTTCTTCTTGAACTCTTTCTCCTCGTTGCCAGGCAACTCTTTCAGATCTTTCTGCAACTCGTCATGAACCCGGATGATGCCCCAGGTGCCTTCAGACAAATGAGAGGTTCTACCATCGTAATAAAGGTAGTCTCCCGCCATTCCCTGATAGCCGCCTGCGGTGGTCGCAAGGTCATAACGTTCTGCGATACCGATGTGAATGGTATTGGTAACCCTCGAATCCCGATCGTACCGCTCAGGGCGGTAACCATGACCGGAAACCACGAAGGTGTGGGTCTCGTTCTGCATACCATGAAGAAGCCTGAACATGATGCTATCCCCAACATAAGCACTGAGTGTCGGGGTGGACGGATCTCCATGAACTATACTGCTGAACAATTGAGACGCGTCTTTATTGGAACGCAACCGTGCAGACAATGAAGTTGCCCGGAAGTTAAACCCGCCTCCCGTCGTATGCGTCCCGCCGTTCAGATGTGGGAACGCCACATCCAGCATGTCGTCAGGCATCTGAAAAGAGATGGACTGACCTGCTGCGATGGCGTTCTCCCGTGACAACCCAGGAGGATTGCCTGCAGTCACCAATTGAGCTGTATGCGGTACGGTGTCATGCAACTGAGCCACCAATTCACGGAAACTACCGTTTCGCCCGTAAGCGAAAGGCTCGGTGCCATGAATATCCGCAACCGGACCACTACGAATCTGTTTTCCCGTTTTGGGATCATGATAGGTCGATCCCCACGGTTCAACAATGGTCGATCCAATACCGCCGTGCGGCCAAGTGGTCGCGCCAAACGCATGGTCGTGCCAGAACACCAGCCCGACGTCTGCATCAACCCACCATCGGTAACGCACATACTCGGTGGTAACAATCTCACCTGCCTTATGGGCATGCGTCATGGCCTGGGTAAACGTGATCTTGTATTTACCATCTTTGGCCGGGCTCTTATTGGGGTCAGGACTGATGGACTTGATCCAGCGCGCGTCCTTCCCATTAGGAACTTCAATACCAACGATGATATCCGCTCCCACATGGTATGTGGTCGCGCCCTTCGCCATCTGGATTTCCACCGTATCCGCTCCCGCTTTTACCGCTTTCAGCAGTTTGGCGTTCATCGGTACGGGCATACCCACATGGTGACCGTCTTTCATCTTCTTGGTGAACTGCTTGTAGGATCTCATGGATTGATCGTATGAGAATCCGGAAATAACTCCATCCGACGCCTGATTGTCGAACTGGAAGAAATGCGGATGAATGTTGACTTTCGACATTTGAAAGTTGGTGAAATCATCATCATCCCACTCACTGGACAACAGAACATCTACGCAATCGTAAACATTCGCCCGAATAACCAAAGGATAAGCAGATGCTGGATCGGCTCTCACTCCGGCGATTTCTTCATCAATCACGTAGATCAAACCGTACTTATCAATGACAGGAGGTGTTTTTCCAATCGCTGGTGAAAGTTGAACCGGTGTGTTGATAAAATGCAGGTTGTATTGCTTCCTGCCCGCACCACCCGGACAAAGACTCCAACGTCCGTGCTCACCCGGTTTCGCAGGGGCACTGCTTTCAACGTTGGGGCCGGTGTTTCCATTACCCGACTCGGATGCAAGGTTCTCCGTATGAGTCGCCATATGAAACGGCTCCAACCATGGCGCACCACCATGATGACGAGCGAAAGGAACCCGCTTGCCAAAATGCGGCGTCATGTGAGGCCATGCCAGTTTACCGGTCAACGGCGAAAACTGAATCGGATGCCGTTTACCCGGATGTGGTGATTTGTACTTCGGCGACGTGATTGTGGACTCGCGCTCAGACAAAGCCGTGGTGCCTTTCCAGGCATAATCCCATACCGAACCGTCGTAGGCCTTGATTTGTTTAACTTCGTCATCATAATGACCCGGCTGGCCCTTGGGCGGAAGCATGTACTTCACCCAGGACTTGATATTGACAACAGGACTTTCCTGATTCCATTTGCTGTTGCCCTTGCTGATAATATCAAACTTCTTACCAAACCAGTCCATCGTCTTGCCGACCAGTTTATCAGAGCTCACGCCTTGAGGAATCCGGCCTTTTCGATCCGGAAGTTCCTCTAATGGGCGCATGACGTCGGTACTGCCAAACGGATAATTTCCGTTCTGCAGTGTGTTGTACACACGCCAATAACCCCACATGCCGGCAACATAATGATGCGCAACATGACAATGGAACAAAAAGTCACCTGCCAAACGCTGACACAACCCGGAACCGCACTCGGTCTCAAGGTCTACAACTTCGGAAGGACCGATAACCTCAACGTCGACTCGGTCGGAAGTCGTCCGAACCACCGGATATTTCACCGGACCATTCCAGGCGGCTGTGGTCAGGTTTTCTAAGTCAATCTGCCGCTTGGGAGAACGGGTCCAACGAATCGTTCCACCATGCGGATGATGCGAATGGAACACCTCACCACCGCCGTGAATCAAACGAAATTTAGCGGGATCGCCCAGATAAGACCGGGGAATCGTAGTGGGAGCATCGCCAAATGTATAAGAGCTATACGAGAGCGATTCGTCCTCAAAGTGAAACTTCTTTTCCTGAACCGCCAGATTATTGATACCGAAAGGCTCACTGCGATAGTTCATCGCACGCGCCGAAGGACGATACGCATCGGTCTGCGGATCACGCTGAGGAATCATCTCTCCGTGTCGGTTCAACGGACGAAAAGACTCATCGCCGACTTCGTGGTAGAAAAGAGCGAACTCTCTAAAATCACGTGCGTCGTCGTTGACGATCATCGCCATCCAGCCACTTTCCAATGGTTCGCCAGTCCAGGGGTCCAGATATCTTGAACCCACAGGCTCAACGACCAAGGTGCCGATCAAACCCAAAGAGGAAGGATCACGACCCGCATGACTTTGGATCATGCGACCACCTTCCTGCTCGTCGATCGGAATGTACCACTCGAATTCCTGGGATTCTTCAGCCGGAATGATCGCGCCCGGGGAAGCCGCCGTAGCGGGTAGACCGGAGGAACTGATGATCATGGCCGAGCCATTCACCTGGAATCCAATATCCTCATCTTCAACGGCATTGGTTACCTTGACTCTCAAACAATCGCCCTGGTTCGCGCGAATCAACAGGGGCTGAATCATGTCTCCCTGCAACCCATTGGTGATCGAACCGGGATCAAGCTCATCTTCCCTGGCTTCCGCGTTTCTTTCTTCATCTTTACGCACCTGCTCAATGTTCTTGTTAAGAACATACATATAACCAGGATAATAGTCGCCCCATTGATTCAGGGTGACTTCGACGTTGATTGCGGATATGTCGTAGAATTTAACCGGGGCGCCGCTTGGGCAATGAGCCCCTTTAAACACTGCCTGGTCTGCAGCGTCGGAAGGTCCGAGCAGATAGCTCTGTCCTAATTGGTGAGCCGCCCAGGAATCGTGAAATCCGCCGCCTGAAGATGCGGGGGTCGCATGTTCCTTGAGCTTGCCCTGTAACTGGTCCATCAAACCCATGAAGGTTTTGCCCAGCTTTTCTTGACTGCCTTCGAGACCGCTCATCACGTCTTCGTGATTGAGCTGGTTCTCCAGCTTGTCCAGCCATGCGGGCCGGTCCACCGATGGATTTATCGATGCCTTACTGCCATGGTTGTGTCCGGCAAGAGGTTTTTCTAACTCCGCGCTGGCAAGCCACGGCAACCCTAATATCAGGGTAGCGACGACAAGCACGCGCACAAATTTCCATCCCTTTTTGCTACAAAAATGCATTTTTTTTCCTCCAAATGAGATTTACCACCCGCTGATTTTCTCAAATACTAAAAACCCGCCGGCTTTATTTTCACGGCACAGCTTGTCTCCCTAACAAGGTTGCGCCAGATTAATACCAAATAAATCAATGCTCAAAAGGATTTTTCAATTTTTTCCCGGATTTCTCCTTTATTTATTAACAGTTAAAAAATAGCGGGCAGACTTTACCACACTTTATTTTTCCCGTACAAGCGTCAAATGAAACTTTTTTTCATTTCTCGTTAGCAGGAGAAAAACCGAACTGCCCGGTTGAATTTTTTCGATCAATTCTTCATATTGCTGGCGGTTCATAATTGAATCGCCGTTTACCGCCAGAATTTTATCACCCGACTTCACTCCCTTCGTCCCGGCGGCACTCCCAAGAATGACCTCCTTGATGATCAACCCTTCTCCAGGATCATCAATTTCTTTTGAGGCAGGTTCCAACTCTATCCCCAGAATCGGAAAAAGTTTCTGAGGAGTGGAAAGACTTGCTTTCTTAAGGTTTTTCTTTGGGTAATTATCCAGTTTGACAGGAATAACCTTGGGTTTTCCTTCCCTAAGAATGTCTAATTGAACCGTTTGACCGGGTGAAATCACACCAACAATGCGTATCATTCGGGTTGGAGAATTAATGGCAATGCCACCGATTTTTAAAATGATGTCCCCGACCCTGAGCCCTGCTTTCTCAGCCGGATCGCCTTCAAACACGGAGTTGATCATAACGCCCTTACCCTCTTCAATATGAGCGCTGGCCGCAGTCTCCGACCCGACCATTTCAATCCCGACACCCAGCCAGCCGCGCCGGACTTCGCCATTTTCTTTCAATTGGGTAGTGATTCTTTTGACGATATTGGATGGAATAGAAAAACCGATATTCTGCGCGTAATTGATGATGGCGGTGTTGATGCCAATGACCTCGCCGCGAATACTCAACAGGGGGCCTCCGCTGTTTCCGGGATTGATGGAGGCGTCCGTCTGAATAAAATCCTCGTAGCGTGAGAGATTGACGTTTTCCCGGTTCAATCCGCTGATGATGCCCAGCGTCATGGTTTCGCTCAAACCATACGGGTTGCCGACCGCAACCACCATCTGCCCCACTTTCAACTGGCTGGAATCGCCAAACTGAACCGAGGCCAGCGGGGAGGTTACAGGAACCTTAACCACTGCAAGGTCAGTGTCGTCATCCGTACCCACCACCTGGCCCACCACCTTTTTACCTCCAAAAAGAGTGACCTGGATTTTATCGGAATTTCTGACCACGTGACTGTTGGTGACGATGAAGCCGTTCTTCCCGTCAATGATGACGCCCGCGCCGGCATTGTTGGGCCTGCCTTTCTGCAATGAATCCTGCTTGCGGACAGAGGGGGATGGGGGAACATAGGGTGACAGGCTCACCACCGCCGGACGAACTTTATCTGCTAAAGAAACAAACGCGTCTTCTAAATCCTGGAGTATCTTTAAGCCCTGTGGGCCTGCCTGGGCAATGCCCTGACCGGACAGGAAAAAAACAGCAATGAAGGCAAGTAATGTGGGAAGCCTGAGCGGTGATCGGGTGTTCATGGTTTAATGACCGCCTTTAACGTGGATACGGAACGAGCAAATAATTCCGAAAATTTTTCCATGACAAACTATATGGATTTGGATACACAACAAACTTCAGCAAAAAAAGCCTTTTGACCCTTTCCGCCAATTGTCAAATGCGACTAAATTTTGACAACATAATATGTTTTTTCAACGGCTTGGGCAATCAATATTTTCACTTTTTGCGATTTCATTTTGCTGGATTTGAGGCCACAAACCCCACCCGTCCCCAGGGTGGAATTGCGTGAAATAAAGGCATTCTTTTCAGAAATAAATCGTCGGCACTTCATCCGCCATCAAATTTATAGGCCTTTCAATTCACTTGATTTCCAACCGGGAACATGAAAAAGTGGAACTATCAAATGAAACTTTCAGGCACTCCGACCAATGAATACAACGAACTTTAAAGAATTAGAAGACCAGTCTGCCGAACAAATCCTCGCATGGACCGTGAAAGAGTTCGGCCCCAGGGCCGGTATCGCATCCAGTTTCGGCATGGAGGACATGGTGCTCATCGACATGGTTTCAAAACTCGACGGCAACAACCTCACCATCTTCACCCTCGACACAGGACGGTTGCACGAAGAAACCTACGAAATCATGGAAAAGGTCCGCACCCGCTATGGGATGACCATCAAAACGTTTTTCCCGGTCCGGGAAGCGGTGGAAGCTCTGCTCCGGGACAAAGGTTTTTTCTCCTTCCGCGAAAGTGTGGATAACCGGAAAGAGTGCTGTTATATCCGCAAAGTGGAACCGCTCAAACGGGCATTAGCCCAGCTGGACGCATGGGTGACTGGCCTGCGCCGCGACCAGAACGTGACCCGGACCAACGTCGCCAAGGTGGGCAATGACGCCGACCACGATAATTTAATCAAGATAAATCCTCTGGCCGACTGGACTCAAGAACAGGTGGAAGGGTATATCGAAAAACATTCCGTCCCGGTCAATTCCCTGCACAAGAAAAATTATCCTAGCATCGGGTGTGCCCCCTGCACACGGTCCATCAACCCCGGAGAAGACATTCGCGCCGGACGCTGGTGGTGGGAAAACCCGGAGCATAAAGAATGCGGGTTGCATCGGTAACGCAGACCGGAGGACACTGACCGTAAACCGAAGTAAACTGAGATAAGTGAAATTTGCCAAATCATATAATTCGTCATCGCGAGCCGCTGAAAGCGGCGTGGCGACCAAGAATCTGGATTGCTTCGCTACGCTCGCAACGACGATCATATGATTTCCCCATATCAGAGCAATCAATGTGTCCTGGAATAATTTGACAAAAAACTCTAGCTGGTTTCTTTTTCAGTTTTTTTCCCAAGGGCGCGTAAAAGGAGTTTGAATGCTTCCTGGTAAGCATCATGGTTTTTCCAATTAGAAAAATTACCAATGACTCGTTCAGCTTTTAAATCGAATGCCCATTGTTGGGTCGTTTCTTCGACAGCTTCATCCAAACGGATGGGAAACAAAACGTCCTCTTTGCGGGTTTCTTCTTGTTGGAGACCTTCTTTTACTTCCTTAACGACCCAGGCACGAGTCAATGAGTTTTCAGAAAGAACAATGATCAGTTTATCGTGAACCCGAATAGCTTCATCTATTTTGTTCTTAATTCTATCGCCAATGTCTAAATCCTGAGGGGCGAACCAGCAACGGACACCCTCCGCCTGTAAATCTGCATATAGCCTTTTGGCAAACTCCTCATCTTTGTGAGAATAACTGATGAAACAGGAATAGAATTGGATGGGGTCCAGGGAACCAATTAGACCTGGGAGATACTTGATAAATTGATCGGGGAAACCACAACCTTTTAGGAATACTTCAGGCAATTTCCCGGATTGGATCAACGTCATTTGGTCAATATAGCTTGGTCCCGAATGATTACAGGTTTTCAATCCTTTTATCTGGGACAAATTGACATCTACAAAGATCGTGCCTCTGTTCAACGCCCTGATTGAGGTGTCCGAGATGTTCTGAGTTGGCCATGTGAATTAAATACCTGTTTCAGCGGTTAATTTAGGGGAAGCTGTCTGGAAAGTTTACCACAGAACAAAGGGGGAACTGTTTCCGGTTTGTATGTTTTAGGGTTCTGCATTATTCAGTTTTTTTGCAAACTGTTCGGCATTTTCAAAAACGAAAACGGTCAAAGGTATCAAAAGCTGGGCCACCTGGCGGGCTTTGCTGAATAGACTACCGCTTATCTTTTCCTTATCATTCAATTCTTTGACCACGCGCATTTCGACTTCATCAAATAGAATCGGCAGGAGTTGAAAGGCCATCAGCCCCACGGTCCCGGCTTCCCTGAAAAAAGCCCGTAATCCGTTTCCGCCCTCCCCTTGCGTCCTCTGCAATTTAAACAAATCGGCAGGCCGGGTGG
Organism: Nitrospinaceae bacterium; assembly: GCA_029261595.1. Lineage (GTDB taxonomy): Bacteria > Nitrospinota > Nitrospinia > Nitrospinales > VA-1 > JADFGI01. The sequence continues at coordinate 125,394 of JAJDAZ010000044.1, read as the reverse complement.
TGTGCATGAATATCATCGAAATCAGGAACATCAAAATCATACGGCAGGAGAAAAGCGCGCCTGCTTCCAATCCCTCCCAGGTCAGGCCAAGCGAATACCCCTCCACAATTTCTACAGGTGAACCTGAGGTGAAAAAAGTCGGGAATATCCCCAGAAACAGGATGAACCACACGAAAGTTTTGAGCCGCTGGAAAATGGAATAAATTCCAAGGCCCGCTATGAATAGTCCAATCAGGCAAACTAAAGATACGGCGGCAATTCCCCACCAACCGCCCAACGCGGTGATCACAAGCAACCCCACCCCAATGATGATTTTCCAACCAATGGGCGCTTTATGGAGAAGCGAGTCCCCCGGCGCATACACACCCGGCATCAGATGACTGAAGGAAAACTTATTCTTCATGTTTAGCCCGATCCCCAATTTGATTGACAAGTAACACCATGGTTTTTATATCTTAGCCCACTATTTCCATTTAAAAAAATATTAGCGGTACCGGAAAAATAATAGTCAAAAGTGGCAAAAATTTCAGGTCTCACACACTTGGAGTGCAACCCGAAAGAGTTCAATAAAATTAGTCCCTGTAAGAAAAAGCGCCCATTCGACACTAAGGGTTAACACGTGTGCAACAACTATCTTTCATCTTCCATTTTTTACAAAAAGGGAAAAAGTCATGAATCTTATAATAGTAAACCGGAAAGTTTTTCTCCTTGGAGTAATGGCATTATTGCTTTTAGGCTCCGGGATTTATGTTTCGCCCACGAGTGCTGAAAAAGGAAAATCCGTTTTTTACAAATTTGACAAATCTGGAAATTTGCTGCAACCGAAAGGTTATCGGGAATGGGTTTTCGTTGGTTCTCCCTTGACCCCAAATGACATGAACAACGGAAAAGCGGCGTTTCCCGAATTTCATCATGTATACATTCCGCACGAGCAATTTAAAGTTTATAAGAATACCGGAGCCTTCCCGGACGGGACCATTTTAGTCAAAGAACTTCTCAGCGTGGGTAAAAAACAAGCGCCCAGCGGGAAAGGCTATTTTAACGGGGATTTCATTGGTCTGGAAGCCACTGTCAAGGACACAAAGCGTTACAAGAACGAACCGGGAAACTGGGCATATTTTAGTTTCACGACACCGATAGGCCAGCCTCACAATAAAACCGCGAAGGCTATGCCCAAAACCAAATGCAACTTTTGCCACCAGGCTTTCGCCAAAGACGACTGGGTCTTCACGCAATACTATCCGGTACTCAAGGACGCAAAGCCGGGCAGGAAATAGGGATATAAAGAAATATTTCTGACCTAAAACTCACGGTATGTTTAAGGAGAACATAGAATGAAAAATTTAATTTCAGCATTTTGCCTTGTTTTAACTTTAATGGTGGGGTCGGTTGCCGCTGACACGGGAATTGCCGACAACCACCGTGATGCGATACAAAAAGCCATGGAACAATACATCCAATCAGTAACCCAAATGAACGGCAACGGGAAATTTCCCGTTTACGATCCAGAAACCAAATCGATCGTGCAACTTAAGTTTGAGAAATTTCACGATACGGTGGAAATTAAAGGCAGAAGTTTGCCTTACTTTGTGAGTTGTTCTTATTTTACCAACTCTGGGGGGGTTACGTACGACCTTGATTTTTTGGTTTCACCCAATTATGGCGTGGTTGCTACCCTCATCCATTCGAAGGATGGCAAGAAGACGGCTTACGATATTCACTGATTTTTACTTAGTAAAGCTCAATTAGAAACCAGAGGCTTCTCAAAGCCTCTGGTTTCTTGATTAATTACATTATGGGATGAATTGAAAAATATTATTCCTGACTCTCAGGCAAGGTGATTTGGAAGGTCACTCCATTCGATTGTCTTTTAACCATGATTTCCCCTCCATGACGAGCCACAATTTTATTGCAAATGGTCAGCCCTATGCCCGTCCCCTCATAGGTAGATCTTCCGTGCAAGCGTTCAAATGGTTTAAAAATTTTATCAATATGCTCTTCTTCGATTCCAATACCGTTGTCTTCAACTGTGATTACGCACCTCCCATCACCCTCACAGGAATTGTCCAGGTTGATTACGGGAGGAACTCCCTCTCGGTGAAATTTCAGGGCATTTCCAATCAAATTCAAAAATAATTGGTGCATCTGAACTGGATCTGCTTTTATCACGGGTAGATTTCTTAGGTTTACATTACCTTTAGTTTCTTTAATCCGGGTCTCCAAATCCACCAATACATTTTCAACCACTTTACCAAGATCAGTAACTTCATAGGATCTATCTTTGGAATCAATTTTTGAAAATCGAAGAAGATCATCGATCAAGTTTCTCATTCTTAATGCCGCAGCTTGCATTCGTTCCAGGTAATCTCTTGATTGTTCGTCAGAGTCGGAAATTCTTAGTTTTAACCGATCCCCAAAAATAATGATTTTCCTGAGCGGTTCTTGCAGGTCGTGCGAGGCGATGGAAGAAAAATCTTCAAGCTCTTTTGCATATAATTGAAGATTTTCTTCAAATCGTTTCCGTTCGATTGCCAAACTTGCTATGTGGGCTGATGATCGAATAATTTCCAATTCAATATCAATGGGGGATTTAGACTTGGTGAAAGTTAGAGCAAACGTCCCAAGAACGCTACCATCGGAGCCTAGGATAGGGGCCGAATAACACGATTCCAAACCTTCGGAATGCGCGAAGTCCTTGAATTCAGCCCATCTGTGATCGGTGCTGATATCTTCTACAATGACGAGTTGTTTACTATAGGCTGCAGTGCCGCACGAACCTGCTAATGGTCCGATGAGCATGCCATTAAACGCCTGTTTCATGCACTTTGAAAAACTGGGTGTCGATCCATCAACTAACCTGCTTCCTGAATTATCCAATAAAAGTATGGAGGCGTAAGCATCTTCGACATTTTGTTCCGCACCCAAAGTCAGGGTATTGAATATCTCAGGTAAAGGCTTTCCCGTAGCCAGTTGTTTCAAGGCCAGATTTTGAACTTTTAGAATTTCCTCATGAACGGAAGACGCCATAGGTAATTTGAAGGAATTATATGATGGAAATTGCCTGATAATCTATCATACTTACTTAAGAAGGATCATAAGGTTTTTTTGAAGAAGAACGTCACAAGATCTGTAAGCACCTGGTACTAGTAGGCTTAAAGAAAAAAATTTCATATCTAATTAGATTACCCCGTCCCACTGAACCATCAGGCTCACTCTCGCCGTTGACTAATGAATACGTCAATTTTAACGGTCGATGAAAATGACGCTATCCCATAGAAACCGCGACTGTGGTTGCAAAAATCTCCCCCTTGTAGCGGGTTGAAAGGCTACAGAATTTATGAAATGATGGCCTTAATTATCATTGGACTTAATTTTATGATCTCCACCGACAATATCATAGAACAAACCCGTGAATACGTCGAAGTGCAACTCGCAGATGACGGTTCCGGCCACGACTGGTGGCACATTTACCGGGTCTGGATGCTGGCTATCAAACTGGCCGAGGCGGAGGGCGCGGACCGCACGGTGACCGAACTATCAGCGCTGTTGCACGACATCGCCGACTGGAAATTTCATAACGGCGACGACACCCTCGGCCCTAAAAAAGCCCGTCAATGGCTAGAGAATTTGCGCGTGGATTCATCCGCCATCGACCCGGTGTGCGAAATCGTATCGACCCTATCCTATAAAGGCGCCGGGGTCTCCACCCCCATGCGAACGCTGGAAGGGAAAGTGGTGCAGGATGCCGACCGGCTCGACGCCATCGGCGCTCAGGGCATCGCCCGCACTTTCGCGTATGGCGGCCACAAGAACCGGCTGATCTACCATCCCGGCCAGAAACCGGTTCTGCACCAGAGCTTCGCCGACTACAAGAAAAACGACGGCCACACGATCAATCACTTTTATGAAAAACTGCTCCTGCTCAAGGACCGGATGAACACTGAAACTGGAAAGAAAATGGCCGAGGAAAGGCATCTTTTTATGGAACAGTTTCTCGATCGCTTTTTCAGGGAATGGGATGGAGAAGCATAAAGAAATTCTCAAGCAGTGCGCCCAACTGCTGGCAAATTCCCAGCGGGTGCTGTTTCTGACCAGCGCCGGGATGAGCGCCGATTCCAACATTCCCACCTTCCGCGACAAGGACGGGTATTGGCGGAATTTCCCGCCCTTCAAAGAGAAAAATCTGGAAGCGCAGGACCTCGCCAGCCCCTGGGCCTTTCGCAACGTGCTCCCGCACGCCTGGGCGTTTTACGAATGGCGCAGGAGAAACGCCGACGAAAACGAACCGCACGAGGGCTACCGCATCATCAATCGCTGGATGGAAGAACATTTTAATGAAGCATTCATCCACACCACCAACACCGATGGATACCATCTGCTCTCAGGTTCGCCAATCGACCGGGTGATGGAAGTGCACGGCTCCATGTGGCGGTTGCAATGCCTGGAGGTGTGCAGTCATAATTTCTGGGACGAGCTTGCCGTCCCGCTTTGTGAAATGTCCCATGAAACCATGAAAGCCTGGGGTTATCCCAAGTGCCCGCATTGTCATGCAATCGCCCGGCCGCACATTTTGATGTTTGGCGATGGAGAGTATGTAGGCCACCCGGAGCAGGAAAGAAATTTTCAACGTTTCCTGCAAGAACCTATCGATCTTGCGATCCTGGTCGGAAGCTCCGGGGCGGTGCCGACCAACGACTATATCGCCGTGCATCTGCAAAGCCAGGGAACCAAAGTCATCAACATCAACCCCGACCCTTCGACCAACTCAATTGCAGGCACGGAATACTTCCTGCCAATGACCAGCGAAGCGGCGTTCATTGCCCTAAATCAGGCGGCTTTTTAGCCGGGCTCACCCCCTCCACTGAGTATTTCTGCGTCCATAAATAATATTTCTATCCCCTAGGAAATATAGTACTCTTTTTAAATAGCCCTACACCCTATTAAGGCAAATAGGTGTAAATGTATTCAAAAGTTATTGATATTATTAAGTTAATTAGCTAATTCACCCTTGGAGGAGATTCCAATGCGGGTCGTTATTTTTGCATTCGTTTTATTTTTTTCCAGCTCTCTCCCTATTTATGCGAAGTGCGCCAAAGAAAAGGTATGCGGCATGGTGGGCAAAATGAATCACTTCGCCATTCTGGACCAATGCCCCGAAGCCGGTTCCCTTTTGAAAGAATGCAGGAGTGTTTCGGGAGAAACCGTAAAAGATTTACCTGAACCCAACTTTGTCGATAATGGCGACGGCACGGTCACAGATACCGTCAATAAATTAGTATGGCTTCAAAAAGGACTGATCGATAAAAAGTTCAAACTCAAAGAGGCCAAAGCCGCCGCCAATATGTCTGAGGAAGGCGGACGCGACGGATGGCGGCTCCCGACGCTTCCAGAACTCAAGACCCTCATCTATAAAGAGCGCGTGGTAAACACCAGCGGCAAGAAAGCCTGGGTCAATCCCATATTCGACGATGGGCTGGGCCATTATTACTGGACGACCACAACCTGCGATGAAGTCTCCTTCATTAAAGACCGTTATCAGAAAAAAATCTGTCAGGAAGGGAAAAAGGCCGCGTGGTTTGTCCACTTCAATATCAATGCGGTGGGCTGGTTCCACACCAACCTGGAAAGACCCCATATCTGGCTGGTTCAGGACGCCAAATAATCTCAAACTCTTCCGGATCTAAAAAATGCCCCAAAGTACTTTGGGGCAGGCTCCTTCCCAAAAACCCAGGATGATCTCGTCTTGAGAAGGTTATTCCTCTATTAACCTGGAAAAGATGAATCCAACACCCCCTAGGCGTCATCAACACATACAACAGCCAGATTGGTTTTTAAACGGATTCAATTGGGCGAGAAAATTCGACCCCAAACCAAAAAAGATTGCACGGCGTGAGCAAACTCGCCCTCAGCGAAGGAGATGGTAAGTTATTGAAAAATTTAGAGAATTTAAATTTCACCAACACCTTCATCGGTTTGAGCCCGGAGCTTTTTCAGGCCAAGGCTCCCGACCCGGTCACGGACCCTTACCTGATTGATTTTAATTCTGGAGGCGCAAAGCTCATTGGGCTGGACCCGGCAGAAGACCAACGCCCGGAGTTCGCCGAGTATTTTGCCGGCAACAAACTCCTCCCAGGCTCCGAACCTCTGGCAATGGCTTATTCCGGCCACCAGTTCGGGTCTTACAACCCGCGCCTGGGAGATGGCAGAGGCATCCTGTTGGGGGAAGTGACCAACGGCCTTGGCCACAAGTGGGACATTCATTTGAAAGGGGCCGGACCCACACGATTTGCACGCGGGTTCGACGGAAGGGCAACCCTCGCCGCCTCCATCCGAGAATACCTCGCCGGGGAAGCTCTGCACGGGCTGAACATTCCGACCACCCGATCGCTTGCGATCATCGGCATCCGCGACCTAATCTACCGGCAAACTCCCGAACTTGCGGCGGTGCTGGTGCGCATCAGCGATTCGCATGTGCGTTTCGGAAGTTTCGAGTTATTTCATTACACCAACAATCCGAACCGGGTCAAAGACCTTGCCGACTACGTCATCCACAACCATCACCCGGACATCGAAAACGAGGCGGATCGGTATCAGATATTTTTTCGCCGGGTTATGCAGAAAACTGCGCTTCTCATTGCGAAATGGCAGGCGTCAGGGTTCGTGCATGGCGTAATGAACACCGACAATATGTGCATCACGGGAGTCACTTTCGATTATGGCCCGTACGGGTTCATCGACCGGTTCGACCCCGGCTACACGCCCAATCATTCCGACTGCAACGGACGCTACGCGCTCGGCAAGCAGGCGGAGATCGGCTACTGGAATTTGAGCAAATGGGGCGAAGCCCTGGTCCACATCATCGATCCTGAAGATATTATGGAGGAGCTTACGCAGTATCAACCGACCTACAATAAATATTATCGCGAACTCATCGGAAAAAAACTTGGCCTCGGTATTCTGGATTCTGAGTTTACGGAATTGACAGGAAACCTGTTTCAACTTCTGTACAACAACCCGGTGGACTACACGAATTTTTTCCGTGCCTTGTCGGATTATCCCGAGGGAAATTGTGCGGGGTTATTGCAAGCGTTCAACAACCGCAAAGAAATTGAGGATTGGCTGGATCGATACAACCAGTTGATCGAGCGCGAAGGCACTCTATTTGAAGATCGTAAAGAAGCGATGGAGGAAGTGAACCCGAAATTCATTCTGCGGCAATATCTTTTGCAACGGGCGATCGACAAAGCAGTGAAGGAAGCGGATTTTTCTGAAATCGAACGGTTGCGTGTTCTCCTGCAAGACCCGTTCAGAGACCGACCGGAAATTTTCAAAAAATATAATATCGATCCGGATTATTATGCCTCGGACACGCCGGACTCCATGCTCGGCATGCAGTTGAGTTGCTCTGCATGACAATTTTGGAACCACAGATAAAGACAGATAAACACAGATGAGGTAAACAACATTTCCGAAGCGGTCGATTAATCGTCATTGCGAGCATAGCGAAGCAATCCAGAGACTCTGGATCTACCCCTCCGGGGCACGAAAGCTAGGGAGTAGTATAACGGCCACGCCGCTATTAGCGCGATGACGAAAGTGGCGTTTTTTCGATGGTTTCTGGGGTTGGTTGTAACCAAAGATGAATATTAAAATGAAATGAAAGGTGGATTGAATGATCCAGGTTGATGGAGAAATAACAGAAGTCGCATCCCCGCCCAACAAGGCGGATCAATTCCGAGACGTCACCATATGGCTGCCGGAAACAGAAGAGCATGTGGAGTTCCGGTTTTTTCTGGAAATGTTTCAGTCGGCGGGATTTGCCGAGGGGGACAAAATATCCATCAAGCTGGAAAAGAAATTCGACATCGACTCCCTGACCAAAGACCTGATGAATATGTGAGAGGCCTACCCTTCTTTTCCCAGGTCCCGTAACAAACGCTCAAAAGCCGTTTTAAAAGAATCGTGGTCCTTCCATTTCGTGAAGTCGCCAATGTGGCGGGAGCGCTTAATATCCGCAGGCCAACCGGTCTTTATATCCATCACCGAATCATCCAAACGGATGGGAAATAAAACCGTTTCTTTCCCTTCACTTACACGTTCCTGCTCCAAAGCCGTCTCCACTTCCTTTTCCACCCATTCGCTGTTCACGGAATTTTCAGAAAGCACCAGTAACAGCTTGTCATGAATATGGATGACTTCATCAATGCGTGGGCGAATCTTATCGCCAATTTTCATGTCCTCAGGCGCAAACCAGCAACGCACATTATTTACCTGCAATTCGCTGTGAAGCCTTTTGGTGAACTCATCGTCCGCACTGGAATAACTGATGAAACAGGAATAAAACTGAATCGGATCGAGAGACCCAAGGAGACCGGGAAGATGTTCGATGAATTGATCCGGGAAACCGCAACCGCGCAGAAATTCTTTAGGCAAAGGCCCAGATTGGATCAATGTCTTATGGTCAATTGAGCTGGAGCGCATATGAGCACAGGTTTCCAATCCCTTTACATGTGATAAATCGACATCTGAAAAAATAGTATCTCCCAAATGTGCTTCTTTTATATCTGCCTCAAGGAGGTTCGCTCTGTTGAATCTTGCTTCAACGAGGTCTGCCTCACTTAGATTCGCACTGGTAAAGTCCGTATAGAAGATTCTAGCATCTCTGAGTCTCGCTTGGCTCAGGTCTGCCCGGCTAAAGTTGGCACGGCTTAGCTCCGCGCCATTAAGACTCACCCCGTTGAGTTTCGCCCTACTAAGATTTGCATTAAAAAGCCTCGCTCCACTTAAAATTGCCTGGCTAAGGTCAGCCTCACTAAGGTCAGCATTTGAAAGCTTAGCCCAGCAAAGGTTAACCATCCTAAGGTCCGCCCTCATAAGGTTCGCCCCGAAAACGTGAACCCCTGGGCAGTCTTCCATACTTAATTCCAACCTGCTGAGGTCTGGTTCGACTTCAGGTTTTTCTTTTCTCCACCGGTTCCAGTGGTCTACGCCTTGTTTGAGGATTTTGAGGTGTTCGGGATTGGCCATCTCCGCTTACTTCCTGTTCGAGTTGGAATTTTCAGGCGAGTTTACCACAGGACATGGGGGGATAGAGATCGGGAAACTCCTCAACCACCCTCACCTAACCTTGTGGTATTTAACATGAGCCTTCATGCCCCGCACGGGTACTCCCCAGAGGGGAGAAGGGGTATTCTTCCTCTCCTCTGAGAGGAGAGGATTGAGGTGAGGAGGGATTGAAACCCTTTCCTTTATTATTTTTTTTCTGTGTTCATCGGTGGTTAATAATTTTTGGGGTTCTCTCCCATCTACTTCGCCGCAGACACCGGGTTTTCTTTGAGTTCATTCAACCGGTCGATGTAGGATTGGGCTATTTTCCGACTGCCCATTTTGATATAAAGATTGGCTAGGTTATTGAGCGACACCCGGATATTCGGATGAGTCGGCCCCAGGGTTTTCTGCCAGATTTTGGACGACCTTAAGTAAAGCGGTTCGGCTTTAATAAATTCTTTCTTGGCGTAATAAAGCCCGGCCAGGTTGTTGAGCGCCGTGGCGACGGTGGGGTGTTCGGCACCATAGGCCTTTTCCTTGATTTCCAGCGACCGTTGCAGGATAGGCTCGGCCTCGGAAAAATAACCGATCTTCCGGTACAGTTCCGCCAGGTTGTTGAGGGTTTGCGCTACCTTGGGATGATCTTCCCCCAGGGCTTTTTCCTTGATGGCGATCGACTGCAAATAAAAAAGTTCCGCCCTGGCATAATCTCCGGTGCCGTAATACAGCCCGGCCAGGTTGTTGAGGGAGGACGCCACCTTCGGGTGTTCGTTGCCAAACACTTCTTTCCGGATGTTCATGGACCGCATATAAAGCGGCTCGGCCTTTTCATAATCCTCTCGCTTGCGATAAAATTCGGCCAGATTGTTGAGCGAGTTGGCCACATTGGGGTGATACTCACCCAGGGACTTTTCATAGATGCCCAGCGACCGTTGGTACAAAGCTTCCACTTTATCAAATTCGCCGGTCTGGTAATAAAACAGCGCCATATTGTTTAACACGTTGGCGACGGAGGGATGGTCGGGACCAAATTTTTTCTCCCAGATTTTAAGGGACCGTTGATACAGAGGCTCGGCTTTCGAATAGTTCCCAGTCTTGCGGTACAGCTCCGCAAGGTTGTTGAGAACGCCCGCCACTTTGGGGTGCAATTTACCGAGTTCTTTTTCCCGGATCTTTCCCGCGCGTTTGTATAACGATTCCACCTTCTCGTATTTTCCTGTCTGGTAGTACAGCTGGCCCAGGCTGTTCAGCGTTTCGGCGTAGTCCAGGTGATCTTCCCCCAGGGCGCTTTTCCTGATATCAAATGCCCGTTTCAGCAATGGTTCTGCCTTTTTGTAGTCGCTCACCTGCATATGAAGCATCGCCAGGGTTTGAATGGCATTCGCCACATAGGGGTCTTCCAGCCCGTAGGTTTTTTCGCGCTTCGATACTTCCTTCCTGGCGAGACGAATCGCTTCCGGGTAATCCCCCTGCTGGGAAAGGATCAAAATTTCTCTATTGATATTTGTGGTCGAGTGTTCCGACGGTTCGTCAAACTCATCCTGCGCGAACGCAGAAAACGGGTTCAGGCCGAGGCAAATCAATACGAGGATAAAAAAGGTTGTTTTTAATATGCGTGGGTTATGCATGCGTGGGTTCCATAAAGTTAATACGCAAAAGGCCTGTGAAAAGGCTTCCTATCTTCAAGATGGTTCAATATTAACAAATAATTCAAGGATTTTACACTCTTGATTCTAACTTTCAAAAACCCGTAAAATCACCGCAACCTTGTAGGGAACTGAATTTTGACTCAAAAGGCGGAAAACTAACAATTTTTGGCAGTCAAACCGTCAAAAATCATACCCATTCAAAGAATTGATGGATCGGCCCGGCAGGGAGTTTCGCCCCCTAAGATTGCATCAACACCTTTATTTATTGTAAGTTATCCAACTCAACCCCAGGATCCCAAAAATTAAAGACCAAATGGCATCCCCTTTGCATCTAAAAGAGAATAACTTCCAAAAAAACAATGGTAAAACCGGGGCGTTGCGGGATGAATCGAAAGCCGGGGCAGCCGCCAGAGAGGAAACGGGGACACCCCGTTCGCCGGGGTCGGAGGGCTCCGCTCAATCGCGGTCATTTGTAACTCCGCACCTCAAAGCAATTCTCTGATTCCCAAAAAAACGAATCACCCTTCCCCACCAAAATCTCCTTCACGAACCCATTGATTTCCGGTATATTAAGTATGTTTGGCATGCAGGCGCCTCCTTCACCTGAAAAGAGAAAGTTTCGCTGTGGATAAATGGTATATGCTCACGCTGGTAGGCAAAGACCAGCCCGGAATCGTGGCTCGATTGAGCACGGCTCTTTGCCAGGGCGGGTGCAATCTTGGGGAATCATCTATGGCCCGGCTGGGAGGGAACTTCACTATCATGCTGATGGTTCAGTACGGTGGCACCCACGAGGAACTGAAAAAAATGGTGACTCCTGTCGCCAATGCCCTGGGCCTTAACAACCACGTGGACCCGGTTGAAGGAGGACAGCATTTTCTGATCGAGCCCAATGTCCGTATCAGCGTGTATTGTTCCGATCGTCCGGGCATCATGGAGGAAGTCACCGCATCCCTGTCCGGCGCAGGTCTCAACATACTCAACTTAGACTCCAATATCGGGGTCGAAAAAAATACCACCACTTATTTTATTCATCTGGAAGGAGTCGCCTCAGACGGCCTCGATCCCCTTTACCAGGCCTTGGATATCCTGACCAGGGAAAAACAAATGCAAACCCAGCTGATCCCGATCGACACCCTCCTCGGATAACACGGGAAAATTCAACCATTTTCACAGCATTCTCATCCACCCCTACCCGCCAATTCGGAAAAATTTCTACAAAATCCCCGGAAATCACCTTGCTCTATTCCTGGGTTAACTTACAATTAATGTCAGTCTACTTGAAATAAGTGTAAATTTTGACAAACTCCATTGTTACCCATCCACACAAAGCCCCATAAAACAATATATTTCAATTACTTAAAATTTGGCACGAGGAATGCTAATAATATGGAAAGAACGTGCGGTTTTCTAATGAAACCTTAAAATTCCTCATCAATTTTAGGAAAATGAGATAAAAATATGAAAAAAACGCTACCTGTATTTGTTGCCCTGTTACTTCTGACCTCTGGTTGCGCCGAAATGCCTAAAAACATGGAATGGCTCCCGAAATGGGATGTGGGTTCCGCAAACGATTCTTCTGAAGAGGAGGTTCAGCAGGCCGGCAATCAGGATAAATCCGAGAAACTTCTCTCATATTGGAGGCAGATTGAGGGCTGGGTCCAGGCCGGAATCAAAAATCCCGACGAGGAGCAACCTGGAGCAGAGGCGCCGGCCAAAGAGCAACTCGCCGTCGTCCAAAAGCCATCCGTTCAAGAACCTGTCGTGATGGAGCAACCGGTCGAAGAAGCGATCGAGGTGGCTTCCATAGAGCCGGAAGAGAAGGCGGATGATCTGAAAATTGAGTCCAAAGAGGTTGAGGAAGCCAAAGAGGAAGCCGCTAAAAAAATTACCTCCATGAAGGCCGAAAAAATCCTGGAAGCAAAATTAAATTACAACCTCGGTATGGAACATTTCTATTCGCAAAAATACCAGAAAGCCCTGCCCGCTCTGAAAAAGTCCGTCAAACTCCATCCTGAAGAACCCGAATTCCATTACAGTTATGGGTTGGCGCTCCAGAAACTGAAGCACCACAAACAGGCGATTCCGGAATTTAAGAAAGCTCTCGAACTGGATTCTGATCACTGGCAGGCGCATTACCGGCTGGGAATGGAATATCAGGAAACCAGGAAAAATAATGACGCTATTAAGCAATTTTTGGAGACGCTCAAATTAAATCCCGAATTCACCAGTGTGCATTTCAATCTGGGCGACCTGTACGAAAAGCAAAAAAAATACGGTAAAAGCACCAAACACTTTAAAAACGCCATCCTAAGCGATCCGAAAAACCCCAGGTTTACCTATCGTCTGGCTTTGACCCAATTGAAATCGAAAAAAATTGACCCTGCCATTAAATCGTTTGAAAGAACCGCTAAAATTTTTCCAAACTATAAAGACACAGGTTTCAGATTGGGGAAACTGTATGCCGAGTCCGGAAAGCACGACCTGGCCATAAAAAACCTTTCAAAGGTGGTCGAACAGAAGCGGGCCGGCAAAGAAGCTTATTTTCTCCTGCACAACTCCTATTGGGAGAAAAAACAGTACCCACAAGCTCTGAATACGTTAAAGACCCTGATCAAAACCCAACCGGAGGCCCCGGAACCCTACTTCACCCTGGGCCAGGCCTATCTGTTGCTAGAAAAGCATCAGGAAGCCATTGACCCGTTTCAGAATCTGTTGAAACTCAACCCGAAAAGTTTTGAGGCCCACAACAGTCTGGGACTGATTTTTGAAAAAACCCAAAACCACAAACTGGCCATATCGCATTTTAAAGAAGCGTTGAAAATCAAACCGGACAACTACATGGCTCATTTCAACCTTGGACTGGTATATTTGAATCTGAGGAAAAACAAGAACGCCATCCATGAATTTAAAGAGGTGACGCGAATCAATCCGGAATATGCCCAGGCCCACTTAAGCCTTGCGGTCCTGTATGACAAAGTACGGGATGGGGGCAATGCGGTCTTTCATGCCAGAAGAGCGGAAACTCTTTTTCAAAACAAGTATCAAACCAAGAAATCGGATCAGGCTAAGAAATATTCTCAATCCCTGATCCAAAGATACAAACAATGATCTTTCCTCAAAGGTTGAACTTCTCTCAAACCAATAGATTTGTTTGCGGTCCGATTCATTCGTTATACAATCCAGGGCATGGCGAGTAGTTTTTACCGGGCTGTGAGCCCGCCCATTTTTCAGGAGGAAAACAACACCGCGTGGCCGACTTGAAAAAACCCGGAGAGTTCGACTTGATAGACAGGTTTCGTTCCCTTCTCAAGTTTCGCTCGCCACGAATGAAAATTGGCATTGGGGACGATTGTGCGGTCTATTCGGGACCCGCGGGAGTGTACCAGCTCATTTCCACCGATGCCCTGATCGAAAACGTTCACTTCAGACTCCCAACCACTTCTCCTGAACTGCTGGGCCGCAAAGCCCTGGCGGTCAATATCAGCGATATCGCCGCGATGGGTGGGACGCCTCACCTGGCCCTCGTCACATTGGGAATTCCGAAAACTCTGCCCGTCAAATTTCTCGATGGGCTGTACCGGGGAATCAATGCGATTTGCCAGGAACACAAAATCGAAATTGCCGGCGGGGACACCACCGCCTCGCCCAGTCATTTATTCATTAGCATCACCATTTTTGGAGAAACCGCCAAAAGCCAATTGGTGACTCGATCGGGAGCCCGTCCCGGTGATAAAATATTCGTGACGGGAACCCCCGGTGAATCCGCCCTGGGGTTGAAACTACTCTCATCTCCCCGTAAACAGTGGAAGGGCGACAAAAAACTCCAGAAAAAGATGATCCAGGCCCACCTCGACCCCGTGCCGCGCCTTAAGGAATCCCGACAACTGATGAACTCCAAAGCAGGAATCACCTCGATGATTGACATCAGCGACGGCCTGGCGCAGGATTTACTGCATATCTGCAAAGCAGGAAAGGTGGGTGCTGTTTTAAGGGAAGAATGGCTTCCCAGGTCCCCGGAACTGGAACGCTTGACATCCCTCAACAAGCTTGAAATTATGGACTACATAATGGCCGGAGGTGAGGATTACGAATTGCTGTTTACTTTAAAGTCCGAAGATGTTAGAAAAATAACCAGTCGGTTTAAAAATACCAAAACGCCTGTGACTCAGATTGGAGAAGTAACAGCGCACCCGCAAAAGGTGATTCTGTTAACAATCGATGGGAAATCCATACCTCTCAAAAAGCTTTCGGGGTTCGATCATTTTAAGTCTGGTAAAAAACCTGAAAAGAAATGATTCCTTTCCCATTCACCCCTAAACGGAAACGAACCTCGGGTCTTTCTGACTACACCATGAAACAACATTCACATGCGCTGGTTTTTTGGGGAGTTGACTAGAAACTTTGGACGACTCAATAATACCCAGATCCTTTTTTCTGCTCATCCTCTTATTTTTTTCGGCGTTTTTCTCCGCTTGCGAAGCCGCATTTTTTTCCCTGAATCCTCTCCAGTTGACAGAGATGAAGGAAAAAAAGGGCCGGTCCGGCTTGCTGGTTCATTCTCTCCTTGAAAGACCGCGTGAACTTCTCATCACGATCTATATCGGCAATGAACTGGTCAACATTGCCATATCCGTCATCATCACTTCCATCGCCATCACCCTGTTTGGCAATATTGGCGTTGGAATCGCGATCGGGGTGTCCACCTTCCTGCTTTTGATCTTTGGGGAAATCATACCCAAGAGCATGTCCCTGAAGCTGGCGCAATCCTATAGCCTGATCGCGGCCTATCCCCTGAAATGGTTCTACAATATTGTTCATCCACCCCAGCAATTTTTAACGCGGCTGGCGGAAAATTTTATCAGCAAATTCGGGATCAGCGCCCTCTCCCGAAAAGAACCCGCCATCACCGACGAAGAGTTTCGCACCATGGTGCAAATGGGTGTGGGTGAAGGCGAAATCGATCCTGAAGAAAAGGAGATGATTCATAACATCATCAAATTCAGCGACACCACCATCGACGCTATCATGACTCCTAAAATTGACATGGTCACGGTCGGCGTTCAGGACAATCTCGATGAGATCGTTCCCAAGATCGTGGAAAATTTTTATTCGCGGGTCCCGGTTTACGACGAGGCGCAGGAAAACATCATCGGCGTTTTATTGACCAAGCGCCTGAACCAGATCAAGCACCTGCCCAAAGAAAGCATCAACATCAAAAGCATGATCCACCCTCCCCTGTTCGTTCCCGAATCAAAAAAGATCAAGGAAATGCTGGCGGATTTTAAAAAGCAGAAACGCCACATGGCAATTGTTCTGGACGAATACGGGAGCCTCGCGGGGCTTGTGACTCTGGAGGATATCCTGGAAGAACTGGTGGGTGAAATCGACAGTGAAATGCGGTTGGATCAGACCCCCATCATCGAGATCAATAAAAACAATTTTAAACTGGACGGCGTTTACAGCCTCCTGGATTTCAATGAATATTTCAAAAGCGATCTTCCGGTGGACCAATACAATACGCTTGGAGGCCTGGTGTTTGGATTGTTTGGCCGGGTTCCCCGGTCCGGGGAGGCCACGACATACGAAAAATTCAAGTTCCGCGTGGAAAAAATGAAAGGCCCCCGGATCTTGCGGCTCCACCTCACTCTTCTTCAACCACTCGCACCGGTTCAGGAAAATGGAAAAGATAAGGGGGAGGCCACCGCCTGATGGATTTCACCACGACATTGATTTTTGTATGTGCCGGCATTCTGACGGAGGCCTTTTTCTCCGGGTCCGAAATCGCCATGATCGCCATCAACAAAATCAAAATGAAACAAAAGGCGGAAGAAGGCAACTCGTCCGCCCAGACCGTGCTAGACCTACTGCAAACGCCGGAAAAGCTGTTTGCCACGACTTCTCTCGGAACCAACCTGGCCATGGTGACCAGTTCAGCGGTTTTTACCGCTTTCATGGTTTCTCAACTGGGTCATACCGGGGAATGGCTGGCGATGGTCATCCTGTTTCCGTTGGTTTTATTCTGCGGTGAAATCGTTCCCAAAATGATTTTTCAGAATCAGCCCAACGCCATCATGCTGGTCATGGTCAAGCCGCTCAATCTGTTCTGCAAGGTGTTCTCTCCGATCATCGGATTTTTCACTCACACTTCTTCCTACTTCACCAACAAGGTACTGGGAAAAGGGGAAAACACCGGCTCAACTCTCAGCCGCGACCAAATCAGGCAGGTGCTGAGCCTGGACTCGCAGGCGGTGGAGCTGGACGTGGCGGAGCGAAAAATGATCCACAAAATTTTTAATTTTGGGGAAATCAATGTGGAACAGTGCATGGTTCCGCTCATTCATATCACCGCCATCAACGACACCGCCAACCTTAAGGAAACATTGGATATCGCCAATGAATCCGGTCTTTCAAGGCTCCCGGTCTTCCATGAAAGGATGTACAACCTGATCGGAATTTTGAATACCTTTGACCTGATCAATCAACCGGTAGATGTGGAAGCGCCCATCACGGATCTCGTGCGCCCGGCCTACTATGTCCCCCCCAATAAAAAAATCGACGACTTACTCAGGGAGCTTCAGCAAAGAGGGTTGCACATGGCCATCGTGGTGGACGAACACGGCGGCTGCACCGGCATCGTGACGATCGAGGATCTGCTGGAAGAAATCGTGGGCGAAATCGAAGACGAGTACGACAAGCCCGAAAAAGGCTATGAGCATTATGCCGATGGCGGCTACCTGATTGAAGCGGATATGGAAGTCAATGTCATCAATGACGACCTGAACCTGAAACTGCCTACCGGGGACTATGAAACTTTAGCGGGGTTGGTCATCCACCATTTGGAAAAAATTCCTCATTCAGGGGAACAGTTGGTGGTCAACGGTTACCGGCTCACCATAAAAGAAACCAGCAAGCGGAAAATTCAAACCGTCATCGTCAGAAAACTTTCCTCCTGAAAATTAATTTTACCCCGAAAAATACCGACCTACAGTTTAGAAACCAATTTTTCGAAAATCCTGCCACCGATTAAGAGTTTGTTGTGACGTATAAAGAACTGCTTAGCGCCCTTGGAATTGCACTAACGGTAATGGCCTATTTCCCCTACATAGTTTCCATCTTGCAGGGAAAAACCAAACCCCATGTTTTTTCCTGGGTGATATGGAGTGTCACAACATCTATTGTTTTCCTGGCGCAACTGGCAGACAAAGGCGGGGCAGGCGCCTGGCCGATAGGTTTTTCCGGTATCATCAACATATATATAGCGTTTTTGGCCTACACTAAAAAGTCAGACAGCACGATCACCCGAATCGATTGGCTGTTCTTTGTTTTGGCCATGTCCTCCTTACCCCTTTGGTACGTGACCTCGCATCCCCTATGGGCCGTCGTCATATTGACAGGCGTTGATGCGGTGGGGTTTAGCTTAACCTTCAAGAAAGCCTATTTCCGCCCTTTTGAGGAACAGCTTTTGTATTTTATGATAATGGCGATACGAAACCTTGTCGCCATTTCGGCTTTGGAAAACTATTCCCTGACGACGGTATTGTTCCCGGCAGTGATAACCGTAACCTGCATCTTATTTGTTCTGATGGTGAAATATAGGCGATGGCGGCTGGCGTGACTTTATTGTATCCGTGGATCAACCTTTCCCTCCATAACTAAAGATTGAGTTTTTTTTCGATCGTTTCATATGCTTCCCTAATTTCAAGAAACTGGACGTGCGCGTCCTCCGTTTCGTCATCGCCTAGATGGGCAACCCTGTCGGGATGATATTGACCCGCCTTCTCCCGATAGGCTTTTTTAATTTCTTCGGGGCTGGCGGAATAATCCAGCCCAAGAATGGTATAAGGATTTTTTGTGTTTCCTAAAGCGTACTTCTGCCGGATCCGGTCATGCTCCTGGTAGGTAACCCCTAGGTTTTCGGCCAGCTGGTTTATGAGATGCTCGGTTTCTTTGGCCAGGGAATCCTTTGTCAAGGCGATCTGATAAGCCAGCGCCAATAGAAGCAAATTGTAATGGTTCTGCGATGCCTTTTTATATTGCTCGACAAATGGGGCGATGTCAGGATTCAACCTCTGGGTTTCCGAAATGGCCCGGTCGATGAATTTCAGTTCCTCCGAATCATAATTCAGGTTCTTCTTAAAAAACTTATGCAGGATAAGAACCTGACTCGGAAGCATGGGTCCCTTGGCCATGGCGATTTTGGTCAAAACCACCACCAGGCAAGTCACAAAAATTCCGTGGTCCACGACTCCCGGAAAACTATGATTGATTTTTTTTAATACTTTTTTGGAAAAAAAATGCTGGATGGTTCCACCGACAATGGCTCCCAATGGCCCTCCCCTTAAAAACCCCATTCCAGCGCCCAACAACCATGACATAACAGGTTCCCGATAATTTGTTCAAAAAATTGACTTTTGGCTCAATAGGACAAATATAGCATATTCCTTAAATGGCCATAACCGAATCGATAAACCCCATTAAGTGCACGCGCCGCTTTTTCCCCCGGTTGAAGGTGCCCCTCCTCTAAATTGCCCAGGCTATGGGGGATGGAAATTTTGCTTATCAGGTGTTATGCTTTCCCGCTGAAAAATCCTCAATCTGGAGAAAACCATGGTCAAGCATATCGTCATGTTTAAGCTAACTGAAAATACCCCGGAAAACCGTAAAACTGCGTTCAATGCCTTAAATGGCATGCGAGGGAAAATTGACCCCCTCCGCTTTCTGGAAGTAGGAACCAATTTTGCCGACTCTGAAAGAAGCTACGACCTGGTTCTGACCACCCACTTTGACGACAGGAAGGGTCTCGAAATCTACGCCACCCACGAGAACCATCTGCCAGTCATCAAAATAATCAAGTCACTTTGTTCCCATTCGGTGGTCGTCGATTATGAGGACAACTGAATATGCCAAAATAGACACCCCGAGCGGCTTCTAAAAAGCAAAGTCCAGGAAATAAGGTCTTGTACTATTATTTTTGAAGTGCTACTATTGCCAGTTAAATTTTAAATAATAACACTTAGTGTTATTGAGTTAGTTGAAAAGCCGGTACCAATCAGTTTTTAAGAAATCGGTTTTGATCCATTCTAATTGACCTGAGGTTCTCTTCCCTTGGGTTTTGAAATATCTCCCAACAACTACCAATCCGACAAATAGAGGAGGTTTCAGGAGTGGTTAAAAAAAAGAGCACGGCCCAAAAAAAAGCGGTTGCAAAGAAACCTGTGGCCAAAAAAAAGAAAGCGGCAGTTCCTAAAAAAGCGAAATCGGTAAATAAGAAAACGGCCTCTAAAAAAACTGCGACCAAAAAAGTGCCGGCTAAATCTAAAACCAAGGTAAAGGTAAAGGCCAAAGCAAAAAAAGCCGTCAAAGCTAAAAAAGCCGGCAAAGCTAAAAAAGCCGTCAAAGCTAAAAAAGCGGCCCCAAAAAAGGTTAAAAAGGTTGCCCCTAAAAAAGCGGCCCCGAAAAAGAAAGTAGTTGCCAAAAAGAAGGCCGCCACCAAAAAACCTGTCAGAAGTAAATCCGCAGTCAAAGAAACCGAAACCCCGGAAGTTATAAAACCTTCAGTGCCCAGGAAGTCTACTAAAAGCATAAACGCTATTGTCGGTAAGATTCGGGAACGGCTTCTGGAAAATCGGGGTGAGGTATTGAAAATGCTGGAATCGTCGCAGGCGATGGAAAGAGATGTGGACGGCCTGACGTTCAGTAATGAGATCGACCTTGCTTCCAGCCTGGAAGGCAGGGAGATGGTATTTCATTTGTCCAGCCGCGACCGGAAGGAATTAAAACTGATAGACGATGCGCTGATAAAAATCCAAAACAAGACCTACGGGGTTTGCGAAAATTGCGAAAAAATGATCAGTGTGAAGCGCCTGCAAATTCTCCCCCTGACCGCATTATGCATCGAATGTCAGGAATCCGCCGAGCATCGTTGATCGCCCCACATTATTTTCCGTGGCATTTTTTGAATTTTTTCCCACTCCCGCAGTGGCAGGGGTCGTTTCTGCCCACTTTTTTTTCATCCCTGCGAACCGTAGCCGGTTTGGCATCCTCTGCGCTGGCCCCCCGATGCTCCACAGTTTTTTGTGGCCGGTTGAGATTTTCCTCAGGATCGGGTAACTCACTTTCCCGCTCGATGCGAATTTTATAGAGATATTCCGTCACCTCTTCCTGAATCCGGTTCATCATGAACTGGAACATCTCGAAGCCTTCTTTTTTATACTCCGTCAAAGGATTCTTTTGCGCGTACCCCCGCAACCCGATGCCTTCTTTCATGTGGTCCATGGCAAGCAGATGATCCTTCCAGAGATTATCCACGACTTGCAGCATGATGGATTTCTCCAGATGGCGAACGGCGCCAGCCTCCAATCCTTCCACTTTGGCGTTATAGGTTTGATACACCGCTTCCATGAGGGTGTCGTGCAGTGTTTCGCGGTTGCAATCTCCTAAGGGAAGACGCGTCTTACCTTCGATTTCTAACTCCTCATCGTTTACTTTTTCAACGGGGACGCCAAATTGCCGTTCCATAGATTCATTGAGAGCGGGGATATCCCATTCTTCAGGATATATCTTTTCAGGAGCGATGGTTTCCAGAATTCTATCCGTCACTTCTTCAGCCATTTCGAAAAGAATTTCCTTCTGGTTTTCTCCGGTGATGATATCCCTTCTTAAAGCGTAAAAAACCTCCCGTTGCCGGTTCATCACATCATCGTATTCCAGAAGATGCTTGCGAATGTCGAAGTTGTGCGCTTCCACTTTGCTCTGGGCGTTGGCCACGGCTTTACTGACCATGCTGTGTTCGATCGGCTGCCCGTCTTCCATGCCCAGTCGGGCCATGAGACCCGACACCTTGTCCGAGCCAAAAATCCTGAGCAGGTCATCCTCCAGAGACAAATAAAAACGCGAGGAACCCTTGTCCCCCTGCCTTCCGGACCGCCCTCTCAGCTGATTGTCGATCCGGCGACTTTCATGACGCTCCGTCCCCAGAATATGCAGGCCCCCAAGTTCGGGAACGCCATCGCCTAAAACAATGTCCGTTCCCCGTCCTGCCATATTGGTGGCAATGGTCACCGCTCTGTTTTGACCGGCCTGGGATATGATTTCCGCTTCCTGCTCGTGGTGCTTGGCATTGAGCACATTGTGTTTGATGCCATACTTCTTCAGTACCCGGCTCAGCCTCTCCGACCGTTCAATCGAAATAGTGCCCACCAGGACCGGCCTTCCTTCAGCATTCAATTCCCGGATCTCGTCAACCACCGCTTCAAACTTTTCCTTTTCCGTGCGGTAAATGACATCAGTAAAATCATCCCGTATCATCGGCTTGTTGGTGGGAATGACAACGACTTCCAGTTTGTAGATCGAACTGAACTCCGCCGCCTCCGTATCCGCCGTTCCGGTCATGCCCCCCAGTTTTTCATACATGCGAAAATAATTCTGAAACGTGATACTGGCCAGGGTCTGGTTTTCGTTTTCAATTTTCACACCCTCCTTGGACTCGAGCGCCTGGTGCAACCCGTCGCTGTAACGGCGGCCGGTCATCATCCTGCCGGTGAATTCATCAATGATGACCACCTGCCCCTCTTTCACCACATAATCGACTTCATTCTTGAAAACCGTATGGGCTTTCAAAGCCTGATTGGCGCAGTGCAGAGTTTCGATATTTCCCGGATCATAAAGGTTTTCCACGTTCAGCAATTCTTCCAGGCGGGAGACCCCCTCTTCGGTCAGAGTGGAGGTGCGGCTCTTTTCATCCACCTGATAATGATTTTCCTTCAATTTGGGAATGACGTTGTTCACCTCATAATACTTTTCAGTGGATTCTTCCGCCGGACCGGAAATGATCAGCGGCGTCCGGGACTCATCGATCAAGATGCTGTCCACCTCGTCCACAATGGCAAAATGAAGCGGCCGCTGGACAAACTGCTCCTCGGAAAACTTCATGTTGTCACGCAGGTAGTCGAAACCATACTCGTTGTTGGTGCCGTAGGTCACATCGGACGCATAAGCCTGTTTGCGCTCATCCTCCGGCATGTCGTGGTAAATCGTCCCCACGGTCAGGCCCAGAAATTTGTAAATCGCTCCCATCCATTCGGCGTCCCGGCTGGCCAGGTAATCGTTCACGGTGACAACATGGACTCCTTTGCCCGTCATGGCATTTAAATAAACCGGAAGGGTCGCGGCAAGGGTTTTGCCCTCCCCGGTTTTCATCTCGGCGATTTTACCATCATGAAGGACGACCCCACCCACCATCTGGGAGTCGAAATGCCGCATTCCGAGGGTCCGCTGACTGGCTTCCCGCACTACTGCAAACGCTTCGGGAAGAATATCGTCCAGGGATTCCCCTTCATGATACCTTTTTTTAAATTCAGCGGTCTTGTCCGTGAGCTGGGCATCGGTCAGTTCCTGAGTTTTGCTTTCCCATTCATTGACGCGATCCACCTGAGCCTGAATTCGTTTCAGTTCCCGGTCGTTTTTGGTTCCAACAATTTTTTGTATAAATTTTAACACCATACGTTCAATCAAGTCCCTGTGAGCAATTCATAATCAAATGAAACCATTTTCAGAACCTGCAACCCCTCCCCCATTTTTCAACCATCCGATTTGATCCCGAACAAAGTTTACGATAACCATTTAAGGATGGACCCGGCAAAGGATTCCAATAAAGAATCACGCAATTAAAATGTTTATGGATTGATGAATCAATCAGAAGTAAACAGGCCGAGGTAAGACGAGAGCCATACTGTGGGTAGAATACCACGAAACATCACTTACATCCAAGTTATTGGGAATAGGGTTTCAATAACCCGGAAGCGGGGCTGAAGTAAGACTCCTGGAAAAACCGGATCAGTCTTCTAAAATGTAATTTCTTGGATTGACCGGAACGCCGCTCAGGATTACTTCATAGTGAAGATGGGGACCGGTACTGCGGCCGGTGCTTCCAACCAGCGCAACGACATCGCCTCGTTTGACCCGGTCACCAACCTTGACCAGATTTTTCGAGTTGTGGCCATAACGGGTGGCGATCCCGTATCCGTGGCTGATTTCAAGCATTTTTCCGTAACCAGACTCCCGCCCGGACATCCTCACCACGCCATCGGCAGTCGCTCTGATGGGAGAACCTAAACGGGCGCCAATGTCCCACCCCTTGTGTTTTTCCTTGCGTCCAGTGAATGGAGATTTACGCAATCCGAACCCGGAAGTCACCCAGCCACGGGTCGGCCAAACAGAGGGGGTTGATGACAGGAAAGACTTTTGGTTTTTGAAGAATTCATCCAGTTGTTGAAGGCTGACGGCCTGCGCTTTGGCCTGCTGGTCCAGCTCATCCAGATTGCCGGACAG
Source organism: Nitrospinaceae bacterium (assembly GCA_029261595.1). Taxonomy (GTDB): domain Bacteria; phylum Nitrospinota; class Nitrospinia; order Nitrospinales; family VA-1; genus JADFGI01. The sequence goes on along the minus strand of JAJDAZ010000044.1, from coordinate 101,365 downwards.
CCGCTCGACCATCGCAACCGCTTCGCGCTCAAGAGAGGTTGAAAAACTTTGCGTACTCAGCCCATAAGGACCACCCATGCCCCAGTCTTTTTCTTTTGGGGCGGGCGAATCGCCAAGATCCGTGATCACTCGCAACTTATTCGCAAACCGCTCCAACCGGGACATCTCGGTAGAAAATTCCTTGACCTGCAGGCCCAGTTTTTCCACTTGAATTTTATGGATTTTGGATTCCCGTTTGAGCTCGGCGATCTCGACTTTATCGTCAATCAGCTGGACATATTTTTTGGCAAAATATATGGAAGATCCGATAACCGAAATAAACAGCACGGTGGATATCACCACAGCCACCCGAAAAAAATTTTTCGGTAATCTTATTTTTTTTGGAGACCCTGTATCGCCTGGAAACAGCATCAGGGTAATGTCATTTTTTTTCACCCTACTCTCCTAATATATTCCGCTCACCAAAAAATGCATAGCATTTGTAATGCTAGCTTTGAACCCCTTTGTTGTCAATCCTTAATTATTTTTGAACTTCCAGTTAAAAAGTTATAAATTTGTATAAATTCTATTAAAATATAGTGTTATTTTTAATAATTTATAAGAAATTCAAAAGGAAAATATTGATTTTCCGGGACAAATTTTTATATTTACTTTATCATTCCTCGTGCTTGTATATGGTTTGGATTGATTGCCAGAACCTCTTTAAGATACTTTTGAGCGGTCTTTTCATCCCCATTTTCTTCGTGTAACACGGCCAGTCCAAAAAATATGGGGACCAACCCGGCCCGATATCCGGTTTCCTCAAAAATTACAACGATTTTCTCGAACCCCTTCACCGCATCATCCAGTTTTCCCTGGGAATATTGTTTGAACGCTTCCTGACGCAGGGTTTTGGCGATTTGACGGCCATAACCCTGCGCCACGAATCGAGGCCCATTCTTGACATATCGTTGATAATCTGCAAGAAACAGGCCAGCTGAGCCCATCTCCCCGTAAATCCTCTCTAAGTTATTATAATACATAGAGTTACCAGGTTTCAGATGGATGGCCTCTTTGACCTTCTCCACTGCCAAAGTGTATGATTTTGTGCGTGATAGCGACGCTCCCCAGTTATTCCACGCAAGCGCATTATCCGCCTCAAGGCGGACGGCCTCTTCAAATCGCACCTTCGCCTCAGTATCCTGGCCGCTCAAATAGTAAAAATAACCCAGTCCATACTGCCCGGCCGACGAACCCGCACGAGCTGACAGGTAATCCTTTATATAGCCTTCCGCATCCTTGAGCTTGTTCGCCCCTTCATAGGCCTTGACCAGACCGCGAAACAGGGCACTGTCACCCTTCTCTTCTTTTAGCAAAGATTGGTAAGCCAGAATGGCTTCTTCATACTGCTTTCTAACGAGTAAAAACTCGGCCTTTTGTTTTGCGGAAAAGGTGGGTTGACCCGGATGCGCAGGATTCGCGACAGCCACCGTGTCGTACGGGATAAAGAGGATAAGAAAGACGCTGATGGCAATGTTAACGATAAAACCATTCATAATATGTGAAAACTAGAACTTCGGTTGACAAGTTTTGTTAAATTAGAACTTTTCAACTGGAGGCAATAGCGAAAAAATCATAAACCAACCGGCTGACCAGCTTTATCACTGAAGATATAATTTCCCATAATTTTAAAGGGTTGAATGACAATATTTAAGGAGGGATTTAAAATGAAGGACGCGCCGCCGAAGTTTAAAATATCATTAAGTTCGTGGGAAATAATTTGCGTGCTGGTGGCATTATGGTGGCTTGCGCTTATTTTCTGGCTCATTTTCTAATCCCTATCCCCCAGAGGCCCGAAGGCCCTCGAGGGTGAGGGGGGTGACTCCCGCCAATGAATAAAACTCCAAAAGTCATCATTCCTGATCATGCAATTGATGATAATATTTTTCTAAATCTTTTACCGATAACATTCCGATAATTTTCCCATTTTCAGTTACCGCAATATGACGGATTCCATGATTTTCCATTAGAAGGTTTGCTTTTGCCAATGATTCGTCTTTTTCAATAGTGATAATGGTTTTCGCCATGACAGAACAAACTTTCTCAGAGTTTATGTCTCCATCCCCCCTGACAACCTTTCGCATCCAATCTGCCTTAGTAAATATGCCAACAAACTCTTCGTTTTCTTTTATTAGAAGAGCACCAACTTTGTTCTCAAGCATTATTACCATAGCTTCATGCGCCAATGTTTCAGGACTTGTGGTAAAAACCGGGCGATTCATGAAAGGGCCAACCATTGTCATTTTAAATCTTCCATTTCTATTTTTTATGAATTAACCACTCCCAAGGACTCGAAGGCCCCTGAGGGTGGTTGTGACTGATTATTGCTCCTGCTCTTCAAGCTGTCTGGCCCTGGGCATTATGTTTCCCATTACCTCGGTCACTTGATTCAACTCCCAAATGATTTCCGCAAAGGAACCGATCAGAGCACCGGTCTCCCCACCAAATCCTTTAAGCGAGTCTAAACGCTTCAAGCCTTCGTCTTTTGACGCCAGAGCCATCAAGCTTGCCCAATGACTCCATGCAATTCACAAGGCTACCTCTGGCCCACTGGCTATGGTTGTCGATGAACTCCATAGTTTTCACAAATAATATCAGCCTCTTCAGGCAATTAAAAAGGCGTTTCTTCATCAGATTCTTCAGGAGGGCTACCCTCTTCCTTGCGGGAAAAATTATAAAACCGGGTGTATTCTTTCTCGAAATGCAGTTTGACTTCGCCGATAGGCCCGTTACGTTGTTTGCGGATCAGGATGTCCGCCGTGCCGAGGTCATCTCCTTCCGGGTTGTACACTTCGTCCCGGTAAATAAAGGCCACCACATCTGCATCCTGCTCAATCGCTCCCGATTCACGTAAATCCGAAAGCATGGGCCGTTTGTCGGTCCGGCTTTCAACCGCGCGGCTGAGCTGGGAAAGCGCCACAATGGGAATATTCATTTCCTTGGCCAGGGCTTTGAGCCCGCGGGAGATCTCCGACACTTCGAGTTGCCTGCTTTCTGTCGAGGACCGCCCCTGCATCAATTGCAGGTAGTCGATGATAATGAGGCCGAGGTCATGCTCCGCCGCCAGGCGGCGCGTACGTGCACGGACATCCAGCGACGACAACGCGGGACTGTCGTCAATGAACATTTTGGCGCTGGACAATCGGCCGGCGGCCTTGGTCAGTTTGGGCCAATCGGATTTTGCCAGATACCCGGTGCGCACCTTTTGAGAATCAACCCGCGATTCCGCGCACATCATGCGCAGGCTCAACTGCTCTTTGGACATTTCCATGCTGAAAATAGCGGTGCAGGTATTGGCGTGCATCGCCGCATGACGCGCAATGTCCAGGGCAAAACTGGTTTTCCCCATGCTGGGCCGGGCCGCAACAATGATCAGGTCGGAAGGCTGAAATCCGGATGTCAGGCGGTCCAGATCCTCAAATCCAGTGGGCACTCCAGTCACCATCCCGGGTTCCGACATCAATTTTTCGATATCACCTAAATTGGTCCGGTTGATCGTATCCAGATCAAAAAAATTCTTTTTTGATTTTCTTTCTGAAATTTGAAAGATCGCCTGCTCCGCCCGATCCAGAAGGGTTTCAACATCCTCGGAATCGCCATAACTGGTGGTGACAATATCGGTGGCGGTTTCGATCAGGTCGCGGAGGATCTTTTTTTCGCGGACAATTTTTGCGTGATGAAATACTGCAGAGGCGGTGGGGACATAACCTTCGAGAATATCCAGGTAATCCATACCCCCGACGGCTTCGTATTCACTTTTTTTGCGCAGTTTTTCGGCGATGGTGAGGACGTCGATGGATTCGTTCGCCTCAAACAGCTCGCGGATGGCAAGGAAAGTTTTCTGGTGGCTGGATTTATAGAAATCCTCCGCAGTCAATACCTCCAGCGCTTTAGCGACTGCTTCAACGGACTTCACACAGGCCCCTAGAACGCTTTGCTCCGCTTCCATATTATAGGGCGGGAGTTTGCTTAGGGACATATCGGTGACGGCTTGAGCCATGATCCTGGATTCCAGCGATGGGGAATATTATTAATTTCTCAACTTACTATAAATTCTATAAATTGAAAACTAATAAACGACCCCGCTACAAACTATCAGCCTGCGGACTGGATCTAATTTTATTGTGCTAAAGAGTTCACGGTCAATTGCAGGCTCGTGAGCAAAGCACACCCTTTTCGGGGCAGGAAGACGACGCAAAGGACTTCACAACCCTCTGCCTCACTTTTCCTCCCGTGGGGCGGGAAAACCGGATCATTCCGCCGCGTCTTCTGGATTTTCCTGCTCGGCGTCGGCCTTCTCCTCAACGTTTTTTTTGGTCTCGGAATCGGCGGCGGCTTCGGCTTCTTTCACCGCTACCTTATCGGGAACGACGGAAACTTTTATTTGCGCCACCACCTCGGTGTGGAGTCTCAGGGGAACTTGAAAGTCTCCCAGCGATTTAATGGGTTCCGTCGGCTGGATTTTTCGTTTATCGACCTCTATCCCGTTCGCCCTCAGCACTTCCATTATTTCCTGAGTGGTGACAGACCCAAACAGCTTGCCCTGCTCGCCCACTTTCTTTTTAATGGTGCAATTGACCTTGCCAATTTTTTCGGCAAGTTCGGTGGCTGAGTTGATGATCTTTTTTACTTTTCCCTGCACGATCATCTTCTGGTGATTGAACTGTTTGAGGTTTTTCGGGGTCGCCAGAATCGCCTTGCCCTGGGGAATGAGATAATTCCTCCCGTACCCATCACGGACTTTAACTTCTTCGCCACAAAACCCCAGTCCATCGACATCTTCTTTTAATAGTAAATTCATCCTGCCTTTTCACTCCTTATAAATAAGATAAAAATATTATTCGGAAATTTCAGTATTTAATTTTCGTATTTTTCTAAAATCCACCCAGATGTCAAACACCCCCAGGCCGATCACCAGGCCCATGAGGATGGGTTGAATCACGATCAGAAAAAATACCAGCACCCATATCAGGACATGGGCATTTTTGCTTCGCAGAATGTGGACCGTTACTGCCAGGCCTTGAAACAGGTAGACCAGAATCACCAACGCAAACAGGTTGACTCCAAGAGTACCCACAGGACTTCCGATAAAAAACAGCGACGCTGACGATAAAATCAGCAACCATATCAGGAAATCCGGCAAAACCATTTCGGAAAACTTTTCCTGCCGAAACAAGGTCTGCCCATAAAGCTTGGTCCATAAAACGCGGACCAGAAAAAAATTAACCGCTGCCGTGACCAGCGAACCCACCATGATGAAAGCTGGATACGCGGAAGCAAAGGTCCGTGCAGTTTCCTTTAGCACTTCCTGCATTGAATCCAGGTCTGCCTGGTTTTCTCCCATCGATTTGAGAGCTTGCAACGATTGGTCAAAATGCTTCATGATTTGTTGCTGGAAAAACTCGACCATCGAAGTTTCTCCACCAAACAAAACCACCATCAACATCGTCGCCAAAACCATGGAGCCCAGCGCGCTCAGGAAAATGCATTTATCCATCGTCAACTGCGCCTTGATGGTCTCCGCAAGAATCGTGGCCATGACCACATATTCAGCGACGAAAAGCATCGCCTGCCCAGATCCCGTTAAAAGTAAAAGAACAACACCGACCAGCCCCATCAATATGAAGCCAACCACCTGCCCTCTTTGCAGATAAACAAAGATCAGGGGCGCAGGAGCCAGAATTCCCACCAACGCAGCCAGTGGTGGAAAAATCAGTACCGCAAAAACCGCCGCAAAAATCAGGATGGCGGGTAAAACAAATTTTCCCGGTTGAGAAGGCTCGGACAAAATTAAACTTCTACGGCAAAGGGCAATAAGGCGATGTTCCTCGCTCTTTTGACAGCCCGGGTCAATTGCCTCTGATGCTTGGCACAGTTTCCCGAAATTCGCGAAGGCACGATCTTCCCTCTTTCGGAAATCAAAGGTTTCAAATTTTTAATATCATCAAAATCGATGTGGTCCGCCTTGTCCGCGCAAAACCGACAAATCTTTTGAGAAAAAAACGATCGTTTTCGTGTGCTTGCTGTTCCCATTAGTTATTCACTCTTTATTGTTATTGATAATATTTGAAAAATTTAAAAAGGAATATCATCCTTTTCACCGGGAGGAGGTCCATCCATTCCCATTCCTCCTGATGAGGCACCCTTGCTTTCGCCGGGACGACCCAGGAATTGGATATTATTGGCCACGACTTCCAGCTTGTTGCGTTTCTGCCCGGTATCGGTTTCCCAGGATTGAAAGTTCAAACGACCTTCCAGAAAAACGGGACTTCCCTTGTGCAGATATTCCGCGCAATTTTCGGCCTGTTTGGCCCAAACCGTTATATCCACATAACAGACTTCGTCTTTCCATTCATCGCCTGCTTTATATTTCCGGTTGACCGCTAGACCAAAACTAGCGACCGCCGCTCCGCTGGACGTGTAACGCAGTTCCGGGTCACGGGTCAGATTGCCCATGAGTAAAACTTTATTGAATGACGCCATTAAGCACCCCGTTCTTGTTGGATTGGCTGGTCTTCATCAACTATTCAGATCCCTCTTTCGTCTATAGCGGGGACAGTTTCCGGTTCTTTCGCTTCAGTTTTCTCGCTTTCATCCTTTTTGACCTCCGCATCGTCAGTGACCGCACCTTCCTCAGTTTCCTCACCATTTCCCATAGCGCGTTCCAACTCTTTATCATCCAAACGCAGGACCATGAATTTAATGATCGCGTCATAGAGCTTGTATTTGGCTTCCAATGCCGGGACACTTTCATTTTCACAGGTGTGGTAGATATTCAGGTAATATCCAAACCTGTTTTTCTTTACTTTATAAGCCAGGCGTTTTTTGCCCCATTTATCGACTTTAAGGATGTCTCCGCCATGGTTTTTGACTAGTTCAGTAATTTTTTCTAAGGATTCGCCGACTTGTGCTTCATCTAAATCGGGCTTCAGGATCAGGACACTCTGGTAGGAACGCAATTCTTTACCTCCTCATGGGTTTGGGTCAGCCCTAACTTCATCGAGTTAGAGCGAGGACGGTTGATAACATTAATTTTCAGCGATTTTTACACAGGAACCCTGTAAAATCAAGGGAATTAACCAGCGAGACGCTGGACCCAGTGTTAACGCGCTATTGCCTCAAGGCGGGCTAACCCCTCAAGCCACTAAAACAAAGGGTTAGAACCAAAGTGAACCTTAAGCAAAACGAAAAGAGCTACTGCCAACGCCTCAACTGGCTATTGCTGATGGCCTGCATTTTTCCCGCCGGGTGCGACTTTTTCAAACTGCCCTCCCCGCCCCCGGACCTGTTTTATAAATACCATGTCATGCCTTTGGGACAGGGGCCAGCCTATCTCTTGACAGCGGATTTGAACCTGGACGGAGAGGCGGATATTATCTCGGCCAACGCCAAAAACAGCACTCTGACCATCCTCTACGGTAAAGGCGATGGAACATTTCAATCACCGCTGAATATCGCTGTTCCCATGGAACCCACTTTCCTAACCGTTGCGGATTTGAATAACGACACGATCCCCGACCTCGTGGTCAATTCCAGGGGAACAAACGCCTTTGTCACACTTCTGGGAAAGGGAAAAAATGCCTTCCGGTCGCCGCAAAAGCACCCGACGGGCCGGGTTCCCCTTGCAGTGATCGCGGACGATTATAATCAGGACGGTAAAATAGACATCGCCGTCACCCTGACTTTCGACAAAATGGAACTCTACCTCGGCAACGGCAACGGCTTTTTCAAGAAAGGCGAAACCTACCTCACAGGCTCCCGGTCGTTCTCCGGCGTGTCCCACGATTTCAACGGCGACGGCGCGCCAGACATCGCCCTGGCCGCCAGCAGTTCGAACGCAAGCTCTATCAGAATATTTTGGGGCAACGGTGACGGGACGTTTCAAAAACCCCTATCTATAGCCAAAGGTTTCGTTCCGCTGGCGCTCATCAAAAAGGACATGAATAACGACGGCAAGATGGATCTGGTCTGCACGACGGGGCAAGGCGACAACATGCACCTGTTCCCTTCCAACGGCGATGGAACCTTTCAAAAGGAAATCACTTTTTCCGGCGGCGGCGGACCGATCGCACTGGTCGCGGAACATTTCAACGACGACGATCGCGTAGACGTGGCGGTGGCCAACTCCCGTTCCAGCAATTTTTCATTGATCATCCGCCGACCCAACGGAGGGTTCCATTTCCCGACCCGTGATTACGTCATCGCCGGAGGCACGCCGCTAGCCATCACCAGCGGGGACTATAACGCCGACGGCATGATGGACATCGCCGTTTCCAGTAACGCCCGCAACACGGTGGAGATTTATTTGCGGAGACGGATTTTGTAGGATAAGGATATGTATTAGTCGGAACATGATCTGACCACGATGTCAGACGTTCTTGCGTCCCGGAAAACCGCTATCGACCAAATGCGGTCATTCAATTATTGACTTTAACGAACGTTCTATTTTTGCTCTTATGGATGAACAAAGCGAATCACCACCCATTTTGACTGCCTTTCTCTCCTTCACAAAACTGGAGTCGGCCAGCGGCATCCTTTTGTTAGCCGCTACTCTTATTGCAATGGTGGTTGCCAACTCTCCATTAGCGTACCTCTACGACGCCTTGCTTGATACAACCGTGGCGGTCCAGGTGGGCGCTTTGTCAATCAACAAGCCGTTGCTACTCTGGGTTAATGATGGTCTGATGGCCGTGTTCTTCTTTTTGATTGGCCTTGAGGTGAAACGAGAAATCATGGAAGGAGAGTTGTCCTCTTTTTCCCAAATCGTCCTGCCCGGCATGGGTGCCCTTGGGGGTATGGTTATTCCCGCCGCGATCTATTCCTGGATGAATTGGAGTGATCCCATTGCTCTGGATGGCTGGGCGATTCCTGTGGCGACCGACATCGCTTTCGCGTTGGCATTGCTAAGCGTATTCGGTAGTCGTGTGCCGACCGCCCTGAAAGTATTCCTGCTCACATTGGCTATATTCGATGACCTGGCTGCCATTATTATCATCGCTCTTTTCTATTCCGGTGACCTCTCTCTTAGTGCACTATTCATTGGTATTTCAGCCCTCATTATTGCAATCATTATGAACAAAACTGGCGTGACACGCACCTCGAGTTTCATTCTTTTAGGAGTTGTGCTATGGATCGCTGTCTTGAAATCAGGTGTTCATGCGACGTTAGCGGGTGTCCTCATCGCATTTTGCATCCCGATGCGTGATGAGAAGGGAACATCTCCGCTACGCGAACTTGAACACAATCTGCACGGCCCCGTCGCGTTCGCGATTCTCCCGTTTTTTGCGTTTGCCAATGCAGGACTCTCATTATCCGGTGTGTCCATTGAAAGCCTCACTCACCCTGTGACCGTGGGCGTTGTTTTGGGTTTATTCATGGGGAAACCACTGGGAATTCTCGTATTTGTCGGGCTCGCGGTCGGTCTTCGATTTGTTCAGCTTCCGAACAACATGAACTGGATGCAACTACTCGGAGTGGCCTTTGCCTGCGGGATCGGTTTCACCATGAGCCTTTTTATCGCAGGTCTGGCTTTCGAGCATGGCGGTGGCGACTACTTTAGCGGGGATCGTTTAGGCATTCTGATAGGTTCCATCCTGTCTGCCTTAGTCGGTTATGTCCTGCTTCACGTTAGCTTGCCGAAATCTGCCCAAAACGACTAAACACCCGCAACACGGTGGAGATTTATTTGCGGAGACGGATTTTGTAGGAGACCTTTGCATCAAGACGGTCATTTTTGAAATTGTTATCCAGGCTGGAATATTGGACAATCGTCACTTGGGAAAACTAAACGTCCTGCAAACATAAACTGAAAAAGAGGAGTAAGCTTATGCCTAAATTTATCCTGGCCTATCACGCTGGTAAAATGCCTGAGAGCCCTGAGGAGGGAGCCAAACATATGGAGAAGTATCAAGCCTGGGTCAGCGGCTTGGGCGATGCCGTGGACACCCCCGACACTCCACTGGGAAATTCCAAGACCGTCAGTTCCGATGGGGTATCAGACGATGGAGGGTCGAATCCTTTGTTAGGGTTTTGTATCGTGAAAGCCGACAACATGGATGCGGCTCTTGCAATGGCTGAGGCATGCCCGTTCCTTGTGATGGGTACCATAGAAGTCGCAGAAGTGAAGGAAATGTGTTAGCCATCCTCAAGAGGGGTGCCTTGAACTACTGGTGAGGCAATGTTGTCAGATCAGTTCACTTGCATTATTAAATAACTGACGACGATATAGCGTATCAGTTTGCCTGCGGTGACCAATAGCACAAACCACAATAGACGAATGCGCAATATGCCAGCCACCACGGTTATTGGATCGCCAATGATAGGCACCCAGGCAAAACATAGTGAGAACAGTCCATATTTTGCGAAGCGCCGCTCCGTCCGAACAAACTCCTCCTCGGAAATTTTCAGCCATTTTTTAATGACGCCCAGGCTGGCCCAATACCCCAGGGCATAATTCGTAAGAGATCCCAACACATTTCCAATTGTAGCGACAGTAACTAATGCAATTGGCGATAAACCGTTTACTAATAAAATGCTTAAAACCACTTCAGAGCTTAAAGGTAAAACGGTCGCGGCTAAAAAAGCCGCAACAAAAAGGCCGAAATAGCCCAGTTCAGCAAAGTAGTCCATTTGTTTTTGTTATTTAATAGATTATGTAGACAGGCTTTTCGTTATCCGGGATAGACGAAGGCTGGATTCGTAAAGGTCGCCCTCCGAGCAGGAGTCAACCTCCCGCTGAAAACTGAGGCACCTGCCCAATTTTCTTCCATTTGTTGAAATAGAATCGGATGCTTCCGTCTTTGGTGGGATAAATTTTGGAAAACTTTTCCGATCCGTCGGGCTTACGATCAACGATGACGATTTTCTTATCCAATAATTGAGTGGCTTTTTGAACATATAGAAAGGTGTACGGCTGGTCTTTAGCGATCTGTCGGTGCAGTTCATGCGCCATTTTCACCTGCTTCTTTTTGTCATATTCCCGCCGAATCCGGACGATCAAGCGATCCACATCCGGATTCTCATAACCCACGAAATTGAGTTGTTTGGGATTGGTCTGGCTCGAATGCCAGATCTGATAAAGGTCCGGGTCGATGCCCATGCTCCACCCCAGCACCAGCGCATCGTATTTCAGGGCGTTGACGAAATCCTTGAGGAACACTGCCCATTCGAAAATCTGGGTCTGGCATTTGATGCCGAGCTTTTCCCAGCTGTTCTGCGCAATAGTCAGAATATTTTTGCGGATGGGGTTGCCGGCGTTGGTGATGAGGTTGAACTCAAACACCTTGCCGTCCTTTTCTAAATACCCATCGTCGTTTTTCTGCCAGCCAAGGCCATTCAGTATCTTTAAAGCCCCTGCCGGGTCATAGGGTAAGGGTTGTATTGAGGGGTCGTACCAGTCGGTGATTTTTGGATATGGCCCGGTGACCCGCTCCCCTTCCCCGTATAAAATATACTTGATGATCTTCTCCGTATCGATCGCCATTCCCAAAGCACGGCGCACTTCGGCGGATTTGAACAACGGGTTTCTCTGGTTATAGCCGATGTAGGAATAAAAGTATCCGACGCTGGAAAAGTTCTGGTATTTTTCATCCTTTTTGAACCTTGCCACCTGATGCGGCTGAACGGAATAGTTGTCCACGGCTCCCGCGTAAAACTCCATTTCCTGAGTCAATGCGTCGGGCACGATGCGCATCACATACTCCTCATATTCCGGGGGAAATTCCCAATAGTCTTTATTGCCAACCAGACGGATCAATTCATCGGACTGCCATTCCTTGAACACAAAAGGCCCTGTTCCCACCGGATGCCGATTGTGCTTGCTGTCCCGGATGCTAAAGGCTTCTGTGTCCGCGCCTTTTTCATCGGCTTCTTTTTTCAAGGCCACATCATTTAACAAGTGCTCGGGCAGAATTCCCATGAACCACGAATTGATCGCTGGTGAAAACAACCGTTTGTAAACAATTTTTATCTCATGCGACCCTAGTGGCTCAACGGATTTGATGGGCTCGTAATCGGATGTACGGGGAGAGGCGTTCTTCGGGTTCATGATCGCCTGATAAGTGAACAACACGTCGCCAGAATCGAATTCATGCCCGTCATGAAAACGAACGCTTTTTCTAAGGTTAAATACGATGATGGGATTATGCTCGGTCAGGGGTAAAATTTCCTGATAATGCACCGCCAGATTTTTCTGCTCCGAGGAATCCTTCGCATGTATGAATTGCATATACGGAAATGATTGAAACACTCCCTCGCCCAGCAATTTTTTTACAGGGGCAAAAAAGTCCTGGTCGATTTTGTGCAGGGTGAATTTGATTCGATCCGGCTGTTGCAATCGGTAATCCACCTTGCGGGTTTTGGGCCGGCCATTTTCCACGACCGGTTTTCCTGGCCCATCCAAAACCGGGACAGTCGCTTGCCCCTTTTTTTCTTTCCCGGCGACCACCTCGACCGACTTGAGGTTTTTGTACCAGGCAGTATTGGATTTCAAAGCGGTCAGAATCCATTTTGCGAAATCATGGGAGCCTGACGGGATATCCTTTACAAGGCCATCAGCGGGAACCACCAGAAAAGCCTCTTCATATTGCACCCACGAAGAAGCCAGACGGGGACGGTACTCCAGTTTATCGTCCAGATCGATCAAACCGTCGAAAACCAGCCCGTTGATGGAGCTACTGGTGGTATCCGCGCTCAGAATGGGGTTCAGGATTTCCGCATCCGCCGCAGAGCCATGAATGTATTTGACCAGCCGGTTGGGGTTGCCCACCGCCTGCTTGTCATAGGTGGGAACCCAGAAAAACGACTGCGCCAGGAAAACCACCAACCCAAGAGGCAAAAATATCAAAATCCGTTTGGTATTCATTCTGGGATAATAATAACAAATTAAACCCATCCGGTTGCAACAAATCTTCAACTCTCCCCATTCATCGATCTCATTGTAAACAAGACTAAAACCCCCAATTTTTTATTCCGGGAATAAAGATTTGCCAGTGCCGGGCAGGATAATTCAAAAATTTCTTGACTTGTTATTTATTTGTCTCTATATAGGTTTACACCGCTTAGTTATTGGCGGCCGGAGTTACCTCTCATTTACACGGTGGATTCAGGTTATCTCCAGTTTTTGGTTAAAAAAACGTTTACATCCTGATAAGCTTTTAGTAAGGTTTTGTACCATTTTCTGAAAAAATAATTTTAGAGATAAAGGAAAAGGAACATGTCAACACTAATCACTGATGAATGTATCAACTGTGGCGTATGTGAACCGGAATGTCCTAATGAAGCCATCAGCGAAGGAGAGGATTTCTACGAAATCGACGCTGACCTCTGTACCGAGTGTGTTGGCTTTCACGGTGAAGAAGCCTGCCAGGAAGTTTGCCCGGTAGATTGCTGTATCCCTGACGAGGATAATAAGGAATCTGAAGAGGAATTATTGGAAAAGGCCAAGAAGCTTCATCCGGAGGACGCCTTTCCAGGCCTGGAGGAGTTGACCAATGAAACTTCACTGTTCAGAAATCCGGATCGCAAAAACGCAAATCTTTAATTCGATATAACAGCGGCTTGTATGGAAAATCAATCGTCCATAGAAGCCGCTTTTTTATTCTAAAAATATCCAGTTGGTGTTACTTTCGTTTTCCCCTCTTAAGCTTCGAGAAAAACGTCCAAACGCTGGCCTTTTCTGGTATAAATGCATTGCAGGACAGAGCCACTTGACAAATGTCAGCGTATCGTTATACCCTTGGTGAAGTTTCCATAACTAATTGTTTTTTTAGAAAATTTATACTGCGGGGTGGAGCAGTCCGGTAGCTCGTTGGGCTCATAACCCAAAGGTCGTCAGTTCAAATCTGGCCCCCGCTACCAAATAAAAGAAGGAGTTAGCCGAATTCGGTTAACTCCTTTTTTTATGCGGATTAGGATGAGGAAATATTTTTTGCTAGAGGGTGGGCTCGGCGCAAATTACGTAGACTTTTAAATTAGCGGACTGATCGCTCATTTTATTGTCCAATGTCGCTTCCCAGGAGGTTTTACTGGAAGGATAGCTGGTGACTCCAGAACAATGAGTACATTCTGCGACATTATATCCCCCGCCAAGCAGTATTTTTCCAGATGAGCAACTCTTAGAGACCGTCATTCTATTTCCGGCCTCTACCATAAAACTTTCACTTTCCAGAAGTTCCCATCCCGAAACACCTTTGAATGCGCCCTGATTCACTCCGCCCATAGGCCCTGGTGGTCCAGGTGGGCCTGGAGGACCGGGTTCACCCTTCTCTCCGGGGGGACCATCTTCTCCATCGAAACTACTCAGTTGCGCGAGGTTACCACTTTCGACCAACATTTCCACAAAATCTTCCGTGGCGATGATTTTCCTCAACTCTTCATGGACGGCTTTGGATTTGTTCAAGAACATGAAGGAAAGAACCGCACCAATAGAAATGCAGGCAACGATCAGCAGGAATTTCTGCGGACTGAATCCCACCGGTTTGTTGATCAGGGCCGGGGCGACCCGGCCAGGTCCATCGATGAATCCCATATCCTTGATGAGACTCACCGAATTCGCATCGGTCATCCTCTTTTCAAGATCGCTTTCTTCCAGCGTCTTTTCAAGTTTTCTCAAAATATCCATTTTTCTGAATCACTTGATAGAAAGTAGTAGGCAACCATCTCGATTTAAACCTTTTTATCCGTGAATTGAAGATATCGGGAGGGTGTTAAGAAACTGTCAAGGAATTGTCACAGTTAAATCACATTGAAAATCGTGCGGACTGAACAAACCGACTTCCAACAAAATATGCTTTAAACCAGGGGGTGGCGGAACATCAACAAGGTGGGTGTGGGTTAATCGGAGGGTTCAGAAAAACCGAATCCATCGGTCATTGCCCTTCATTGCAAAAGCCTTCCCTTTGTTGCCCAAAGGGAAGGCTCATCACAACACGGCGCTTTTCAATGGTTCCTATTTTACCATCAAAGCAAAGTCCGTTTTTGCATCAGAGCCTCCTGACACCGTTACTTCCTTGCTGACCTCTCCCACATACGGATGCCAGGCGGTCACCCAGTATTTTCCGGCAGGAATTTGATCGATTTTAAAAGTACCGTCCGCCCCGCTGATGGCATAATAAGGATTCCATACCACCCTGCCATCGGCTTCCATAAAATTATGCTGATCGCATTGCAGGAAAAAATGCTTGTCCTTTTTCACCTTGAACCGTTTAAACGTTTTAGTGACGTCCGCGACATCCCCCTTTGAAGGCAGGGGTTTGTTGAACAGAGTCTTCCGGTTGGCGCCCGCCACTGAATACCCATGCGGATTGTGCAGGATTTCCGCGTCCTGGTTGGTGATGGAGAGCAAACCCTTTTTCACGCCCTTGGGGGTTTTGCGGACCACCGAAACCTTGGGGAACACATCACAGGTTTGAAAATCAAAATTAGTGATCTCTGTTGGCCAGGCTTTTCCTTTTTCAATATTTTGAATGAACACAACGGTGTCTTTCAACTTACCGCCCGCAACACTCACCTTAACGCGTGGTCGGATATTGCCTGCCTGGGTATCGGGATGGGTCGCGCAAAACTCCACATTCTTTCCTTTATTCAAATCCTCCATAATCGGATCCGGAACCTTCCCGCTGAAGTGAATCACACCGCTGATCAATCCCCCGCCACTCACTGAGGCTTCTTCGTACTTGCCTTTTCCGGCAACACCCTTGGGAAGTTTGCCGACACCCGCCTGTGCTCTCGCCGGTGCAGAGGATATTTCCGCAACTTCCTTTTTCATTGCGGGCGCGACCGTTTTAGCGGGTTCTGGTTTATCGGGAATCGGAGCCAAGACCGCCGCACTTTTGGTGGGGGCAGGAGACGCTTCAGCCGAGGCCGTTCCGCCCATAAAAGTGGACTGGATATATTTCACCAAGTCCCAGATCTCATTGTCCTTGAGAGTTTTCTTGTGCGCCACCATGCCTGATCCCGCAGATCCATTTTTGATGATCCAGAACATCTGACCGACCGAGACTTTTTTCATGGTGTCCTTGCAGGTAAAATTTCTGGGCTGAGGTTTCAGGACTGCGCCCAGTTTCCCCTGTCCATTGCCCTTGTCGCCATGACATTGTTTGCAGGCCAGGGGTTTTGCCATTTTTGTGTAAAGTTTTTTCCCGTTTTCCAGATTCGCGTTGCCGGTCTTGTCTATTTTGGCAATGCTGGAGGGAGCCGATTTGGTCTTCCTGGATTGGGGGCAGGGGCCGGAGGATTTCACTGCACTGCTTAACACTTCCTTTTTAGCCTCAGGCGCGGGAGCCATCTCAGGCGCCTTTACAGGAGGAACCACAGGTTCGGGGGCTTTTACCATTTCTTTTGCTACCGGCTTTTCTTCAGGTTTTTCAACCGGGACCGTTTCGACCGGATCGGGGGTTTTGGCCGGGACCTTTTCCGGTGGGGCAGATTCCTTAGCCACTTTCTCAGCTGTTGAGGGCGCCTCTGGAGGAGAGAACATGCGCTTTTTGGTGGCGTCGTCCAGGCGTCCGCTGACGGTCAGTCCTTCCTTCTTTTGGAACGCAATCACCCCACCCTGGGTGAGGGGACCCCAGATGCCATCAATGGGGCCCGGATCAATTCCCTTTTCCACCATAATTTCCTGGGCTCTTTTGACAAGACCATCGGCAAATGAAGTCAAAATTCCAATTTGGATAAAAAACAGCACCATCATGGATGACACCAAAATTCTAAAACCCGTCGAATTCGGCAGCCTTGAGTTCTTCATGTCCCCCCCCCCTCGCTAATTTATTTGGAATGGCTTTTTTATTGAGACTAACAATGATTTAATCGCTCCGCAAGGACGGAAATGGACTCCGGATTTTCTTTTGATGCTATAATTTCTTGTATGAAAGCAACACAATGGAGAATTCTGGCGGGAGTCACCTTGACCCTGTTTCTTGCAGGGTGTGCGTCGGGTTTGCCCGAGCGAATCGATGGGAGCAAATACGATCAGGCCCAATATGACATGGATGAGGAACGTTGCCGGTTGCAGGCAAGAAAAAAGTTTCCCCATCAGACTCAGGCGGGGAAATTCACCAGGACGCCGTTAGAGATTCCGAAGACCGACAACCGGCCCTTCATCATCATGGAATTTAACAGTTGCATGCGTTTGAAAGGCTGGAAAAACTTTTAAAGAGTAAAATCCATCGGTTTTATCAAGACCGTTGCCGCACAACTCTTTCTTCTGTCTCACCGATCCCGCATTAGATGAACAGGCGCTTTTGATAATGGAGGCTGATCAGGAAGGACTCTGGAACGAGGGACCGAGAACGTCTGTTTCAGGAGTTTAAAGTTCACTCACGGTTTTTTCGCCGGCTTTCATCACAATTTGATCCAGCAGAACCCAGGGAATTTCGTAATCTTTGGTGACCACCTTAAAAAGCAGAACATTGACATTCCCGGATGGACTTTCTTCTTTCCTGAAATACATGTCAACGGGTCCGTTATCCGCCAGGGATGTGTCGAACTTTTGCAGTGTTATGATCCATACATCTGTTTCCCCTTCACGCCATTGGCTGTCGCCATCCACCGCCGCTATGAATTGTCCAAAAGTTAAAAATTTCTTTTCGGTGAAAGAAACGTAATACCCGGCAACTCCCGTATCCGAGGCCAGGCTCTTATAGACAATATTGCGCTGTTTCCAATCTTTTGGAGGTTGGGAGGTGAACCCGCATCCGGAGCAAACAATCAGCAGGGCCACACAGAAACCCCGCAACAGCGGTTTCCAAAGAAATTGCATTTTGCTCATGGTTCTTCCCATACGCTCTCCGGGTTCAGGAGACCAGGATGGGGATACCCCATTCGGCCCATTGTTTTAGCGTATTTCAGGGGAGTGCAATTGTCAATTGATGGATTTTTCTACAGGCAGAGGGATCGGGAAAAGCCTTGAGTTTCCGCCAATGGCTAAAACTTCCAAACGTCAATTTTTTTTCGGCAAACGCTCAATGGAATCGTGCCCCCGGTAAGGCGACGCCCATTATGGAAAGGGGAATGAGCTGGGTTGCCTTGAAAATTTATCCCTTGGTGATTTCAAATCTTTCCTTGGAAAGCCAATTGATATTTATGTAATCGGGAAACCTGGTTTGCCGGTCGATCATTGTGTAGGACAACTGCTCGCAAGTCAAGCCCATCACATCCTGGAGATTCGCGCCCCATAAATTGGCTCCTGTCAGGTCCGCGCCCCACATATTGGCATCCTGCAAGTCGGCCAGAGTGAGTTTGGCCATCCGCAAATTGGCTCCGATGAGAAAGGCATTCCTCATGTCGGCCCGGACCAGATTAGCGCTTATCAATTCCGCTCCATTGAGTTGAGCCCCACGGAGATCGGCATCGACTAAGTTGGCGCCGGTCAATTTGGCTTTATTGAGCTTTGCCCATCTCAGGTTGGATTTTCTTAAGTCAGAGCAAACCAGACTTGCTTGACTCAAATTGGCTCCCTTGAAATTGCTTTCATACAATTTTGCGCCGATATAATTCTCTCCCTGTAGATCTTTGTAACTGAAGTTTTTCGGCGGAGCAGAATGACAAATGATTTTGGAATGCGTAAATTCAATCCTTTTCTGGCTTTTTTTCATCAGGGTCATGGTATCGGCCTTTCATAAAAAGGAGATCTTAGTTTTCCTGTTCATGACACTTGCAAAAGGGGATGCCTGTGCCGCTGTCTGATTAGTCTGCCTAGTATAGGATTGCCGAATTACAAATGAATGGAGGTCATGTCACAATTTTGTAACACCCTGAACCCAACCTGCCGCAAAGGAATTCCCCCCTCCCTCGCAGTTATTAGCCCAGAACGCAATATATTCTTGATGACGTTTTTGTGGCCCTCCCCTGTTTTTAATTCTGCCAATCGTGACCAAACCGTAACAAAGGCTTGACGCTTTGTTGATGAAATTTCGGCACTCTGATCCGATCCTCGGATTCCCCTTTGAGGATTTGTGGAATCAACCGGGTCAACATGGACCGGTCAACATCAGACATCCAGAACAAAAGGCATCGGACTCAGCATGTTCAAGTCGAAGCAGGTAAAATTTATTTTCCCGGTTTTTATCACCTTGATATTTTCCGGTTTTTCTGTGGGTGAATCTCCCCGGTTCATGATGGGGCTTTCTCCGTATCATCTGGCGGCGGTGAAGTTTGAAGAAACCGTGTTTATCCATAAAGAGGAAACAGCCAGACAGGAATTTCTTGCGGCTCAAGAGGCGGAACGCCAAAGAATCATCAGGGAAAGAGAAGTCGCGCTGAAGTTTCAGCAAAACTACGAAAAACAAGTCCAGGAGAAAATCCGCCAGGTCATCACAGACTACCGGGCCAGGATGAGCCCGGAACACATTCAGGAAATATCAAAAAGTATTCTGGCCGAAAGTAAAAACTATGATTACGACCCCATGTTCCTGACGGCGTTAATCATCACTGAAAGCTCATTCGACAGAAAAGCCCGGTCCCATAAAGGGGCGATTGGTCTCATGCAGATTGTTCCTCGAACCGGGGTGGCGCTGGCGACGGAAAAGAAAATGGAATGGAAAGGTAAGCCGACTCTATACAACCCTAAAATCAATATCGCTCTCGGCACTTTTTACCTGAACAAATTGCATAACCGTTTCGGAGATTTAAATTTAGCGCTGGAAGCTTATAATCATGGGCCCACAAAATTAGCAAAATATCTAAAGAGTGGATATCAGCCCAGGCGTTACTCAAAAAAGGTTTTCCAGATCTATGAAATGATCGATTTCGAACCCACCTGAACTTTCCTGGAAAAACCTCAAAAAATCCAGATTTTTTACACCTGTAAACCTCAGGATGCGGTCTCGTCCGTCAAAACCGCCTTCACCGCCTGAGCAAACTCATTGGCCGCTTCTCCTCCACTGGCGGTGATAATATTATCTTCGCAAGTCATGGGTTCACTTGAATGATAAGAGGAACCTTCCTCCAGTGCCTGCAAAACCCTCTCGTCATGCGGACCGGAGGCCGCTTTCTGAATTAAAAAAGAAGTCATGGCAAGCACCACCACCGAAAGTCCGATCGCGCCGACAACCTTCCCGGCACGATAATGATCGGTTAAAATTTGCGGCAGGATGGAATCCTGCCAGAGTGATTTGGGCGCCCCCTTTCCACCGACCAGCAAAACCGCATGGTATTTACCGAACACCCCTTCCTGCTTGTTCCAGTCGATGAGCATTCCATGCGGCTGGAACCGCGTCTTATTCATCCCAACCGCTTCCTGCCCGCTGGGGGAAAGAACAACGACTCTGGCGCCAGCCGATTCCAGCGGCCCACGCGTTCCAAATAATTCATCTTCGTCAAATTGATTTCGAGGAATGACGATCAGAATATTTTTCCCGGACAAATTTTCCATTGGCATTTCCTGGTAAATTTTTACGATTGATTATAACCTTTTTGCCCGTGCGCTCCGGCGATTGAAACCTCAGATTAATAAACTTGACAGAGCTCCAAAACCTGTGCTATCAGATTACGGTTTATACATCATTTAAGGAATAGACTCATGGCTAGTGGAAAAGTTAAATGGTTCAGCGATCAAAAAGGGTATGGGTTCATTGAGTCAGAAGATGGACAGGATGTATTCGTACATTTTTCGGCTATTCAAGGAGAGGGATTCAAAACCCTGGCCGAAGGACAGGCGGTTGAGTTTGAAGTCACCGCAGGGCCCAAAGGTCCACAAGCTGAAAACGTGGTGGCTAAATAATTAAAGCAACTATTAGTTGTTTAAGTTGCGGAGGGATGAATCGCCACTCCCGGACCAAATGATTTTTCTGCGTTCGCGAATCACCCCAATAAGTCAGGGTAAAATCAGCTCGATTACTACCCCCTGGCAGACCCATTCCTCAAGCCCGCTCTTGGCTTTCTTCCATTCCAGGAGATTGACTTCATGCCCATTTGCATAACAGCGCGGTATCAGGTGCGCCCCGAATTCAGCAAAGAGTGCAAGAAAGTCATCAACGATCTGGTGGATTACGTAAAAGATAACGAACCCGGCATATTATTTTACCTGGCCAAGCAGGACATTCTGGACCCCATGAGTTTTCATCACACCATAATTTTTAAAGATGAGGCCGCTTTGGCCGTCCATCAGAGTTCCCCCGCCTCAAAACGTTTCGTCGAATATCTTTACCCAAAAACGGTGAAACCTCTGGACTTCGGCGAACACCATGTCATCGCCTTCAAATCAACAGACGGACATCCCTTCTAGCAGTCCCAAAAATCAGGAACAGTTATTTGTTCAAATCCTTCAGCATTTCCGCCATCTGGTTCAATTGATTTTCAAATTTTGAGTATTGAGGAGGTGGGGCGGCGGGTTCCTCGTCTTCCGAAGATTGAACCGAGTTGAGGGAATCCACCGAAAGCTCCGTGTCATCATCGTCCTGGGGGAAGGGGGATGGAGCATCTGGAAGAACTTCTGGAGAGGTTTCATCTTTAAAATACCGGGCAAGCTGGAAATGCAGATCCAACCGGGTCCATTTGACACCATCCCCGGATATCGAATCCGTCCGTAACAATTTCTTGCCTTCAATATACGGGACGAGCATTTTGGTGGGAATCCCCTTGACCACTTTATCCCCACGTCGGATCATCACCGTGAATAAAGGCCGGAAGGTACTCTCGCCTTCGCTCATTTTGGAGAAAGGGAGGACCCGGTTCGGTTTTTGCCCATGCTGATAAACATGAATACGGAAATCCCGAAAAAGATGATGCCGATGAATTGGGAGGTTGAAAACAAACTCTCGACCGCATAACCTCGGTCGTCTCCGCGCAAATATTCGATGACGAACCGGCCAATCGAATACAGGACACCATAAGCCCAGATGATTTGACCGTCAAACGATTTGCGTTTCCTCAGCCAGATCAGGATGGAAAAAATAACCAGCGCGTTGATCGAAAGATAAATCTGCGTGGGGTGCAAAGGAATCCCCAAAGGCGCCAGAGAATTGGGGTCGGTGAACACAATGGCCCAGGGGACATCGGTTTTCACCCCGTAACAACAACCGGCAAAAAAACAACCCCACCGGCCAATGGCCTGACCGATGGCTATCGAAGGAGCCAGAATGTCCGCGACCTTCCAGACGGGCAGCGCCTTCCTTTTCATATACAGCACCGCCACGATCATGCCGAGAATCAAACCGCCGTAATAAACCAGACCGCCCTTCCAGAATTTAAACATTTCCAGAGGGTGGGCGATAAAATATTTATACTCCACAACGACATACATCAATCGGGCCCCAAGCAACGATGCAACCAGCAGGTAAAAGCAGAGGTCGATTATTTTCTGCGGGTCCAGACCTTCCTTTTTTCCCTGATGGGAGGCCAGGAGAATTGCGGTAAAAAAACCCGACGCCACCAAAAGGCCGTAGGTGAAAATTTTGATGAAACCAAATTCTAAAAGGATGGGGTGCATAATCGCCGGAAAAGTAAAGTTTGCAATCGTTTTCCAAGACCGCCAGGGGTCACAATCAACCGCGAGTAATTGGAGGGTCCTGATGTTCGGAATGACCCTGGAAAAGGTCCAGAATCATAAATCCCACTCCTATGGTAATACAAGCATCGGCAAAGTTAAAGGCGGGCCAGTGGTAGTTTCCGAAAAAAATATCCACAAAATCGACCACTTCTTTATAAGCGATCCGGTCGATGAGGTTACCGATCGCACCGCTGAATATCATGATGAGACCAGACCGAACCATTATTTTATCATCTGGAGTTTGATGATAAATCACCAGAATCGCAATGATGGCCACAGAGGAAATTAAAATAAAGACCAGTGCTTTGTACTCGGAATCCTGATCGGCAAACAACCCAAACGCCACTCCTGGATTTCGGACATGAGTCAGATGAAAAAAATTCTCAATCACGTTTATGGAATTATAAATCGGAATATGCGTGTTGACCAGAAACTTGGTGTATTGATCAATAATGATCAAAGTGTTGGAAACCAGAAACAGCGTCAGGTATTTATTCTTTAAAGGCATCTAGGCCACCGCCGCTTGCAGGTTTTTAACACAACGCTGGCAAATGTTAGCATGCTCCGTGGCTTTTGCAGGTTCCAGAAAGTAATTCCAGCAACGCTCGCATTTTTGTCCCCCCATCCGTTTCGGAAGCACTTGTAGCCCCTCCAACACTTCACTTTTATACACACCGGTTTCGTTTTCCAGACCGTCCACAAGCTCGACCCCCGAAACAATGAAAATAAATTTCAACTCGTCTTCGATTTCGTTTTTCAATACCGAGCGAATATTTTCCGGCAAAACGAGCTGCACCACGGCGTCCAGGGAATGGCCGATCACCTTTTCCTGTCGGCAAATTTCCAGCGCCTTGCTCACCTCCCCTTTCAACACCACCAGTATCTCCCATTTTGCGATCATATCATCGTCAAATTGGTATTCCGAGACATCGGGGAATAAACTCTGGTGAACGCTTTTTGTCCCGGACGTTTCCGGCATATGCGACCAAACCTCCTCAGCGGTGAAACTCAGAACCGGGGCCATCAGCCTGGACAGGTCGCGCAACATAATATACAAAGCCGTTTGCCCGGATCTGCGCTCTTTAGATGCCTTAGGATACGTGTACAGCCGGTCCTTCAGGATATCCAGATAGAAATTACTGAGATCGACCACGCAAAACTTATAGAAGGATTGGTAAAACACGTGAAACTCATAATTTTCATACGCCGTTAAAATTTTATCCACCAGCAATTTGTGCCGGTGCAGAATGTAGCGGTCGATCTCCAATAATTCGCCAATGGGCGTCTGATCCGTTTCAGGATTGAAGTCATGCAGATTGCCGAGAAAGTAGCGAAAGGTGTTGCGAATTTTCCGGTAAGCCTCCGTTAACCGCTTGAGAATCTCCTGGGACAGGCGGATGTCTTCCCGGTAATTCTCCGACGCCACCCAGAGCCTGAGAACTTCTGCGCCATACTGATCGATGATCTTCTGCGGTGGAATGACATTGCCTTCCGACTTCGACATTTTTTTGCCCTTGCCATCGACCACATAACCGTGCGTCAACACAGTTTTGTAGGGTTCCTTGCCACGGGTGCCGATGGATTCCAGCAGGGAACTGTGAAACCAACCCCGGTGCTGGTCGGTGCCTTCCAGATAAAGGTCCGCCGGCCATTGCAATTCGGGATTATTTTCCACCACCGCGGCGTGGCTGACGCCGGAGTCGAACCACACATCGAGGATATCGTTTTCCTTGGCAAATTTTACACTGCCGCAGACGCATTTGACGCCGGAAGGTAATAGTTCCTCAGCCGCTTTCTCAAACCAGAAATCGGCTCCGTTTTTTTCTACCAGCTCGACAATGTGATGGAACACTTCCTCCGACCGCAGGATTTCCTTGCAGTCCACACAGGAAAAAATGGTGATAGGAACGCCCCAGGCTCTCTGCCGGGACACGCACCAGTCGGGGCGGTTTTCCACCATATTGTAAATCCGATCCTTGCCCCACGACGGAATCCATTCCACCCGGTCAATCGCCTCCAGGGCTTTTTTTCTGAGGTCGTTCTGATCCATCGGAATGAACCATTGATGCGTTGCCCGGAAAATGATGGGCTTGTGGCATCGCCAGCAATGCGGATAAGAATGCTGAATCATTTTGTCCGCCAGCAAGCTGCCGTCTTCCTGCAATTTCTCAATAATGAGTGGATTGGCCTTGAAAACAAACTGCCCGCCAAAATGTTCCACCTCCGGCACAAATACTCCCGCGTCATTCACCGGATTATAGGTTTCCAATCCGTATTTATTGCCGACCACGTAGTCGTCCTGCCCGTGACCGGGTGCTGTGTGGACACAGCCGGTTCCCTGCTCCAGCGTCACGTGTTCGCCGATGATGATCTTTGAGTCCCTATCAATGAACGGATGCCGACACACGGCATGCTCCAGTTCTTTACCCGCACACTTGCCCAGGATTTTATAATCCTCAATACCCCATTCTTCCACCAACATCGGCAAACGGTCTTCAGCAACGATATAAATCTCTCCATTCATTTCTACTGCCGCATATTGGAAATCGGGATGCAGACAGACCGCCAGGTTGGCAGGAAGCGTCCACGGAGTCGTCGTCCAGATGACAAAAAAGGTTTTGTCTTTATCCAGGGAAGCAAATGGCGAAGGAAGATCGGACTTCACAGCAAATTTTACATAAATTGATGGAGATGTGTGATCCGCGTGCTCCACTTCCGCTTCCGCAAGTGCGGTTTGGCAGGAGGTGCACCAGTGCACCGGTTTTAGCCCACGGTAAACCTGCCCGCTCGTCACAAACTTTCCGAATTCGCGCACGATGGTCGCTTCATAAGAAAAATCCATCGTCAGGTAAGGCTTCATCCAATCGGCAAACACTCCCAAACGAATGAACTCATCTCGTTGAATGCCCACAAACCCATCGGCATATTCCCGACATAATTTTCTAACTTCCGTTTTTCCGGGGGTCAGCTTTTTTTCTTTGAGCTTTTTAGTCACCTGATGTTCGATGGGCAATCCATGGCAATCCCACCCCGGAACGAACGTGGCGTCAAAACCTTTCATGGTCATGATTTTAACGATGAAGTCTTTCAGAACTTTGTTGAGGGCGTGCCCCATATGGATATTCCCATTGGCATAGGGCGGACCATCATGAAATACATATTTGGGTTTTCCCCTGGATTGTTTGCGAATCGCTCCATAGAGATCTTCATTTTCCCAACGGGCCAGGATTTCCGGCTCCCGCTTGATGAGGTTGGCCTTCATGGGGAAATCCGTTTGCGGGAGGTTCAGCGTTTCTTTATAGTCCATATGAGTTCTTTGTACCGTTTGATATTAAAAAAAATACGAATCGTATATTTCGTCATCGCGAGTCGCTAAAAGCGGCGCGGCTGTTGAAATAATCCTAAGCTTACGTTCCTTGCAATGACGGTTTTGACTTAGATTTTCATACACGCTTTCACTTCTGCAAGTGTGGCGCTAGCAACCTTCCCGGCTTTTTCCGTACCGGCGTGTAAAATTTCTTTGACTTCTTTTGGCTTGGCGGCGATCACCTGCCGCTTTTCCATCATCGGGCGCATGCTTTCCAGCATGGAATCGACCAGTTTCAATTTACAATCCCCGCAACCGATTTTTGCGCTCCGGCAGGCGGGAATGATTTCCTCCTGCATTTCTTTGGATGAATACAGTTTATGAAAAGGAAATAAATTGCACACCTCCGGGTCGCCGGGGTCTTCCCTCCTTGCCCGTGCCGGGTCGGTCAACATACTCTGAACTTTTTTCCTGATTTCCTTTTCCGTGTCGGACAGGTAAATGGCGTTATTATAACTCTTGCTCATCTTGCGCCCGTCGATACCGTTGAGCTTGGGAATTTCCGAAATCTTAGCGGCAGGTTCCACAAATACCTTTTTCTTATACAGGTTATGAAACCGGCGCACGATTTCGCGGGAAATTTCCAGATGCGGCACCTGGTCGATTCCTACAGGGACATAATCGGCCTTATAGAGAACCACGTCAGATGTCTGCAACACGGGATAACCCAGAAACCCGTAGGAACTCATGTCCACGCTCTTGACCTCTATTTGCTTTTCCTTATAGGTGGGATTTCTTTCCAACCAGGGAACCGGAACGATCATCGACAACAGCAGATGTAATTCCGCATGTGCGGGAATATCCGACTGCACGAACAGGGTGCATTTCTCCGGGTCCAGGCCGGAGCTCAGCCAGTCCACCGCCACTTCAAACGAAAACTGTTTGATGAGATGGGGTTTCTCATAAAGTGTGGTCAGGGAGTGCCAGTCGGCAATGAAATAAAAACAGTCGTAGTCCTCCTGCAGGGCCAGCCAGTTTTTGAGGGCTCCGTGATAATTTCCCAGATGCAGTTTGCCGGACGGCTGCATTCCACTTAAGATTCTTTTTCGCTTCATTGCATTTCTATAAAATGGGTTTCAGCCAAAACTCGCCATTAAAACCTGTTGCAGATAGGGAAACGATTCCTGGGTCAAAAACAGGACCGTATAGTTGATCGGCAACCCCAGGATCTTTCCGAGAATTCCTGTGTGCGCAAAGTGATCCATCAGGAAAATCCCCAGAATGAGGACAGCGCCAAACTTATCGTATCGGGACAGGGTCTCGGCCATTTCGTGAGAGACCAGCCCTTTAATCACGCTTCCGCCATCCAGCGGCGCCACCGGAAGCATGTTGAAAATCGCCAGGGCCACGTTGATAAAAACCCCGAAACTGAGCAATATAAAGGCAATATAACTGTCCTGGGGTGAAATGATGCGGATAAAAAAACTGCACACCACCGCCAGGGCCACGTTGGATAACGGCCCGGCAAGGGCCACGTACATCATGTCGCGGCGGGGGTTTTGAAAATTCCGCCAATCCACGGGAACCGGCTTGGCCCACCCGAAGCCCACAAAATAAAAGAACAAAACCCCCATCATGTCCAGATGTTTCAGAGGATTGAAGGTCAACCTGCCCAGGCGTTTAGCGGTGTCGTCGCCCAGCAGAAGAGCCACCTTCCCGTGGGAATATTCGTGCACCGTCAGAGAAAACAATACGACGGGTGTCATCAGTATCAATAATTGGGTCTTGTCCAAAATAACCTCGGAAAATCCGGTCAGGGTTTATGGTTTGATTGAGGCCGGGGTGCTGAAATTGTCCCTGGAGGGGTCAAAAACAATAAATAGAAAGGCATTTTCTCGCAAAAACCGCATTCCTCAGGTCGTTATTTTACCGTAAATTATTTCGATTTCATAACCTTTAAAGAGGCTCAATAGACCCCGAAATCAAATTTTTCGGGTTTTGGCGTATTTCAGGTAGGTATAAAACGCGGACGACAAGGCCAGAAACATCCCCAGAAACCCTTCCCGGAACCCCTGACGCACCACGAAGTTCTTGAAAAACGTCAGCGGAGGCCGAAGATAAAGATGAGTCCAGCCGGCGGTCCACCCTGACTGGGCCTTCTCTTCGGCAAAAAGTGTGGAATACCGATTCAGCCGGTCCATGTAATCCGCCAGCCCGTCATAGGTATAATGGAGCAAAGGCTCACCTATGAAGCCGCAATCTTCCTCCGGGGCAAGTTTTTCGTGCACCCTGGATTCCTTGAAAGAGACTTTGGTTTTATCATAAAATCTTGAAATCCTGTCGGGATACCATCCTCCATAACGCACCCAGCGATTATTGAAAAAATTCTTGCGGGGAAACCGGTACAACGGATGCCCCGGCCCGTTTTTCAACTCCTCCCGGATGGCTCTGGCGCACTCCGGACTGACCACTTCATCGGCATCGATGTTCAAGACCCACTTCTGGCTGGCCATTGAGGCGCAAAGATTTTTCTGTTTGCCAAAACCCTGCCATTTTTCCTGGAAAACTTTTTCGGTATACTGGCGGCAGATTTCCACCGTCCGGTCGGAGCTGAAGCTGTCCAGAACAACGATTTCGTCTGCCCATTGCAGGCTTTCCAGGCATCTCTCAATGTTCTTTTCCTCGTTGAGAGTGATCACCGTAACCGAAATTTTTTCCATAAACCGACCTGAAGGGTTCCATCAATAATTTTTGGCAACGGATTATATCATTTTTAACGTTACGAAATTTTCATCCTGGAACTTTAACCCGTCCCGATTAGGAGCCGTCCGGAAAAAATTCAAACATTTAAATCAATGACAGCCCGTTTATGGGATTCTACTTTTTCAATGACTGTGGTAAGATAATATGCTGGCAAATCGGGCTTTATGCTTTCAACTCCGGTTGAGGCCCGTTGGTTGTAACATAACTTTTTTAGGTTTCTTAATATTTTTGTTTTCTAAGGACTTAATCGGGGAATTGTTTCCCGATCGGGCTTTTTTCCCAGAATATTTTTCCAACTCATGATGGAAGTCTTTTTCGAAAACTTTAACATTCGCGAAATCTGGGAATCCTTCCTTCTCCGTTTGGAGTTATTGCTGGACCCGGAAAATTTTCAATTTTTAAATGTTCTGAAACCTTTCTGGGATAAAGTTCTGGAAAATCCCCTGGCTTCAATCCTCACTGTGCTGGCGCTGATTGGATTGCCCTACACCCTGGTTCGGGCAAAAAAATCAAATACGGAAGCGAGCGAACGGCTTGACCTGTTGATGGATGAGATGAAGGAATTTGAATTTGAAAAACCCTTGATCGACTTACAGGAAAAATTCAAGAGCCCCGCAAATCAAACTCCCACGAATGAGGCCTCCGAACCAGGCTACAATCAGACGGTTCTTGAATTGAATCATAAAAACGACTATCCCGATTTTAACGTTGCAGACGAGTCCGGTTCCGGGGATTCGGAAGCATCTTCCTTTACAAAGCAGATCACTCTGGACCAGGAATCGACCGACGAGTTTCTTTCAACAAACACATTGGACCTGCAACTTGAAGAGGATGATGAAGATCCTGAGTTATCTCCCTGGGAGGATGAAAGCGATATTGAAACCAGCCAGCCCGCAAGTTCCAGCAGTGCGGAAGCTGAATATGTGGATCAATATTTTGAAGATCTGCAAATCAGCGATGAGGACCGGGAACTGGTCGCACTATCCAAACACAGCTTTGACGAAGCCGAAGTCGATTCTGCTGAAGCCGATTCTCCCGACCCCGTTGATCAGGAAGCCGATGACCTGAAAGCCAAGATGAAAATGGCCATCAAAAAACTGAGGCAGAAATATCCGACTGACGATGTAAACCAGGAGACCGCTTCTGTAGAAATCAACGCTGAGCCCGAGCCTCTGGTATTTGAAACGCAAAAAAAAAAATCGGTCCCGGAAAAACCTGAAAATAATATAGACCCCTCTCCACCCTCGCAGGCCCCAGTGTCCCAGGACTTTCCCGTTGGCACAAAAGAGGCCTCACTCGAAAATTCCGATGTTATAACTCATTTAAAATCATTCCAGAAAAACCTGGAAGACCGATTCGATGCGAAAATCCACGAACCGGAAACCACGGAAGCCTCGCAGGAACAAAACACCTCTTTCAGCACCACTCTCAATACAACAGAAACCACCTCCCCCCCAAAAAGCATCTCCGCGGATAAAGAATATCAGGAATCACTCGAATCTTTCATTTTCCTGAAAGATCAGAAAAAGCCGGAATAATTGCTCTTCCCTGATAGAATAGCGGCCTAGCTCCATATTTCGTATCGATCGCGGGAATAAAAGGAATGGTTTCACCGGAACACATCATTGCTGTGGGCGGAGGCAAAGGCGGTATTGGGAAAAGTGTCATCTGTACCAATCTTGCTGTGGGTCTTGCTTTAAGTGGAAAGAAGGTGGTGCTGGTGGACACTGACTTCGGGTCCTCCAACCTGCATGCCTTGCTGGGTGTGAAAAATCCTCCTCTGGGTTTCATCAATTTTTTTCAAAAAAACTCCAATCACTCCCCTTCGCTTCTTCTGGAAACAGGAATCGACAACCTTCAATTGATTTGTGCGGCTGGAGATAACCCTGGAAGCGCGGACATAAACAGCGAAACTTTAGGCATTGTCCGGGATAACATTCGTAACCTGGATGCGGACTACGTGTTTCTGGACCTTTCTCCCGGTGTGAGTTATGCCGTGGTGGATTTTTTCAATCTGGCCGATTCAGGCATGATAATCACCACTCCTGAATTGACCTCAGTCATGAAAACCTTCAGCTTTATCCGCGCGGCGCTGTTTCGGAGAATAAGCATTCTGTTCAGGAATCAGGAAAACCTAATACGGCTGGTGGACCATTCGGACCCAACACTTGCGGATATGGAAACACATTCTATAGACATCCTCAAAGAAAAACTTTCGGCCATCGACCCGAAACAGGTATTGGTGGTCGATATGATTATAGATTCTTTCAGACCTTGTTTGATTGCCAACCGGATTCGCTATGAAAAGGATTTAAAGGCAGGAGAAAATCTCATTGAACTGGTTAAAAAATATCTTGGCGTGGAACCCGTTTATCTGGGGTATTTAATTGAAAGCGACCGGGTCCGGGATTCGGTGGATGAAATGACCCCATTTTTTATCAAAGAACCAGACAGCACGCCGGCAAACAATCTGCAAAATATCATCGACGCGTTTTCAAATGCCCATGGTTAGCTGACCCCCCAATTTAATCCTTCCATATTCTCGCCAGCCGGTTTTGGAGGTTCGGCCCTTTCTATCTGTTTTACCTTGAATTTCCACCTGTAACGCACCTGACAAGCAACTTGGAATGGACTTCTCCCTCGCCAGGCCCTATAATAGAAGACTGAAGGTATTGATTTTATTGACTTAATGAGAACTCCGGTTTCTTTAAGGTCCGAACCGTTTCCATTTGGCTCATGGCCCAAACGGGTTTTAAAAGCATTCCATTCCAGTAATTTTGTCCCTATCACGATGGCCAACATACCCGGACGACCTCAAAAAAACAGGCGCCTTTTATTCCTGAGTCACGAAACCTTGCCCTTCGTCAGGCAAGACGAAGAAATTTTGAAAAAGCACTTTGACTTGAAATCCTTCTATCTAAAGTACTACAGCACCGTTCCTACGGCCCTGCTCACTTATGCAAAAGTCCTTATCTGGCTGTTAAAAAATATTCGTCAATGCGATGGGCTGGTTTTGAGATTCGCGGATGTTTATGGGTTTTTCTTTTCCATTTTCGCACGCCTGTTCGGAAAAAAGTTGTTTGTGATTGTGGGAGGCTTCGATGCCACATGGATTCCTGAATTGAATTATGGAACTTACGGAAACAAACGCTCACGGTTTTTTACCCGTTTCACGCTTCAGACTGCCAACCGATTATTTCCGGTCAGTGAATCCCTGGTTCGGGATCGGGGAAAGGTTTTGGGATTAAAAATCAAAAAGCAGGGAATCAAGACCCTGTATCCGGAAATAGATTCAAAAAAAATTGTAGTGATTCCAAATGGGTACCGGGCCTCCCACTTCAAGGTCAATGGTCAGACAACAAGAGCGGAAGAAGTTATTTTGGTGGGGAGCATAATGAATTTTCAAACCTTTAAAATTAAAGGCGCCGATACTTTTATTCAACTGGCGGCCAACGTTCCGGAATACAAGTTCACGCTGGTGGGGGCCGACCCGGAACGGGTCGGACAATGGGTGAACCTTCCAGACAACCTGGCCATCCTCCCCTACGTACCCAACCATGCTCTTCCCGCACATTATCAAAAGGCAAAAGTCATCATGTGCCTGTCACGCGCCGAGGGAATGCCCAACGTTCTTTCGGAAGCCATGCTTTGCGAATGCGTTCCGGTAGGGCTCAAT
This sequence comes from Nitrospinaceae bacterium, assembly GCA_029261595.1. Classification (GTDB taxonomy): domain Bacteria; phylum Nitrospinota; class Nitrospinia; order Nitrospinales; family VA-1; genus JADFGI01. The sequence continues at coordinate 69,094 of JAJDAZ010000044.1, read as the reverse complement.
ATCAGTTCCATCCCAGAAATTATTGGCGACACCGGTGTGGTCGTTGACTCCATGAATATGGATGAAATCAAAGCGGGTTTACGGAAAGCCATGAAAATGGAGGGTCACAAGGCAAGAGCGAGAATCATGGACAAATATCCCCTGGAAGCCAGAGAGAAAAAACTGACTGAAATCATCGAGGCCGAATTATCAAATACGGAACCTCAAGAATGTTTACAAGAAACTCCTCATTAAAAAATAATGGATAGACAAAAAGTAATCAACAAATCCACACGCGGACTGGCGATCGTACTCGGTACTACGGGAGTTCAATATGTAATCGCCCTGGCCATCCAAATGGTTTTGGCAAGATTGCTGGAACCCGAAAATTTTGGAGCATTCGCGTTTGCCAACATTGTGGTGATGTTTTTTGCGACCCTCACGAGTCTGCATGGAGAAAAATTTTTAATTAAAGAAAAGGACGACCTTCAATCGAAACTAAATAATATATTCACTCTGGAACTGACTCTTTCCGGCATTTTCATCGTATTAATATTATGGGTTGCCCCCTACCTGTTAAATTTTCTCGGAAAACCGGAAATCACCACTCTGGTGCAATTCCTGATATTCGCACTTTTCTATGGCCCGTTGTCCCGACCCAAATGTCTGTTCGAAAAAGAACTGTCCTTTTGGAAAGCCCGTTTCCCGTCCCTATGCGCGCAGGTCATCAGCGGTGTTTGCGCCATCACTCTGGCCTATATGGGCTATGGGGTGTGGAGTCTGATCGCGTCGCACTTAATATTTTCTGTTTCTGAAATTATCATTATCTGGGCGATCAGCCCTTACCGTCCGCATTTTTGCTGGGATCCAAAAATCATCCGCGATGTGGCAGGTTATGGAATGCCTCTCCTGGGCAGCAGTTTTCTGATTTTCCTATACTGGAATGTGGATTATTACATTGTCGGAGATCTATTGGGCCCACAACAATTGGGGTATTACTGGTTCGCTTTTCAAACCACCCATTTTTTTCTGAAGTTAAGGTCGGCCATTTTCTCTGTGGTCTATCCGGCTTTCACAAAAATTGGAAATTCGGAAGATATTAAATATGGTTTCGAGAAGCTGACCAAAATCACGGCGGTCTTTTATATGATTCCCACCACATTCATTCTCATGATGGGGGAGGAAATCATAACCTTCCTTTTTGGAGCCAAATGGATTCCCGCCACCACACCGTTTCAAATTCTGATGGTGTTAACGACGCTTAAAGCCGTTACCGCCTATTGGGACCCGATTATTCTTTATAAGGGAAAAACAAAAATACAATTCTACATGACCATATATGGTGCGTGCTCCGTATCTCTTCTCGTATACGTTGGCACCCTTTATCATGGAATCATCGGGGCGGCCACAGGGATTTTACTGGCGCACATTATTGGCATCACCATCATGGGGATTCTGGTGAATAAGTATGTCATGAGTTTAAGCTTCAAACATTTATTGAAACCGGCGCTTCATTATTCAATTTTAATTTACACTCTTTATTTCCTGAAAAATGTCCAGGCGGTTTCGACATCGATTCTTTTTATTGCCCTGTTTGCCGGGTGCTCATTGATCACTTTTCTGCATATGTCCGATTATTTCAAAACCGCCTTTTTAAAAAATGTACTTTCAAGGGAAGGGATATGACGCACGCCGCCGGCTTCACCCATGAAAGGATCGCAGACAGGCCCATCGACCAATGGCCGACCCTGCATGAATATCTAATGTTTTTACGCCACCAGGCGGCTTACCGTTTGGCCCAAAATCACTCAACTCCGGACAGCAAGGTTCTCGATTTTGGATCGGGGACGGGTTATGGATCGAAAATAATGACCGGGCATTTTCAATCCTATCAGGGGTTGGACAATTCTCCGGAAGCCATTGCCCACGCCAATGCAACGTTCGGTGATGAAGCGGTCAGCTTTGATTTGGTGGACCCGGAAAAACCTCTTCCCTTTAAGGACAATACTTTCGATCTCATCCTGTCTTTTCAGGTGATCGAACACGTTCATAACGTTAAAGGTTATCTGGCGGAAATCAATCGTCTTCTAAAAAAGGATGCCAGGGCATTGATAACGACTCCAAACCGTTTGTTGAGGTGCTATAAATTCCAAAAGCCGATGAATGAGTTCCATCTGAAGGAATACAGCCCCAAAGAATTACTTAAGGCCACCCGGCCCTTTTTCAATGCAGTGAATGCATACGGTGTTTCAGCAAGCCAGCAAATCATGGATGTGGAAATCACAAGACTCCGTAAATACAGAAACGTCCCCAGGTTTCTCAAACAAATCCGGGCATCATTGATCAACTCATTTTTGAACAGCCGCGCCCAGGGCCAACCGGCGCCACAAAATACTTCTTCCAAGACTCCTGCTTCACGGCAGGCGACGTGCCCGGAGCCGGATCGGAGAGGATGGAATTCTTTTTCAGAATCCGATTACTTTCTTACAGAAAATAATATCGAAAGTTCTCTGGATCTGTTTTTTGTAATGACAAAATGACCGCAAACATGAAAATTCTATTCATCGGCGACACGGAAAACACGCTCCTGCAAAGATACGGAAAATATTTCTTTGACAAGGGCCACAGCGTGAGTGTGATCCATGCCCCTTTGCAGTCCTACAAAGTCAAACTGGGAAACGAATTGAATGGAATAAAAATAATATCAATCGATAGCGGAAGACCCATGATCAAACGCCTGGGCGACTGGGGCCGCCAACGGGTGATAAAAAAAATAATTCAAAGCGAGAATCCAGATATTGTCCATGTACACAGCCTGACTGAATTTGGAAAAGCCGCTTGCTTCTCGGGTTTCCATCCCCTGGTGTTCACTCCCTGGGGAGCGGACGTTTTGAAACAACCTTTTCAATCCACCCAGGCGCGCAATCAGGTAACATCCGCTTTAAGCAGGCTGGACGGGGTGATCGCTCAATCCAATATCATGATCGGAGAAACATTTAAGTTTTCGGGACCGCTCAAGCATTCCTTCAATATTCACTGGGGAGCGGATCTGAATCAGTTCAAACCCGGACTGGACGTGGCAGACCTGAGAGAGAAATTGGACATTGGGGATCATTGCCGGGTCATTCTCAGCCCCCGGCAATTCGGGTCAAAATACAATATTGATACGATCCTGAAATCCATCCCCAGGGTCATTGAGAAAACAAAAAATGTGGTTTTTATTTTTAAATATTTTATCACCCAGGGAAATCTGGAGCCTGAATTCAAACAACTTGCCAAAGACCTCAACATCGAAGATCACGTCCGGTTTGTTGGAAGAAATGAAACCCCGGACGAAAGCCATACCTCGATGCCTCATTATTTCAACCTGGCGGATATCTGGATCTCCATTCCCTCCTGGGACGGAGGGTCCCCGGCCACGCTCGCAGAAGGCTTCGCTTCGGGGTCGTTTCCTATTGTGAGCGACATTTCAACCAATATCGAATGGGTTTTAAATGGATTCAACGGCTATCTATTAAAGGAAATAAATCCGGAATTCCTGGCTCCCTTAATTCTTGAAGCGCTTGATGACGACCAATTCCGAAAAAAGGCCATTGAGAGAAATCTTGAAATAGCAAAAGCAAAAGGTAACTTCAGAGATAATATGGAACAGGTCGAACAGGCCTATCAAAAAATGATTCAAAGCTCATGAATATTTCTATCATAGCCTCCAGGTATAATGAAGATATTGAACTTATCAAAACCAGCCTGGATACCAAAAAATATATATCAACAATTTTGTACGGTGGGTACGGACGGGACGAAGGGAGCTGGTACGAAGGCCCGGATGGTAGATTGCACCCGTACAACGATTATGACATCGTGCTGGTCACCTCCCAGCCCCAACCCCCGGAAATTCTAAAATCGCTGGGCGATCAACTTGCAGAGCAAATCGGTATCCGTTGGATTAACCTGACGCAAAAAACACCGGAGCAACTGCGCGTACTGACGCCGACCATTTTTAATTATGATTTAAAGTACGCCAGCAAGGTCATTGACGGCGATAAAAATATTCTGGATTCAATCCCATCGATGGACCCGTCTAACCTCCCGTTAAAAGAAGGTGAGGAATTATTTTTCACCCGGATCTGGACGCTTTTAGGTTGCCTGAACGACAGGGGGCTTGAGCAAAGTCTTGCGGATGATGAATCCCGGTTTTTCAGAAACCAAATGGCAAAAGCAATTCTGGCTATTGTGGATGTTCTTCTGCTTCAAAAAAAATCCTATCATCCAAGTTACCGGGAAAGGCAAACACGTCTTACAACCCTGTTCCCCAAAAACGATTCAATGATCCAATTGAATGATTGGGCATTAAAGGAAAAATTACAGCCCAAAGCTCCTGTGATGAATAACCAAGAACTTAAAGAACTTTACAATAAAGTCCAAACCCGCTTTTTCCTGGAAATGTTTTCCTTGTTATCCAAACTATACGGAACCCCGATAACCTGCGCCCGTGATCTCGAGAACCATTTAAAATACCATCCAAAATTGCTCGTAGGACGAATAAAAACTTTCCTGCGAAATCTGAATTTATCTAACGAGAACCGAATTGCGGTTCAAATAGCCCAGGTTTATATTGCAACGGCCTATGAATCCGGGGAAATCAATGCCCCTCTCCTCAATCGTGGAATAAAGCTCATGCGCCAGGTGCGTTCCACCGTGCCCCGGGACTTGACCTGGAATCAGGCAAGGGTTGCCGTGGCCAAAATGCGGATGGAAGTCTAATGCCAACTGTTTTAATATTAATGGATGCCTTCAGGCACGACTATTTAACGGAGAAGCATACGCCATTTTTGGCATCCTGTTCCCAAAGAGGCGAATATTATAAAACCGTTCGCCCGGGACTGGGATACTGTGAGAGAACAGAAATTTTAACCGGCCTTCACCCAAAGCAGTCGGGATTTTTTACCGCCATCGGATACGATCCGGAGAACAGCCCATTCAAAGATATTAAAGGCTTACCGGTTTTAGAATGGATGGAGTTTTTAATTCTAAATGTTTTCCGTCTTTTGGGTCAGGATTTTTCCCAAAGGCTTTACCATTTTTACAAATACCGAATGAAGCGGTATTTAAAGCGAAGGTCTTCAGGAATGAGCCCCTACGAAATTCCGGTTTCTCTCCTGTCCTACTGGTCGTTGACGGAAGACCAGACAGACCATCGCAACGAAAACGCTTTTCCGACGCCATCCATTTTGTCACTCATCGAGAAGGCAGGCGGAAGCTACTTTTACGACTCTTTCACTGCCCTGAATCTGCCGGCAAATGGATCGGATGAAGATCGTTTACAAATGGTTCTGGACGAAGCAAAAGAACGGGCTCATGACCTTACCCTGATTTATATCTCGGCGCCCGATCATTATGGCCACAAATTCGGCCCTGAATCGGATGAGTTGAATCGAGCCCTGAATCAAATGGACGGTGACTTAAAAAGTTTTACGGAAAAATTTCAACAATTGATTCCGGATTCCAATTTTGTTTTCCTTGGAGATCATGGGATGATTCCTGTAACACAATCTTTCGATGCCGGAAATCATCTTTCAGCCTTAGCTAAATCCCTCGGCTTAAAATTAAAAAAGGATTTCATTTATTTTTTGGATTCCACTCTGATGCGGGTCTGGTTTTTATCCGACAAGGCCAAAAGAGTGTTTCCAGAGGCAATCCAATCCTCGAGCGCATTCAAAAATCAGGGGGAATTTTTTGATGACACGTTAACCGCAGAAAATAATATTCCCTGGCCTGACACAAAATATGGCGACCTGATCTGGTGGACCAATCCAGGAGTTCTGGTGCATCCGGACTTCTTTCATAAAACTCATCAGGACAAAGGAATGCACGGATACGATCCTCAATTACCTGAAAGCCAGGGGATTTGTATCATCTATGGAAACCGGATTCAGCCCAGAATCATCGACTCCATACCCCTCACCAAAACCTTTTCAATTTTAAGAGATTTAGTTTTGGCATGACAAATCAGACTGACAATCACCCGCCTTTTTTTTCAGTCATTGTATGCGCGTACAATGAAGAAAAACTCTTGCGGTCATGTTTGGAGAGTCTCATCAACCAGAATTTTCCTAAAAGCCAATATGAAATAATCGTGGTTGATGATGAATCCACTGACAAAACGGAAGAAATCGCAACCGACTGTTTGACCGGACAGCAGGATTCATCAATCCCTATTCAATACATTAAAATTAGACACGGAGGTCTTGCCATCGCTCGAAACACCGGAATAAGTTATTCCAGGGGAGACATTCTGGTTTATATCGACGGAGACGCGATTGCGCATCCTGACTGGTTGTCAGGCTATAATGAGCCCTTCAAAAACGGCAACGCCGATTATTCCGGCGGAAAAATTGAACTTTTGAATAACGATTCATCCATCGCCCGATTGGCCCAGATCATTCGCCACAAACAATATTTCGGTCCTGATATTTATTTAAATCATTTTATCGGTTGCAATATGGCCATACGAAAAAATGTTTTCCTGACCGTTGGGGGATTCATTGAAAACTTTTCTTCCAGGGGAGATGAAGTATCGCTGCAATATAAAATCAAAGACAAATTTATTTATCAACCGGCGCCCGAAGCGGTGGTTTACCATGAGCGTCCGGACAATTTATGGGACTGGATAATTACCGAGTGGAAGAGCGCCACATTATGGGGCCTCACCAGAAAACTCCTTACCCCCGAACGTGGCTGGCGACCATTCGCCAGAAAACTGGAAACGGTCTTCCTTATAATATTACCGTTCGCTTTAATTTTTTCGATCGCGAATCCTGTATTGACGGTGATTGTATTAATTTCATTGTTCGCATTATATAGATATTTATTCGTTTATCCCGCGACTCGAATCATTTTGGACGACGTTACACAATCATTTGGAAAACCCGGAGGAGTCCTTTTATATTCTCTTTATTTAATTTTGAAACACACAAACGTGTTATTCGGGAATTGGCTGGGCGCCTGGAAATACCGCAATACGCCCTTGGTTCCTCCCGGAACAACAACATCTGAAGTATTGTCCGTTAAAACATCGTATCAAAAAATTGCCTGACACAATTATTGGCCCAGGTATTTCATTATCCATTCCCCTGCAATATGAATAATTCAAAAAAATACCGGTTTGCCTTTATCATTCCAAACCTTGATTATGGCGGGGCTGAGAAAACCTGTGCCACTTTTGTCAACGAACTCTCCCGATTGGGCCATTCATGTAAAATATTCCTTTCAGAGGAAACGAATAATTATCGGTTGAACCCAGTAATATCCACAGAAATAATTAATCGATTCACCAAAAAAAGAGGCCCTGGAAAACTTCTTTTCCTTTTCCGTTATTACTCTAAACTCGCTGAAGCGATACAAAAATTTGCTCCAGATATTCTTGTTTCCTCCCTGCAACTAGCCAATATTCAAACCCTGATTGCCTTAAAGCTCATTCCGGCACAAAAGCGTCCCTTTTGCATTATCAGACAGGAAGGAGTTTTTCCAACCCCTCCCGGTTTCCTAGCCAGAAAGCTGTACCCAACAGCGGATAGGATAATCGCGGTTTCAGAGGGGTTAAGAAAATATCTCCTGGAGAACATAGCCTTACCACCGGACAAGGTGACGACTCTATACAACCCCTGCAATTTAAATGAGGTAGAAACCCTTTCATTACAGGAGGTGGATCACCCCTGGTTCGCATCCACAATACCCATTATAATCAATGTCGCCCGGCTGGTAGAACAGAAGGATCATGAAACCCTGGTTAGGGCTTTTCAAAAAGTACTGCTTAAAAAAACAGCCCGACTTTTAATTGTGGGTGATGGACCTTTAAAAATAAAACTTGAAACAATGGTCGCTAAGCTCGAACTGAACGATTCAGTTTGTTTTCTTGGTTTTGAAAATAACCCATACCGGTATGTTTCAAAGGCTAAGGTTTTTGTTTTAACCTCCCGGTCGGAAGGTTTTGGAAATGTGATTTTGGAAGCCATGAGTTGCGGGACTCCTGTGATTTCCACCGATTGTCCATGGGGCCCAAAAGAAATCATTGAACACGGACAATCGGGATACCTTGTTCCTCTGGGTGATGAAGCAACTCTTACAAAAAGAATTTTGTCGGTTCTCGAGCAAGACCCTCCCACTGATTCATTGGTAGAAAATGCAAAAGGTGCGATTCAAAAATTTGATCTTCCGAACGTTATCGAAAAGTTTTTGGCTCTTCTTCCCGAAAAGAAATAACGCGATTTCCGATTGCCATGATACCTGTCAATAAATATTTGGAGCGCTTGATTGAAACCGCCTCCAGCTTAAGGCTTGATTTATACCTTGTCGGCGGAACCGTACGGGATCACTTTTTGGGAAAGGTGTGTTCTGATTTCGACTTCACAGCAAAAAATGTACAAACCCTGGCAAAACGATTTGCTTCCGAAACACAATCACCCTGCATCCCTTTGGATAATACCCCTGATCGGGAAACCCTGCGAGTGGTCGTACAAAAACAGTTACATTTCGATTTCACCGACATGCAGGGTCAATTTATAGAAGACGACCTGAGACAAAGGGATTTTTCAATCAATGCGATGGCCATGCGGCCCAGGGATTTTCTGCAAGGCAAAAAAAACCTCATCGACCCCAATAGGGGATTGGATGATCTAAAAAATAAAATCATCCGCGTGGTTCCGGGCTCCACTTTCACAAACGACCCTTTGCGCATGCTAAGAGCTTTTCGGTTCGCAAGTACACTCGGTTTTAATATCTCTCCGGAAACGATTCACCAGATTGAAATCGACAAATCCAAACTGGAACAAACCGCATTGGAACGTGTCTATTATGAGTGGGTCCTGTTTCTAAGTGGTGAAGGAGTCTTTGAACTTTTACAACAGATGGCCCGAACGGGCTTTCAGCAATATGTGATTCCCGAAACGATGGAACTCAGGCAATCATCAGGAGTCCATGCCAGCGTTTGGGAAACCGGTCTGCAAACATTCAAGAAACTCGAGGATCTTTTATCCATTCCAAAAACAATGATCCCTTTACCAGACCATGCCGGGTTTCTGACTGGCAGAAAAAGGGCCTTGCTGAGGTTTTCGACGCTTTTGCATGGTTTCGCTCCGCCTTTTTCACGGAAGGCCTGCGATTCAAAAATTAAAATCGATGAAAATTCCACCACCGTTCGGTTACTAAAAAGACTGACCGCCAGCAATGCGGACATCCGATTTATTTTCAAAGTTATTCATTGCCAGCAGGAAGTGAGGGGTTCATATCCTGAATTTGCCCAAACAACGTGCAGTGATTCGATGATGTACCACTTCTCCAAAAAATATGGCGAAGAATTGACGGCTGGAATATTTCTCGCCTGCGCGGTACAATCGGCATCATCAGAAAAAACACGGGAAAAAGAGTCATTTTTTCAAGCCGTGTACCCGTTGGTTGAGTTTTATTTCCAACGCTATTTACCGGCCATGGAACACAAACCCCTTATTACCGGAGACGACCTTATCCGGCAATTCAAAATCAGTCCATCGCCTTTATTCCAGCCGATATTAGATAAAGTTGAAGAAGAGCGTGTTCTTGGTACTATTAAAACCCAAAAACAAGCAACTGCGATTGCTCAAAAAATCATTGCAACCCATAACACAGAACAAGAGACATGACCGTTAATTACAGCAACACAGAATGGCAGGGGAAAAAAATTATCCTCGGCGAAACGCAAATACAGGAAGATCAACCCGTCAACCTGGTCATTGGTTTGCACGGCGCCGATTCAACGCCGGAGAATATGCTTGTTTATGGCAACAAACTGCAACTGAAAAATTCCGTGATGGCCTACCCCGAAGGTCCGGTCGATGCGGGCAAGGGGTTGTGGAGTTGGTGGAAAGATGGGCCGAGGCAAAAGGAGTCGGTTCAAGAGTTTCTAACCTACTCATCGAATATAGTCGATAGCGCCCACCGGCATTACTCCGAAAAATTTCCTAAAGCCACCCTTCAAATCTGTTTGTGGGGCTTTTCCCAGGGAGGAGCTGCATCTTTAGTCCATACCCTTTTTCACGGGTCCCCTCCCCTGCACAAAGTCGCATCCATCTGCGGTTTTCTGCCGGAGCTTCCAGAGTCATCCGACTCACAAACTTCCTCAGTTAATATCCTTGGCATCTATGGGGCCAATGATGACATCGTTCCTTCCTTTTTAGCGGATCATGCCCTGGATGAAATGAAAGCCAAGGGCCATCAACTGACGGCCAGAGAAACCCGGCAGGGGCATGAGATCAGTCCGGAAAACCTGCAGGAACTGACAGACTTTTTTAACCCAGCCTGATTGATTAAAGCGTATTAGGGTGTTAGGGAGTTGGGAAATAGCGTTACTTATTAGAATGGGATATCAATTTTTATTTTTTGACACACCCGCGTTTTCAAAAGTGGCCATTTCCAAATATATTTTCGTTCCCGCCTCCAACAGATCCATGGCGATAACCGCCCCGGTCCCCTCGCCCAGGCGCATATTGAGATCCAGCAAAGGTTCCTGTTCGAGTAACTGAAAACCTATTTCACACCCAGGTTCGGAGGATTTATGGGACGTGAAAAAATAATCCCTGGCACCTTTATTTAATTGGGAAGCAATGACCGCCGCCGCAATCGATATCACTCCGTCGATCACGACGGGAATTTTTTGTGACGCCGCGCCCAGGATGAGTCCAACGATTCCTGCAATTTCAAAACCTCCCACTTTGGACAGAACATCCACGGGGTCCCCTGGATCGGGCCGGTTAAATTTTATAGCTTCGTCAATGACGGAAACCTTATGCTTCCAGGAATCATGGTCAATTCCCGTCCCAAGACCAGTGGTTTCTTCTGGCGGTTTGCCGCTTAAAACGGATATGATTGCCGAACTGGGTGAAGTGTTGCCAATGCCCATATCGCCCGTTCCCAGGATATCGACATTTTGTTTTTTGGCTGCATAAGCAAGATCCAGCCCGACCTCAATGGCCTTTTCCGCTTGATCCCGTGTCATGGCAGGGCTTCGACGCATATTGCCGGTCCCCATGGCGATTTTTTTGTGAATCAGACCGGATATATTCTTAAACTCATGATTTACTCCCATGTCAACGACCACGACTTCGGTGTTCATGTGCTTTGCCAATACATTAATGGCCGCACCACCGTTTAAAAAATTTTTCACCATTTGAGCGGTGACTGCCTGCGGGTAGGCACTGACATTTTCCGCCACCACTCCGTGATCGCCGGAGAATAAGTAAACACATTTTTTCTCGACTTTTGATAAGGGAGTTCCTCTAATCGCAACATACCGGATGGCCCAGTCCTCCAACCGTCCCAGGCTGCCCTGCGGTTTGGTCAGGGAGTCCATATGCATTGCGGCGCGCTTTAAATTATCAGGGGAAACCGGAACAATGGCATCCAGTGCGGTTTTAAGCTTTTGGGACATAGGCGGCACTAAAATTCGATTCCCTTTTGAGCCGGAATTCCCTGCTCTTTAAATGGATGTTTCAGGCACTTCATTTCCGTGACCAAATCGGCCAACTCGATGAGATCCTTGGAGGCATTTCTACCGGTACAGACCACATGCACTGAGGAAGGTTTATTGCAAAGAGTTTCCAGAACTTCTTTTTCATCAAGGAATCCATAGTCAAGGATGTAATTGATTTCATCAAGAATAATCATTTGATATTCGCCGCCCAATATTTTTGGTTTGACGGTATTCCAGGCCTTTGCCGCAGTGAGGCGGTCCTGCTCGGGGTTATTGGTGTCCCAGGTGAACCCATCGCCAAGAGCAACCACTTCTATCCAGGGTGATAAATTCGCGACGGACTTTCTTTCTCCGGTTTTCCATTGACCCTTCATGAACTGGAGAATAAAAACTTTCATTTTATTCCCGGCGGCTCGAATCGCCAGACCGTAGGCGGCGGTGGACTTGCCCTTACCCTCACCGGTATGAACTATGATGAGACCTTTTCTTTTTTTGGGGTCTGATCCTGGCCTTTTTTTCATATTAGTTGCCTCGGGGCACGGTGGTGTTCAAAATGAATTTATTGAGTAGATAATCCCACCATTCGCTGGAGCTCCCCCAATAAATATGGGAATAAAATGCAAACGAATTTTTTTCACGGTAACCATCGGGCCGGTCCAAATCCTTTCCATCCATGCGGTGGGCCATCAGGGGTACTTCATTATTATACTCAAATTTTGAATAGTGAAACTCATGGCCTCGCAAACCAAGAGGCGGGCTATCATTGTCAGGTTGCGGGAAAGTCAATTCCCGGTATCCCAAAGTCAACCGCTTACCCTGCATCGTTGTGGCAAAATCAAACACACCCGCCATACCATATGAGTTTCCCTCTTTATCGCTCAAGGAATTCCCCAGATACATCAACCCGCCGCACTCGCCCACAATCAGTTTGCCTGATTCGGCAAATGAATTAACCGCCTGAAGAATGCGCTCATTCTCGCTCAGTTGTTTTGCATGCAACTCAGGGTAACCTCCCGGAATGTAAATCCAGTCAATATTATCGGGTAAGTCAGAGTCCCGTAATGGGGAAAAATACTGGATGGTCCCGCCATGATGATGGATCAAATCCAACGTATCCTGATATAAAAACTGAAAGGCTTCATCCCTGGCAATGGCGACAGAAAATGGTTTTGGCTCGATGCTTTTTTTCCACCGTCGAGAACTGGAAGGTGCCGATAAAGGTTCATTTATTTTAATTAGCGGAAGTGACTTTAACAGACCCGCCACATCCAGGTGTTGTTCAATATGAGAAGCCCATTTATCATAAATCTGCGGTTCCTGTTCATGGGACATGGCCAGGCCCAGATGGCGGTCCGGCACCGTCAATTCCTCTTGGCGCGGGAGGTATCCCAAGAACTTCGCCGATGTGTAATGCTCTATCGCCTCCCGCAAAATTTTTCCATGACCGGGTGAATTCACGCGATTGGCAACCACACCGATCACATTCAAACGTTCATCAAACCGAGTGAACCCCTGCACCAGAGCCGCTACAGAGCGAGCCATCATCGACCCGTCGATCACCAGTAGAACCGGCATCCCAAGAAGATGCGCAATTTCCGCCGTCGACCCCGTCGCCTTTGTCGAATGTGCTCCGTCAAAAAGCCCCATGACCCCCTCTACAACGCAGATGTCGCCCTCACAAACCGTATCGAAAAAAAGGTTTTTGATGTACTCCTGTGTGCACATCCAGGAGTCCAGATTATAACTGGGTTTACCGGATGCGGCGCGATGGTGACTGGGGTCGATATAATCCGGACCGGCTTTAAACGGTTTCACCGAGTGTCCTCGATTTCTCAAACAACGCATCAGCCCCATGGTGATGGACGATTTCCCCACCGAGGTATGAGTCCCCGAAATTACTAAACCCTTGCATGTCTGTATCCCGTCCATCATCATCTCACTGAAAATATTAAACCCTATCAATTGGCTCTTGAATAAAACTGGCGGTTGACAAAAACCTCAATCAAACTTTTCACTTTGACACTGACTCCAAAAATTCCTATATAGAAAAATGCTCCGCCGATATAGCGGGGATAATATTTCATGGAATTGACCACTTGATCCAGTATCGGAATCTCATCATATCTTCCGGAAAGCAGGTGGTAGCTCCCCGTGGAAATAATAAATGCCCAGTCGAACTCAGAAACAGCAAGAGAACCAAATAGCTCAGTTCCCTTAAAGTGCAAATTTGAAGATAGCGTTTTTGAATAAATTTAAATCAACTAATTAAACGTCCAGGTAAATCCACCATAACCGGAAACTCCCGCTTGGCCAAACCCGAAAACTTCCTCGTAGTTTTCATTAAACAGGTTTTCACCTCTAGCGGATATTTTCAGGTTTTTATTGACTTGATAACTGACCGCCGCGCGAACGGTGGTGAAGGCGCCGGTGACTTGCGTCCCGGTGCTGTTGGAACGAATGCGGCTACGCACCCGAAGCCCAACGAGAGAATTAAGTTTATCCCTCCAGGTATGGTTCAGATTGACATTAAAATTGTGCTCCGCTCGGCGTTGAAGAGGTTCACCCGCATCATTCCTAGCGTTTAACCAGGTATAGTTTGTTGAAACCCTGACGTTTTGCGGCAGGTCGATGCTGATCGTTGTTTCCACGCCCTTCGTTGAGGCCTCTGAAACATTTTGCGCCCTGAAAACAAATCCTCCTAAATCGACCGTTTCAATGAGGTTTTCAAAATCCACTTCAAAATAAGTAACGGCGAAGATCACTTTACCTCCAACCAGATTTTGATCCAGGCCGACTTCCCAGCTATTACTTTTTTCCGGTTGCAATGAAGGGGTTCCAAAATTGGGGAAAAATAATTCGTTCAGGGTTGGGGCGCGAAACCCCGTGGCATGGGCCGCCCGTATTCGCGTACCTGTTTGATGAAATCGATAAGCGGCTTCAAACTTGCGAGTGGTCGGGTCTTCGAATACCGAATTCATATCGTGTCGAAACCCGGCGGTCAAAACGAAACTGTTCCCACAGTGAAACTGAGTTTGCAGATAAAATCCCTTGTTTTTAATCGTGTCCCGCAAACTGCTTTCTTCATTGACCCCGTTTCGCTCCTCATATTCAAATCCAAACGTGGTAGAAAAGTATTTATTGATTTCCACAGTATTTTGCACGTCTACACCGTAAGTGCGATTGAGAATGTGGGATTTTTTAGTGAATCCTCCAGGGTCCAACGTTTTGAAAAACTCATAAGCCAGGGTCGGGTTTATTTTAAGGTCCCATTGATCCAATATGGCCTTTTCAACCGGGACGGCGACGTAATAAGCATCGTTTTTGCTAAAACCTTTTCCATCCACGAAACCGAATGCATCGAATTCATTAATCGATCTCGTAAATCGCCCGATAAAATCCACCCGGCCATCATCCAAAAAGTTTCGGCCCACCCGAGTGGATACCGAGGTGTTTTCATAACCATCGTTCTCTGTGTTGCCGCGATTTTCATTGGCGGAAGAAAAACCTTCGCTGTCGGTGCGTGAAGCTGAAACGGAATAATCCAGGAAGCCCAAATCGCCGGAACTGCTCAATGTTTCTTTAAACGTTTCGAAACTGCCCCCTTCAAAGGAAAAGGAATGTGTGGGCTCTCCCTTGCCCCGTTTGGTGATGATATTGATCACGCCTCCCACCGCATCCGAGCCCCAAAGGGTGCTTTGCGGGCCGCGCAGGACTTCGATTTTTTCAATATTTTCGACGTTAAGATTTGCGAAATTGAAGGCCCCTAATGTGTT
The DNA here is from genome assembly GCA_029261595.1 of Nitrospinaceae bacterium. Classification (GTDB taxonomy): domain Bacteria; phylum Nitrospinota; class Nitrospinia; order Nitrospinales; family VA-1; genus JADFGI01. Next base: position 53,839 of record JAJDAZ010000044.1, on the reverse strand, counting down.
CGAATTGACTTGCACCCCATCGACCAGAACCAGGGTGGATGAAGACCCGGCCCCGCGTATGAAAACGCTTGATACTGCGCCAAGGGGCCCGGACTGAGTCACCTCCATGCCCACTTCCTCTCTCAAGAGGTTCAACACCTGAGTGAATTGTTTCTTTTTAATTTTCTTCTCAGTGATAACGGTCGTGGCGGTGGGGATGTCCTCCAGGGAACTTGATGTTCTGGTGGTGATCACCGACAAGGTTTTTAAATCAATTGTATCGTCCGCCGCATGAAGGAATACGGCCTCTGAAAAAACAACTATAAAAAAAATAAATGATGAAGCAAAAATTAACGCGCGTTGCATAAAACTTCCTTTCTCTCGAAGGATTTTTAAATATACCTTCCAGCCAGATATCCTGACTCAGGGCCTACAGCAACCGCGCCTTCCCATCATCAATGACAGTGGCTTTCTGCGGTTCTCACACCCATTACAGTTGCGGGACAGTGCCGGAATTTAACCGGGCTTCCCCGACTGGAAAGCATTCGAACTATTAATATTTTTTAAATAAAACTAGCAATCTAATTTAGTTACAATCCAAACGCACCTCCTTTTAATCATCCCTGAAACCCAACTCCTACACGAATTAACAAAAATAAAACCAAGGCTAAAAAAGCTGTCACAAATAATATTTGATGAGACTTATAAATATCGTCAGGCTCGATACCCCGGAACGCTTCTCCCTGGGTGGGTTTTTCAACCCTGTGACCCTGATAATGTTGCGATCCACCCAGTTTAACGCCTAAAGATCCTGCGACCACCGCTTCAGGTATTCCGGCATTCGGGCTCAAATGGTTTTGTCCATCCCGAAGCATTGTTTTCCACGCCCTTTTGCCGTCCATCCCCAGCAAAGTTGCCGAAACCACCATCAGCGGTCCTGCCAGCCTTGCGGGCAACCAGTTGACTGCATCATCCAACTTAGCTGATGCCCAACCGAATTGGATGTAAGTTTCATTTTTATAACCGAACATAGAATCCAACGTATTGATGCATTTGTAGGTCAGGGCCAAAGGAGCCCCCCCTATGCAGGCATAAAACAAGGGTGCGACCACGCCGTCCACCGTGTTTTCGGAAATGGTCTCCACCGTCGCACGGGTGATTTCCTTTCCATTCAAATCCTGGGTATCGCGTCCCACAATATTCTGTAAATGGCTCCGGGCCTTATCTTCATCGCCTTTCCGCAAGGTGATCAAAACCGGTTGGCTTTCATCGTATAAGGACCGTGTCGCGAATGTGGTGTACAACAACAAAATTTGCATAAGGGCTGATACGGGTTCATTCCAGTTTCTAAGCAACTCTAGTAAACCCCAGGCCAGCGCAAAAGTTGCCATGACCATAATCGAACAAGTTACGACACCCGCCCGCTTTTGATCGCCGATTGCCTTTCGAGTGATTTTTTCAAGGGACGCCGCCGCCATCCCCATCACCCGTACCGGATGCGGCATGCCTTTCGGATCGCCCAGAATTAAATCCAGAACAAACGCAATCAAGATCATGCCCGCCAAATCCATCCCTAATCCATTTTCTGGGTAGAAAAAATATTTTTCATTCTTAAAAGCAGCGATTCATTTTCAAAACTATTCTGAACACCGATGCGAAAGTAAGTCTCGTCAAGGCCTTCAAAGTTTCCGCAATTGCGCAAAAGAACCCCGTCTTTAAGCAACTGGTAGTAGAAACGCTTCGGAAAAGTTTTCCCCATTCCCATCAACCGAAACAGAATAAAGTTGGTTTCCGATGAATAAGCCTTGAGCCAGGGCATCTCCAATAAACGCTCAATTAAAAACTCCCTTTGTTTTCGCACGAATGACCGGCTATCCCTGATGAAGCCCGGGTCTTTCAGTGAAGACAAGCCAATTGCCTGAGCCAGGCCATTGACCGACCAGGGCGGTTGGAATTGTCTGATTTTCTGAACCCATTTGGAATCCATCACTCCGTAGCCCAGACGCAAGCCCGGAAGGGCGAAAAACTTGGTCATGGAACGAATGGAAATCAGGTTGGAAAAACCTCTGAATTTTTCCATAGCGGAAGTCCCTGGAGGACAAAAGTCGATGAAGGTTTCATCCACCATCAAAAGTATTTCCCGGCCCTCACAATAATTCGCAAGAACTATTAATTCTTCCTCGTTCCACAAGCGCCCATTAGGAGAGTTGGGATGGCCTATCACCACCGCTCCGATTCCGGGGTTCTGTTTTAAAAAATCGGTCAATTGATTCATCGGCGGTTCAAATTCCCTGTCGATTTCGTAAGAAAGGGTTCTGACTGGAATATTCGAAAGCTTGAACGCTTTCAAGTATTCTGAAAAAATTGGAACCAGAGCCAATACCCCCTGCCCACATTTTAACAAATGAGGCAACAGGTAAATCAACTCCGTCGCTCCATTGGTGACGACAATGCGACTGCTATCGACCCCCAGATAATCACCAAGGCCCTGTACCAATTCCGAGGATTGAGAGTCGGGATATCTTGAAATCGCAGACAGGGGCGCCTCAAGCACCTGCTGAATATTTTTGGAAGGCCCCAGCGGGTTGATGCTGGCGCTGAAGTCGATCCAGTTCCTGGCCTTAAAAAATTCTTTTTGAATCAAATGCGCCTGGCCGCCATGCCCCGAGAAAAAATTTTCTTCGGGCAATGGGATCACCAGGGAAGATGACATTGCCATTCTTTGGTTTCTTGTCTCGTGAGGAAGATTCATAAAAGTGCTATTGCAGAAACCCTTTGGAATTTTCGTTCCATTGATTGTGATAAATGAGCTTGTTCATGGGCAGTCGATCGGCCCATCCAACCTTTTCCAGCAACGGTTGCTTTAAAAAATGGTCCGTGTAGCCCACGCAAAGATAAGCCACAGGAACGATTTCCTCCGGAATGGCCAATACCTCCTTCAACTTTTCCATGGATAAAATACTCACCCAGCCCACCCCCAGACCCTCGGCCCTTGCCGCCAGCCAAAGATTTTGCACCGCACAGCAGGTGCTGAAGATGTCCGTATCCGGCACGCTGTTTCTTCCCAATACATGGGGACCCGATCTTTCGCGATCGCAGGTGATGCAAATATTGATCGGCGCCTCTCGAATACCTTCCAGCTTTAGAGAGGAGTAAAGGTCTTTCCGGTCACCGGAATAGTGCCGGGACGCTTCTTCGTTGGCTTCGGAAAAATTTTGGACCACCCTTTCCTTAACCTCAGGGTCGTCAATGACAATAAAATTCCAGGGTTGCATGAACCCCACCGATCCCGCGTGGTGAGCGGCATTCAGAATTTTTTCCAATGCCTCGAAAGGAACGGGGTTCGGATTGAACTGACGCACATCCCGCCGGCCATAGATCGCTTCATAGAGCCCTGCTTTTTTGGCGGGTGAAAATTCATGGTTTATGCGATCGTTTTGTCCGGCCACATCCTCACTTTTTGCGCTGGTTTTGATGGTTACAGGCACTCCGGACACCGTGAGAATGACTTCATCGAATCGATCCGCCACCTGTTGATTGATTTCACCCGCAAGATCACGAAACTCTCTGCCCAGTGGATTTTCCGGGACAATCCCCGCCCCGACCTCGTTAGTGATGCAGATCAATGTTCCCTTAAAGCGGGAACAACAATCGAGCCATTCATTGACATACCCCAGCAATTTTTCTTTCGGAGTGGATTCCATCAGAAGGTTGCTGATCCAAAGTGTCAGACAATCCAGAATCAAAACCGATTGCGGATCATCATCTAACTTTTTGAAAACATCTGCCAGATTGATGGGCTCCTCAAAAGTGACCCATTCCTTCCCGCGTTCCTGGCGATGCTTTTGAATTCGCTCCGCCATCTCCTCATCAAGCGGCTGAGCCGTTGCCAGGAAAAACTTTTTTCCGGGTCGGCTGTTGGCCAGCTTCAAGGCGTACTTGCTTTTGCCGCTTCGACATCCCCCGGTAACCAATATTGTTTTATTCATCTTAAGATCCGCCTCAAAATGATGTGTTTTCGATGGATTGAAACATCTGACTCTCCACCGCACCCGTGGTCAATAAAACAGTCTCGACAATTTCCGTCAAAGCCCCGAACGTATCGCCGGTCATGCCGCCAATCCTGTATTGAAAATAAATCAGTAAAACCGCCGTGGAAGAAGCGAAAACAATGAGCATCAAGATTCCCGTTCGAAAATGAAATAGAAAAGGAATAACCAGGGGAACCAGACATCCCGCCAGAGTTCGGTAGTTTCCTTTCTGGTACAGCGCCGAACCAATGCCCTCGCCTTCTCTGACATCCTCCATGAAAACCAGTCCGATGACCTGGGAGGCCCTTGCCAGTGTCGGCGCAAGCAGGAGCCACAGCCAGAGGTTGGTTTCCCCCATTCCATGAATTCCCCCGACTTTGAGCAAAACACAAAAAAGTACCGCCAGCACCCCCATCACCCCGACGCGCGGGTCCTTCATAATTTCAAGCACCCGGTTGCGCGGTCGGTGGGAAAACAAACCGTCGGCGCTGTCCGCCAACCCATCGAGATGAAGCGCCCCAGTCACCACCGCAAGAAATAAAACATCCACGGCGCACCGCAGAAAGTCCGGGAAAATCAGAGATCCAATATGATCCACTCCCACCAGCAACCCGCCAATGAGAAGCCCCACCAGAGGAAAATACACGACCATTCGGCCATCGAAGCCCCGGTTTTTTGACCTAGGCAAAATGGTTAAAAATGATAGTGCCGATAGGAACGAGTTCATTTATTCTCCCTGGGAGTCACCAATGAACAGGAGAAAGTTTTCGGATGGAAGGCAAGCCGGGGAGAAAAAATTTTATCAATAAAGGGAGATGAAGAAATATCCCGGCCATTGCAGGGGCGATTAATCACCGGGGATGATATGAATAACAAATCTTTCACCAGAAAACCTTGCTTCCGGTGAGAAGTTGGGCATAAAAAAATCCCCAGCCTAAAAAGGAAAGGGATATAAAAATACCCTCAACCTCTCATTCCACGAAGAGTTTGAAAATTATTTGCCTGGTAAGGTCTTCTGGCTTCCGGAACAACCTACTCCCCCGCCTTCCCGTTCCATCTCGAACAGTGGCATCAGAGGGTTTCGTTCCCGGTTACAGCGGCGGGCCCGCGACGGATTCGCACCGTCTTCCCTTTTCCAAGCAAATCAAATATTAATGTGTGGACTTACAAATATCAGAAAATTGAATTTTGTCAATTAAAAAGCCGAATTCCTCCTTGCAAAAATGGCTTATCGCCAAACTCACCCAGGGCATCTCGCCTGAAACAGAACATAGTGGCTGGGAAACGCGAACGGACAGGCGGCAGAACCACCATTTAACCGGACCTTTGGGAAGAAAATTTCTGGCACGAAAACAGAAAGTTTTTTCAACCTTCCGTTTGAAAACGGCGCCTCAGGAAACCTTCAGGGCCAGGCAGGTCAAATCATCATGCGATTCAATCGTGCTGACAAATTCATTGATGGTTCGCTCCAGCTGGTTGATCAGCTTGCCCGGTTCGTCTTCGCTTTGGGATAGAAAATGCTGGAGTCCCTTTTTGCCAAATTGATCTTTGCGGGAATTTTGCGGCTCCGTCACTCCATCCGTGTAAGCAAAAATCAATTGCCCGGATTTCAGCGGAATTTCTTCCTTGGAAAACTTGAAATCGGGAAGGATTCCCAAGGGAGGGCCGTGAGCCTTGGCTTTTTCATAAATAATATTATCCTCTTCTTTAACCAGCAATCCAGGGTGGCCCGCATTGCTGATGCACAGGGTATTTTTTTTCATATCCAGCAGGCCGAATATAGCTGTAGCAAAAGTTCCGTTTTCAGACCTCTCGTAAAGACGTTGGTTCATTTCATTCATAATCATATCTGGTTCATGACAATTTTGTGAAAGGTAACGAAACTCACTGACAAGTTTTGCCATATATAAAGCGGCTTTGACTCCCTTACCTGAAACATCTCCCAGAAGAATTCCCAAACGATTATTACCTAAAGGAATAAAATCATAAAAGTCGCCGCCTACCATCCGGGCAGGCGTGGTCTTGGCTGACAAGGCAAAACCGGAAAATTTAGGCGCTTCAACCGGCAAAAACCCTTTTTGCACCAGCGAGGCGTACTCAATGGCCTGGGAAAGAGCCTGATCCAACTCCCTGTTTTTTTCATTCAATTCCCTGGTTCGATCAGAAACTTTTTGTTCCAGCACAGAATTCATACTCTCCAGGGTTCTTATTTTTGCCTGTGCAATGGCCGCTGAAATCCCTATTCCCAAAATGGCAAGGGTAATTATCGACACGCTCACCGCGAGAAACCCCTGATTCACTTGTATTGACAATGGTGAATCCAAAATTGGATTAGGGACAAAATGAATGGCCGTCATGCCCGTGTAGTGCATCCCGGTTATGCCCAGACCCAATAACGACGAACCGGCAAATTTAAGCGGGAAACCCTTTGTCTCTGGTTGGTTTCCAAAACGAGTGATCACGGCTAAAGCGGCCCATGAGGCAGTCATAGCAATGATGATCGATAATCCCACCCATCCAAATTTAAAATACATTGTTGCAGGAACAATCATTGCCTGCATGCCTGTGTAATGCATTGAAGAAATTCCAATTCCTAAAACCAGAGAACCAAAATAAATCCTTTCTTTATTGAACTCTTTTCCGTGAATGGCGAAAATGGCACAGCCTGCGCCGATGATGGAAATGAATAAGGATAAGACCGTTATCGGCAGGTCATAGCTGACAGGAAGAGGAAGCTTAAAGGCCAACATGCCGATGAAATGCATCGACCAAATTCCCCCACCCATGGTGAAAGCCAGGCTGAGGATCCAATATTTTTTATTGCACTGGTTACATCCTTTTATACATCCCACCAGATAAGTAGCTGTTAACGAAGCAAAAACAGCCACAATGTAGGAGAGAATCACCAACCCCCAGTGATAGGTTCCGGTCAGCACCGCTTCTGGGGCATTTTGGATTGCGTCCATTTCATAACTCCGGAAAAGGAAATTTAGTCCATAGTTGGAATGTTGAGGCCAGATCCAACCGTTCGCATTATAAAACGGTTTTGGAATAAAAATATATTCAGGACTGTTATTTTTGGGGGATCATTTTGTGGATTTCCCTGCATCAGGCAGTTGATTTCCCAGAATTCCACTCTCGCCATTTCCCCCGCGAACTCCCCATTCCTAAAGCCAAAGTAATCAATTGACAGGGCTCCGGTTTCTGCTAAGATCAATTGAAATCTTTAGGACGTTCGATGTGAGGGAAAACGGTGCAAGACCGTTGCGGACCCGCCGCTGTAACCGGGGACGACCCCTGTCATAACCACTGCTTGTTTTTCAAGTGGGAAGGGACAGGGTGTAGATCGATCCGGAAGCCAGAACACCTTTTCGAATGGCCTTTTTAAACTCTTCGTGGATTGAGGGGTAAAAGGTAAATATCTTTATCCCATTCCTCACGGAATGGTTTTTTTTGCCCCCCTTCTCACTGGAACGAGGTTTTCCGGTGAACAACTCAAATCTATTTACCTTTCAAAATGAAACCTCCCGGTTTCTACCGCAGAAGGTTCGCTCTGAAGGCTTTCGCCGTGTATATTTGCAATCCCTGTTCATTTTTTTCCTGACTCTTCTACCGGCAATCTCCCAACAGGCGTGGGCTGGCCCTGCAAACGATTCATCCTCACAAAGGATCATTTCCCTGTCGCCAGGAGTCACCGAAATATTATTCGCCATTGGTGCAGGTGACCGGGTCGTCGGCGTTACCGATTTTTGCAATTATCCTGAAAAAGCCAAAACCCTTTCGAAGGTGGGTGGCCTGTTGAACCCCAGCTATGAAACGATCATCACCTTAAAGCCTGACCTCATCATCCATCAGCCCAACAAAAGCAAGGTCCAGGGGTTTGTCGATAAACTGGGGATCCGCAACCTGCCGATCGCCATGCTGTCTCTCGATCAGATTTTCAGCACGATCAAAGAAATCGGCATAGCCACCCATCATGAAGAGGGGGCCGACCGGTTGATCCGGTCCATGAGAGAAACGATTGACCATCACCGCAAACGGCTGGCCGGTATTTCGCAAAAATCCGTCCTGCTGATATTGGGAATCAGCAACGACTCCATGCGCGAATTGTACGGGGTCGGCCCAAAAACATTTCTGGGGGAAATGCTGGCGCTGGCGGGGGGAAATAATATTCTGGGAGAATCCCAGGCGCAATATCCGAAGGTTTCCAAGGAGTTCATCATTCATGAATCTCCCCAGATCATCATCGAAATCGGCAGGAAGGATATACTCACCGAGGAATCTTCGAAGAAAAGGCGGCAGGGGTGGCAGAAATTTTCCACCATTCGCGCGGTAAAAAATCAGGACATTCACATCATTGGCGCGGATTACATTCTCATTCCAGGACCCAGGCTGGTCAACATCATCGAGCATTTCGTGAAAGCCATTCATCCGGAAATAGCATCCGGCAACGTCCCCGTGGCCGAAAAAGTGGCACAATGACAAACCCTATCCTGCAATTACAAGACGTATCGTTCGCCTACCACCGGGACCCGGTCGTAAAAGCCGTTTCCCTTGAGGTCGAAACGGGAGAATTCATCGGCGTCCTGGGTCCCAATGGATCGGGCAAGTCCACTTTATTGAAACTGCTTGGGGGCATTCTAAAACCGGACTCTGGCAGCGTTATGTTCAGGGATAAAGGGCTGAATGATTATAAAAGAAAGATTCTGGCGCAATCGATCGCCTGGCTCCCCCAGGAGCATGCGATGGCATTTTCCTTCCGGGTCGCGGAAATCGTCCTGATGGGCCGCCACCCCTATCTCTCGCCCATGACGTTTGAAGGCCAAAAGGATTTTGATATCGCGGACCAGGCGATGCGAACCACGGAAACCACGCATTTATCCGAACGGCAATTCAGCGATATCAGCGGCGGCGAAAAACAACGTGTGATGGTGGCCTGCGCCATCACCCAGGAACCTGAGGTGATGCTGCTGGACGAGCCCACCACTGCGCTGGACATCAAGTATCAGTTGGAAATCATAAATATTTTGCACCGGCTCAATCGCAATGACGGCATGACGTTGTTACTGGCCATGCACGACCTGCATCTCGCCTCCAAATATTGCCGTCGTTTGATTCTCATCGACAACGGAAACATCGTCAAGGACGGAACGCCTGAGGAGGTTCTGCAAAAAGATATCCTTGAAAGCGTTTATGGGGTGCAGTTGAAAGTGATTCGCGACCCGGATGACGGAAGCATCATGATTTCGCCGGAGGCGTCATGCATACGTTGAGCCTGCCCATGATGAATCGCAAACGGTATTTTTCGACGCTGGCATGGTTCACGATATTTTTTCTGGCGACGCTGGCCATCGCTCCTTTGATCGGCGCGACCAGGATCAGTCTCACAAAGGCATTATCCAGTGAAATCAATTTCGCTGATAACGTGGACGCGCACATTTTGTTTCTGGCGCGGTTGCCGAGAATCCTGCTTGCGGCCATAACGGGCGCGTCCCTGTCTGTGGCCGGCGCGGTGTTTCAGGCCATTTTACGCAACGATCTCGCCGCCCCGATAACATTGGGAGTTGCAAGCGGCGCGGCATTTGGCGCGGTCCTGGCCATCAGTCTGGGCTTGTCCTTCACCGTATTAGGGTTTTCCAGCATTTCTTTCGCGGCATTTTTAGGAGCTATTCTGGCAGTCACGTTGGTGTTCAGTCTGGTGAAAACACGGCAGGGAGAAATGCCCACGTCCATCGTTCTATTGGCCGGGGTCACGGTCAATTTCTTTTTCGCGGCGCTGGTCATGTTCATCCATTACCTCTCAGACGTGACCCAATCCTTTCGCATCGTCAGATGGCTGATGGGCGGACTGGACATCACCGATTACCAGACCGTATTTTCGGTCAGCTTGCCGGTGATCATAGGAAGCGTCATACTGATGGTCATCGCCAGGGATTTGAACTTGATCAGCTCCAGTTCGCAGTCCGCGATGAGCCGCGGAGTGGACGTGCCCAAAATCCAGAAAGTCGGCCTGATCAGCGCCTCTCTCGTCACCGGCTCGGTGGTGGCGGTCAGCGGTCCCATTGGGTTTGTCGGGCTGGTGGTTCCGCACATCGTCCGTTTGCTCATCGGCCCGGACCAGAGAATTCTGATTCCCGCGTCCATGCTGTTCGGCGCGAGTTTTTTAATCATCTGCGACACCGTGGCGCGCACCGTGATCGCGCCCACGGAAATACCGGTCGGGGTCATCACGGCCATGATCGGCGGTCCATTTTTTGTTTGGCTGCTCAGACGAAAGCGGCAGGGATAACCCATGAATGCAAAAACATTGATGATTCAGGGCACCGGGTCCGGTGTCGGCAAAAGCATCATCACGGCGGCGTTCTGTCGGCAGTTTTTTCTTGAGGGCTTGAAGGTCGCTCCCTTCAAGGCGCAGAACATGTCGCTCAATTCCTTTGTCACCGAAGACGGTGGCGAACTGGGCCGGGCGCAGGCCTATCAGGCCGAAGCCTGCGGCATCAAACCGCACGTCAATATGAACCCGATCCTGTTAAAACCCAGCGGCGACAATATGTCTCAGGTCATCGTCATGGGAAAAGTAACGGAAAACCGCAACGCCAAAAGTTATTACGCCAACCACAATAAACATGAAACAGCAGTGCAAAAAGCCTTCGGTCATCTGAGCCGGGAATACGAGTTGATCGTTTTAGAAGGCGCGGGCAGTCCCGCCGAGATCAACCTGAAGCAATGGGATCTGGTCAACATGCCAATGGCCAAAATGGCCAAAGCTCCTGTCATTATTGTGGGAGACATCGACCGGGGCGGCGTGTTTGCCTGGATGAAAGGAACCTACGATCTTTTGGAGCCAGAGGAAAAGGACCGCGTGGCGGGATTCATCGTCAACAAGTTTCGTGGCGACCTGGACCTGTTGACGCCGGGGTTGCGCCAGTTTGAAGACCTGGTTCATAAGCCGGTCCTCGGTGTCATTCCCTTCTGCCGCGACCTGTTCGTCGATGAAGAAGACGCGATTCCCGCCCAGGCCTGCCCTACCCGGCACAATGGAATGGGCCATCTGGATGCCGCAGTTATCTGGTATCCCAGAATCTCCAACTTCACCGATGTATCGCCATTGGCGGCGGACCCTTCGGTGACTTTGAGATATGTATCCGATCCGGGTCAACTGGGAAATCCGGACCTTATCATTTTACCGGGAAGCAAAAACACCCTCGACGATTTGCAGTTCATTCAGGACCAAAATCTGGCAGACGCCATTGTGGACCGCTTCCACTCCGGCACTTTTATTTTAGGGATCTGCGCGGGGTTTCAAATTCTCGGAAAAACAGTAAAAGACCCCGACCATGTGGAAAGCCGGAAAAACGAAGTGCCGGGGCTTAATCTGCTGGATTTTGAGACCACCCTGATGACGGAGAAAAAGACCCGTCAGGTCCGGCAAACCACGTTATCCAGCCCATTGTTGCAGGCCGGACTGCCTGTCGTGGGCTATGAAATCCACATGGGAAAAACGGATTTCAAGACAGAATATGTCCCGTTATTTGGAGCGGTCCATACGGATCATCCCCTTCACCTCGGTCTGACAAACCGGGAGGGGACGCTTGCGGGCACTTATCTGCACGGGTTTCTCGACAATGAAGAATTGAGAAACGCGCTTCTCAACCACATTCGGACCCGAAGAGGTCTCGCGGTTCCAGAGGCCGCATTCCATTACGGGGAGTTTCGCGACCAGAATTTAAACCGGTTGGCGAAACTGCTGACCGACTCTGTGGACATGAAAAAGGTAAAGGAGATTATCAATGGCAACTGGTGATGTCTTCCATTTGAATCCAGGATTCTAATTTTATTTTATTGATATGAATTCCAAATTGTTTTTCAGACATATCAAGAATAATATCTTAAAATACACTATCGCTTTTTCAATGGTGGTGCATTTGACCGGTATTTTAATATTTCCCTCATGGGGAACAGGTCCCGACCCCGTCAAGGAAAGAATTTTCAAAATTAAAGCGGTGGTGGAAAAACCCGAAAAGCGGGTTCAGAAAAAGCTTCCTGAACCGGAACAAAAAATTAATAGGGAAGTTTCAAAACCCGCGAAGCAGCCGCAACCCTTCTCCCTTGAAATGAGAGAAAAAACTCCTGAGGTGAAAAGCGTCAAGGCGGTCAGGCCCTCTCCCGCTGTAAGAAACATTCCCGAACCGATCCAGATTCCACAACAATCCTTTCAACCAATGAAGGCGATGCAACCGAATTCAACAATCAAAGATTCAGCCGCGAGGGTTCGAAAATCTGCAGAAATGAAAACTCCTTCGGTGCGTCCGGCAACGCCGCGCCCGCTGCAACCAAACACAACGATCATGGCTTCATCCAGCGGAATCCGGCCCCGCCAGCCACAGAAATCTTTTTTAAACAGGAAACGGGCCAACTCTAAGATTGCGACCCGGCAGGCAATGCCGACATCAGATATAGCATCGCCACAACCCACCGCCCAAAGAAGGCATGTCCAGGAAGTGGCATTGATGGAATTTTCCAAAGCACCTGCCGTTACTTTTCAAGATGCACGAGGTGAATTCAAAAAAGCCGCCTTTGCCTCGGCAAAAATATTTTCCGACGACAGGCCAGAGGAAATTTTATTTACCCGCACGGCGGCATCCAAAGTCCATTCCGCCGCCGGGGGCAGAATATCCCATGCCCATACGGTCATTCAGGCGCAACATTTTAAAACGCTCAACCAGGGCGCGTCCATCGCACCCGCAAGCGCTGTACGGCTTGCATTGACAACAGTTTCCGGACCGTCGGGGGGAGTTCAAAAGCGATCTCCGCAGGGATTGGATTCTGATATATCAACCACCGGAAATCCGGCTCTTGCAGCCGCAGAAGATTATTCACCCGCTCCTTTCGGAACTGCCAGCATGGCGCAAATGGTTTCCATTCCCTACGGATTCATTGAGGAGGCTGTTGATGGAAGTGGCAAAACCAATGTCGCCTCTCTATCGAAGAAAAACAACTCTACGGGGGGAACCAACGATATTTCTCCGGAGCAGATGGGGAAAATCAAAAAGACATTTTTGACCCAGGTTCGAAGTAAAATCGCCCAGACGAAATATTACCCGAGAACAGCACGCAGGCGGGGATTGGAGGGTGAGCCGGTGGTCGTCTTCACTTTGGGAAATAACGGAAATCTCATAGCGGTTTCCATAAACAACCCCTCCCGTTATAAACTATTAGATAAAGCGGCTCTCGATGCAGTAATATCAGCAAGCCCCTACCCGCCAATTCCAGAGCCTCTCAAAATGAAAACAATCAGGTTCAAATTGCCAATTTCTTTTATTCTGGAGTAACCGTGAAACCTAAATTAAAAGGCGCGATCATATTTTTGTGCATGATAATGGGACTGTGGGCCATCAACGCCCAGGGTGAAATAATCCAGGTCGACAGTGATTTCAATGGAAAAATGGATCAATGGCACGAAAAGTCGGAGGATGGAAAGATCGTCAAAATTGAATACGATACCAATGGCGACGGAAAACTGGACCAGGTCGATATTTATGACGGCAATAAGAAACCCGTTCTGGTCAAACTTGACAGAAACTTTGACGGAACTTTGGACCAGTTCCAATTTTATAACAAATCATTCGTCCTGGAACGGGTTGAGAAGGATTCCAAGTTCAATGGAAAGATCGATTGGAAAGAGTTTTACGATGCCAATGGAAAACTGACCCGCATTGAAGTCGATGATAACCTGGACGAAAGGCTGAATATTTTTCAATTTTTTGATGAAGAGTCAAAACTGGTCCGGGTGGAATATGACACCAGCCACGATGGAAAAATCGACCGCTGGGAATATTTTAAAGGCGATAAGATTCTTCAATCCGCCGCATTCGATTCCAATGGAGACGGCCAGCAGGATCAGTGGCAATATTTTTCCCAATCCACCAAACCGGAAAAAATAGAGTATGACACCAACTTCGATGGTAAAGTGGATCGCTGGGAATATTTCAATTCTCCGGGAGAATTGCTTCGGGTGGAACTCGACCGGAATTATGACGGAATCACAGACATGGTTAAACGCAAATAAATGGAGTCGGTAATGCAATTTCGAAGTTGGAGCGGTTTGATTCTTATTCTTTTCGTAGCCTCCTGCGCTCCTCAGCCCACCAAGATAGTTCCGGCGGAATTTCAAGCGGGCCAGAAAATTTTTCACAAAATCTGTTCCAACTGTCACGGGCCGGATGCGATGGGCAAGCACACTAAGGCGCCCAGGCTCATCGATGCGGAATATATCCAGTCCAACTTTTCCGACGATGAAATTTTCGAGATTATCATCAATGGTGGCGATAAAATGCCTTCCCAGCGCAACAAGGTTTCAGATGAGGAAATAAAGGAAATCACCAAGTATCTCCGATACTCGCAAAAAGCGGCCGGAATCGGCGAAGACGAAGACATTGAGGAAGAGGAAACCGTCATGGAAGAAGAGCCTGAAAAGACGGAGGAATGACCGGATTTGCCCCGTAATAAGGCCCGTCCTTGACACCTACCTGATTATTCGTTAAGTTTATCCATTCAATTATCTGCTTAAAATCAAATCACCCAGAATTTTTCTGTTTCCGGAGAAGAAAATACAATGTCCGATACTGAAAGCTATATACAATCCCTTTTCGCAAAACGCCTGGGAGGGGACCAATTTGGCAAAGACACCACCATTTACAAATTTGAAAAAATAAAACGCGCCAAACGGGCCGCGCTTGAGGCCAATCCCGGCAAGGAATTGTTCGACATGGGCGTCGGGGAGCCGGACGAAATGGCCTTTCCGGGCGTCATCCAGGTCCTGCAACAGGAAGCGGAAAAACCGGAGAACCGGGGGTATACGGACAACGGGATTCAGGAATTCAAGGAAGCGGCTGTCCGGTACATGGAAAATGTGTTTGGCGTCAAAGAACTCAACGCGGACAAACACGTCAATCACACCATTGGCTCCAAGCCCGGTTTGGCTATGTTTCCCGCCATTTATATTGACCCCGGTGATATAATTTTGATGACGGTGCCCGGTTACCCGGTGATGGGAACCCACGCGAGTTTTTTGGGCGGGGAAGTGGTCAACCTGGAGTTAAAAGAGGAAAATGATTTCCTGCCCGACCTTAAAGCCATTGACCCTAAAATCATTGCGCGCACAAAAATACTTTATCTGAACTATCCGAACAACCCAACCGGCGCAAATGCCACCCGGGAATTTTTTGAAGAGGTCGTGGAATTCGCCAAAAAGAATAAAATCATTGTCATCCAGGACGCGGCCTACGCGGCCCTCAATTACAGTGGGGAACTGCTGAGCTTTCTTTCCGTTCCGGGAGCCATGGATGTCGGCGTCGAATTTCATTCCCTTTCAAAAGCCTACAACATGACCGGCTGGAGGATCGCTTTTATTGTCGGCAACGACCTGGTGGTCAAAGGATTCGCCCACGTGAAGGACAATGTCGATTCGGGCCAGTTTGCCGCGATTCAGAAAGCGGGGATTTATGCCCTCGACCACCCGGAAATCACCCGTGAAATTCTGGAAAAATATCGCCGACGATTGACCCTCATGGTGGACACTCTCAATTCAGTCGGGTTCAACGCAAAACTTCCGGGCGGTTCGTTCTTTCTTTATGTCAAAGCTCCCAAGGGAATCGAAGGCGGCGAAGATTTCAAAACCGCCGAGGATTTTTCCCAGTTCATGATTAAAGAAATGCTGATTTCCACCGTGCCCTGGGACAACGTGGGAAACTACGTTCGTTTTTCGGCAACCTTTGCGGCCAGGGACTCCTCCGACGAAACCCGAATCATGACAGAAATAAAAAACAGGCTTTCTTTCGCAAAGTTTGTATTTTAATTTTTCCGAGATTTTAAAAGACCCCTATCATGTCCAATACGGCATATATAGGAATCGGTTCCAATCTGGGTTCTCCGAGGGAAAATTGCGAGCGCTCCATCGTCCTGCTGGGGGCGCATCCAAAAATAGAAGTCACGGCCCGATCTTCGTTTTATAAAACCGAGCCCGTTGGCTCCCGGGACCAGGACTGGTTCCTCAATGTCGCAATCCAGATAGCAACCGACTTGGAACCTCTAGCGTTGCTCGATGCGCTGTTGTCCATTGAAAGTTCGATGGGCAGAATTCGCGCTGAAAAATGGGGCCCTCGTATTATTGATCTGGATATTTTGCTCTATGAGGACAGCGTGATCAAAAGTGACCGCCTGAAAATTCCTCATCCTGAAATGACACAACGGGGTTTTGTACTGGCGCCTCTGGCGCAGTTGGCGCCCAACCTTATCCATCCGATGGCAAAGAAAACCATTCGGCAACTTTTGTCCGAATTACCGGAGGACAAAAAAGTGGTCCGGCTTTAGATGCCTTCCTGAGAGTCCAGGTCGATCACCTCCGTTTTATCCATCGCTTCCTGCATCAGTTCCTGCCAGGGAAACTTGGCTTCATCCCTTTCCAATCGGTCTTTTCGGCTTTTGGTCGCAGGCCGGGAGGGCATAAAGACCGAGCAACAATCCGGGGAAGGTTCGATGCTGGTTTCATACGTCTGAATTTTTCGCGACTGGGCAATGATCTCCTGCTTGTCCATTCCAATCAGGGGACGAAAAACACTCATCGGAACCACACAGGAAACCGCCGCCAGATTTTCCAGGGTCTGGGAAGCCACCTGACCCAGAGATTCTCCGGTCACCAATCCCTGGCACTTTATCTTCTCGGCCACTCTCTGACTGATCCGGTACATCAACCTGCGATACAGGACCACCCGATTTTCCGGCGAGCAATGGTCGCGGATGGCCACCTGTATATCCTGAAACGGAACCACATAAACCCTGCCCCATGTCTGATAGCGATTCAGAATTTTTGCTAGCCGGAGAACTTTGTCCAGCCCTCCCCTGCCCAAAAATGGCTGGTTGTCGAAAAAAATAAAGTGCACCCTGCATCCGCGCCGCATCATAAAATACGAGGACACCGGACTGTCAATGCCACCTGAAAGCAGACTCAAAACATTGCCGGAACACCCCACCGGCAAGCCTCGTATCCCCGGGATGCGGTGATCGAACAGGATAATCTCCCCGCGTCCAACTTCTATTTCGATTGCAATTTCCGCTTGTTTGATATTGACGACCAAACCCTTTTCTGAAAAGGCGGACATGATTCTAGACCCAACCTCAAAATTTATTTCGGTGGATGTTTTGTGAAATGTTTTATCCGTTCTTTGGGTGCGAACACAAAATTTTAGCTCCAGCCCGGACTTCAAGTGCGGTTCGATCAGTTCGATTCCCAATGCCGCCATTTCCTCAAAATCGGGATTCACTGGATAACCCACGCTGAAGGATGCGATACCGGGAACAAAACCCAACCGTCTGGAGCATTCGTCCGCAAGCGGGGAAGCCATGTCGATCATGATCCTGCCGCGAGGAACTCGAAAGCGCAAGCCATCCAACCCGCTCAAAGCACGCTTGATATTATTTAAGAGACAATTTTCAAAGTATTTTCTGTTGCGTCCCTTCAGGCCTATCTCATCGTAGCGGATCAGGAGGGTTCTTGAATCAGACATCGGTTTGACGCGCCTTGTTTTGAAAGGTGGGATATAAGGCCTCGTAGGCTTTGGTGAATTCATTCAAAAATTGATCGACCTCTTCGATTGTATTCTGGCGGCCAAAAGAAATTCTCAAACTGCAACGGGCCTCTTCCACCGTCCGCCCGATGCCGGTGAGTATTTTGGAGGGCTCCTTGGAGTGGGCGCTACAGGCGCTTCCAAGGCCGACAAAAATATTCTGCTCTTCCAGATGATGCAACAGCACTTCCCCTTCAACGGGAGGAAAACTGAAATTAACAATCGCAGGCGATTGCCTGCTCACATCGTCCACCGTCAGCGAGTTGAATTTGAGACGAAACGCGGGCAACCGGGTGGAAAGGGATTGCAATCCATCAACAAGATGATGGAACAGTTTTTTTAGATGGGTTTGCGTTTCATCCGTCCGTTCCACGGCGAGTTGAATGGATTTTGCCAACCCAAGAATCAAGGGGGCCGGCAATGTGCCGGACCGGACGCCAAATTGTTGTTTACCGCCGTGAATCTGTGGGGTCAAAGCCAGACGAGAATCGTAGATCAATAAACCGATTCCCTTGGGTCCATTGATTTTATGGCCCGATAAAGAATAACCGGCCAGACCGGACCACATATTCTGGGGAATCTTCAGTTTTCCCACCGCCTGAACTCCATCCAGAAAAATTCTGGTTTGCGGGGAACCATTTTTAACCGTTGTCATCACACTTGCCGCTTCATTGACCGTGCCCAATTCATTATTAACATGAGACAGGCAAAGCAGGCGGACCCGGTTATTTTTGAGCACCGGAACCGCCCCGGACAAATCGAGCCCTCCCTCTTTCTGAAATTCCAACAGACTCAATGGCTCGTTGCCAAACTGGGAAAAATATTTCAACGTGGTGGTGACGCTGGGATGTTCCAGGCCCAGGTGAGCTGTTTTTTTATCGGGAAAACAAATCCCTTTGATGAACAGATTATTCGATTCACTGCCGCCGCTGGTGAATATCATGCGGTGAGTGGAAGGCACGTTTAAAGCCTCGGCGATTTCTTCTCCGGATTTTTCGATGCGCTTTTTAGCATCGAGGCCGATTCTATAAACCGCGCCTGAATTGGCAACATCCCGCCGCATGGACTCCTCGATGACTTCTATCACCTGAATATCCATGGGAGTGGTCGCGGCATTATCAAGATAAATCATTTTAAAAATTTCGCTCTTGGAAATTCAGGATTTGTAGGGAGGCATCAGGTTCTGGGCCATCCCGATTTGATCCATGATCCTGGCGACCATGAAATCTACCAGGTCATCCATCGATTCCTGCCCCTGATAAAACCCTGGCGACGCAGGCATGACCAGGGAACCCGCCTGATCGAGGGTCAGGAGATTTTTCAGGTGAATGGTGCTGAGGGGAGTTTCCCTCGGAACCAGGATCAACTTTCTTTTTTCTTTTAAGGTAACATCCGCCACCCGTTCGATCAGGGTTTCCGAAATGCCGGAGGCAATTCTGCCAATGGTGCCCATACTGGCAGGCACTATGATCATCGCATCCACAGAAAACGAACCGCTGGCGATCGAGGTATTGATACGGGAGTTTTTGTGAACAGTGACATGGTCGCCAGAGAAATAAGAAACTTTCAATCCCAGCTCCAGATTCAACAACTCCGTTCCCCGCTCGGACACGATGACATGCAGTTCCGCATTCGGTTTCAAGCAATCGAACAACCGCTGGGCATAGCACACCCCGCTCGCCCCCGTTATTGCCAGGACAAATCGCTTCATCCATCCCCCCGGCCAAATATCACCGTATCCACTCTTTGGCGTAATTTTTCATGGACTTCATCCTGAGGAGGCTCCGTATCGATGCGCTGGATGACCGGATCGTCAAAGGAATCAAAGATACTTTGTACTTTTTGCAAATAATCAAGTCTTTCGAAAGCGCTTTGGGCCTCCCGCGATTTTTGAATCCTCTCCAGACACTTTTCCGGGGAGGCGGTGAACAGGAACACCAGATCGGGTTTTGGAGCGAACGCCTCATTTTCCCGGCAGATCCATTGCGGATCCAACCCCAGCGCCCCCTGATAAGCCGCAGTGGAATAATAATATCGATCCAGGACCACAATTTCATTTTGAGACAACCCCGGTTGGATATTTTTTTCAACATCCTCTTGACGGTCCTTCATGAACCAGGACAACTCCTCCTCCGGGCGGATGTCTCCCCTGCCCTCTGTCAGGAGTTTTCGGATTTTCATTCCCCACTTTCCCTTAGTGGGCTCAAACAATCTCCGAACCGGGATTCCCCTGGATTCCAGATACTCACCCAATAGACGGCAGTGGGTGCTTTTTCCGGTCCCGTCTATTCCCTCAAACACAATCAGATATCCCCGGTCGAGCTTCAAAATCCCCTCTTTCCCAATAAAATGAAATATTTAAAGAGTCTATGCAATAATTCTGTCTGACACAACTGGTTTATCATGGGTTCGGACAGGAGATACCTAAACACCCTGTTCCCCGCATAACTTTCCTCTTTGCCTTGCTCCAGGGAGTTTTCACCTCCAAAAGGTCACGACGCAAAAAAAAAGCCCCCGGGAGAAGAATCTCCAGAGGCTTGGGGGTCTTATGAAAAAAATTCTAATTAAATCTGGGTACGCAATACTTCCTGATAAGCTTCGACAATTTTGTTTCGCACTTGCATGGTCAACCGGAAAGCCAAGTCGGCCTTGTTGACGGCAATCATGGTCTCGGTGATGTTTCGTGTCTCACCGGAAACAAAATCCTGGATGGCCGCGTCCGCTTCCTTTTGCAGGTCGTTCACCTTGTTCAGAGATGATGAAAGGGTATCGGCAAAGGAGGCTCCATCTGCTCCGGAATCTTCCCGCAACTCAATCTTTCCCGCTGGGATGGCTCCCTGCAGAGCTTTAAGATTGCTTTGTATGGTGATGTCTTTCATCTCTTCCTACCTGAAAAATGCGTTACTGCCAAGTTAATCTGAAATTTTGTCTTTGTCAATCTATTACTTTTACGGAATTTTCACCCGTTTTAATTAGCTGATTTTTGGCGGATTATTGTTGTGGCAGTTCCGTCACGGCGGATTTCACCGTTGACCCACGCTTCATCATCATCTGAGTCACGGCATTAAAATCGATTTGATTTTGAGCCAGCTTGGCCATTTCATAATCAATATTCACATTGTTGCCATTGGACTTGGCCAGAAGGTTTTCTTCATGTGGAAGCGGAGAGAGGCTCTTGAGCGACATCATCCCAGGTCCAAAATGATTTTTATGTGTGGCCTTCAAATTGAGATACGACCCGGACCCGACGGCGTCCCGGAGCTGGCTTTTGAAATCCACATCATTCGCCTTGTAACCCGGGGTATCCATTTGCGAGATATTATTGGAAATCAGGAGATGGCGGGTGGAATTAAAATCCAGGCTCTTCTTCATCATCATGGGAACCGGATCGGAAAATAATAGCTTGTCGATAAGCATGGAAACCTCTCAGTAAATCGTGAACTAATAAACTAAAAAGCAATTTGTGCGCCAAACCCCCAGAAAATCCGCTAATTTTTAAAAATTATATCCTTCTGTTATATAATGATTTTCTGAAGGATGCGAAACCGTTCCCACGTCCAGTCCTTTCCACAGTGTAAATTGCTGGAAAATTTTACCCTTTCACCGGGATGGAGAAGAAATTTTTTCCAGAAACTATTAAATTTTCGATAATTAATTAATATTGAGCGTCAAGAAACCGTTTCTTACCCAAAAACAATGGATCCATTAGTGATATTATCAATAAAAAATAAACTTTACCTTTACTTTCTTTATAAATTGGATTAATTTGAGGTCAAATTAAGTTCCTATCCTTTTATCAATATTGTGGACGAAAACACCAAAAACCCTTAAACTATCTACTTTGAAGTGGGTTTTCAGCCATCCGCTCCTGGAAAATCAAAGCAACTAATTGATTTCATAGGATTTATCGCCATTAATGCGTTCATGATTGTTGACTCATTCAAACCACTTTTTATCCAAACTATTTAACAAACTTATCAGGAGAAACAAATGTCGACAGCCGCAACCGCTGAAAATTATAAAGTCAAAGATATCTCGCTAGCGGAATGGGGCTGGCAGGAAATGATTCTTGCTGAAAAGGAAATGCCCGGATTGATGTCCCTGCGCGAAATCCACGGAAAGTCCCAACCTCTCAAAGGGGCAAGGATTGCGGGCTCTCTGCACATGACCATTCAAACCGCGGTGTTGATAGAAACCTTGACGGCGCTTGGGGCGCAAGTGCGTTGGGCATCGTGCAATATTTTCTCCACACAGGATCATGCCGCCGCCGCCATCGCAAAAGAGGGAATTCCTGTTTTTGCCTGGAAAGGCGAAACGGAAGAAGAGTATTGGTGGTGCACCGGGCAAACCCTGCTGTTTGATAATGACCAGGGACCCAATATGATCCTGGATGACGGTGGCGACCTGACTTATTACGTTCACAAGAATCACCCTGAATTGATCGACGAAATTAGAGGAGTTACCGAAGAAACCACCACCGGCGTGCACAATCTCTATAAAATGTTGCAGGATGGATCTTTAAAACTTCCGGCGATGAACGTCAACGACTCGGTCACAAAGTCCAAATTTGACAATCTTTATGGTTGTCGGGAATCTTTAGCGGATGGCATCAAACGGGCGACGGACATCATGATCGCTGGAAAAGTGGTTGTCGTCGCAGGTTATGGCGATGTCGGCAAGGGTTGCGCCAAAGCCATGAAAGACCTCGGCGCACGTGTTCTGGTAACGGAAATCGACCCCATCTGCGCCCTGCAAGCCGCAATGGAAGGCTACGAAGTGACCACCATGGAAGCGGGCGTGAAAGAAGCCAACATCTTCGTCACCACCACCGGATGCAAAGACATCATAACCATTGACCACATGGAAGCGATGAAGGATGACGCCATCGTCTGCAACATTGGCCACTTCGACATTGAGATTCAAGTAGAGCAACTGAACAAATTTTCCGGAATCAAAAAAATTGAAATCAAACCGCAGGTGGATAAATATACCTTTCCCGATGGTCACAGCATCATTCTGCTGGCGGAAGGCAGACTGGTCAACCTCGGTTGCGCCACCGGACATCCTTCGTTCGTCATGTCCAACTCCTTCACCAATCAGGTGCTGGCGCAGATGGAATTGTACAATAATAAATATGAAGTCGGCGTTTACACCCTACCCAAGAAGCTGGACGAAGAAGTCGCCCGCCTTCACCTGGAAAAACTCGGCGTAATATTGACCACCCTGTCAAAAGAACAGGCGGAGTATTTGAACATCCCGGTGGAAGGTCCGTATAAACCAGAGATGTACCGGTACTAGAACTTATACGAAGTGAAAACGGCGTCCTCCGGGGCGCCGTTTTTTTATTCAGCAAAAATTCATTTTCTACTCTTTGACAGAATCCGCCGGTTTGAATACCTGGGTTCGGTGGTTGCCCCAATCGACCACATAGACCCTGCCTTCATCATCCACCGTGAGATCAGTCGGGCCATCGAACTGACCAGGGTCTTTTCCTTTCATGCCCCATTTTGCGATGAAACAACCGTCTCTGGAAAACTCCTGAACCCGATGATTATAAAAATCCGCCACAAAAACTCGTCCTTGCTTGCTGACGGCAATACCTGAGGAAACCCGAAATTTTCCACCCCACAACCCTGCGCCGCCAAACTGGAAAAGAAATTTCCCTTGGCTGGAAAAAACCTGCACTCGATTGTTATAGGAATCCGAAACATAAACCCGGTCCTCCCCATCCACGGCTATTCTCGCCGGGTAATTGAACAGGCCTTCCGCTTCCCTTGAAAAAATAAAATTGAAGACGGATTTAAAAACCGAAATGGGGTGATAATCTCCCCAAGTCGTCAGAAACTTTCCATCCGCAGAAAATTTTTGCACCCGATGGTTGTACATATCCGCCACAAAAATATTGTTTTTGGAATCAGTCGCCAATCCGGTGGGAGAGTTGAACTGGCCGGGGAGTTTTCCGCTGGTTCCCCATTCCAGCAAGATTCGTCCTTGAGGATTGAATTTCTGGATTCGATCCAGATCATAATCCGCGACATAGATATTTCCCGTCCCGTCAATAGCCAGTCCAGAGGGTTTTTCAAATTTTCGAGGATCATTTCCACCTCCCCCCCATTGCTCAAGGAATTGCATCTTGGAAGAAAATTTTTGCACGCGTTGGTTGCGGGCGTCCGCCACGAAAACATTGCTTGAAGCGTCCACGGCAATGGCAAAGGGTTCGTTAAACTCATCAGGATTATTCCCTTTTTGCCCGAAAACGTCGACCTTAGAATAAGGATCGATGCCTCCGCAGGCACTTAAAATAAGAGCGCAGATCGCAAATAAAAATATATAAAAAATATTTTTCACTGCTTATCCCCATTTTGGGTTCGCTCAATGGTTGCGGAATCAAAACCTGCATCTTCGACAGCTTGTTGAATCGCTTGATCCGTTATGGACATCCCAGGTTTTACATGCAATTCGGCAACCCCATGCTTTAAGTTGATCTCCACCTTTTTAAACCCTTTCAGCTTTTTAAGTTGCTTTTCTATACCATAAGCGCAAAAGGGGCAGTACAAACCCTCCACTTTAATGGAGATTTTCTGAGTTGCTTTTTCCGCAAACGACAGTAAGGGAAATAAGAACAATAAAACCAGTAAAACGGGGACAACAAATATTTTAACTTTGGATTTCATAATAAAACCTCCTGAATTCGAACAGACCGATTAGATATGCTCGATTAAATTAGAATTGATAGCGGAAACTTAAGGCCAACGAATAATCTGTTTTCAATTGGTTCCCGTTTAAATCTTGAATTACCGGATACAAAAAAGAAAACTCATAAATAGAGCGCTTACTGACAAACTGAATTCCCGGAGAAAGAAAAACGGTATTGCCGCCAGAATTGGCTACATCGTTTCCTCCGAGTTCACTTTTATTTTCATATGTCCCGTTTAGTTCCAGCACAGCATTCCATTGACTGTAAATTCCCTTGTCCGGCAAAATGGATGGCCATATCCTTTTCTGATAGGCCAGGTTATATTTAAAAACATCTCCGAATTCAAAATTATTCGCTTCATTGTTAAAAATATAGCGAAGATCCATGTCGACCTGATAATCCAAAGTTTGCAGGGTATAAACTGCGCCCGCGATAGCATCCACGGAGCCGGAACCCAATTGAATGCCCTTTGGCAAAAATCCCAGGGAATCGCTCGCGTTATCATCCCCCGTAGGCAACTCCAGTCCTGCGATTGCCGAAATTCGGGATGTTCCTCCCTTGAAGTTATGAGTGAAAAACCGATACTTCCCAAGAACCGTCACATCTCCCGGCCCATGATCGCTTCGCAAAGCTCCGGTGGCAGTTTTCAACTCCCGGTAAATGATGGGAACTTTAACCAGAACGGAAGATTTTGCAGTGAACCCATATACGCCAACAAGAGGAACCACCACAGCGTCAACACTACGGCCCTGATCCAAGAGATTGTCTGACTTTCTTAGATACCGGGTCTGAGCGCGAAATATAAACTCACCTTTATGAGGGGTCAGGCCCACATCGCTATTAATTGGAATTCCTTCAGCTGAATGAGGACTCAGGGAATAAAAAACAGATAAAAATATTAAAATAAAACCAAAACTTTTTATGAACATAGGGCACCTTCCATTATTGACAAATCGATCGGAATAAAATCAGCTTCCGCACGAAAGCTGTTTCAAAGATGGTTTGAAAAATAAAAAGGAAGATATTTTATAAAAGAAAACTCGAATTGAGCTTGAAGATGGGAGGTGAATGGAGTCTAAACGTTGATGGAAAGTTACGCGGTCCTAAATTGGGTGGACCGGTATCAAAGAAGGAATGGTTTATGGCAATGGAAATTATTGGAGCATGTGTGGACGACAGGCCCACATTCTGAGCAGAAAGATCGAGTCTCGGATGCAGGACGCTGGTATCTGAACAGGAGAGGCAATTATCCTCGCAACAGGCAATCATCTTTGCGCTCTTTGACTGCCCCATTGCAGAAATTTTGGTTCCTGATGCCTTACCCATCATGCAGTGCCCCTTGCTCATGCAACACAACTTCGCCTTTGCAGAGGAAACCGGGGCCTTAATGGGAAAGATAAATCCCATAAGTACCAAAAGGGTAATTACCTTCTTCAGAGTTTTTGGTTTGATAGACATTCTATACGTATACTGCTTCTCTTTTAATATGTCAAATTACGACTCCCTTTCCATGTAAAATATCGTTAATATGAGGCGTGTTTTCATTTAATAGCAAACAGGAAGCAACGTGGGTTTTAACGTTTTATAAAGAAGATTATGAACCAGGCCTGGACGAGACATTCTTTCTTCAATAAACCCATTGGGTGGTTCGCAACTTTATTATTACTTGCGGTTTTATCCTCCCCGGCACAATCGAAACCTATAAATCTCCTCGGTATGGTGCTAGTCCAAGCGTCCTGTTTCACGATGGGAAGCGAGGAGTTCATCGTCGAGGAACCGGAGTACAAGGTTTGCCTCAATGCCTATTACCTTGGGATTCACGAAGTCACCCAGAAACAATTTGAGAAAGTCATGGGCTACAACCCGTCCCGTTTCAAGGGGCCTGACCTGCCGGTGGAAAACGTCTCCTGGCCCGAAGCAGACGCTTATTGCCGAACTTTTGAAGGCCGTCTTCCCACCGAAGCGGAATGGGAATACGCCGCACGTGCAGGCTCAACCGCCTCTTTCGCCTGGGGCTGGGACATGGACGACGCGTTCGCCTGGCATCGGGGCAATTCAAAAAATGTCACGCACCCCGTTGGAAACAAAAAGGCCAACGCTCTGGGACATTCACGATATGAACGGCAATGTCTGGGAATGGGTCAGCGACTGGTACCGCGAAGATTATTATGAGACGAACGCCTTGTCGGAACAGACGGCCAACCCGCTGGGTCCGACCACCGGGCAGTTTGTCATCCTACGCGGCGGCTCCTTCGAGGATGAAGCGTTTTTTCTAAGGTCCACATCGCGCTACTGGTACCCGCCCACCCTGAAACATTACAACCTTGGGTTCCGCTGTGCCGCCAATCCGCCGCTCCCAGAAGGAGGTAATCCGCAATGACCGTCAAAAACATATTGTTCCTGACCGGCATTTTTTTCTTTCTCTGTTTTGGTGCACGAAAAGGCTGGACGGAAACGGTGGAAGTAAAAATTATCAAATCGACTTTCATTCCCGCAGTCATAAAAGTCAAAAAGGGCGATACGGTGAGATGGGTCAATATGGAAGAGCTTTTGCACACGGTGGCGAGCGGAAAGGCCCCCATGCTGGACAAAAAGTTCCACGCCCCTTATGTAAAAAAGAATTTTGAAGTGACCTTCGACAAAACAGGTTTTTACGATTATTACTGCGAACTGCACCAGGCCATCATGCGCGGAGTCATCATCGTTGAAGATGCCGACAATCCCTGAAGTCCAACGCTCTATCCACCTAGCGGGTTGTTTTCCAGAAAAGCCTTTATCCAGGGAACGATTCGCTCGTGCGCGTCTTCCACCACATAATGCCCGGCGTCTTCCAACTCATGCACTTCAGCCTTGGGAAAATATTCTTTCCAGCGTTCCAAAAAATGATCGTTGAAACAGAAATCCTGCTTGCCCCAAACAATCATCATCGGACGGTCCTGAAACTGGCCCAGATTTTCCTGGATGGATTTGACGACCGGGTAACTTGGAACTTTGGGGTTCATGGGGATGTCCTGGATAAACCGTAAAATACCAATTCGATTCGGATAGGTGTTATAGGGCGCAAGATAACCTTCGCGGACTTGCTCCGTCAACCGTTCACCGTGAACACAGGCACGCGCAAAAGCCCCACGGACGAAGGCGTTAAAAAGAAGAATCGCGATCGGTCCCAATACGGGCAGGCGGCAGAAGTTAATGCTGGCAGGAATATGGTCGGACAAAAATGCGGCGGTATTGAAAACGACAATACGAGCAACTTTTTCAGGATGGCGTTTGGCGAACCCCATGCCGATGGCCCCTCCCCAATCGTGCAGTACCAGGGTGATCTTTTCCAATTGCAGGGAGTCCACCAGAGCTTCCAGGTTCTCGATGTGTTGTGACAGGGTGTAATTATATGAAAACGGTTTGTCAGAAAACCCGCAACCGATATGGTCCGGAACCACGCAACGGTATTTGTCTTTCAGCCCCAAAACCAGATTGCGGTAATAAAAGGACCAGGTCGGATTGCCGTGAAGCATCAGCAGAGTTTCGCCCTGCCCTTCGTCAAGGTAGCTGTAACGCAATGTTCCCAACTCCAGAGCCTGGGCTTTGAAAGGATAAAGCTCTTCAAATTCCTGAAATCGGATCACCACTCAATGCCAAGCATGAGGCAGTTGAGACCACTGCCAATCCCAAGAAGCGCCGCTTTGTTTCCAGACTGCATAACACCTTTTTCTTCCCCCAGAGCCAACGTGGCGGGAAGCGAGGCCGCCCCGGTATTGCCCAGGAATTCCAGTGTGGAAAAATCTTTTTCCAGACTCAACCCAATGGTTTCATAAAGAAGCTTTCGGTGCATCGTTCCCACCTGATGACAAAACACCCGGTCTATCTCTTCATTTTTCCATTTCAGATCGGACTTGAATGCCCTCCAGGTTTCTCCCGCCAACCGGCAACCTTCTTTCATCAATGTTTCGGCATCGGTTTCCATTAAAGGAGACCAACTGGAGCCCCCTCCGCTGTCATCATTGCCCCGGCAAAGATCGTTGAATTGAGTCGCGGCGCAGGATACCCCGCCCACCAGACGATGGCCGGTTCGGGAAATATTTTTATGGGTCAGTAAAACGCCAACGGCGGCGGAGCCAATAGTCAAAGACGCGAAGGAAGATTTGATTTCCTTCCGGGACACCGATGGATTAGACAACAGGGTTTCAATGGTATTGCACACCAGCGGTCCCCCGTTCTCCCCCGCAACCACCAAACCCGCCTCGATATGACCCAGCTCAATCATATTGGCAATGTGGACCATTCCGTTTAATACGCCCAGACAGGCATTGGATATATCAAATACCTGTGAACTTCCAGGCAACCGTAATTTATTGTGGACCACAGAAGCCGTGGCAGGCTCCAGAAAATCCCGACACACGGACGCACTGATCAGACAGCCGATACGGTCCCGGTCAATTCCGGATTTTTCAATGGCCTTTTCTCCGGCCACCGCTCCCACTTCGCTTGGCATCGTGCCCGGTTCCCAAAACCTGCGCTCGCGGATCCCACTCATCAACTCCAATCTGCCCACCGGAAGCTTCAACCGATCGTACAGTGGTCCCATCCGATTTTCCAGGTCTTCCGAGGTGACCACGGTTTCGGGCAAATGACAGGCCACCGCTTCTACGCAAACATTGCTAAATAACATCTTTGGATACTTCCTTGGCTCTCTGGCTTTTATCATCGATATCGAACATCTGCATCTCGAAATACTTCTGGTACAACCCGCTGTTGGAAAGAAGATATTCATGCGTTCCCGATTCCACGATTTCCCCTTTATCCAATACAATGATACGGTCGGCATTTTGGATGGTGGACAGGCGGTGCGCGATGACGAAGGTGGTTCGGTGTTCCATCAAATTGTGCAACGCATCCTGGACCAGTTTTTCCGATTCGGAATCCAGGGCCGATGTGGCCTCGTCGAGAACCAGAATCGGCGCGTCCCTCAGGATGGCCCTGGCAATGGAGATCCTTTGCCGCTGTCCGCCGGAGAGTTTCACCCCTCGCTCGCCAATTATAGTTTCGTAGCCCTCCTCCATATTCTTGACGAAAAAATCCACATGCGCCGCTTTCGCCGCTTGCAAAACCTCTTCGCGCGTGGCATCGGCTTTACCGAAGGCGATATTATTCCAGATGGTGTCGTTGAACAAAAAAGTCTCCTGGGTCACCAGGGCCATATTCTGACGCAGGGAGTGAAGCCGGTATTCGCGAATGTCCCTCCCGTCGATCAAAATTTTTCCCGACGTGGTGTCGAAATAACGGAACAACAAGTCGACCAGAGTCGTTTTCCCCGCCCCACTCATCCCCACGATGGCCAGAATCTCCGATTTTTTGACCGTCACGTCCAATTCTTTAAGCACCATCGTTTCCCTGGACGGATAACGAAAGGAAACTTTCTGAAATTCGATTTGATTCTCAAACCCAACGAGCTCCTGCTTGCCTTCATCAGCTCTTTCTTCTTCCTGGTCCAAAATGGCAAAAACACGTTCTGCGCCCGCAAAGGCAATCTGTATATTCGCATAGATCTTGAACAGCAACCGTAACGGGCCATAAAGCATGAACATGGCCACGACGAAGGCGATGAAGGTTCCCTGGCTCACCTCTCCCGTCATCACCTGATGCCCTCCATACCAGAGCACGATGGCCGCGCTCACCACCCCCAGAAATTCCAGAAGGGGCGAGACGATTTCGACATACTTCACGTTTTTCTTCATCACCGTCAGGTAACTGTCACTGTATCGGTTGAATTTTTCCCGCTCCACGGATTCCAGACCGAACGCGCGGACTATTTTGATTCCTGAAAAAGACTCCAGAATCGTGGAATTCACATTGGCCAGGATCTCCTGGCCTTTGTGGCTGAACTTTTTCAACTTTCTGGAGATGTTGGAAACCGGGAAAGCCATGAGAGGAAAAATTATGATAGCGATGATGGCCCATTTCCATTTCAAATAAAATAACCAGAACAGCAACCCGATAGCCATCGCACTGTTCTGCATGAACTCCTTCATCAGGCGCGTGGTGCTGGACTGCATGATGCTCACGTCGTTGATGATCCTTGAGATAAGATGACCGGTTTGGTTCTTCTCAAAAAACAGGAAAGGCAAACGGTGGATGTGGGCAAACAGTTTTTCCCGGACGGAAACAACAAGCTCCCAGGAAATTCCGAAAATAATCAGGTTCTGGGCATAGGTCAATACGCCCTTGACAAGGAAAAGACCTATCAGGGCAAGAGGAATCACCTTCAGCATGAATAAATCTTTTTCGACAAAAATTTTATCGAAGGTTTTCTGGATGAGGGGAATGGGGGATGTGGAAATGGCGCCTACGATCACGGAAAAACAAATCGCCAGAATCACCTTGGAAAGGTAGGGCCTTAAATACTGAAACAGTCGTTTATATAAGTAAAAAGACATGGAGGAAAATCGAGAATTACTGTTGGATGGATTATTTCAATATCAGGCAGGAAAAATCCAGTTATTTTTCAGGCCGGGTTCCCTGAGAAGCCTATCAGGAAAAGGATGAATTCCATTTCAGCAGTCCCCGCCTCCTCCACCGCAGTCGCCTCCGCTGCCACCGGAAAAACCCCCTCCGTCAACCGTTCCCCCACTTCCACCGGAGCGTCCATTATAAAAATCAAACTTCTGCGGCGACTCCACGGCGCGGGCCAAAACTCGAAGCATAAGGAAACAATAAACAAAAAAGGCGACGATCAACCATGTCCAGCTGAACTGGTTCAGTAGGGGAAACTGGAAATAGGCCCAGATCAAGACCGGGTAGCTTATCAGAGCGACTGCAAAAACCATTAACAAAACCTTTAGTTAACAAGTAGTTGCACTCTATCCTAAAGCTTTTCCGGCAGAAAATCTAATTTTATTCCTTTTAAGAGGAATTGCCTTCCTGTAAGAAAAAAGCCCCTCGCGTTGATTCCCATCAACAGCACAGGGGCTTTTAAAAACTTTCCAATGAACCATTTACGAAGGAGTCAATAAGGTCCAGCTTTTTAAGCTTCCACCTCTTTTTTCGGCAGAAAATCATCCAGCCCGGCGCCGTTTGCAATGGCCTCTTCCATCAACTTCACAGATTCGGCAATACCTTTTTCGCAGACTTCAAGGGAAATGTCCTTGATGTCATTGGCGCCGGCAAACCCCATGACGCGGGTTTCGGTATTGTCCCGCATGAACCCTTTGGGAACCCGTTCCAGACGCTCAAGGGCTTCCTTGGACCAGTTGAAATCTTCCGGGTTAAAAGTAGCTCCGAACTCCATGACTTCCTGAATGGTTTGTGGATTGCTGTTAACTTTTGCCTTGCCATTACTTTTGCCGCTGCCATTCACATTTTCCTTAACGGCTTTTTCATTGACGGTTTTGTTGGCAAAAACCACGGAAATCGCGGAAATCTTTTGAATACGCGCATTTTTCTCGATCCGGGCGCGGGCTCTTCGACGCACATGACCTTCAGGGAACTCTTCGAGAAAATCCAGAGCTTCCTGAGTCCAGCTGACCTGAACGTCATCGAAGGTGGTGAACGTGGTGACTTCCTTTTCTTCTTTTTCGTCCGGCTTGAATTCTTCCTTATCGATCGGCAGGAACCGCTCCGCAGTCGCGTCACAGACTCCGCACTTAACAACATCGCCTTTCAGAATGCTACCACAACTAGTGCACTTGAGAGTGACTTCTTCGGGGCTCTTGCCAACGTGCGCTTCCATCATTTGTTCTTTCAATTGTCCGAGAACCTCGGGACTATTCGGATTGACACCTTCATCTTGCATTTTTTCGCCAATAGCTCGCATGGCCTGCATGGCACCGGCGGGCAGAATATTTTCCACCGCTTCGGTCATGACGCTGGAGGTGATCATGCTATGGCCTCGTTCCAGGGCATAACGCAGGATCGCGCTGGTGGCCATAGGAAGAACAAAGCCTGGGATTTTCTTCAACCGCTCTTTGGCTTCCGCCGTCCACTCGATGCTCTCTTCCGCTTCCAATTCTATCGGCGGCTTGAACACCTTGCTGGAAAGATACACGTTACATGGCACCAATCTGAGAAGGTTTTCCGTATTCCCTCCGATGTCCATGTCCGGTGCGCTGTGCACGCCGATCCGGCCCAGAATCAACATGAAGGGATTTTCTTCTCTGGCATACTGCAACACTTTCTCAAAAACCTTTCCATCCAGAAGACGGATGGTACATTCCATGCCCTCTTCCTCAACGATTTTCCTGGAGATCTCAAGGTGGGCCTGATAGATCTTCGCCAGTCCTTTATCGATGATGTCTTCATGCAGTTTTTCCTGTTGCTCGAACTTGAAGACTTTTCCAGCTTCCTTGGTCAGAACGCCGGTGAGGCTGTTGAACATGGCGTAATGGAAATAGGGATCGAACGTTGAGATAACCTCCAAAGGCCGGTTGAGATGTTTGGCCATCTCGATCGCGGTTTTCAATCCGCCGTAAGCATAACCACTGCCGTCGACCGCGACGACGATTTTTCCGCTGGAGGGTCTGTCCTCATGCAACCCAGGAATATGCTTGACCACCAGGGTATCGGTTTGAATCCGGCGAATGACCCGCTCGGCCACCGTACCGATCTGGCTGTCTCTAATCGCACCCAGACCCAATGCGCCAAGAATCACTAAGTCGTAAGGAGACTCTTTGATGTCGCGAACCAGTTCGATCCAGTTTCTTCCTTCGAGAGATTTGCCCACGAAAGGAATCTCGGCCTCCTGGCATCGTGCCTTCGGCACTTCAAGATAAGAATCGGTGATGACCTCCATGCCTTTGGTGATCAACTGATCGTGAATATTGCGTTGCTTTTCCAGTTCCTCTTCGTCCTGGTATTCTTCAGGCAGGCCACTCTCCATTTGCCGGAAACGCACGTCGTGCATTTTCGCCGCGTAGACATGGCTCGCGGTAACCGTCGTTTCTTGGTCCTTGGCAAACTCCAGAGCAAGATCAATACAGGTATTGGAGTAATCTGAATTATCTACGGGCAAATAAATATTTTTAAACATTCGGTTTATTTCTCCCTACAACTTCCCTTTAACAAGGAGTTGGATCGTCAAATTGCGAATAATTTTATTGGATATACGATTAATTCTTTAGAGTATAAAGAATATAAAATTGGAAATTAAACGGGCTTTTCTAAGCTGGGATTTTAGCAAACTATTCCCCCCTGTCAATGATAAAAGCCCTTGGATTAAGACTGTATTTCCAAACCTTTACTGGCATTTCCAAAATCCCGCCAAAGCCTGCGAACCGAATTTTTTCCCTCTCCGGCAAGCATTTCCCCTCCGGACAAATTCTTTTCATATTTTGACAGGGACCAGAATGCGGCGCAAAGCCCTTGAAAACTCGCTCAATAGGGTTCCTGCCATGAACCGGAATAAAGATGTTTTGCCAGTCGTTGGTTTTTTAGCTAGAATAAAAGAGGTTTTATACCTCGCATATCTGAATCATTGCCGACTCTATACACAAAAATTGTAGGCTTTCAGACAATAGAGTCTTGTACTTTGGGGGTTATCCCAAGTATCCGGATTAAATCCCCGTCAAATAAATTTAATTAATTGCAATACTCCCTGAGGAGGGTTTGATGTTATTCGCCAGTAAAGAAGAAGTTACAAGTCAATTAAAAGGAATATTGGGCCAAAATAACGGCAGTGTCACCCTGGAAAATACCCAAAAACTGCGTGATGACCTCATCGAGACTCTGGTGGAGAATTCCATCTTCAATAAATCTAATGAAATCAAAGGTTTATCGAGATACCTCATCAAGCTGGCGGCTCTCGAACTGGGCATCGTCCCCTCCTCCATCCAAGGCCTTTACGAAGCGATGGGACGCGGCGAATACAGCGGTTTCACCGTGCCTGCGCTCAACACGCGCGGCCTGACTTTTGACATGTGCCGGGCCATTTTTCGGTCGGCTCATAAAGTCAATTGCGGAGCATTGATTTTCGAGATCGCCAAGTCGGAAATCGGCTACACCTTCCAGCCCCCACACGAAGTCGTTCCGATAATTCTGGCGGCGGCCATCAAGGAAAACCACAAGGGGCCGGTGTTCATCCAGGGAGACCATTTCCAGGTCAATGCAAAAAATTTCGCCCTCGACCCGGATAAAGAGATCAACGGTCTGAAAGACCTCATCCGCCAGGGCATCGAAGCGGGTTTTTACAATATCGATATCGACACCTCCACCCTCGTGGACCTCAGCCAGCCCAATGTGAAGGAAGAACAACGGCTGAACTTCGAAGTCGGCGTGAAGTTGACCCGCTACATCCGTCAACTGGAACCCGAAGGAGTCACCGTTTCCGTGGGCGGCGAAATAGGCGAAGTGGGCAAACAAAACAGCACCGAAGAAGAACTCAGGGCCTATCTGGATAATTTCAACGAAAAACTGGCGGAAAAAAATCCCGGTGCCAAAGGCATCAGCAAGATTTCCATCCAGACCGGCACCAGCCACGGCGGCGTGCCGCTACCTGACGGAACAGTGGCGGACGTCACTCTGGATTTCGACACACTGGGAAATTTATCTAAAATCGCCCGCGACAGCTATGGCCTGTCCGGAGCGGTCCAGCATGGCGCATCCACCCTGCCCCTGGACCTATTCCACAAATTCGCGGAATTGAACACCAGCGAAATTCACCTGGCGACGGATTTTCAGAACATGATCTACGACAGCCAGCATTTCCCCGCCGACTTCAAAGAAGAAATTTACAAGCACCTCAGGGTCAAGTTCGCGGGCGAAAAGAAAGAGGACATGACCGACGAACAGTTCATCTACAAAACCCGCAAAAAAGGCTTCGGCGAATTCAAGGCCGGATTCTGGAACTTGCCCAAACAGGTCAAAACCGAAATCGGCAAGGAACTGGAAGGGAAATTTGACTTTCTGTTTCAGAAATTAAACGTGAAGAACACCCAAGAGATGGTCGATAAAACCGTGACCCTTGTTAAAGTCAAACCCAATCTGGAGAACGAGATATCAGCCTGCAAGTAAAACTTACTTAACCGCAAAGGCGCAAAGAACGCAGAGAAACCATTGACCAAATTAATCCTTGAAGCACTCACAATGTGAAAGGCTGAGCAAGAAGGTGGATTAAACTGACTTCAAATAAATTGAAGTGATGATTCCTGAAACCCCAATAAAGTAGAGAATTTTAAATAGAAAAGAATTCAACTGTTCAGGCATGGATGTCCCACCAATAGACTCTATTTCTTTCCCAAGTTTAGCAAGCACCGCCCAGGCAATGGTTAATGAGGAAGCTACCCTAAGCCCTAATATTCCACCATTTGTAAAGGGTGAGTGAGAATTAATTAAAAACCCTGACACACCACTTACTACAGCAATCCCGACAATTATTTTGGTAGTGTTCCAAAATGATAATCTCAACTGCGTTATTCGATTTCCTTCAAGATTGAGGATGTGCGTTTTCTTATCTGGCCTATCCTTTATTCCGTCACGTGTAACACTATTCAAGAGTCTTCTAGGTAAAAAAAATAGTTGGAATAGATATAGTAGTTTTTTCATCATGGATTGGGATTTTCCTCTGTAGTTAAGGGAAAACGGAAATCGTGTACAATTTGACAATCAATTCATGCAAGCTGTCTATCTCTAATAGGAGGTTGTAATGCAAAAAGATAACTCATTTGATGAACAAAATTACAAAATATTAGAAACACAAAAGGAACTTATAACCCAT
Organism: Nitrospinaceae bacterium; assembly: GCA_029261595.1. GTDB lineage: Bacteria > Nitrospinota > Nitrospinia > Nitrospinales > VA-1 > JADFGI01. Next base: position 17,803 of record JAJDAZ010000044.1, on the reverse strand, counting down.
TCTTATAGCCAAGCAATGGCATATACGAATTTAATAATGTTAGGTGGTTTTGCAAGTTTCTTTGGCTTATGGAAATTAACAGAACCGTACCTTTTAAAATGGCAGATATTTTTATCTGCCCTGTTAATGATGATTTCAGTAACAACTTTTGTTGTTTTTGAAATATACAAAATGATCGTGAATGGAAGGGTAGCTTTTTCTTTAGCTAAGACGGTCGAGGACCCTCAAAAATTTATTTTCAACCTTATGAATCACAAAGCCAAGGTCAGTAAAATTACGGTCGGGCTTCAAAGGGTATGGTATTTAGTATTGGCAATTTCTGTACCAGCTGGGGTATCAGCAGCTGGCATTTTGGCTTATTCTTATGTTTTTGGGTTGATTCGCTTATTATAGAAATGTAATTTTGACCTTAAGCAAGCATTACCTATAAAATTCTTTAATTATAAAAGTATATTGGTTGCCGACCCCGACTAAAACCCTCTACCGCCCCCTAACAAACTTCCAGCGAAAAAATCCCTTTACAAACCTCTTATATTTTGATATTTTTAGAAATATGGAAATATCAATCGCAGTTTCAGCTTTATCAGCTATCGCTCAGGAGAGTCGTCTGGAAATTTTCCGGTATCTAGTGCAGGCCGGGAAGAACGGCGTTCCCGCCGGAAAAATTGCGGAACGGCTGGACCTGCCGGCATCCACCCTGTCTTTTCACCTGAATCAGTTGAAGCAGGCGGGTTTGCTGACCTGCCGCCGCGAAAGCCGGACGCTATTCTATTCCGCCAATTATGATTCGATGAATGACCTGGTGGCGTATCTCATGGAAAACTGCTGTCAGGGGCAGGAGGAAAACTGCGACTTGTCTATTGCATGCGTTCCAGAGGAAAAGAAAAAGTAAAGGGCATCATCGAATTTTCCAGCAACCTAAAGGAGAAACTCTCATGAAACGATTTCATATTCACGTTTCTATTGATGATTTAAATAAATCCATTGGCTTTTATTCCAAATTGTTTGGCTGTGAACCGACGAAGCGTAAAGAGGACTACGCAAAATGGATGCTCGACGATCCTAAGGTCAACTTTGCCATATCTTCCCGTGGCGCACAGCCGGGTATCGATCATCTTGGCATACAGGTTGAAAACGCCGACGAACTGGAAGTCTTGCGCGAGCGTCTTAAAAGTGCCGACATGCAAACCCTGGACGAAGGCGAAACCACTTGTTGCTACGCGAAATCCGATAAAACCTGGGTGGAAGACCTCAGCGGCATTGCCTGGGAAACGTATCGGACGATGGAGGATGCGGATATTTTCAGTGATACCGCTTCGGAAGAAACTGTTTGCTGCGCCCCTGAATCAACAAACCCCGAACAGGTTGGGTGTTGCTGATGACAAAACCTTTAGCAATTCTCATCCTCTGCACCGGCAATTCGGCGCGCAGTATCCTGGCGGAAGCGCTCATCAATAAATACGGCGGCAAACGCTTTAAGGCTTACAGCGCCGGAAGTCACCCTGTGGGCAAGGTCAATCCCGTGGCCGTCGAATTACTTTCAGCGTATGGACATCCTATGGACCTGCTAAGAAGCAAAAGCTGGGATGAATTCACGCTTCCCGACGCGCCGTCGATAGACGCGGTCATCACCGTTTGTGATAACGCGGCGAGCGAGGTTTGCCCGGTCTGGCCGGGAAATCCGGCCAAAGCCCATTGGGGCATGGAAGACCCTGCCGCTTTCAAAGGAAGTTTTCACGAAAAATTGAGCCTGTTCGAGAAGGTCTACCGGGAACTGGAGCGGCACGTCGAACGACTGATAGCCCTGCCCCCGGATAAGCTCAGTCCAGATGCATTGCAAAAAAGTCTGAAGGAAATCGGAAAATGAGCGCGGCGTGTGAATCGGTCAGCCATCAAAATAAAAATGCAGGTATGGGAATATTTGAGCGTTACCTGACGGTCTGGGTATTTCTCTGCATTGTTGCAGGCATCACGCTGGGTCACTTTATACCGGAACCGTTTCAGGCCATCGGACGGACTGAAATGTTCAACGTCAACATTCCGGTGGCGGTATTGATCTGGGTCATGATCATCCCCATGCTGTTGAAGGTGGACTTCGGCGCTCTGCATGAGGTGCGTTCGCATTGGAAGGGCATGGCTGTCACCGTCTTCATCAACTGGGCGGTCAAGCCGTTTTCCATGGCGCTGTTGGGCTGGCTGTTCATTTCCAATCTTTTTGCGGATTACCTCCCCGCGCATCAAATCGACTCCTACATCGCCGGGCTCATCATTCTGGCCGCCGCACCCTGCACCGCGATGGTGTTTGTCTGGAGCGACCTGACGGACGGAGAACCCAATTTCACCTTAAGTCAGGTGGCCTTGAACGACGTCATCATGATTTTCGCGTTCGCGCCCATTGTGGCTCTTCTACTCGGGCTTTCCTCCATCATCGTTCCCTGGGAGACGTTGTTCCTATCCGTGGGTCTTTATATCGTGTTCCCTGTAATCGTGGCGCATTTCTGGCGAAACGCATTGGTAAATAACCGGGACTCGTCCGCTCTGGAAAATACTTTAAAAACCCTGCACCCTCTGTCTCTGATGGCTCTTCTGACGACCCTGGTTTTGTTGTTCGGTTTTCAAGGCGAGCAGATCATCAAGCAACCGATGGTCATTTTCTTTCTCGCCATCCCAATATTGATTCAGGTGTATTTCAATTCCGGGCTGGCTTATCTGTTGAACCGTAAATTCCGCGTGACGCATAGCGTCGCGGGGCCTTCCGCCCTGATCGGGGCGAGCAATTTTTTTGAACTGGCGGTGGCGACGGCGATCAGCCTGTTCGGGTTTGAATCGGGCGCGGCACTGGCAACGGTGGTGGGTGTGCTGGTGGAAGTTCCGGTGATGCTGTCAGTCGTCTGGCTGGTCAATAATACCCGCGACTGGTATGAAAGCCCCCAGCCTGTGGGCTGGATCAAATATTAACGTGCGATGAATTTATTGCTGACCATATCTTCCGAAATTTTAAAGGCTCGTGTACCCCTTCGGGGCATGAAGACAAAGGAAAGGATATCACAAGCGAAGCGAACGGAGCCTAAATTTCCTCCAGCGGTACGCTGGCCGCGTAGTGGGGCTAGACGTGCCAGCGGCGGGCGGCTTTGGCGAACTGCAATCCCCAGTAGACCTGGGAACCAATGGCGGCGGGTGCCAGCAAATACATCAAAACTCCCCCCAGGCTCAGCACCAGCACAATGAAACAAAAATCACTACGGACCGTTCGGGCGTTCAATACAAACCGGTCCATGTTGGTGTCGTCTTCCTGCGGTGCAGACTCCTCCTCCGGCAACTCGGTGGAGTGAGGCTGTGTCTTATTTTTGTACAATTCGAGGCCATAATTGATACAACCCCCCACCGAAGTAGCGACTCCCAGCCAGAACCACCAGACCTGGCCCGTGGTCTCGGTCGCGCCCCAGCCGACGCCAACGAAAAAAACCGCGTGCACCAGCCAGTCAACGAAAGTATCAAAACGCATGCCGAAGCGACTGCGCATGTTTTTTAGACGAGCAATCTCCCCGTCACAATTGTCCAGCACATAGCAGATAAAAAACAGGATCGCCCCGATCAGGATCGAAAGATAATCTCCCTTGAGGCAAACGATTCCACCTGCCAGCCCGAACACCAGCGAAATTGCGGTGATCTGATTGGGCGTCAACGGCGTATGCACCAGCAAGCGGGTGACGGGGTAAGAAAAATGCCTTATCAGTGGCAGGGGAGCCCTTGGAATTTCAAATTGATAGGAATTGCTTGATTTGGACTCTGCCCCCATAGTGCGCCCCCCCTTCAGGTTTTGCCTGTTATCTGGCCGAGGCAATAATACCAGACTCCAAAAATTAAAGGAATCCGATTACTCCAGCCAAACGAGGACTTCACGTTCAGGATCTTTCAGGTCGAATAATGTCTGGGGAACAAATCCGGTCTCATGAACACGTTTCTGGATAGCGACCAGGTCTATTTTCTGCCGCTCGATGGACTCCATCACCGGAGGGTCGATGATCTCTTCAATATTCTCTGCCACTCTGGCGGGCATGGTGAGCTTGACTTTATTGCCATTGGGTTTGACCACATTGACTTTGAGGTATTTGGCGATGCCGTTCAGGCGAAGCACATTCCGGGTGTCGCAGGGGATTTCAGGAAGGCTCATGGCCTGAGCCTCAGGGAATAAATCGGAACACAATTGCTCCAAAATAAACCGCCAGGAAATTTTGGCGTCCAGGCGGCTGAGCATGGTGGACAAACCATGCAGAGTCCGCATCAAAAATATCAGGTCAGGAGGGGCCGAGGATCGGAACCACCATTTCATTTCGCCGACTATCTGGTCGAACCGTTCGCTCATGCGCCAGTCTTTAATGTCGTAGGGCGCTTCTATGAGAAAGGGTTCGAACAAGACATGAAGAAGAGCGGGAAGAGTCGAGCGCAAATCCTGAAGTTTTTCCGGATCGAACCCGATCACCGCAAGGCAGGCCATCGGGTCCAGAGGCTCATGATTCTGCAAAGCCAGAATGGTTCGCAACAGGCCCAAACGGACTTCATCCGAAATCTGCAATATACAGCCGTAATCGTAAACGATCAGGGAAAATTTTTCCCGCCCGGTTTGACGAAACGCAAAGTTGCCCGGATGCGGGTCGGCATGAACAAGCCCGTGCCGAAACAGCATGTGCAGATAATGCCGTATCAGCACCCGGCCCATGGCTTGCCGGGAAGTTGGAGCGAGAGTCTCGGCCTTTTCCAGACCGAAACCTTCTTCCAGGCTTTGAACCAGCACAGTGGGTCCGGAAAAATCGGGAAACACTTTGGGGACGATCACATTTTCCAGAGGGGCCGCAAATTGCGCATACTTTTTCTGGAACTCCATTTCCTGAAGATAATCCAGCTCTTTTTTAAAATTATTCCAAAAGGCATCGCGGTACCCGTCCATATGGAACCCCCATTTGCTGACGGGCCCTACTTTCGGCATCCAGCCCATGAGATCCATTTCCGCTTCCACGCTCTTCGCGATCTCGGGGTATTGCACCTTCACCGCAACTTCCGTCTTATCTTTGAGCTTGCCAAAATGCACCTGGCCTAAAGAAGCGGATCGGCCTTCCTCATTCAGAGATCGAAAAACAGAGTCCAGGGGAGCTTGATATTTATCTTCAAGGATGGAAACGACCTGATCGAAAGGCAGGGGTGTGATGGCCGAATCCAGCGTGTCTTTGAACTCCTGGTCTTCTTTGCCAAAGGTCATGAATTGGCCGACTTTTGCGGGCAATCCTCGTGATTGCCCCAAAACCTCTACCAGGTATTTCTTTGCCCAGTGGCGCTTGTCGTCATCGGTGGCGCTTTTCAGAGAATGAACCGCACGGCCAATTTTGACCAGATTTGCTCCCCGCTTCAAAAGGGAAACAAATTTCATGAACCGCTTTCCATGGGGGCCATCCTTTTGGCTTGCGCCCCGCGCCGGTTTTTAAACTGATTCACGTCAGAGATCACACCCTTAGGCAAGGTTTCTCCATTTTCCTTAGACCGCATGAGCAACACCAGCCGGGGAGTGTTGCCGTCCATCAACCATTTTCGCCCCGCTTGAAGAACTTCTTCCTTGGTCAACTTTTTGACCCCTTCCAAAAGTTTCTTTTTGTAATCAAAATCCCCATCCTCTTCCGTTGCCAGGTAATAGATATTGCCCAGAACTTCAGCGATGCTTTCCCCCTTTTTTTCAAGTGACACAATATTACTGGCCCGGTGCCGTTCGAATTCTTCATTGGTCACCTTGTTCAAAAGGTCACCCGCGCGCTGGAGCCAGGCATCGACCCTGCGTTTAAGTTCAAACGAATCGTGATTCGCCGATTGAATGATGAAGCGCAAAAACATGCGATCTTCAATGGCCTGCTGAAAACTCCAGACAATGTAGCCGAGCTGCTGCCGGGTGCGCATCTCCGTGTAGAAATCACTTTCGATGATTGACGCCAGGAGCATTGCCTTCGCCTGCCGCTCCACCGATTTTTCGCCTATCTGTAATCCGTAAGCCAGGGAATTGTTGTTATCCAGAATTTTCCTGGAAAACACCACCTGTTCGGCGGGGTCCAGGATCTCTACCACTTCCTCATACCTTTCTTCTTTGGGCAGGGGTTTACTTTGGATTTCATCCAACAGGACGCTAATGCTTTCACTGACTTTGTCATCCGTCCAGTTTCCATATGCCGCTCCGGTGATGTAAACTTTTTCATAAAGTTTCTTTGCGTGCTCTTTAACGTCATCCAGCGTCAAAGGCTTTAGCGCGGCCAGGGCTTCTTCTTCGTTGTACTGCCTTTCCAACAGCATCAAGCGGTTATAATACCCTCCCCTTGAATAGGCTTTGCCGAATTTTCTGTTTTGCAATCCGCGAATGATGGCTTCCTTGAGATTGCTGAATTTCTGCTCATCGATTTTGATCGTTTTCAGATTCCGGGTCACCAGACGAAGGAGATCCCCCACCCTTTCAGAGTATCCGCCGATGGTGAGGCTGACTCCTTTTTTCGAAGACCCCAGGCTATAGGACAAACCAGCAAGTTGAATCGGATAAACTATTTCGTTCAAGCCCTCCCGGATCGCTGAATTGTAAAGGGCGGACAATTGCGAGTTTTTCACATTGTTGTAGATAAGGGGAGTTTCGATGCGAAGACTCATAAACACCTTGGGTTGTTTGAACCGGTCATCAAACTGAAACCAGACTTTTGCCAGATCATCATCCCGCACCAGATGCGGTTTTTCATCTGCCAACTTCAGGTTATTCGGAATGAACTCATTCACATTGGGGTATGTCAACTCAGCGACTCGTACCGGGGACCGTAATTTTTGAAAAGACGCTCCCCCCACTTCAGTCAGTGAATATTCCGCTCCGTAAAATTTATCCTTCCGGTCGGTAGCCACCGCATTGGTTTTCAACACCACCAACGCGTTTTCCGGCGTCAGCGTTTTAAGGATGGCCTGATAAACCTCAGGGTCAAATTTTCTGTACAAATAAGGAAGCGTTTCCACATCCTGCAATTTGTAATCCTGCATCAATGCCGAACGGCCAGCCACAAACCCCATGCCCTCGTCCGGGTCTTTCCAGTCAAAATTGATCTGCGCCATGGTCTGGCTTTCCTTGAAGGTGTATTTTTCCACCCCGTGTTCCCTGAGCATATTGATATACGAAAAGATCAATTCCAGAATCCTCTCGTATTTTTCAACTCCCTTTTCAGTTAGAGAAACATTGACACTCATGGAATTGATATTTTCATGGCTGGAGCCGCCGCCCGCACTCAATCCCAGGACCAGGCCCTCTTCTTTCAACTTGGACAATAATGAGCCCTTACCCTCGTAACCTAAAATGGAGCCAAGGATCGAGGCCGGCTTACTGACCTGATGATCGTTCAGCCGAATGGTTGGAAATTCGATTTCCATAGACCGGACGTCTTTGATCATTTTAATTTTCAAGAGGCGGTATTTATCTTTGAGAGGACGGCGAAAGTTCGGGTCGATCACCGGCATGTTCACCGGATGGCTTGGAATCCCCGAAAAATATTTCCGCACTGCCTTCTCCTGACTATCCAGGGACAAATTGGAAATCATCGCAAGCTTCATGTTGGTTGCGGAATAATACTTTTTATAAAACGCCAGCAGAGCGGGACGATTGTCTCCCGCCAGGGTGTCCTTATTTCCCGTGCCAAAACTACGGATAGGATGACCTTCCTCCGCCACCTGGGTGGCCACATAATTTGCCCGCCATCCGTCGCTAAGGATGTTTTTATCATGCTCGCTGTTCACCGCGTTGACTTCCCGTTCCGAGAATTTCTTGTCGAAAAGCGGCGCCTTGAAAAAATCGCTGAACCGGTCCAACGCCCCTTCAAAGCCATCGTGCGACACTTCAAAGAAATAATTGGTGATATTACCTCCGGTATAGGCGTTGCTACTGCCGGAATTTTCCGTCAGGTATTTTTTATAGCTACCGGCTTCAGGAAATTTTTTGGTACCCAGGAACAACATGTGCTCAAGATAATGAGCGAGACCCATTTTTTCCTTCGGATCAAAAAGATGCCCCACTCCCACAGAAAGAGCAGAAGCGCTTCGATGCACCTCGGGGTCTGAAACCAGGAGAACATCAAGACCATTTTCCAGCGTCAGGGTCCGGATTTCCCTCGTTGTCGTCCCGGCACCCGCCGTGAAACTGGTGAAGACAAAGAGTAAAGTGAAAAATATGTAAAAAATAATGCTTCGATAAAATTGTGTCCTCAACACCACACACCTCCGGAATTCCGCTTTTAGAAAAAAATATCAGGTAATTTAAAGAGCCTTTTTAAAAGCTCTGGGATCGAAAAATTTCTTTAACTTATTAAGTATAACGTTTAAATGGATGGCCCCAAATTAAAAAATTTTCATTTTTCGCGGCCCCCAACGAACTTCCATTTGTCAATCATTGCAGGTTTCATTCACCCCACCCGATGAGCCCAATACCCAACAGGATCAAGCCTGCGGCCAGAATCCGCTGTTTTCCAAACGGTTCCCCCAGTTTCCAGCACCCCCAGTAAACCACCATGAGAACACTGGTTTGGCGCAGAGAAACTACGGCGCTGACATCCTCGAATTGCAGGACCACGCAAATGAGACCATAAGAGCCCATAGTGGCGACTCCTGCCACCAGAGCTTTCATCCATTCGCCTTTCCAGACAGCAAATAGTTCCTGCTTTGGTTCCCTGCAAAAAAGATAAACCACATATAGAGTGAAACCGACAAAAGATTCCATGAAGAAAAATAGCAGGCCGTTGGCGAATGCCTGATCCGGGTAGTGTGCGAAGAAAACGTCCATGCCCCGCTTGTCCACCAGACTGTAGGCCACCACCAGCGCCAGCGTGTAGAAGGCCCAGCGCAGGTCTTTGTGCAGAATCGCGTTCCACAGGTTCCTGAATCCGTGGATCAAATCCCCTTTAAAATGCAAAATATAAATGGCCAGCAATATGAGCCCGATAGCAAGAAAGGTGAAAACACTCAGCGTTTCAGCCAGGAAGAAAAAAGCAAAAAAGGGAACAAACACTGGAGCGGAACGGGCGATGGGATACACATAGGAAATGTCCTGGTTGCTATAAGCCCGTGACAAACATAAAATATAAACCCCATGCAGGACACCGGACAACGCCGCCCAGAAAACCAGGTCGAGATGATGCAGAGGAAAATCGAATACGAAAAAAGCCACCAGCCCCATCCCGATGATCCACAGTCCTTTCAAACCAGAAAAATATCGTGAGTTGGCGCTAGTCTGGGTGAGCACATTCCACAGGGCATGCGAGAGACTGGATAGTAATATCAATCCGACGTTCACCAGGGACAATAGATCAGACTCCTATGACTGCCAAGGGGGGAAACAAAGAATTGCTCTTTGGCAATAAAGCCATATAAAATAACAAATCAGTACCTAAATCCCTAATGAAGAAAATTAAAACCGGACGATGCTGAATAAACTAGCTTATATATGGTACCAAACCACGGATATGGACCGAACTGTCGATTTTTATCATCAAGTGTTGGGTCTCAAGCTCCTGTTTCAAAGGGAGGACTGGGCGGAGTTTGATGTAGATGGCCAACGGCTGGCGTTTTGCAAGGTGGACACTCTTCCCGAGAAAAATGCTTCATACATTCCGAGGGTTTCTTTCCTGGCGCAACCGATTGAACAGGTGATTACTGACCTTTCCAAAAAAGGGGTGCAGTTTTCCGAAGAGCTCCAGGTTTATCCCTATGGCAAACTGGCCAGTTTCAGCGACCCCGACGGCAATATCCTGGGCCTTTATGAGCCGCCTCCCCAAAAGACAGGATAATCCCTGTTTGCCTTGACTCCATAACCAACTATTGTAAAATTGTGCCATGAACAATCCATTGACCCATTTCAATGAAGAGGGCCGCGCCCATATGGTGGACGTCGGCGAAAAAAATATCACCGAGCGGGTGGCGGTCGCCACGGGAGTCGTCCACATGCAACCGGAGACCCTGCGCCTGATAAAAGAAGGCGAAATCAAAAAAGGTGATGTTCTGGCGGTGGCTCAGGTGGCCGGGATCATGGGGGCAAAAAAAACCTCCGACCTGATTCCCATGTGCCATCCCCTTGCCCTGACGCATGTGGACATCAGTTTCACGGAAAACCTCGACTCCGACCCGACAACCGGTTTGTGCAATATCTCCATTCAGGCGACGGTCAAACTCACCGGAAAAACCGGAGTGGAAATGGAAGCGCTGACGGCGGTTTCAATGGCCGCGCTCACCATTTACGATATGTGCAAGGCGGTGGACAAGGGAATGTATTTTAACGATATCGGACTCCTACATAAGTCGGGGGGGAAATCCGGCACGTTTAACAGAGAATAACTGAAAGTCAATAATGGTCACTTTGAAATATTTCGCCAGTTTAAAATCCATCGCCGGAAAGGAACAAGAGCGATTGGATCTGGGAAATGAAACCACCGTTCAAAAATTATCGGAAACCCTGGCAAAAACCGCACCGCAAATCGGGGAAATGATTCAGGGCAAGAAAATCATCGTTTCGGTCAATCAGGATGTCGCCACTTTGGACACGGTCATCCATGACGGCGACGAGGTGGCTTTTCTTCCTCCTTTTTCCGGCGGATCACAATAAGGAATTTATTATGAGCACGGTCATGGAGTCGAAAGTAAGAATTCAGCGAGAAGATTTTTCCGTCACGGATGAAATCGAAGCCATCAAAAAATCCTCCGCCAACATCGGCGGCATTGTGGTTTTTCTTGGCACCGGCCGCGAATTGTCCAAGGGCGAGAACATCACCAAATTGAACTTCGAGCATTACCCGAAAATGGCGGAAAAGAAACTCGAAGAACTGCGCGTTAAAGCCATCGACGATTATAAAATCATCGACATGAGCATCATCCACCGGATCGGCGAGATCGACATTGGAGAAAACATTGTCCTCATCGTCGCCGCCGGGGAACACCGGAAAGAAGCGTTCGCCGCCTGCGAATGGGCGATCGCGGAACTCAAACGCACCACGCCGATCTGGAAAAGGGAGACGACCTCCAAGGGAGAGGTATGGGTTCAGGACACACCCTGATTCTAAGGCGAGACCGGGATCGCACCCGTTCCGCCCGGCCATTTTTCTAAATGCCCAATTTTTTCAACTCCGCTCCGGGCGAAGCTTGGCCCACCCTCACGGTCAACTCCCGCTTGGCCCGCTGGCGCCTTCTGGAATATAACGAAGCCCAAAGCCAATCCGGACTGAAAGCCTGGCCCACTCCAAAAATCCTGCCGCTGACCGCCTGGCTGAAACAGACCTGGATGCAATCCTGGCCGGACCGGTATATTCTCACGACCCTGCAATCAGAAAAACTGTGGGCCCGAATCGTTCGCCAGACATCCTGGCAACTCAAACTGGATCTCCTCCATTTAAGAGAGACCGCCCGGAAAGCCGCTGAAGCTTATTCACTGATCCGGCAGTACCGGCTCCCTGTGGACCGTGAAACGTTTTTCCAGACCGAGGAAGGCAAACTGTTCTTTGGCTGGTTGCACGCCTACCAAAATCGGTTGGAGACGGAGAACGCGATCGACCCCGCATCGCTTCTGGATTCGGTTCATGCCGCCATGGGCAAAGGGCTCATTTCCCTGCCCAGAGGAATCGTGTTCGCGGGTTTCGAGGAAATCACCCCGCAATTTCGCGAGTGGCTGGATTTTCTCCACACAAAGAAGGTTCCCTTTCGTTTCGACCCGGAAATCCCCGGCACAAATCAACCCTCTTTATCCTTCCTGCGAGAAGACCGGGAAATTGCCGTCCGCGAATTTAAAAATAATGCGGAGGAGGCGATTCAATGCTCCCGGTGGATTCGGGCCCATTACCAACCGGGGAAAAAGCTCGGCATCGTGGTGCCGGACATGCAGGCCTACCGTTCCCTGCTCAAACGGGAAATGACCGCTGAGCTGGCTCCGGAATCCGTGTTCCCCTGGGTGGAAAAGGAACCACCGTTTAATTTTTCACTCGGGACGCCGCTTGCGGAAGAGGCGATGGTCCACATCGTCCTTGCAATCCTGTCGGTCCGGAGCCCGGCGGTTCCATTGCAAGTGTTCACGTCGGTGATAAAAAGCCCCTATTTTTCCTCAGGGCAAAAAGAGCCCTCCCTGGCCCACGAATTGGAAATAAAACTGCTCAAGAATAATGTCGTCACCTTCTACCTGGCACAGGTGGACAAATATTTTAAGCCGGGAAACTCCAATGCCCTGACCGGTCTCATCCAAAAGTGGAAAACGTTTCTGGAGACCCACAGGCAAAAACGGATGCCCGGTCAGTGGGGAGTGGTGGTTTCAGAGTTCCTGGAATCTTTGGGCTGGCCCAAGGCGGAGAATTCATTGACCGGCAAAGAGTTTCAAATTTATGAATCGTGGAAAGAGTGTCTGGACAAGCTGGCGTCTTTGGATTCGATACTGGGCCCAATATCCCTCAGGCAGGCAGCGGAAGCGTTAAACGAGATCGTCGAGGAACATTCTTTTCAGGAGAAAACTGGCGAGTCCCCCATTCAGGCGGTGGGCCTGCTGGAATCATCGGGAATGCGGTTCGACCACCTCTGGGTCATGGGGTGCCACGCGGAAATTCTCCCGGCCCTCCCCTCACCCAACCCGTTCCTGCCGGTTGAAATCAGGAAGCAACACAACCTGCCGCATGCCACCGCGCAACGCGAACTGGAATTCGCGGAACACTCCCTGCGCCGATTGATTTCTTCTTCTCCGGATATCGTTTTCAGTTATCCGGCGATGAATAAAAATACTGAATTAAAAATAAGTCCCCTGCTGTTGCCGTTCCGCAATCTCCGGGAGGACATGCCAACCGCCTCCTCCGCTCACTCTCACCGCTTGAAAGACTTGATTTTCCAGGATCGACCGCTTGAGCCATTGAAGGAAACGATCCACCTCCCGGCAACGGGTCAGGAGTTAACTTATTATGCAGAAAAAGGGCCCGGCGGCGGTTACGCTGTGATCAAAGATCAGGCGGAATGCCCCTTTCGCTCTTTCGCCAATCATCGGCTTCACACCCAAACCGTAGAATTCCCGGAAATCGATTTCGACCACCGGGAACGCGGGATTCTCGTTCACCAGACCCTGGAAATTTTCTGGAAAGAGATCCGGTCTTTAAAGTCATTACTGAATCTTGGATCGAATAATCGTTTGGAGGAAAAAATCCAGGACGCCGCCGATAAAGCGTTGACCCATCACGAATCACGATTATTAAAGCAACCCCGATTCTATCAATTGGAAAAAGAACGAATCGTCGATCTGATCCGGCAATGGTTGCATCTTGAGATGGAACGCTCCGATTTTAAAGTAATTCATCATGAAGAAGAAACCTTTCTCACTATTTCGGGAATCCGGCTGAGGTTAAGGATCGACCGGATTGACCAAACGGGCGATGGAAAAATTATTTTGATCGATTACAAAACCGGAAGCATCAAGCCAAAGGACTGGTTCGGCGACCGCATCAAGGAACCGCAACTCCCTCTCTATGCCTATCAGCAGTCTCCCAGCGCCCTCCTGTTCGGCCAGGTCAAAAAGGGCCATCATCAATTGAGGGGGGCCATCGACCCTGCGGTGGACCATACGGGACTGAAGACGATCAAGTTCAAGGATTTTTCGGATTCCTCCCACTGGGATGAACAATTGCGTTACTGGCGGGACAGATTAACGGCCCTGGCCGACCGGTTTTTATCGGGGGAAACCCAGGTCGACCCGGTCGATGGCGGCGCGACTTGCAGAAACTGCGGACTGCAAACGCTTTGCCGGGTCCAGGAAACGGGCGCCGTGGTCTTTGACGAGGAAGAAGAATGAGGCCTGAAGACGCAGACGCGAGACAACAGGCTCTGGATCTTGGCCGCTCCTTCATCGTCCAGGCGCCGGCAGGCTCCGGCAAAACCGAACTACTCATACAACGGTTTCTCGGTTTACTGGGCGGGGTTCAATTCCCCGAGCAGATCCTGGCGGTGACGTTCACCCGTAAAGCGGCGGGCGAAATGAAATCGCGCATCATCGACGCGTTGCATCGGGCGCAGGACCCTTCCCCTCCCGAATCCGAGCACCAGCGGAAAACCTGGGAAATGGCCAAAGCCGTGCTCGTTCAAAACTCAAAAGAAAACTGGCATCTCCTGGAAAACCCCACCCGCATGAAAATCCAGACGCTGGACTCCTTCTGCGCAGGACTGACGCAACAAATGCCCATTTTGTCCAAGACGGGTGGCGGCCTGTCCATCCAGGAGAACTCCCAGGACCTTTATGTGGAAACGGCTCACCGGGTCATCGCTTTGGTCGAAGCGGACAGTCCCATCGGGGACTCCGTTAGAATCATCCTGAGTCATCTGGATAATTCGAAATCATCTTTTTTGAAACGGATCATCCAGCTCCTGCAAAAACGCGATCAATGGATGACCAAATTTTTTGAAAAATTCCCGGTCACAAAAGATTCCAGAGATTACCTGGAAGGAATTCTATCCGCCCTTATAGAAAACATTCTGCAAGACGTCCAGGATTCGTTTCCCCCGGAAGCGGCGCAAAAGCTCATTCTCCTGGCCGCCTACAGCGGAAAAAACCTGGCTGACCTGAACCCAAAACACAGCAATGTCTGCCTGCAAACTTTAGCAAATGACCTTCCCGAACCTTCCGTAGAATACCTGAATCAGTGGAGGGCCCTGGCCAACCTTCTTTTAACAAACGAAGGGAAATTCCGCAAAACCATAAACGTGAGCCTAGGTTTTCCAGTAGGGAAAAATGATTCTATAGCCCGGCAAATGAAAGGTGAGTATTACGACCTGCTGGAGAGTCTCGCCCCGTTTGTGGGACTGCTCGATTTACTGGAAGAAGTTCAAAAACTACCAGACCCGCAATTTTCCGATGAAGAATGGATGGTGTTGCAGGCGACTTTGACTCTGCTCCCCGAACTATCAGCAAATCTGCGAAAAATATTTATCGAACAGCAGAAAACCGATTTCACCGAAATTTCTTTGGCCGCCAACAATGCGTTGGGAAAGGAAGAGGATCCCACCGACCTCTTATTGTACCTGGACACCAAAATCCACCATATTCTGGTGGACGAATATCAGGATACTTCTTTTAAGCAACACGAGCTTTTAAAATTACTCACAGCGGGCTGGGGGTGGGGAGACGGTCGATCTTTGTTTATCGTCGGAGATCCCATGCAATCGATTTACCGTTTCCGTGATGCCGAGGTGGGAATCTTTCTACGAATTCAGCAAGAGAAAGTGATCGGAAGCATTCAGCTCAACCCTTTGCAATTGACGGCTAACTTTCGCTCGCAAAAAAAATTTATAGACTGGGCGAACGCGTGCTTTTCTGAGGTATATCCCAGATTCAGCGATGAAGATCTGGGAGCCGTGGCCTTTTCACCGTCGAGTGCGGTCCTGCCGGAAGATCCGGAGCCGGGAACCGTCCTGCACCCCCTGCCCTGCTCAGACACCGCCGAAGACAGGGAACAAGAAGAAGCCCGCCGGATAACGGATCTGATCCTATCCATCCGGAAAAACGACCCGGACAAGACCATCGCCCTTCTGGTGCGGGCCAGAACCCATTTACCGGCGATCGTCCGCCAGCTTCAACATGCCGGGGTCGTTATCAAGGCGGAAGAGATCGACCCCCTCACGTCCCGGCCCGCGATTCAAGATTTGCTGGCGCTCATGCGCGCTCTGCTTTCTCTCTGGGATCGCACTTCCTGGCTGTCGGTCCTTCGAGCGCCGTGGTGCGGGCTATCCCTGAAGGACATCCACGTTCTCTGCGAACTGGATAAAACCTCCACCGTCTGGGACCTGCTTCATGACGGCAAACGAATATCGGCCATGAGCCAGGATGGGCAAACCCGGGTCGCGACGTTCATCCAGAGGATCGGACCCGTGTTAAACATTTTTCCTTCTGCCAATTTCCGTGATCTCCTGGAAGGCTGCTGGATACAACTGGGGGGTTCCGCCTGCGTCGATGCCGCGACCAGGGAAGATATCGAAGTGTTTTTTGCCGAAGTCACAAACACCATTGAAAACGGCGGCACCCATCTGCTGGAACATTTTCACCGGGTGCTGGAACACCTTTATGCCAGCCCCACGGTCACTGAAAATAATCCGGTGCAAATCATGACCATGCACAAAGCCAAGGGACTGGAGTTCGATTACGTCATTCTCCCCGGTCTGGGCAAAGGCCCGATGCGGGAGGAAAAACGCCTGGTATTCTGGATGTCACACAAGGAAAAACTTCTCATTGCTCCCATCGAGGAAAAAGGCGGCAAAAACTCCAAGATATACGATTTTCTGGCCCGCCTGGATCGTGAAAAAGATCAGTATGAGTCCCTGCGGCTTCTGTACGTCGCGGCGACACGCACCAAAAAGCAACTGCACCTTTTCGGACATATCAAGAAAATTAAAGACTCGTTGATCCCTGAAAAGAATTCTCTCCTCAATAAACTCTGGCCCCATGTCGGTGAGGAATGGCGACGGAACCTGGACCGGGAAAAGGAGGAAATTTTACCGCAGGCTTTTGCCGATGAAGAAAAAAAACATATCACGCATCGCCTGCCAGCTGAATTCCAGCTCCCCGCTCCCCCGCCGGACATCGACACGGGCCCGGTCACGGAAATGGCGGAGGAGCCGGACCTGTATCCCGAATATGTGTGGGCAGGCAATCAAGCGCGGTATCTGGGAAATGTCCTGCACGCGTGTTTTAAAACCATGGCCGATGAGGGGCTGGAGCGATGGACGGCGTCCTCTCTGGCTGACATGAAGCCGCACCTGAAAACCGCCCTGCTGGCAGAGGGCCTGTCGCCGGCGGACATCGAACCCGCTATTCAGAGCGGAATGCGGGCCCTTGGTAATATCTCCCAGGATGAAACCGGCCGATGGATTATTGAGCAACACGACAACGCGCATTCGGAATTTCCTTTGACAGGATTTATCAACCAAATTTATATTAATAAAATTTTGGATCGGACGTTCGTCGATCCGGACGGGGTGCGGTGGATCATCGACTACAAAACCGGGGAACACCAGGGCGGCGATCTGGATCATTATTTCGCGGAAGAAACCAAACGCTACAAACCCCAATTGGATCAGTATGAGGAACTGCTGAAATTAAAAGGCGAGACCCGACCCATCAAAAAAGCCTTATATTACCCATTGCACAAAAAACTTGTGGAAGTTATCTAAAACATCTGACCCTAGCGGATTGAAATATTATGACGGGAAAGTATGCGTTACAAAATATGATTGAAGGAAACAAAAGATATCTTGAGGGGAATCTGAACACCCCCCACCAGAGCGCGGCAAGCCCACGCTCGTGGGGGCGTTCTACAACCTGGATACAAGGGAAGTCACCTGCTAAAATAAAAAAGGAAAGCGGGAGGGGCAAGGGGAGGGAACCCCTCCCGCGGTTGGAACGCATTAAGCCCGAAGGATTAGCGTCCAAAAAAAACTGCTGTGAGACCAAAAACAGGAAACAAAATTTCTTTGCCCCTTTAATCTCTTAATACCAAAATTTGTAGAATATTGAATGTTCTGACCGGGGAATGATTAGGTTATTGTTGGGTTGTCATGAAGTTCATAGTGCATCCCGGCCAATAACTGATACAAACCTTATCACAAACAACTATAGATACCCCCGGCTAAAGCCGGGGTTCTTTGGTTTCGCCGCCGCTTGGCGGCATTACAGCTTCTCACGGAGCTGACCTTCATCCTGGCGTCCTTGATATTCCACATATCTCTTGATCGTCTCTTCATCAACGCCCAC
>JAJDAZ010000043.1 GCA_029261595.1 Nitrospinaceae bacterium | reverse complement strand
TTTCTGATCTTGCATCCGGGACATGGCGACACTCCCTTTCATCTGTTCAGAACAATAACCATGTGTGGCCCGGTCAAGCTTGCGAACGGCACATAATGCCTAAGATGTGACGACCCAGACCACACGCTGAACTACTTGCTCAGCAACCCTATTCTTGCAAAGAAGTAGAGTTAACGCATTATGCAAGATGTGAAGTTTGGCCCGCAATATACCCATCGCCCGTTTGTTTTGGGTCCAGCGGTGCGCTGGTCGCCCGCTGATATTTCCTCCCCGCGTAGCGGGGCTGGCTAGAGAAATTTTCCCTGGAAGGGTTCGCCGTTGGAATCGTAATCGTTTTTCAAATGGTGCCAGCTCAAATGAATGTCGCAGTTCTGGCAGATGGGAATTTCAAAACGCTGGCGCGCGATCATTTTTTTTCTGAGTTCTGTCAACACCGTCCCGCCCCAGACATCTTTGATGCTGTCTTCGGTGAGGTTCCCCACCGGCGTGCTGGAAAACATATCGGCGCAACACACCACCACGCTGCCGTCCCAGTAAACCACCATCCACTTCCATAACTGCGTGCAGGGGGCGGTGTTCGTCAGGTTGAATCGTTTGTGATTGAAGCGGACGGCCTTGTCGGAGTCGATCCCGTAGCGGTCCATGAACCCGTCCTTATCGAATCGCCCGGCCCAGTTGGAAATGATGTTGTTGTCGAGGGGGGTCAGCGCGATGGTGCAACGGTGATCCTGGATGATTTTGAAAAACTCATGTTCCAGCGTTTCTTCCATGGTCTTTAACGTCTTGATGCGAAAGTTAACCGGAACCGGATGGCTCCGGCGGTCATTCGCCTGTAACAAGTCGATGATGTTTTTACGCACCACGTCGTAGCTCATTTTTTTCACGTCTTCGAATGTTTCCCGGTCCAGCTCGTCCAGACTGATGTCCACGGCCACGGAATTTTCCAGCAGGGTGGGGATGATCTTTTCATTCATGAAAAACGCGTTGGTCAAAATTTCGACTCTTTTTATGGTGGGGAATTTTTGTAGATACTCGATTTTTTCCCTAAGGGTCTTATCCATCAACGGTTCGCCAAACGTGCCAAAATGGACCACGCCTCCCCGAGTTGAATAATCGTCGATGATCTTTCGGTACAGGTCCATCTTCATGGAGCCGAGATCCGTGAGGTCGGGATTGGGGCACCAGACGCATTTGGCGTTGCAACGATTGGTCACATCCAATAAAAGCGCGGGCGGCCACTGTTCGAGCTTTCGAGCCTGTTCCCTCACTGCAAAATCAAACAGGGAAGAATCGTAAACTTTGCGCCGCAGATAATCCACTTCCTGAAAAAATGGGATTTTTTTGACCCAATTTTTTAACCTTTTTTTTGCGGCACCTTGCCGGCTAACGGGCGGCGAATTTAACGGTGGTTTTTCAAGGGGTTCCACCAGCCTGAGGGCTGGACCCGATACTGACGGGCGATGGGTTTTTGAGGATTCCATGGTTCTCTTTTCATGAAGCGGGTTGCACCTTCCCCTCTTCTTTGAAAGAGGCAGGGAAGATATATCGTCATTCTTGTATCAGGGGTCTGGAAGAGCGGTTTTCTTGTTTGGCAAAGATCCCTTTTCTTAGCGGATTATTTGTCGTCGTTGATTAGGGCTTATCCGGAATATATTTGCTGATCGCCCTCAATTCCTGTCGGTACACCCCGATCAGTTTTTGTGCGGCGGCATCCCAGGAAAATTTTTTCCGGGCGGATTCTCGACCCCATTTTGCCATGCTCCGGAATTTTTCCGGGTTTTCCAAAACATCACAAATCGCATTGGCAAGAGCTACCGGATTTTCAGGCGAAACCAGCGTCCCCGTGACACCTTCATCCACAATCTCAGGCAAAGCTCCGGCGTTTGTGGTGACCACGGGAACCCCCGCGCCCAGTGCTTCGGCGACGGAAAGGCCAAAACTTTCTATCCGCGATGGTAAAACCGCCACGTGGGCGGTGGCCACAAGTTTTTGGATTGCTTCCATCGACTGCCAGCCGGGGACGATGGTTCTTGGAATCAGTCCCAGTTTACGCACCCTCTGTTTATAGTCTTCCAGGCGATGGCCTTCACCGACCAGAGTCAATTTCACATGCGGGAATTTTTTTGCAACAATTTTCATGGCGTCCAGCAATTCCGGGATGCCCTTTTCATCCTCCATCCGGCCCCAGAAAACAAGTTCCGGATTGTCCGAGGGCTTGCGCTCAACGTCAAACCAGGAAGAATCGACGCCTCCTGGAATCACTTCCACCCGGTTTTTTTCGGGTTCGCCTAATCCAGCTAAAACCAGATTTCGGGAAAACTGGCTGAAGGTGATTATTCTTTTTGCGCGGTTGGCGGCGGAGCGTAGCAGATAGGAGTTCACCGATTTCAAAAAAGAAATGGGATTAAATAGGGCGCGTAGCATTCCAGTGGAGGGCACATACGGCGCATGGCTGGTAAAAAAAGGAATTGCGTTGTGTCGCCGACAAATCCAGGAAGAAAAAAAAGATTCCTCCGCATTGCCGTGAATGATGTCGAACCGTTCCCGGCGGGCCAACCGGTTGAGCGCCCAGGCAAAGGAAAAAATATCCAGGTTGATCGTGGCAAATTGAAAGCGCCGAGTCCAGTGAATTTTGTAGGGTGGATCCGTATCCAAATTTTCCTTAGGCTCTTTGGAATAAAGAACGTGAACCTCGCACCCTTGCCGTTTCAAAGCACAGGCCAGTTGATGCACCGCGATCTGGCCCCCTCCTTTAAAGCGTGACCAGGGGGAAGAAAAAATGGTGAGGCAGATTTTTAAAATGGTAATTTCTCCGGGTGAGAGTAATGCCCCTTGTGTTCTTCTTTAAGAAGGAATCCTGGGGTCGGGCCAGGACCCTCCCAAAATCACATCAGGCTAATACAAAACTCATTTCTCTTCAATCTCCGCATAACTTAAATTTGTAAAATTCCTTAGCCATTTAGAGAATACTGAAAAACCCCTCCTTAAGCAAAATTTTGGAATTTCGCTAAAGGTTTTGAAGAAATATCCCGTTCCATTTTTATTCAACCGGCATTTTTATTTCTCATAACCTGATCCCTGGTTTTTTCACACCGGGCTACCAAAAGGAATTATTGATGAAGCAGACTAAAAAAAAACGAGTACTTATTATTGACCAGAGCGAACATTATAGGAGTTTTCTAAAAAAGCAACTGCTGGCCCGAAATTATGAAATTGCAGGAGAAGCCGAAGATGGCGAACAGGCGATAAAGTTGTTTGAATCTCGAAAGCCTGACTTGACGCTGCTAAATTTTGAAATGGTCGATACCACTGGAATCGGGATACTGCAGGAAATCTTAACTCAAAACCCGGATGCAAGGATCGTCATGCTGGCGGAAGGAAGTGATATCAATACGATGAATTTGTGCCTGGATAATGGTGCGCTCCATTGCATAGGCAAGTACTATCCACTGGAAACCATTTTTTCTGCGATCGAAGAGTCATTGAAATTAACAGCAGTAATCGAGGGCTGATCTTCACTTCTTCCCATCAACAAAAACAGGGAGGGGTGGGAGGTAAAACTGGGAGCGTATGGACCGGGACTTTGGAAAGGAGGCTTAAAATGGCCGGATCACCGACGGGGATATTTCTATAAATGCCCATATGAGCTAATTTTATTCTTATTTGGACGACATGGAATACACCCCGTCCCAGTCTTTTTTATTTACCAGGAAATTCTTTTTCAGTAATTGGCAACGATTTAATAAGGTGTCCGAGGGGCCATCGTCAGGGTTTTGTTTGAGGGCTTTCTCGAAGCAGGCGATGGCCTCATCCCAGTTTCCCTGTTTATAATACGTCAATCCCTGGTTGTAGTTGGGCAGGATTTCACGGACCTTTTCATTCATTTCGCCTTTTTTGCCCAACAGCTCGAAAATTTTAACCGGGGTGGAACGTCCCACGACCCGGATGGAATCCAATTCGCGGGCTTCGATGAAATCTTTTGCCTGCTCGTGAGTCGATTCACTGATCAAAGTAAACGTTCCATACTCTTTGTTGGCTCCTTCCAATCGGGCGGCCAGGTTCACCGAGTCGCCATTCATTCCATAGTTCATTCTGTTTTTGGAACCCATATTCCCGACGACCATCGACCCGGTATTCAAACCGATGCGCATGTACAATTCGGGTTGGCCTTCCTCTTTCCACTGATCACGAAGTTCCCCCAGTTTTTCCTGCATTTCAATGGCGACCCAACAAGCCCGTTTCGCGTGATCGTTGAAAAATACGGGTGCCCCGAAAAACGCTTTAATGGCATCGCCGTCGTATTTGTCCAGGGTTCCCTCATGCATCAAAAGGATATTGGTCATCTCGGTAAAATAATCATTGAGCAGGTTGACCAGCTCCTGGGCGGATAATTTTTCGGAGAATGTGGTGAACCCGGCCAAATCGGTGAAAAAGGCGGTGAGTTCTTTTTGCTCCCCGCCCAATTGCAATTGACTGGGATCTTTCAGGAGCTTATCAATTACGGTTTCAGGAAGATATTTACCAAAGACATCCTGAATATAATGTTTTTGCTTTTCCTCGGTCAGATACCAATGAATCGCCAGGGATCCGAATATTAAAATATTCGCAAGAAAGGGATAAATTCCGGTGATCCAGAATCCTTCATGCACAAATAGCCATTGAGTTGTAAAAAACTGGGCAACCGCAACGGTGATACAGGCAAAAACCCCAATGACGGGTTTGATGCGGGAATACATGAAGGTCAGAAAAATTCCCAGGCCCATCAGGTAAATCAGGTCCGCTTGAAACTTCCAACCCGGTTGACGCAGTAATTTTTGACTTAAAATATTATCGATAATGGTTGCCTGGACTTCCACTCCGGGATAGACCGGGTCAAACGGCGTGACCTTGTTGTCCCCCAGGGCCGTCGCCGTCGCTCCTATCAGAACGATTTTATTCTGCAAGCTCCCTTCGGGTACCAGGTCGCCTTTTTCATCGAGGATATCGGCAATGGAAATATGAGGAAAGGTTTCCCGGCTACCCAGAAAATTGACCAGAATTTCCCCCCGGTCATTGACCGGCACTTCTATGGACTCAGTCCCATTTAAAATGACCTTTTCGGCGCCGAACTCACCCACCTGGAACAACAAAGCCCCTTTCAAATATCTTTCCAGAACCCGCACGCTCATGGGAGGAAAAAAGAAATCTTTATTGGTGAGCTCATCGTGAAATTTGACAATCATGGGGAGCTTGCGCATCGAGCCATCAGGCTCCACATCGAAGGAGAGATAACCCTGGCTCCTGGCGTTTTGGGACAGCAGGGGAATATTGGACTCGACCGCATAGGCGGTCCTGAAATCAACCGAGGACAATTCGATATCGCCGGGAACCTTTAAAAACCCGCCAAATTGGGTGCGCTTGATATTTTGAAAGTGTTCATTCAATTCTTCCGGCGTTAAATGCTCCACCCCTTCCGGGTTGAAATGGAAAAAGAACCCTAAAACGGACCGCCTGGAATTCTTGAGAGCGGTTGCCAGAATGGCATCGTTATCCGATTGCTGAATGATGGGATCGAGGACTTTATTAACCAGCGAGTCATCCTTGATACTTTCTTTTAATGTCTCCTTTATTTTTTTCAGGCTGTTTTTCCCGGAACTTTCATCCGGGGACGACAGCACCATATCGAATCCGATCACCTTCACATTATGTTGAACTAATTTATCAATTAAATGGGCTAATGTTTTTCTTGGCCAGGGCCAGCGACCCAACTTATCGATGCTTTTTTCGTCAATGGCGGCAATGACCACTTCTGGACCCGGTTTGACAGGCCCTCGCCACTGGAAATGGGCATTCTGGAAAAATAACTCCAGCCGGTGCATGGGGGAGGGATTCATCCAATACAATAGAACCGCCGCACACGTGATGGACAGGCCGATGACCCAGGGAATGATTTTTTTCATTGAGCGATTGGTTAAACTTTAAATCAATTGGTAAAAGTTCCGGTAATCCAAAGATTATGACCTGAGCCGACGCGCAAAAATTGGCTGTCAACCGGCCAGACGAACGGATGTCCTGGAACGATGTCTGTGGTAAATCGTTTACTTTCAATGCCTTAGTATAAAACATTTTGCTTGAAAAGAAATGTAAAAGTGATTACTGTAGGGGTATACCTTAAAAATAGGTATGCCCTAAAATAATTGATTTAATTAGGAACAGGCTCGCTGAAATCAGGCCGTAATTTTCAAGGAAAGCCATGAGCGCAACCACATCCCTCGACCAAAAATTGAATTTATTGAAGTCGATGGAAGTTTTTAAAATCCTGTCGGATGAAAACCTGGAATGTCTGGCCAATGAGTGCCGGGAACTGGTTTTAAATTTTGGGGATGATTTATTTCGGGAGGGGGACCCCGGTGATGCCATGTACGTTGTTCTCTCCGGAGAAGTTTCCATAAAAAAGGAAAACACGGTGGTGGCGTTAAGAGGCCCGGGTGAATACTTTGGCGAAATGACCGTGATTGAGGAGAAACCCCGCACCGCCACCGTTAAGGCAGTTCAGGAAACCCGGTTGCTGGAAATATTAAAGGATCAATTTCTTACATACTTTGCTTCGAGCCCACAAATGTTGATGAGTTTATTGAAAACCGGCTCAGAGCGGTCCCGAGAAAATCTCAAAGTTCTGGACCAGGGAATGCAAATTCTTAAAGCTCAGAAAAAGATCAACTCCGACCTGCACCACCTTATTGACGACACCACCAACGAAATATATTTATTTGACTCGCAGGGCTATCATTTTGTCAATATCAATTCCCGGGCGACCAGGAATCTGGGATACGAGAAAAATGAAATCGCAGGAGTGACGCTCTTTGACGTGATCAGCAACCTCACCCCGGAAAACTTCGAGGACCTGGTCAAACCACTGCGATCCGAGGAGGCGGAAGAAGTCACTTTCAATGGTCTCCACCAAAGAAAGGACGGTTCAACCTACCCGGTTGAAATTCATTTCAAACTGCACAATGATGACTCCAACCTCACTTTTGTAGGAATAGTCCAGGACATTTCCCAAATTAAAGAGTTGGAAAGGGAAAATATCAACCTGACTTTTTATGACAGCCTGACAGGGCTTCCCAATAAAAACTGGATCATTGAAGAACTGAATTTCGCCCTCGCACACGCTAAAAAAGAAAATCAATCCGTCGGTGTCCTGCTGATGGATCTGGACAATTTTAAAATCATCAACGATTCCATGGGGCTTTCCGCAGGCGACATGCTGCTCAAGGCCGCCGCGGACCGGCTGAAGGACTGGACCACATCGAATTCCCGGTTGGCCCGGTACGGCGGGGATGAATTCATCATCATTCTCTCGGGAATCAGTTATGAAGTTCAGGCGGCAAAAGCCGCTTTCAGTCTACTCAAGTTATTCAGAGAGCCGTTTCTGATCAATGGCCAGCAAGCCATTATCAGCCTGAGCGTAGGAATCTCGTATTATCCAATGGATGGTGACGATGGGGTTTCGCTTATAAAAGATGCGGGCACGGCAATGTACAACGCCAAAAAAGAAGGCAAAAACCAATACTGCCACTACAGTTCCTCCATGGAAGTCCAGGCAAAAGAACAACTGGTTCTTGAAGGGGACCTCAGAAGGGCCCTGGAACAAAACGAATTCGTTCTGTATTACCAGCCCAAAATGGCGCTTTTATCAGACACCATCATCGGGTTTGAAGCCCTGGTGCGTTGGAACCACCCCACACGGGGATGGGTCTCTCCCCTGGATTTTATTCCCCAGGCGGAAAAGACCGGGCTCATTCTTCCGTTGGGAGAATGGGTTCTCAGGACCGCCTGCAGACAAATGAAAACCTGGCTGGATATGGGGTTCACCATTCAAAACACGGCTGTCAATCTTTCCGCCCGCCAGTTCGGCCAATCTGACCTGGTTCCGATGATAGTGGGCATCATTGAAGAAACGGGCATCTATCCCGAAAATCTTGAATTGGAAATTACGGAATCCGTTTTGATGGGAGATGCAGAATCGGCCAAGCTTCAACTCAGACAGTTGTGCGGAATTGGGATCAAATTATCTATCGATGATTTTGGGACGGGTTTCTCGTCGCTTAGCTATTTAAAAAGTTTTCCTTTGAATAATTTGAAAATTGACCGGACGTTTGTGCAAGACATCACCTGTGAAGAAGATGCTTCCCTTGCTCTGACCATTGTGAACATGTCAAAAACCCTGGGGCTAAAAACCATTGCGGAAGGTGTCGAAACAGAGGAGCAAAAAGAAGTGTTGAAGTCCATCGGATGCGATTTCATTCAGGGATATTTGCTCAGCAAACCCCTGCCGGTGGAAGAAGCCACGAAATTGCTTTCCGCTTCCCGATAGCCAGCCTCATCCTGCCTTATATTTTCCTGCCCACCCTTTAAAAATCTACTCTTTACACCTGCTGTAAACTACTTCAAAAGGGGTACTTATTCTTTAATCACCCGACTACGGATTTAGCCATTTCCCAGGTCAAAAAAACCACCCGTTCAGACCTTCAGAAATTTTTTCCTGCGTGTATTCCGCGATTTTTCAATTCCTTTTAGAACTTCTGTAAAGCTATCGCCTTTTTGGGCATCCATATTGCTTATCTAAGCGTATGAGACTGACTGAAAAGTATAGTCTTTCTTTAATTTCACTCAATCAGACCTATTCGAACTTGATGAAGTTTAAGTTTTAATTTTTTTATAAACTGGAGAAAACACATGAGAAAGCAATTCAAAAATTTATTTAAGAATATGCGTCTCAAAAAAGTCTTGATTCTGGCTGTTATCATACCGGCTTTTTTGGCTCAGGGGATGGTCTTTGCTTCCGTTCAACAAAAAGATCAAATCACCCGTGGTGAATTCATTAAAATGCTGGCGCAGAACCACTCCGATAATCCTCTGTTGCCCAGCAACCATTCTCAATTATCTCCAAAGCCGTTATTTGCACAAGTTGCAAAAAATTTAAAAGCCAGAGGGGTCAATGTCCTGGAAAATAAATCTTCGGATGATGTGCTGACGCAACAGGAGTTCGTGCGGATCACGTATGCCTTTTCAGGCGGAAAACCGAATAAGACCTTATTTGATCAAAAATTGTTTTTGAAAAATGCGGGAATCGTCTCCTCCACGGATATCGGCATCGCAACGGGCGTGGATGGGAAAGTTTATCAAACCCATAAGGGGCAAACTGAAAAGCATCAAACCGAACTGGCTTCCCCGATTTTTATGGACGATAAATTTGAAACCGATTATTCCTCTAAAGCTCTTTTTACATTTGATGATGAAAGCACGCTCACCATGAGTGAAGATACGGTGATCAATATCAACACCCATGTTTTCAATCCCGATAAGAATCTTCGCGAAACTTTGATCAAAGCATCGCTGGGTTGGGTCCGTTTTAAAGTGACCAAGGACATGACCAATGGTTCCTCCTTCAAAGTGGTGACCCCGACCGCAACAGCGGGAGTGCGGGGAACGGAGTTTGCGGTATTTACCAATCCTCAGGGAAAAACTACTTTTGTGGTTCTGGAAGGTAAGATTGAGACCTTCTCAAATAAAACCAACGGGAAAGGGAAAACGTTTTTCATCTCTGCGGGCGAAGTTCAAGATTTTTCTCCCGACGGTTCTCAATCAGCAGTGAGAAAGGCCTCCCCACAGTTTTTAGCAAAGGTAGTGAATAAAACCACAAAACCTAAAGCCCTGCTGGTAGCGAAAGGCATTGGCAAAGGTTTGGCCAAGCTTGCGGCAAAGTCCGTAGGCAAAGGTTTGGCTAAGGGAAAGGATAACAATAATGGAAATGGCAAGGGTTTGGCTAAAGGAAAGGGTAACAATAACGGAAATGGCAAAAGCTTAGCTAAAGGAAATAGGGGTAATGGCAATGATAAGGCTTTTGCTAGAGGAAAAAGAATAAAAGGCAATACCAAAAATTTTGCCAAAGGTTCAGCAAAGAATTCCGCAAAATTTGTAGCCAAGGGCTCTGCTAAAGGTGCGGCTAAGGACTCAGCCAAATTAGCGGCCAAAGGTTCTGCAAAATTAGCAGCGAAAGACTCAGCCAAAGGTGCGGCTAAGGATTCTGCAAAATCCGCCGCGAAAGATTCTGCTAAGAGCTCGGCCAAATCTGCAGCCAAAGACTCCGCTAAATCTGCAGCGAAAGATTCTGCTAAATCTGCAGCCAAAGACTCCGCTAAATCTGCAGCGAAAGACTCCGCTAAATCTGCAGCGAAAGACTCCGCTAAATCTGCAGCGAAAGATTCTGCTAAATCTGCAGCGAAAGATTCTGCAAAGGAAACTGCCAAACAAGTTGCCAAAGAAAATGGCAATAATGGTAAAGGCAAGGGAAATAGTTAATATCCAGCTTTTTTTTTAAATGCTGAAAAATTATTCCCTGGTTTAATAAGGTTAAATGTAAAAGGGGGTGAGCAAACGCTCACCCCCTTTTTTCTATTATATCCTCTTCCGAAACAATGAATTCGGATTGACGAATTATTTTTTTTAGGTATACTTCCCGGACCCTATAAATCAAATTACCTGGGAATGCATGAAATTCTTTCTTCTGAGATTATTACGGGGAATGGCCTCCCTGTGTTTTCTCACTTTTCTTTTGTTGCCTCATTCCAGTCTGGCTGGGGAGAGCGCGGAAGATTTTTTAAACAAAGGATTAGCGTACAGTGAAAAAGGCGACCACGAGCAGGCCATAGTTTCCTTTAAAAACGCCCTTGAAGTGGACCCCGCCCTGGAAAGCGCCCATCTCAACCTGGGTATTTCGTATTTCAAACTCAAGTCTTTTGACCTGGCGGTTCAAACGTTTCAACTGATTCTGGAACGCGACCCTAAGGATAGTTCCGCCCTGATATTTTTGGGTTTGTCTCTGCAAGGCCAGGAACAATACGAAAAGGCCATCCCCTATTTTGAAAAAGCCGGGCGCCTGGATGCTGATTTTCATCAACTGGCTTTATTTAATATCGGCCAATCGCACTTTCACTTAGGCAATAACGAGCTGGCTTCCGAAAAATTGAACGAAGCCGTCCGGGTGGACTCGTCCAATGAAATTGCCGATGGAGCCAATGCGCTTTTAGGTATTATCGCGGATAAAAAACCTGCAAAACCCTGGCACCTTTCCTTTAACACCGGGTTCGAATATGACGACAACGTCACCGTCAGTGAACAGGATCTGACCACGAACCTGGATGATTTCTCCTACATTTTTGAATTTTCAGGCGCTTATAAAGTTCTGCAAACGTCCAAATTTGAGGTGGAAACCGGGTATGATTTTTATCAAAGTCTGCATGATGATCTCTCCGCTTTTGACCTCCAATCCCATATTTTCTCCCTCAATGGGGCATATGAGTTTAAGGGCTTGGACCTTGGCATATTGTCTATGTATAACCGCACCTCCCTGGGGGCGGCGGATTTTTTAGAAATCTATTCGACCAGCCCAAGCGTGGGGTTTTCAGTCACCGATACCTGGTATGCTACGGTCAATTATTCCTATAAGAACACCAACTTTTTCGACCTGCCCGAACGCGATGCCCAGAATCACGGATTTGGTTTCAGCAATTTCCTGTTTTTCCTGGATGGCAAGGCGATGTTTACGCTGGGCTATCATTTTGAAAATGAAATTACCACCGGGCCGGAATTCGATTATTTAGGCCATTTTTTTAACACGAAAGTGAAGCTTCCCATCCCCTTCTGGAATTTGCAAACCAAGGTCAGCGTGGGGTATGACTATTTTTTCAAAGATTATAAAAATACCACCGCCAGCATCGGGGAAAAACGAGAGGACTACAAGAACACGATTGATTTCGGAGTTTACCAGCCCCTCTATAAAAACATACACGCCAAGCTGAAATATCAATACATCAACAGCATTTCCAACCTCGCGTCTTCTGATTTCCAGGAAAATATTGTCAATCTACTCCTGGGGATTTCTTTTTAAGGCAGACGCTTCCCTTTCAGATATTGCAGGAATTGTTTTTCAGGGCCTCGCATAACTTCATTACCCTATCCAAAGAACGATCCCGGTTGTCACTATAAAGTGTCAGTTAGTATGGGATATATGAAAAGGCGGGAAATACCGGGAAAAAGTGGTCTAAAGTGGGAAATATAAAGGAGTTGATGGGATGTTAAAAGTTTTTTTATCCCAAAGTAAATGCAAATGGAAAACAGGAAAAACAGGGAGTTTGTTGCAGATAGTTTGGGATACTTTTAAGGACTGAATGCGCCCTTCTGGGTTCTGGAAGCATTTTTTACAGAATCAGCAAGAATCCATCCTTGAGCATATACCTGACCATCATCTAAATACGCAAATACTTTAGTCCAGATTTCAAAAAATAAACCAGACCGGTCTATTATTTCCAATCTTGAGCCTGGAATGTTGACGGCTGAAAGGTTTCGCATAAGCTGGGCCTGATTTGCGGGAGACTCGGGCCTTTTTAAAATAACGATGTGTTCATCATTGATGACCCAGTAATCTCCGCTGAATGCTAGGCGAAAATTGGTTTCGACTTTTTCTGCTTTTTGGGTTTTTTCTGCATGTGGAGAATCTGTTGAAGAAAAAATACCACTAGCAAGGAGCATAATGAAAAGTGTAAGAAGAGAGCCATAAAAACCAATCAAGAAACGGTAATTTGATTGGGCCTTGGGTGGTGGCGACCCGCCGAAATCCTCATACCCTGGGAAAATCGCGGTGTGTAAAGGTTTTTTGCATTTCGGGCAGACTGTTCGCACCGAAGTGGTTGAATGATCACATTCAGGGCAATTGATAAACGCCATTTCAGTTACCTCCCAGTTAGATTTGCCTGCCGTACCAGACGACGCGCCCCACTACTTCCAAAAACCCAAGCTGATCTGGGCCAACGTTGAAAGGCTCATAGGCTGGATTATCGCTTTTAACTACCAGTTTTTGCCCTATAACGCGCTGGATGCGCTTGATCTG
>JAJDAZ010000042.1 GCA_029261595.1 Nitrospinaceae bacterium | reverse complement strand
GTCAAACATGCGGTCGGCTTCGTCGATGACCAGCACTTCCACCAGTTTGAGGCTGAAAAATTTTTGTTTGTAGTAGTCGATCAGGCGGCCAGGAGTGGCGATGAGAATATCGACGCCGTCTTTGATCTGGTTTCGTTGCTTGTCATAGTCCACGCCCCCGTAGATACAGACGATATTGAAGCCGCAATGCTTTCCTAAGAGCTGAGCGTCTTTATCAATTTGCCGGGCCAGTTCGCGGGTGGGGGCGATGATGAGCGCGCGCGGGCCTGACCTTCCCCGTCCTTTTGGTTGCTGGGGTGGGGTGGCCAAAAGCCGGGTGAAAATGGTGATCAAAAAAGCGGCTGTTTTTCCGGTTCCGGTCTGTGCCTGTCCAGCCACGTCTTTTCCCGCCAGAGCGATGGGCAAAGCCGCACCCTGAATGGGAGTGCAATATTTGAAGTCCGCTCCCCGGATACCTTCAAGCACGGGTTCGGGGAGGGGAAGTGATTCGAATGTGATTTGCTCCAAGGGATGCTCCAACTGCGGAAAGGATTAAAAAAGTTTCGCCGCTTATTTTAGGGTGGTTGACTGAGAGCAGGCGGTAAACCTGAATGAGTCTATTAACTTATTAAAAACATTATATTTCCTTATCCTAATTTTACAACTGTAAACTCATTTTTCTTGACAGACATCGACCGATAATGGTTCAATACGCCCTTCAAATTTAGCCAGTTATCGGGATATTGCAAAGCTCTTTAAGGGGCTTTAATTTTTCATAAAATGCTCCGGTCTGCGGGCCGGAAGATTTGAGTTGGTTGCAAAAGCGCTATCCGTTTCATCCTTATAAAAGGATGATTAATATACTTTTCATTTCAAATAGTTGATAGAGATAACCTGTGATTAAACATGATGTGGTCATCGTAGGCGCGGGCCTGGCCGGCATGCGCGCGGCTATCGAGGTCTCCAAAGAACTGGATGTGGCTGTTCTGACCAAAGTCTATCCCTCACGGTCGCATTCCGGAGCGGCGCAGGGGGGGATCGCCGCCGCTTTGGGCAATTCCGAAAGCGACAGTTGGGAAGAACATATGTACGACACGATCAAAGGGGGGGATTTCCTCAATGATCAGGATGCCGTCGAGGAATATGTCAAAGCCGCCCCAAGCATCATTTACGAATTGGAGCACATGGGCTGTGTATTCAGCCGGACGGCGGACGGCAAAATAGCCCAGCGCAGTTTCGGCGGTCACTCCAAACCCAGAGCCTGCTTTTCCGCCGACCGCACTGGCCACGCCATCCTGCATGCTTTGCACGAGCAGTTGATGAAGCAGAGCAAATCCATCAAGATTTATAACGAGTGGAATATGCATTCCCTCGTGACCGAAGGCAATCGATGCAACGGCGTGGTGGTCAGCAACGTCAAGACGGGAGCCATCGAGGTCATGCAGGCCAAAGCGGTTATATTCTGCACCGGCGGTTATGGCCGGATATTCAAGATCACCACCAACGCCTTTGCCAGCACCGCCGACGGCGTCATGGCGGCTTTCAGGGCCGGGATTCCCGTTGAAGACGCGGAGTTCGTGCAATTTCATCCTTCCGGGTTGTACCGCCAGGGGATATTGTTTTCCGAAGCGGCGAGAGGCGAGGGTGGCTATCTGCTAAACGGCAAGGGCGATCGCTTCATGGAGCAATACGCGCCTTCGCGAATGGAACTGGCCCCCCGAGACATCGTCTCACGCGCCGAACAGAGCGAGATCGACGAAGGCCGCGGGGTCGACGGAAAAGACTTTATTCATCTGGACCTCAGACATCTGGGCGAAGCCCGCATCATGGAACGTCTCCCGCAGATCCGGCAACTGGGCATCGACTTTACTTCCGTCGATTGCGTGACGGACCCATTGCCTATTCAGCCCACCGCTCATTATTCAATGGGAGGTATCCCCACCAACAAATTCAGCCAGGTGGTCATGGACGCTGAAGGGACGAAAATGGAAGGCTTTTTTGCGGCAGGAGAATGCGCCTGCGTTTCCGTTCATGGCGGCAATCGACTGGGAACCAATTCGCTGTTGGATGCCACGGTTTTTGGACGGCGCGCCGGAATGTCTGCTTTGGAGTATGCAAAAACTGTGGATTTCGCCAAGGTCAACGAAGGTCCTGAAAAGACAAAAGTCTTGAAATCTTTTGAAGATATATATCAACGGGATGGCACGGAAAGCTATAATCAGATCCGCAATGAAATGAAAGAAGTGATGATGGAAAAATGCGGGGTGTTTCGGGACGAAGAAAAATTAAAAGCCTGCATTGAGACCATAAAAAGCCTCCATCTTCGCTTTAAAAAGGGTAAGGTGACGGATAAAGGCAAGCTGTTCAATACTGAAATTTATGAAATTCTTGAACTGGAAAACATGCTGGAGATGGCCCAGGTCATTGCGACCTGCGCGCTGGCCAGGAAAGAAAGTCGCGGCGGGCATTTCCGCACGGATCATGACAAACGCGATGACGAAAATTTTCTGAAACACACGATGGCTCATGGCACCATTGATGAGTTGGAACTGAAATACAAACCGGTAGTCATCACCAAGCATAAACCAACTGAAAGAACCTATTGATGGCGACATTCAGGATTAAAAGATATAACCCGGAAATCAAGCCGGAACCCTATTACGAAGAATTTCAGTTGGACATCCCTGAGGGTGCGACGCTGTTAGACTGCATCAACCTGATCAAGTGGACCCAGGACGGCACGCTGACCTATCGCATGTCCTGCCGGAGCGCCATTTGCGGGTCCTGCGGCATGAAGGCCAATGGGCACGCCCAACTGGCTTGCCAACGCCAGGCAACCAGCCTGCTGGATAAGGACGACACCATCACGATTGAGCCTTTGGGCAATATGCAACCGATCAAGGACCTGGTGGTCGATTTCGAACCTTTTTGGGACAAAGTCAACAAGATCAAACCCTATTTGCAGAACGACGTTTCCCCTCCCCAAAAAGAGAGAACGCAGTCCCCTGAGCAGTTTCGTCTGATCGACGATTCGAGCACCTGCATCATGTGCGGCAATTGCTATTCCGACTGTAACGTGCTGGAAGTGGACGATAAATTTCTGGGGCCGGCGGCGTTGGCCAAAGCGCAACGATTTGTGGGCGATTCCCGCGATAAAAAAACTCTGGAACGGGTGACCGAGCTCAGTGAGCCGGGCGGCATATGGGATTGCACGCATTGCGGCGAATGTGTGGAGCGTTGTCCGAAACCTGCGCAACCTTTTTACCGCATTAAGGAAATCATGTCGGTGGCGCTGGAGCAGGGAGTGCATAACAATAACGGCGCACGCCATGCGCTGTCCTTTGTGAAATCCGTCAAGAGCAGTGGCCGCCTCAACGAAAACATGATTCCGGTGGAGTCGATGGGGTATTTTAACTTCAAGGGATTGATAGACCTGATTCCCATTGGGCTCAGGATGCTGTTGAAACGAAAAATTCCCCCGATCATTCATAAGTCCATTGACGATGTTAAGGACGTGAAGCGTATATTCAAGGAACTGGATCAATGAAATTTGCACTTTTTACAGGTTGTGTTTCCCAGGGCGCCACACGCGAGTTGATGGTGTCCACCAAAAAGGCGGCAGAAGGCCTGGGAATTGATTTCGTCGAAATGAAAAGCGCGGCCTGTTGCGGCGCCGGCGTGGTGGGCGAGAAAAGCTCCATCCTGGCCGACACCCTCAATGCCCGAAGTTTTGCCATTGCCGAAAAGCAGGGGCTGGATCTGGTGACGATCTGTTCCACCTGCCAGGGCGTGTTGAAAAAATCCGAGTGCAATATCAAGTCCGACCCGGAATACAAGAAAAAGATCAACCACATCCTGAGCGAAGGCGGTCATCAATACGATGGCACCAGCCGGATCAAACATTTCGCCAATATCCTCGCCACCGATGAAGGCATTGCCCGACTCAAGGAAAGGATCAAGCGGCCTTTGACCGGATTGAAAGTGGCGGCGTTTTACGGCTGTTACGTGCTTCGCCCTTCGGGGCTCTCCGACTTTGAAAACCCCGACAACCCCACCGGACTGGAAGAAATTTTTGAGGTTTTAGGCGCGACTCCAGTTTATTATCCCAGCCGGACCAAATGTTGCGGGTTCCCCATTGTCATGATGAACAAGACCGCCTCTCTGGAAATGGCGGGCAACGCTTTGGTGGACGCCATTGAAAGCGGAGCCGATTGCGTGGTGACCGGCTGTCCTCTTTGTCACCTGAATCTCGATTCCTACCAACCGGAAATCGATCAACTCATGAAAAAGAAATATTCCGTTCCCGTTCTTCATCTGCCGCAACTGGTGGCGCTGGCTCTGGGTTACTCTCCCAAAGAACTGGACATGGACAAGCACATCGTCTCCACCCTGCAAGTCAAAAGAAAACTCCATCCCGTCAGCTGACCAGCGTGACGCTGGACCCAATATTCACTTGCTATGAGTGTATGGTTGGCTAAATCCCTATTTGTTCAGGATTTTTCCTCCTGCTATTAGCGACTCGAGAGGACGTGTTAGAATATAGCCCAAGGGGCTGGTGTATCCCTGCGGGGCATGAAAGCTAATGAAGAAGATATAACAAGCGGAGCGACGCTCAGCCCAACTTTTCCTCCCCCGCGTGGCGGGGCCAGCCCTCAGGCTGGGGAGAGGCATTTCTTTGACCGACCCCAAATTCAAAAGGCAGATGGTCGTTCTCCTTTGTGGCTTGTTGGCGTTCTCCATTATTCTGTTCATGCCGCAACCGGAGGGGATGACGGTTTCGGGCCAGCGTCTTCTGGCGGTGGTGCTGTTGATGGCCATCTGGTGGATGGGGGAGGGGACCTCGATCACCGTGACTGCCCTGCTTCCCCTGGTTTTATTTCCCCTCCTTGGCATCCTCTCCAGCAAGCAGGTCGCGCCCAACTACACCAATCATCTGGTGTTTCTTTTCCTCGGCGGGTTCATGATCGCGCTGGCGATGGAGAAATGGAATTTTCATAAACGCATCGCTCTCTGGATCATATCCCTCATCGGCGTGGACCTGGAGCGCATCGTTTTAGGGTTCATGGTGGCGGCGGCGTTTCTTTCCATGTGGATTTCCAATACCGCGACCACCATGATGATGTTGCCGGTGGGCATGGCGGTGGTCCGGCAGATCGCTTCCGAAGCTTCATTGAACGGAATGCGCAACGAGGAAAGCAGGCAATCGATCCAGGAGAGTCTGGGCCTGGTGCTGATGCTGGGGCTCGCGTATTCGGCCAGTATCGGTGGCGTGGGGACCTTGATCGGCACGCCACCCAATATTGTGTTTGCCGGATTCTATAAAAGCCTTTACCCGGAAAATGCCGAGATCACCTTTTTTCAGTGGATGGTGATGGCCATTCCTCTCGTCTGTATTTTTCTTCCGCTGGTGTGGGTGTATCTTTGCCGCTTCGTTTCCCCGATCCCAATGAAACAAATCGAGTTTGGCGCGAACGAACCCGAGATCATCCAGAACGAACTCAAGGCACTGGGAACCATGAACCGGGCGGAAAAAATCATTGCCGTGGTTTTCGTATCCACGGCATGTTTGTGGATATTCAGAAAACCCATTGCCATCGGATCGTTGGCCATTCCGGGCTGGTCCGGCCTGTTTGACCAGCCAAAGCTCCTGCACGATGCAACCGTGGCAATGGCGATGGGCATCCTGCTCATGCTGTTGCCGGTGAATTTCGGCAAGGGCATGGAACTGAAGGGAAAGCGCGAGTTCTTCATCCTCGATTGGGATACGGTGCAGAAAAAAGTTCCCTGGGGCATTCTTTTATTGTTCGGCGGCGGGTTTGCGCTGGCGGCAGGGTTCGGGAAAACCGGGCTCGATAAATGGATCGGCCAGCAACTGACCGGGGTCGCAACGCTTCCGCTTGTCGGCGTCATTCTTGTCGTCTGTCTGGCGATCACGTTTTTGACCGAACTCACATCCAACACCGCGACCACGACGATGATCCTGCCTATCATTGGGGCGACGGCGGTGGCGGCGAGTTACCATCCTCTCATGCTGATGATTCCCGCGGCCCTTTCTGCATCATTCGCCTTCATGCTTCCCGTGGCCACGCCGCCCAACGCCATAGTGTACAGCAGCGGCTGGGTGAGCATTCCCAAAATGTCCCGCGCCGGTGTGGTGCTGAATTTTCTGGGCGCGGTTCTGATCACGACAATGGTTTTACTGTTTGTGCAGAAAATTTTTCTATAAACTTGAGAAGTTAACTTTTTAATTTCATCAATTAAATAGGCCGAGCCATGAAGCCAAAAATAATTTTCAGCCTGACAGGGATGGCACTTTTTCTTCTAATGACCGAATCGGTTTTTTCGCATGGCATGTCCGAGGCCGACAAACAGGCCATGCTAGGCGGCGGTTATCTGCAATACATGTGGTTGGGAGCCACCCATATGCTGACCGGGTACGACCACCTGCTGTTCGTGTTTGGCATCGTGTTTTTTCTGACCACCTTCATGGATGTGGTGAAATACATCACCGCGTTCACGGTTGGGCACAGCATCACCCTGATCTCCGCCACCCTCATGGGAATCACTGCCAATGTCTGGCTCATCGACGCGGTGATCGCGCTCAGTGTTTGCTACATCGGCTATGAGAACTTAGGCGGGTTCAAGAAGTTTTTCGAGAAAGCCCCCAATCTTCTTCTGATGATATTTTTATTGGGCTTTATTCACGGGTTCGGGTTGTCCACCCGCCTGCAACAGCTTCCTTTGGGTGACGAAGGTATTATCCTCAGGATTCTTTCATTTAACCTGGGCATAGAGCTTGGGCAGATCGGCGCTCTGTGCGTCATGGTGGCCCTGCTGTTCAAATGGCGGCGCACCAAATCATTTTTGCAGATCAGTTCCGTG
Organism: Nitrospinaceae bacterium; assembly: GCA_029261595.1. Taxonomy (GTDB): domain Bacteria; phylum Nitrospinota; class Nitrospinia; order Nitrospinales; family VA-1; genus JADFGI01. The sequence goes on along the minus strand of JAJDAZ010000042.1, from coordinate 173 downwards.
TCCAACCGCGGGTTGATTGTCGCCGGGGCCATGTTGTTCCTGATGCAGATGCACGGCTATCTGCACACGTCCAATCCCGATGAATTTGGTTTTCCGGAAGATAACCATTCCCATGCCCATGAAACTTTGGAAACGCTTAAACCCGTTCCTGACAGTGAGTTTGAAGTATCACC
>JAJDAZ010000041.1 GCA_029261595.1 Nitrospinaceae bacterium | reverse complement strand
AACGTTAGGGAATGTATCAGATGCCTGCCGGAAGTTAGGCGTGAGCCGCCGCCATTATTACGACATCAAATCTGCTATTGAAGAAGAGGGCCTGGAGGGACTCCTCGAAAAGTCCAGGAAGGCTCCTCGACTTGCTAACCGAGTTGCGCCTGAAGTTGAGCAAAAGGTTCTGGATTATTCCCTGGAGTTTCCGACTCAAGGCCAGAAACGGGTCGCCAACGAATTGAAGAAACAGGGGATTCAAATTAGCGATGGCGGTGTCCGCAGTATTTGGCTCCGCCATAACCTGCAAATCGCCAGCCTGCGCTTAAAACGATTGGAGAAATGGTCTGCCGAGACCAATGGCATATTGACCGAATCTCAGGTCCAGGCGCTTGAACAGGCCAAGGAAGAAAAGGAAGCCCACGGTGAGATCGAGACTCCTCATCCAGGTTTCCTACTGGGTCAGGATACATGTTATATCGGCTACATCAAAGGCGTGGGCAAAATTTATCAGCAGACAGCCATCGACACCCATTCCAATGTTGGCTTCGCTAAAATCTACTCTGACAAAACCGCTCTCACCGCAGCCGATATTCTGAACGACAAAATCCTGCCGTTCTTCGATGAACAAAATATGAATTTGCTCAGAATATTAACGGATCGGGGAACCGAGTATTGTGGACGGGTAGAAACTCATCCTTATCAACTGTTCCTCCATCTTAATAACATTGAGCATCCCAGGACGAAGGTTAGACATCCGCAGACCAATGGATCAACCGAGCGGTTGAATCAAATCGTTCAAAATGAATTCTACAAGGTCGCTTTCAGGAAAAAGGTCTATACCTCAATCGAGGAAATCCAAACCGACCTCGACGAGTTCATGAATGACTACAATAACGAAAGGACCAATCAGGGGAAACATTGCCAGGGCAGGACGCCCATGCAGACTTTTCAGGATGGAAAAATACTCTATAAAAAATACGTCTTTGAAAACTCAGAAAAGGAGGAAAAACAAGTCGCGTAGAATCTGTTAAAATATCGCAACCGAGAAACCAAGCTGTAAAAGCAAATGTCACTTATCGCACTTTAGTTTTGTTCGAACTTTTTTCGTCGAAAAGTATTCGCTCCCGCGAGGTAGAATTTCCTCACGTCAGGCAGGAAATCCCCACACATCTATTAGGTAACCCGCGTGCGCAGCCTCCTTGCACTTCCCGTTGCGCATTTTAAAAGTTTAATTTGCTATATAGGACGTTCACATTGTAGGGCCGGGCATATAAATAGTTCCCTGGGGAGATTCATGCGTATGAATTTCACCTCCGAAGCCAAGCATCTCGGATGCGCGTTTCGCTTCCTCAGGGGTTTTATACATGTGGTCCATAATGTCCCGGCTCATTTCGGGACTTCCCCCAGGTTGTTTGCTCCCTGAACCTTCTTCCTTTCGCTGGTCGCCGCCTGAGCCCTCCTCGCGGGCATGACCCCCCGACCCTTCTCTGAGTCCAGGATGTTCGCCTTTGTCAATGGCAACCATCGCTTCGCTCAACTGGGAATAGAACCGTGGTTTCTCGGTGTACCCTTCCACCCGTCCCAGTTCTTTTTTTGTGCTTTCATCCCAGATGATAAACGTGGGGGTTCCAACGATCTCTCCCATGCGGCTCTCTTCCATGGCCTTGGCCAGCCAGTCCGGAAAATTTTTGCCCTGAATGACAACGATTTTTGCCGGGAGATTTTTCCCCAGGTCGCTCACAGGGTATTCTGGAAGAACTTCTTTTTTCCACCTCATAGAATTTTGCGATTTGTCTCCGCTGAGAACCAGAAGTTCTTTGGCCAGAACCTGCGAAGCCGATAAAACCAGAAAATTTATCACAAGAATAAAAATAAATTTTTTCATGTATTTGGTCCTTTTGAAAGGTTCATCCTGTTTTTGTCCTCCATGCATTTAGCATACAAAAAGTGGGACTCTCTTTAAAGGCACAGTTAGTTTTATTTTTGGAGAAAAAATACAGGTAGGAACTAAGGGCGGGCAATTTCCAACAACTCTTAGTTAATCAAGGCCAAACTGACTGATCCACTCGCTCCCGCGATGGGGAATTTGCTCACGACGGGTAATGTTTTTTTGCAAGGATTCGAATTTGCCCATTGAATCCGCGCCGACCCATTGAGCAGGGTTGGAATATCGTGACAAGGGTTTAAACATTTTAGCTTCCGGCTTTAAACGCCTTTAAGGTGTTGTGCATGAGCATGGCGATGGTCATGGGGCCCACGCCTCCTGGGACCGGGGTGATGAGGGACGCTTTGGGTTCCACTTCATCAAACGCTACGTCGCCCACCAGCTTGCCGTCCACCCGGTTGATGCCCACGTCGATCACCACAGCACCCTCCTTGACCATATCTTTGGTGACCATATTGGGTCTTCCCACAGCGGCAATCAGGATGTCGGCTTCACGCGTGACCTTGGGCAAATCCTGCGTACGGGAATGGCAAATCGTCACGGTGGCGTTTCTGTGTAGTAATAACAATGCGACCGGTTTGCCGACGATGTTGCTTCGGCCCAGCACCACCGCATGTTTGCTTTCGATTTCGACCTTGTAACGATCCAGCATTTTGATGATCCCGGAGGGCGTGCAGGGTGCCAGGTCAGCCGTCCCCATCACCAGCCGGCCCATGCTGACCGGGTGAAAGCCGTCCACGTCCTTCGCGGGATCGATGGCTTCTAAAATTTTTATGGAGTCAATATGCTTGGGAAGCGGCAACTGCACGAGGATGCCGCTGACGGCTTCGTTCTGGTTCAATTCATTCACCAGCGCGAGTAAATCTTTTTCCTTGGTGTCTTCGGATAAAGTGTGTTCCAGGGAAATGAAACCCAGCTCTTTACAAATTTTATTTTTACTGCGAACATAAACGGCAGACGCCGGGTCCTCGCCGACCAACACCGTGGCCAGACCCGGAACGTTGCCGGTTTCGGCCTTGAGTTCAGTGACCTCCCGGCCAATGGCCTCGCGTATTTCTTTGGCGGTTTTTTTCCCGTCGATGAGGGGCATTCTTATCTCCTGCTGAATAATTTTTGGGAGGTATGATAGCAGAATTCCAGTGCGAGGGCGGGAACAAATATTAATGGGCTATGGGTTTCAAAGCTATGTGAATCCTGAAAGTGTTGAATTTTTTTCCGACGCTTTCTGGGCATCGCGTAGCGTCAGGCCACCTGCGTAGCAGGCTTTTCTTCCCCACGTAGTGGGGTCAGGCGATTTGTAGTTCTTTGATCAATCGGGAAAGGTAGGAACGCTGGACATTGAGAATTTTTGCGGCTTTGGTGCGGTTGCCGCCGGTGGATTTTAAGGTGTTGGTGATGAACGTGTGGCGGAACGCGTCATTGGCATCTTTTAGGGACGCGCCGATGTTGACGTCAATGGGAGTGTCCTGAGATTCAAAAGGAAACGCTTCCGGCGTCAGTTCGTCGCTGTCGGCAAGCACAATGGCGCGCTCGATGGAATTTTCCAGTTCGCGGATGTTTCCCGGCCAGGAATAGCCCATGAGGTGAGCTACTAAACTCTTGTTGATTTTTTTTGTCGGCTGGCCCTCTACGCTGTGCTTGCGCAAAAAATAGGCGACCAGGTCGGGAATATCCTCCCGCCGGTCCCGTAGGGATGGCAGTTTGATTCCGATCACATGGATGCGGTAATACAAATCCTGGCGGAATGTTCCTTCCCGCACCATTTCCTCCAGATCCCGGTTGGTTGCGGTGATGATCCTCACATCGACTTTGATGGTTTCGGTTCCCCCCAGGCGGATGAAAGATTCCTCTTGAATCACCCGGAGCAGTTTCACCTGCATGTCCATGGGCATTTCGCCGATTTCATCGAGAAATAAAGTTCCCGTGTCGGCCGCCTCGAAAAGACCGATTTTGGCGGAGTCGGCGCTGGTGAAGGCCCCCTTTTCATGGCCAAACAATTCCCGTTCCAGAATGGATGCCGGCAGGGCTCCACAGCTGACCGACACAAACGGCTGGGTTTGTCTGGGGCCCCGGTCGTGGATTAAATGGGCGAATAATTCCTTTCCCGTACCGCTTTCCCCGTTGATCATCACCGATGCCTTGGAGGTGGAGAGCCGTTCGGCCATTTTGATGCACTTTTGAATGGCCTCGCTTTCACCCACGATGGTGTAGCGTTGCATGTATTTTTCTTTGAGCCGGTCGAATTCCTGACCCAGAGCCCGTCGGCTTTTGGAAGCCTGGAAAAAATTCGGGATCATGCGGGCGAATTTTCCAAGGACCTCGATATCCGCGTCGGAAAAACCTTCCCCCGATGCTTTATCGCGGAATTGAATGACGCCAATGACCTTTTTATCTACTATCAAGGGCAGACAGGCAATGGATTTCACCTGCACATGCCCTTCCTCGTTGGCTTTTTTGTACCAGCGCGAATCATTTTGCACATCGTCGGAAATGATCATTTTGCCGGTCTTCGAGACGGTACCGGCAATGCCCACCCCAGGCGGAATTTCAATGTCTTTGAGTTCCCCAAGGTGGTCCCCAGATGACTGATAATATTGAAGTTTCTTGGTTTTATCATCCTGAACCAGAAGCAGGGAGGCGTATTGGGTGCCCACGATCTCGGCGGCGGTATTGATGACCATGCTGAGAAGTTCATCCACCTCCATGGAAACGGTTTTAAACTGCGAGGAAATTTTCCGGATCGCCTGAATATTTGCCTGGTTGTCTATTAATTTCATGAATTCACTCGGAAGGTCAATATTTTGTTATTCATAAATGAAAATATATGCATAAAATTTATCATTTTTAGGGATGGTATGTATAAAAGTATACACTTTTTAATAGTAATTTAAAAGGACTAATATTTCAAACGATTTGCGCAATAATTCACAAAACAGCTGAAAAAGCAGTTGAAAAATTTATCGAATGTCGCCCATTTCCTTGAAATCCCCACAATAGTCGACGTCAGGGCGCACAAAAATGCCAATTTCCGGGTTGTTCCCAGACATCCTTTCCTCGATAATGCGGGGCGGAATAGTCCAGGATGATTTTTTGGACTTGAACCCATCTTTTTTCCAGACGAACCCGCCTTCACCGCATCGGATGTATTGAGGCCTCCATGACCCCCTATTCCCCATCAGTTAAATCCAAAATCCGAAGCCTGCTGATATTGACTCTGTTGCCTATGTTGCTGTACTTCAATTCGCTTCAGGGGTCGTTTCAGTTCGACGATCGAAACCTGATCGACAGGGCGTGGATCGCCGATCTGGAGGCCTATCAAAAAAACGTCCGTATAGACAAATATGAAAACCGGCCCGTATTGCTGGGGACCTTTGCCTTGAACAACGCCTTGCACAAAAACAGGGTGTTCGGGTTTCACCTGCTCAACCTGATGTTGCATGTGTTTGTTTGCGTCCTGATATTTGCCGTTGTCCTGGAGACGCAAAATTTAATTCCCTCTTTATCCAACGACCGGGGGCCCAGGCCGCTGTTTTTGGCTTTATTCCCCGCCTTGCTGTTTTCGACCCATCCCCTGAATACCGATTCGGTCACCTACATCTCTTCGCGTTCTGCGGTTCTGGCGACGCTTTTTTTTCTGCTGACTCTTTTTGCGTTTTTAAAAATGTTTTCGCCCGGTCATTTGAAACAAGTATGGCCCAAACGGGCTTTTTATGGATTGCTGGGGGTGGCGGGCATGTATCTGGCGATTGCTTCCAAGTTGATCGCGGTGACGCTTCCCGCCCTGCTGGGCCTGTGGTTTTTGTTGTTCATCTGTCCGGGCCGGTATCCGGGATTGGCAACACGGCTCTTCGCTCGAAAAATGATTCCGTTCTATGGCGCGGCCTTTTTGGTTCTTGCGTCCGTCCTTTTGATGTCGGGGTCTGGAATTCTTTACGCGCCCAAGGACCAGGGCCTGGAGTTGTTCGGCAGGATTCCCTATATGCTGGTTCAAGCCAAGGTGATTATTTTTTATTACCTGAAAATGTTTTTTGTTCCCGTCAACCTCAACGTGGACATTGGATTTCCCTTCTCGACATTTTCATCCGACTCCTCCGTGTTCCTTGCGATTCTGGCCATCGGGGCGATCATTTATCTGGCCTTAAAAACCGAAAACCTGTGGGTCCGGGGAGGGGTCCTCTGGTTTTTTATTACGCTCCTGCCCACCTCCAGCATCGTTCCCTTGAACGATCTGGCGGTGGAGCACCGGATGTACCTGCCGATGACGCTCGGATTGTGCCTTGCGGTGAGCGCGGTCTTTCTTAAAACCCCACCGCCCTGGCGGCTGCGGATGATGGTCGTGCTCATCGCCCTGTTCGGCATCCTGACCCTGTCCAGAAACCTGGTGTGGACGGACGAGATCCGTCTGTGGCAAGACGCGGTGGCCAAAAATCCCTATTCCCCCCGCACAACCAACAATCTGGGCAAGGCTTATTACGAAAAAGGCCAATTGGAACTGGCGTTGTTGCAATTTAAGAAAAGTAACGAGAATATCGGCAAGTATCTCGCCAGACAATACAATCTCACCGATCCCGAGAGGTATCTGAAGCGACAAGCCGGCTCCGAAGTCGTCAATGAGGAAAAAACCGGGGCGGACCGACTGCAAATCGTGGCCGAGCTTTCGGAACCGCACTATAACCTGGCCAGCGTGTATCTGGACCTTGGAAACCTGGAGCAGGCCGAAAAGGAGTATCGAGGCGCCATCCGCCTGAATCCGGATTATTTTCAAGCCTTTTTGGGCCTGGGTTCCGTGCTTGCCCGAAGGGGGCAAACCGATCGGGCCATCGAGTCGTTCCAAAAATCCATCCTGAAAAGAACATCGGTGACAGGTCATGCGGACTACCCCCTGGCCCGTCTCAATATTGGTGAGTTATTGGGCCGTTCTAGAAAATTTGAAGAGGCGATCGAAGAGCTCACGCTTGCGGTAAAGGGAGATCCATCGATGGTCCTGGGTCATTATAATCTGGGGCTGGCTTATTTGATGTCAGGGAAGCTGGTCCAGGCCGAGCAGGCGCTAAAGACTTGTCTGACTCTGAATGAAAGGTTCGAACCGGCCCTTTTTAATCTGGCGCGGGTCACTCAGGCGAAAGGCGAGTGGGAACGCTCGACTCGCCAGTTTGAGAAATTTTTATCCGTCAAAAGCGAGGATGCGGGAGCTTATTTTCAAATCGGGTGGAATCACCAGCAGGCCGGACAATGGGACAAAGCGGCTAAGAATTACCAAAAAGCGCTGGCTTTAAAGCCAGATTTCCTGAATGCCAGGGTCACCCTCGGGAAAATGTACCTTAAGGCCAGCAAAAACGATCTGGCACGCAGGCACCTTCTTCAGGCCTTAAGTTCCAATCCACCACCGCCGTTGGCCGAGGAGATTTCCCGGTTGCTTCGGGATTTATCATGACAAAACCAGAAAAGATGGAGTGACTCGCGCCCTGGACCGGGTTCAGGAGCAAAAGCCATGATTTTCCGGCGGCTAATTTAAAATTAAGAAAACGCCGTCGGCGGGCCTTGATTCGGGAGACCAGGAAACTCCTCTTATCAGACCCTTTCACCCCCTGAAAAGACCCCGATTTTTCCTTTCAAAAACCTGTTTCTCCTTAAAAATCAAATTCTTATTGAATTTTTGTGTAATTAGTGGGAATATATTAATACACACTAAAATTTCTATTTGACCTTTCAATTTTTGGGAGAAATCAGAAATGGGCGATATTGGCCAGTTAATGCAAACTCCGGTGTTCAGCATCGGATCAGAGTGCACCCTTTCGGAAGCGATTCTGTTTTTTAATACACAGAAAGTGGAAGCCTTGTTCGTTGAGGAAGAGAGTCGTTATGTCGGCTTCGCTATAAAATCGGATGTGATTCAAAAGATCAACGTCGGCGGCTTGTCTCCCGAGATCAGCCTGATTTCTGAGTCTATGGAGCAACCCATTCCCTGTCTGGATCATGAAAGCTCAATCCAGGAGGCGAACCAGTTCATGTCCAACCACCAAATTCAATACACGGCTGTGACCGAAAATCGTCTGGTCGTGGGTCTGCTTTCTTTGAAAGACCTGACCGCCGGGATCGAAAAACTCTGACCTCGGCTGGAATCCTGCTTCCCGTTTGAACGATTCGCCCCGATCATTCTTTGGAGAGTCATTTTCTCCTGAATCACCCCACCAGACTTTTGGGTTTTCTCCATCATAACCTCCAGATTTTCCGAATATTTCAAGCGAGTTTTCAAAATAGTTCCCCCGTTCACCCGATTCTTGTTGGGTCTTGGCGGGTGTTTGCAAAACTGTAACCCCAGGTTAACCCCTCCGTAATACCCAATTTCTATACTTCCTATATCAACCCGATTTGATTCCTAACCGGAAGGTATAGAAATGACCATTCGAATTTTTAATAGAAAAAATATTTTCACCTTGATTTGTTTGTCCCTGGGCCTTCTGATGGCTCCCGTGTCCGTTCTGGGCTACGGGAATTTCGCAGACGCCAAGGGCTGTCCTTCCAAAAACCTGCTGGCTTGCCAAAAGAGCGTATTTCAGGAAGATGGCGAAATGGGTTCCGTCCGCCTGGCCAGCTTGGAAAAAAAATCGGACTCCGACTCGTCGGAACTGCCCGCCGAAGCGGTCCGCTTGAAAGACCTGGCCGAAGCGTTTGAAAACAAAGGAGACTTCGAGCAGGCGGAAACCCTGTATTTGCAGTCACTGGAAGTGATCCAGCAGACCCTGGGGAAAAAGCACCCGATCGGGGCGTTTGCCCTGATTAACCTGGCGGATTTATACATCCAGATGGAAAACTACCTCAAGGCGGAACCGTTGTACCTGAAATCACTCATGGTGATCACCAAGTCGCTGGGGCCGGATCACTTTTTCGCGGCGCTGGCTCTCAACAACATCGCCGGCATGTATAAAAATATGGGGGAATATTCGAAAGCGGAGATGATGTATCTTCGATCCCTGGACATCCATGAAAAATCCCTGGGTCCCCAGCACCCGAATGTCGCCATCCCGTTAAACAATCTTGCCGAACTGTATCGGTTGATGGGCAAGGACCAGAAGGCGGAACCGTATTATTTGCGGGCCAAGGAAATTTTCAAACACGCCATGGAAAATGATAGCGTGGAGTGAGCCTGAAATCATCCACTGGCTTGATCAGCGAATCTTAACCCCGGTTATTACAAGCCCCCACAGGGGCATGAAGGTAAAGGTCGAATATTACATGCTCGCAAAGTCGTTCAAACAATTTCCTGATGAATAAGAAATTGCCGAGCCATAAACCCACCGAACGTTAACACCGGGTCCAGCGTCACTCGGTCCGGTAGACATACTTGATACTTTCTGAAGACGAGTAATCGGCCTGCAGTTTATCCAGTATCAGAGTCAACGCAACGGACTGCTCCTCGCTCATGTCATCCCGGTTTGCGGCCACCCATATCCCGACGTTCATGGCATCATACTCCTGATAATGAGAGCCCACCTTGCTCTGATGTCTCCCCATCAATAGTTTTCCATCTCTTTCAATAATATAGTGGTATCCTGTTTCCGATATTCCTTTACGCAGGGATTGTTTATTCATTCGATCGTAACTGAGGGTTTCATCGCCGGAAAAATGGACCAGAACAACTTTGGTTGTCTGCCTTGCGGGCAACTCGTTTTCCATCGAAAATGACCTTTGGGGCTCTTAAAGCTGCTGAAGGGAGGGTTTCTTCCAGGTTACTTTACTGTAAACAAAGCCAATAGGGAAATCCAGATAAAGGCCGTTTTAAGGGAGGGTTAAATAGAAAAATTTGACAGGTTCGGCCCTCTGAAATAAATTGGAAGGAAAGTGTCTTGGAGATGATGTTGGGATGATAAACAAATTTTGTATGGTCCGGATTTTTAGCGCGTTCACTGTATTTACTCTGTTTGTGGCGTCCTGCCAGACCGTCGCGACCCCTCCCATCGACGATGCCGTGAAAACCGGGGACCGTGCCAAGGTCAACCAGTTGATTCAATCAGGCAACGATGTCAATGCGGTTACTGCGGATGGAAACGCCCCCCTGCATTCCGCGGCGGAAAACGGGTTCAAGGAAATCGCCGAACTGCTTCTTGCCAATGGAGCCGAAGTTAATGCCAGGAACCGCAAAGGCTACACGCCTTTATTCCTGGCGGCTGAGAACGGGCAAAGCGATCTCGCCGGGTTTCTGTTATCGAAGGGCGCCGATGTCAATGTCAAAAATCTTGTGGGCGACACTCCTTTACACAGTGCCAGCCGCGAAGGCAACCCCGAGGTCGCGAGACTTCTCATACTCAAGGGGGCGGATGTCAATCTGCCCAATAAAAAACAGGTGACGCCTCTGCACTTTTCCGCCGGGAAAGGTCACTTCAAAATGGTCGAATTGTTGTTGGGCAAGGGCGCAAAATTCGATGCCACCGACAAATATAAAAAACAACCCCTGCATTGGGCGTCTGGAGAAGGCCACGCCGATGTGGTGTCGACCCTGCTCAATAAAGGCGCCAAAGTGGACGCCAAGGACCAGTTTGGACTGACGCCGCTCAACCTTTCGGCTCTCAGCGACCGTCTGGAAGTGGCGAAGGTTCTTATCGCCAACGGCGCGGAGGTCAATCCGAAAGGCAGTTCCCCTTTGTTTTCCGCCTCGAGGAAGGGGTATGCGGACCTTGCAAAATTACTCGTGGAAAAAGGCGCCAAAGTGGACGCCAGGGAAAAATCCGGACCGACCCCGCTTCATTTTGCGGCTGGCGGGGGCTATAAGGATGTGGTTGAAATTTTACTGGAGCATGGAGCCAAAGCGAACGCCGGGGACCGGGTGGACAACACGCCCCTGCTTTCCGCCGCCGCCGGGGGCCATCGCCCGGTCATGGAACTGCTCATTTCCTGGAAGGCGGATGTCCATGCCAGGGAAAAGGATGGGACGACTTCTCTGCATCTTGCGTCCAATGGAGGCCATACGGATGCGGTGAAACTTCTTCTGAAGCATCGAGTCGAAGTGGATGCGAAAGATCAGAAGGGGCGCACTCCTCTTCATCGGGCCGCTCAAAGCGGACGCGAGGATGTCGCCAAACTGTTGTGCGAAAAGGGAGCGGATATTGGCTCCAAAGATAATGAAGGTTCCACCCCGTTACACCTCGCCGCCGAATGGGGAAGGAAGTCGACAGCGGAAATGCTGATCAACGAAGGCGCTGACCTGAATGCTAAAAATAAGGCCGGCAAGACGCCTGTGGAACTCGCCTCGACCATGAACCACAAGGTCGTCGCGGAAATGTTGGCCTGGTATGCCAAGAAAAAGTAAAACCCGATCCCTAAAGTTTCTCAACTAATGTTTCGGTCGAGCGCCGGCCCTGCCCCCACCAAGACCTATTTGACTTTGGACAGACACTCCTTGGCGATGTCCTGATTGCCGATCAAATCACATTTGGCTTTATTGGAATCGACCAGGGCCATACAGTAGTTTTGTAAATCTCTTTTTTTGACCAGGGAACAATAATACCAGCTGTGATCCTTATTGGTGAACCGGTTCACATCCTTTTTCCCATGATTGGGGTTGCTGGTGGCGCGACAGATATTTTTCCGGTCGGCGTCACTGACTTTGTCGCATTCGGGATAACTCATCGTTTCACCTTCGGCCCAGCCTTGAGAGACCATAAAAATTGTCGAAATGCACACTGCCAGACCAAACGCTGTAAGATGCTTCATCTCCATCTCCTTATTTTATAAAAAAACTTTTCCCTAAAGGGATTTTTGTACCCGATACATTAAAGAATCTTTCAGAGAATAAAATTTTGCAAGGAAAAAATACTCACTTGGAGATAATCTTTTATAGTTCAATAAATTAGAGATAATTGTGGAGAAATGTGTGGAGGCCAATCGTCCAGGTTCAAAGGGGCTAGGGTCTATCCATCCGGGATTTAAATTTTCGCCTAGATGTGACTCTTCTCACACTTTTTCCCAAAAAATTATTGTAGGCTCATAAAGGGGTTAAGAAAATCAGGGTGGGGGAATTCGGCTCCGAATACAGTGCCGGGTTTTTTAAAATTTATTAAATGTGAAATTAAATAATGGGATGACCATGAAAAAACGTTTCTTTTTTATACTGCTGTTTTCTCTGTTTGTGATGACAGCCGCCTGGCCGCCTCCGGCGAAAGCTACCGAGGGGGAAAGGGTGAACATTCTGGAAGAGCAAAATATTGAACAGAAGATTCAAGAGTTGAGTGAAGAATGGCAACGTCATTTCGTGGATGCGGTGAATCATTTCCTGGAAAAGGAATTAACGCGTTTAAGAAAAGACAAAGAACAACCCCGGGAAAACCTGCGCGATCAAATCTCAAAACTTGAGGAGGATGCCAAACGGGGGGCCAATGATCCCGAAACCTATTTTTCCCTGGCCCGGTTGTACGACCGCATGGAAGACGGGGCCAATGCGATCATCAACGCTAAAAAGGCGGAAAAAATTTTTGTGAACCAGAAGAATATAAAGGGGACAGCGGAGGTCCGAAGAAGTCTGCGGCATTATTTTGAAAAGTATGACTACAAACCGCAGGATTTTGAACTGAACCCATGACCGGAATACAGGCAACGGCCCATTAAAAATTGAGGTGAGGGGAGATGAAAAAGTTATTTTGTTTTTTAATCGCGTTTTTATTGATGCAGGCGACGGGGGTCCAGAATACGGCGGCGGATGAAAGGGTGAGCGAGGAGGAAAGGCTGGAGGTTCTCACCCGGCAGATTTCTTTTTTTAAAGGAGGTTTGAAATCAAAGCCCGGCGACCCGGATTTGCATTTTCAACTGGGGACGAAATTTTATGAATTGGGCCGTTTTTATGAATCCAAAGCAGATCGGATTTTCTTATCTGGCAATAATAATGCCGATATAAAAAGAGCCCGCCGGCTGTACCGGGATTCGATCTCGCATTTAAAAAAATCGCTTCTCATTCAACCTCAGAGTGCGGCCACCCATTTCAATATCAGCCTGACTTACCTGGTTGACGGAGATGGAGAAAATGCGATCTCCCATATGAGGGAATCCGAAAAGTTGTTCATGGCGAATCGTGATAAAAGAGGGGTGGCGAAAGCCAGAAAAGCTTTGCGGGAATGGTTTGACCGTTATGGATACCGCCCGGAGGATTTCACACCCCAGTAAGCAGAGTGCTGAACCGCTGAATGGCGGTCCGCCGGAACCCTGAGGGTTCATTCATTTTCAACCGGGTTTTCAATCGACTTTTCTTACGGGACGGATAAATTTTCTATGGCGTTGGGGCTAGCATTGACGGGCATGACCCGTAAGGGGAAGGGAAAAATACTGTGGACGCTGAAAACGGTTTCCTGGTGGGATGAATTGGAATTGATCAGGGACCCCCGTTTTAAAAAACTGGACCTGGGGCCGGAGAAACTGGTTTACGAAGCAGTTTTGCCGGGCGAAGACATCCGGAAACTGCATAATCGATATAAAAAGCCCTTTCTGGAGGTCTTTGAAGAAGATCCTCTGGAAAATCCTTACCGTCAGGAGCGAATCCTGCTGGTGAAGGAGCTGGAAGATAAACTGAATATTCCCGAACTGGGTTTTGTCACGGTCTGGGTTTTTGACTGGGACTATTGAACAGAACTCAGATCAACATCTCTTTTCTCCACAGGTTATCCACAAGTTACTAATAGACGGGCGCACGGCAAATTATTGATTGATTCGTGTATGAAAAAATTGTATATCTGGGTATCCCCACAACTGACCCGGAAGGTCGATCCATGAAGAAAATAATGTGCCCGTTTTTTATAATCGTGCTGATACACACCGGATTTGCCGGTATGTCCCTGGCGCAGGAGGAAATTTCAGCAGATGAAACCGTCCAGAAGAACGATATCCAGCAAAATGTCAACGACATGCTCAAGTTGCTGGAGGACCTGCAAAAAGATGGGTGGATGAACGAAAGTTTGTTAATTCCCAAAGAAGAGACGGGCCCGACGGACCCGCTGGAACGCTTCGTAAGCCCGGAAACTCCCAAGGACCCGGCTGAAACAAATACCCCCGAGCATAGAATTGAAAAGGCCAATGAAGTGGTTCGACTGGACCCTGATGACCCGCAAAGTCATTTCCAACTCGGTCTGGAGTATTGGGCCTCCAAAAACCTTGGTGAGGCGATTCATCAGTTTGAGGAAGTGGTCCGGCTGGACCAGGAAAACGCGCACGCCCATTGGAACCTTGGCTTGCTGTATGCTGAAAGCGACAAAGGCCCGGAGGCGATCGCCAATATTAAAAAAGCCGAAGCCATCTATACAAAGTACCATTATTCCACGTATGCGGGTCAAGCCAGGGACCGCCTGAAGCGATACAATGAAAAATTTGGCGATTCCGCTGGCAACCCGCCAGCAACCCGGTAACGACCCGACTTTTCTCCCGACCATAGCTCAACCGCGATGATGACCCAACCCTAACGGAAGACATTCCAGGAGGAAGGTTTTAGGCTTTTCTGTGTGATAAATTTTTTAGGGGTGGCTTTCGATCGCGCTCAGGGCGCTTTAAGAATATCGCGTGAATGGAGTCAACTGGTGGAGATCACGCGGATTTCCTGTTTCAGGCTGGAGTGCAGGATATTTTCAATGGCGCGAAGTGTGCCGGTCGCTGAACTCGGGCAACTGCCGCACGCGCCCTGATAACGGATGCGCAGGGTGTTGTCTTCAAAATCCAGAACCGTGAGGCCGCCGCCGTCATTGGCCAGGGCGGGCCGGACCGTCTCATCAAGCACCGCGTCGATCACCGCACCTTTTTCAGGGTCCGAAAGGTTGGGAAAGTCGATTTTATCCAGGTTTTCCAGAATAGAAGTCTCTTCTTTTTCTTCGGAAGCCGCCTCCTGACCGTCATAAAACGTCAGATGCTCCTCAATGGTTTCCTCCACCGCATCCACAAGAAGTTCGAGGTTGTGTGAGGGAAGAAAAGAAACCGTGACAAAATTTTCCGACAGATAAATGCTCTCTACATTCCCCAGAGCGAATACAGACCGGACAAAATGATCTCCTTTGGCATCCTCTTCGGACGTGATGGATTTGGCTCCACCCGTTATGACGGGGGCGTTTAAGACATATTTGAAAGCATTGGGGTTGGGAGTCATCTCTGTGTCTAATACTTCGAATTTGGTCGGGTCGCTTTCACTCATCAATAAAATTCCTTTTGGGGCCGGGTCATTTTAAAAAAATGTCAACGGGCACACACTGATATTAGCAGAAGAATGGCAAATAAAGGGTATTTTCCAGGATCAATGCACTTTATGCCGGGCAGGTACAAGTGGGTTAGATGCAGATATATCTGCCTGGGGTTCAAAAATATAAATGGCCCCTTTCCCCTTGATTAACAGGATGCTAGGATAAGCCTCCCGGATTTATACTTGATAATCCGCTGCATGGGGCTGTTTGCGGCCGGAGGTCATTGCCTGATGAACGACATCGATAAACTAAAAGAAAAAACTCTAAAAAACCCCGAGGATTCGGAGTTGCATTTTCAGTTGGGCCAGGCCTTAACCACGGAAGGAAGGAATCAGGAGGCCCTGGAAGCCTTCCAAAAAGCCATCCGCCTGAAACCCGATCACCCTGAAGCGCATTTTTATCTGGCCAAGGTTTTTGACGTGTTCAAGCGGTATGAAGAGATGGTAGACGCTTTTCAGGAAGCGGCCTTCCTTGCGCCGGACTGGGCCCAAGCGCATTACAACCTGGGATTGTCGTTCCTGGTTCTGGGCCGGCCTGAGGAGGGGATCGACCCTTTCAAAGAGGCGATTCGCATTCAACCAGAGATGGCGGAGGCGCACCAGGGGTTGAGTCTGGTATACGGGATGACCGGGCAGACCGAATACTCAGAGAAACATCGAAAAAAAGCCGTCGATCTGGAACCCAGATTCCAGAAATAGATTTTCCCCGGTCCTCCGGCGCTCAATATTTTCCGCGAATGAGCGGGGCGGCATGCGTCTCGTAAAACGCTTGCAATTTCCGATGCAGATCCTGTAGTAGAGGGGAGAGCTCACTGGCGGAACAGTTTGATATTGCCTGTTCGGGCGTAGTCGCTCCGGGGATGGCGACCGTGACTGCGTCGAAGTCCAGAACCCAGCGCAGGGCCATTTGGGCTAAAGTCATTCCATCAGGAATCAGGGGCTTGAGCGCGTCGGACAGCTCGACGCCTTTTTCGAATGGAATCCCGGCGAAGGTTTCCCCGACATTGAACTGATCCCCGTTCTGGTTGTAGTTTCGATGATCGTTGTCCGGGAAGGTGGACGCAGAGTTGAATTTTCCCGACAGCAGGCCGGAGGCCAACGGCAGGCGGATGATCAGCGCCACGTTTTTGGCTTTGGCCTGGTCGAACAATTCCGTGATCGGTTTTTGCCTGAAGATGTTGAAGATGACCTGGAGGGATGAGACGCCTTCCTGCTTCAGACAGATATCCGCTTCTTCCATGGATTCCACGCTCAACCCAAACCGTTTGATTTTTCCTTCCCGCTTCAAGGTGCGCAACCATTCAAACAGGTCGCCCTGTTTTAAGATCTCGGTGGGAAGGCAGTGGACCTGGGTCAGATCCAGGGCATCCACTCCCAATCGGCGCAGGGAGTTTTCGGTGTGCAGGCGAAATTGTTTCAAAGAAAAATTTTCATCGCCCCCCGGTTCCGGGAAACGTCCCAGCTTGGTGGCGATGAAACATTTATCAGCGTGCGATTTCATGAATTTGCCGATTCTTTGTTCGCTCAGTCCCTTTCCATAGACATCCGCCGTGTCAAAAAAATTTACCCCGGAATCCACCGCCTGAGCCAGAATGCGTTCTGCGGCGGCGTCGTCCAGATGTCCCCAATCCGCGCCCAGTTGCCAGGTGCCCAAACCGATTTCGGAAACCGGTTCCTGAGCATCGGCAAATTTTCTGAATTTCATATTCTCCCCCTGAAAATGGATCTCACAGCGTTATCCATTGACCCGGTGGACGCCAGTGTGAGCGATTCTATAAAATGTTATGATTGTAAAACCGCATTAGTATGACATTGATTGCACAACAGAAAAAAATTAATGGAAAAAATGAAGATGAATCCCCGGCGTCATTTAATTTGCATCGTGATATTTTTGCAAGCCGTTTTTGTTTCCCTTCCCGTGGCCAGTGGGGCAGAGTCGGGATTCCAGAAATACAGGGAAAGCGTTTTAAAGCAGATTGAGGAAAGTAAAGCGTCCCTTAAAAAAGATCCGTCGGATCCAAAGAAGCATTTCCAACTGGGACTGTCTTATATGGCCCTGGGACGGCATGAGGAGGAAATCGCCGAGTATCTCGAAGCGGTGCGGTTGCAACCCGATTTCGCCGAAGCGCATTATAACCTGGGGCTGTCTTATGATTTGTTGGAAAACGGTCCCCTCGCCGTCCACCACATGTTGAGAGCGCGGCAGATTTATTCTGCGCAACGGAACCATCGGGGAATACGAACCTCCCAGAGATACCTCAGAACATTTTTCAGTAAATACGGGATTCAACCCGAAGAAGGGCAAAGGTGAGGGCGCAACAAGGGCCTGATTGAGAGCGGGAAAAACTCTAGAAGGTCCTGATCTTTGGTCTACGGTGCCACCGGGGCCAAAGCTAGTTTTCAAAAAAGACCTGGACGAAAAAATCTTCCCCGCATCGGGTCGGCGAGCTTGAATTTAAAATAAAAATGCGGGCTCTGCAGGAACCCTGGAGCTTAATCATTGGACTTAAGCCTGGGCGTCCCGATGGACGACGGGCAAGTCGATAATGAAAGTGGCCCCTTTTTCTCCATCGCTGTCGGCGGTGATGCTTCCTCCGTGTTTTTCCACCACCGAGTGGCTGATGGACAGACCCATTCCGGTTTGTTCTGGATCGGTTGAGAAAAACGGGTCAAAAATTTTCCCTATATTTTCCGGCGGGATGCCTTTACCCGTGTCTGAAAACTTGACCCTGAGGTGACCCAGGCCCTGGGGAACGGGGGAACCATTGCTGGAGATTTGATTGGTATTTTCATTAACGGCAAGGAATTGCGTGGAAACGGTCAGTGTTCCGTTTTCTTCCATGGCATGCCTGGCGTTGTTGACGAGATTGACGAACACCTGTTGCATCAGTTGGGTGTCCAGTAAAGAATCGGGCAAATCCGTAGCGAGGTCCTGATTGACTTTGACCGAATCAAGCCGTCCCTTGCTTTTTTGTTTTTCCAGGATCTGCTGAATCAACTGGTTGATATTTACAGATTCGAGACTGATTTCTCCTTGAGCCGAAAAATCTGACAATGCGCTGGTGATATTTTCTATTCTTTTTATTTCCTCTGTAATGGAAGCCAAGTCTTTCTGGAGGTTTTCATCCTCTGGACGTTCCATTTCCATCGCCTGGGTCACCCCGAAAATGATGTTGAGCGGATTGAGGATTTCATGACACATGCTTTCGGTCAAGCGTCCGATACCGGCCAGTTTTTCCGATTGGATCAATTTTTTTTGCGCCGATTTGAGCTGTTCCATGGTTTCTTTTAACCGGTTATTTTTCTTGAGTAGTTCCGTCGCCACTTGTTTCATTTCCAGTCGTTTGGCTTCATGTTCTTTTATCAAGTGTTGCAACTTGAGATGGGTCTCAACCCTGGCCACCACCTCCTGTATTTGGAAGGGTTTTGTGATGTAGTCCACCCCCCCCACGAGGAATCCTTCCAGAATGTCTTCGGTTTCATTGTTTGCCGAAATAAAAATGACCGGCGCCTCTCGGGTGGATTCATTTTCTTTGAGTTTCCGGCAGGTTTCGTATCCGTCGATTCCAGGCATCCGGATGTCCAGGAGAATGACGTCCGGTAAAAATTTAGGCGCGACTTTCAACGCCGCCTCTCCACTGAGCGCGATGGCTATCTCATACTGTTGCGGTTCAAGCGTTTGTCGCAAAACATCAATGTTGGGGGACGTATCGTCCACGATGAGGATTTTCATGCCCCTGAGGTCGAACGTATTTTTACTCATAAGTCACCTGTTTCAAAATAGTCATAATTCCTTCCATATCGTATTTCAGGACATACTCTTTTAGATAAGGTTCCAGTTCTTTTTCGTTTCCTTTCAATTGACAAATCTCCGCCAGAGTTTTTTCGAGGTGGGTGATGTTGCTCAGTTCCGCACCCTCCAGCAAGCGGGAATGGATGTTTCGCGGAAGCTTGAACTTTGAAAAATCCAGAGCCACGGCCTGGGGATCGTCCTGCTGTTTTTCGGCGGTATCTTCATATTCGTATTCGATCGCAAGAACTTTTTGAATGCTATCTAATACCGTTTGCTTGCGGAAGGGTTTTAAAATGAAATCATGGCAGCCGATTTTTTTAAATTTCTTCTGTTCATGTTGCAAAACGGATGCGGAATGCAAAACGATTTTCACCCGATCCTTGCCGAACTCTTCGATGATCTGCTGGCTCGCTTCAATCCCGCTCATTCCATCCATCCGAATGTCCATAAGGAGAATGTCGGGGAGAGTCTGGCGGACCATTTCAATGGCCTCCTGCCCGTTTTTTGCCAATAGTATGTCGATGCCAACGCTTGACAAAAATTGCGACAGCACTTCTCTGTTCTCTTCAATGTCATCGCAAATCAGAGCTTTCACACGATGCCCCGGAACCAGCCCGACCACTTTATTATGGGGGGTCGAATAGTTTTCTGTGCCCGTATGGGCAGGCTGCAGATGCAGGATAAAAATAAAACTGGACCCTTTCCCGGGAGCCGATACCAATTTCAAATCGCTCCCCATCAATTGCAGGTACTTTCGGGAGATCGCCAGTCCGAGTCCAGTGCCGCCCTTTTTACGGCCTTCCTCATCCTGCCTGAAGGCTTCAAAAATTTTGGCTTGCGCTCTCAGGGGAATTCCTATTCCGGTATCCGTCACAGTGAACTGGTAACGGTGATTTTCCAGAATATCCAGGCTCAGGGTGATTTCACCGGCATCGGTGAACTTCACCGCATTTCCCAGCAGGTTGGTCAGGATCTGGCGCAATTTTTTTTCATCGCCCTGCACCCGGCAGGGGCTTGACGTGAAGCCGTGAGTTTGGATCGATGAGCCATTTGCGTTGCATCGCACCCTGAACATTTCAATGAGGTCATGAGCCAGTTTATTCAAATCAAATTCGGTGAGGACCAGTTCCATGTGGCCGGCTTCGATTTTTGAAATATCAAGAATGTCATTGATCAATTCCAAAAGATGCTTTCCGCTCTTGTCGATGGTTTGTAAGGATCGGCGTTGTTCTCCCTGAAGGTTCTGGTCTTCCAACAGAATTTGTGAAAATCCCAGAATGGCGTTCAGGGGAGTGCGAATTTCATGGCTCATATTGGCGAGGAACGCGCTTTTTGTTTTGTTGGCGTCTTCTGCTTCTCTCTTTGCCGCTTCCGAGATGAGGATGGCTTGCGCCAATCCCACTTCACTTTCAATACGTCGCATGAACTGGCCGAATTGAATGCCCATGTTCTCCAGCAGGTTGATCAGGTCCTCATCGGGATCTGGCGATTCGATGGTGAAAATCTCCACCACGCCCCAGAGTTTTCCTTCAGAAAAAATCGGGAACCCAAATCCACCATGGACGCCCATGTCTTCCGCCATTTGAGCCCGGGGAAAGTTGGCATCCTGAGTCACATCTTTTATCCAGGCCGGTTGATTGCTTTTCCAAACCCTTCCAGGCAGACCCACGCCTTTTTCAAATTGCGTATTAAAAGTCCTTTCGGAAAAATGATGATAGACTTCCAGGCGAACCCTCATTGAATGAGCGCCCAGCTTGCAATCCAAAAGGTTGGACTTTGGGTCCACGGACCAGTAAAAAGCCATATCCCATGTGGGATGGTCCACAAGGGTTTGCAGAAATTTAATGGTTCCCTCGTCGATCGACTGGGATTCCGCCAGGACTTTGGTCAAACCATGTTGCATGTTTTTTCGAGCTTGTTCCTGTTTGCTCCTGGTGATATCCCGGACCGTTCCCGTGAAAAACCGGCGCTCTTCGGCATAGGCTTCACTGATTGAAAGATCTATCGGGAAAGTGGTGCTGTCCTTCCTGAGACCCGTGACCTCCCGGCCAATGCCAATGATGTGGGCTTTTCTTGTCGCCATATACCGTGCCAGGTAACCGTCATGTTCGCTGCGGTAGGGTTCAGGCATCAGCATAGAAATGTTTTTTCCTTTCAATTCATCAATGCGGTACCCGAACATTTTTTCGGCCGAGAAGTTGAATTGGTCGATGATTCCTCTATGGTCGATGGTAATGATTGCATCGACCGTATTATTGAGGATCGAGGCGGTACGGCTGTGACTTTCTTTAAGTGACGCTCCCAGTTGTTCTTTGGCGCGTTGTTCGCTCAGTTGCTGCGCGCGAATGCGGATCGATACATACCAGCTGAATACTAAAATTAAGAAGAGCGTTCCAAATAGTAAGAGCAGGTTTCGTCGTGGAGCATGCGCTTCTTCCAAATCCATTTCCGTGGTCACCCCAAACTTAAGGTCCGGGAGCCAGGTCCAGGCTCCCAAGACGGGAACCCCCCGGTAATCATTGTATCCGTCAACATCGATTCCGGATTTTCCCGCGATAGCCTGAACGGCCATCTTTGTTAAAGGTTGCTGGTCCCTTGGGATAGTGGGCTGAAATCCTTTCAATAAGTTTCCGCCGGGGTTGCGAACCTCAATATTCAAGATGGACTGTCTTTTAACGTCCCCGGATAAGAGACCTGTCTTTCTGAGATCCAATTCAAAACGGCTTTCAGAGAGAAATTGTCCCGAAGAATTAAAAGCGTAAGTTTCCCCCGTTTTTCCTGAACGGCCCACTTTTAAAATGCGGGTAAAATCCAGCTCCGGACGAATACGGAAAGTGAGCACAGCGATGATTTTCCCTGCATCGTCACGCACGGGGGCCGAGACAAACATGGTCGGCCAGTTTTTTCTCCACTCCCCGTTGACGTCCGGCAAGGCGACTTCGGCAATGAAGGGAACCGAAATCACCGTTTCACCCGCCAGAGATCGCTCAACAAAGTCCGATCGGGTAATAAGGGTTCTTTTGCCGATCGGTTCGTCCAGTAAAGCGGCAATTTGGAAACCCGACGTATCCACGACGACAAATCCGATCATTCCCAGTCTTTTGGCAACGGGGGCCAGTATTTCCCGGAGAGTATGCAGTTCATCGGAGTGAAGCAGTTTTCCTGCGAGCCCCGGTTTTTTTTCCTTGGATAGCCGAACCATGGATTGAATATTATTACGAACCTCCTGGTGGTTGGCCCATATATCCACAAACGCCTGTTTTCCTTTCACCCAAATTTTAAGAGCCTCCAGGCTGTTTTTGTGCACGGCATAAAGTTGGTTAGCCAGCCCGTTTTTAAAGTCCTGTTGCAAGGTCTTGAAACCCCAGAAGCCCACTCCAAAAATGATCAGGAGAGTGAGAACAGGTACATATTTGTTGGATGTGGCTAAAAAAGTGTTTTGGCGGGGTTTTGTTGGGTTGGAGAGATTCATTTGATCGTAAAGATCCGGGAATTAAAAAGAGATTAATTCCAGTCCTGACCACTATTCAAATGAAATTTGTGATCATAATCCTTGCCAGGTTCCCGTTTACCGGGCAAGGGCTGGATAGATCCAATATGGGTTCTTTGTGTATTTTAATATAAATTACACTAAATTTAAATACATTAATTCCGATAACCAAATAAATTTCACTCTCCCGGTTTTTCCAGGAGCTCACTCAAAAAAAATCATAAATTATTATATTAATTGATTTAATTGCGAGTCTGGCTGGGTGGGTAAGGGCTTGAACTCGGCTCTTGAAAATCTGAACTCGGAAAAATTTGGCAAACCAAATATCTGATGTCCGGTGCCCAGGCGGTCAGGATGGAACCCTGAAGTGTAAGGGCGCAGAAAATATCGACCCTGGCTTGGGGGCGGAATGGGCAAATGGTAAGAATTTAATATTGAACCCGGGATTTCAGGCGATGGATTCATCCGACCCGGCCCATATCCGGGGAAGAATCTTTCAACTGTTTTTCGAGCTCTTCCCTGTGGGAAATTTCTCTTTGCAGTTTGCCTTTAGTCGTCGCGCAGTCGATGATCGCCTGTTCGTATTTTGCTTCCAGATCCGCGTTGGCGGAGTGGATTCGACTGTAGAACAGGCTTATTTCCAGCATGTTTTGGATTCTCAGTGATACTTCCAGAACATCGAACGGTTTTGTCAGAAAATCCCGGGCTCCAGCATCCAGGGATCGCAGTCGAGTGGCCTGGTCGACTTGTGCGGTCAGTATCATGATGGGAATCTTGCTTGCCGGGTCTGCTTCCTTTATCTGGTCCATTACCTGAAACCCGGTCAGGTGGGGCATATTCAGATCCAGTAGTACCAAATCCGGCTTATAAGTCTGATAGGACTCAAGGGCCTCTCTGGGGTCGGTGATGCTTTTTATGGATGTATATCCCCTTTGCTTGAGGGTTTCTTCAAGCACCATGACATTGGCAGGTTCATCATCAATTATAAGGATCTTGGCTTCAAGGATTTGTTCGTTATCGATCATTATTGTTCTCCGTTTATTGGGTAGAGTCAACTAAAGTTGAATTTTCAAGTTTCAGGAAACGGTCAATCTCCATAAAGAGCTTTGGAATATTAAATGGTTTTGTAATATACCCTTTGAATCCAGCATCCAGCCCTTTTTTGATATCAGCCTCCATGGCATTTGCAGTGACCGCGATGACTGGAATGTTGCAGGTTTCTTCGTAGTCCTGTAGTTTTTTCATTGCCGTCATGCCGTCCATTTCCGGCATGTTGATATCCATGAGAATCAGGTCCGGTTTGTGGGCTCGGGCCAGATCGATTCCCAATCGGGCTCGTGATGCGGAAAGCAGATTGATATCCGATCTCGATAGAAGAATCTGTTCGATCAGCAACAAATTAGCTGCATTATCTTCCACATAAAGCACTGTATATTTTTGTTCATTCATTTTTCCAGATCCTTTACGTACAGGGTTGATTACCCGGTTATCTTGTGCCGGAGCCACTTGTTTACCCGCCGGGATTTCGATCGAAAACCGACTGCCCTCTCCGGAAACGCTGTCAACGGAGATTGTCCCCTTCATCATTTCGATCAGGCGTTTTGTGATAATGAGCCCGATTCCTGTTCCCTCCACAGCCGAATTTTCGGCATCCAGCCGGTTGAACGGCTGAAACAATTGCTTCAGGTTGTCTTCTGAAATGCCCTCACCGGTATCGGTGATATCGATGCGTATCTTGTATTCATCACTTTTCTGAAAACTCAAAGTGATGGAGCCACCTTCCTTATTATATTTAACGGCATTTGAAAGCAGGTTCAGCAATACTTGTTTGACCCGCGTAGGATCGGCTCTAAGACTGAGCTCCGGGTGACTGGACAGATGATTGATGATCTGGATATTTCGTTTCTCGGCCATCGGACCGATCAAAGTGAGCGCCTCGTCAAGCACACTCATCAGAGGAAAATCTTCAACGGACAGGTTCAATAGACCGGATTCCACGTGAGAAAGGTCCAGAACTTCATTGATCAATTTCAGCAGATGATTTCCCGCTTTCAGAATTTCAGTTACCTTGGTTTTCTGGGAATTGGTCAGCGGTTCATTGCTATCGTAATCCAGAAGCTGGCCAAAGCCCAAAATCGCGTTCATGGGTGTGCGCAATTCATGGCTCATGCGGGAAAGAAACTCAGATTTGGCCTGGTTGGCCTTTTCCGCCTGTTCTTTGGCACGGGATAATTCGTGAGTCCGCTCTTTGACCCGTTCTTCAAGCACATCATAAGCCTTCAGAAGTTCCAGGTCCCGATCTTGAATTTGCGATAGCATTTCGTTGAATCGACCGATAAGGTGTCCCACTTCATCCTGACTTGCTTTTGAGGCTCTCAGAGAAAAGTCCTTATCCTGTGACACACGGTCCGCCGTTTGCGCCAAATGAAGAATCGGTTGGGATACCATTTTCTGAAGCCATGAAGATAACAGGAAAGCCACCAGAGAAGAGCCCAGAAGAACAAAGCCGATGATGATTCCATACTTTCTCAGCTCTGCGTTCATTTCGCTTAAGCGAGAATGGATGTAAATCGTTCCAATTCGTTTATTGTCATGGGTTAGAGCTTTAATTATAGATAATTCTCCATTTTCCCAATATTCACCATCCAAAAGAGAGTTTTCTTTTCCGGACAATTTATCAATTCTCTGGCTTCGATAGGAAGTGAATACTTCTCCCTTTTGGTTATAAATTTTTGCCGCCATGATTCGAGGGTCGGCCCTCAATGCTTCCAGGGTTTCTTTTCCCGCCTTAGGATCATTAAACTCCAGAGGAGCGGCGCTGTTGGTTTCGATAATTTCTGCCAGACTCAACATTTCCTTAACCATGGAGGAACGGTATTGAGCAAACTGATAAAACACAAAAGCTGTACACGCAATTAATAATGCCACCCCCGTTGTGACCATGATGATCCAGGTCAACTTATGCTTGATAGAAACATTTTTAAGAAAGTGCATTTTAATTTGCCTCGGAGGAACGTTGGGTCTTAACAATCGTAGCCAGTCTCAATATTTTGGAGCTGATTTTTAATTCTGCTTCTTCTGCGGCCTCGGGGTTCATTTCAAACCGGATTTTTTCATTGTCGAGGAAAAAATTAATCATGCCGCCCATTTTTGCAAATTCTTTAGTGTCGCTGATCGTTAAAACCCATGTTTCCTTCAAATGGTCCAAAATATTTTTCAAATCGGGCTTTTCTGATTCATCGATAAAAACGATATGAGTGGACTTTAAATCCTGAAGGTTTTTTATGCGTTTAATTTTTATCTGGCGGTTCTGAACTTTATTTAGGGGAAGGGAATGGAGAGCCTCTAAAATAGGGTTTTCTCCTAAGACACCGATCACCAGCGTATCCTCGGCATTTTTCCATGCCTTGGCAGGCCACTCGATGAAATTGATAAACTTATATATAAAAGCCGCCTTGACCTGATATTCCATAGGAGCCGCACCAGAGGAATCCGATGGCGTCATCAAATGGGCCCATAATGAAACAAAGGCGACGATTAAAATTTTATTTAGCTTTTTTATCAAGACAGGTTCCGTGTAGGTTCCGCGATTTTTGACTTTATGTCTGATTTCTTCATTATAGGGAAAAGCCTGATTATCATTTGATTCATTTCTCGCCAAATTTCCAGGTGACTTTCCCATAAACAGAGCGTTCCACTTGAGTGGCCGTCCCGGTTGAAAGTATGGAATTGCCAAACTCCGGGTGTTCTGGGTCCGTCAGATTTTGACCGACGAGGCTCAATTCAACTTCATCGGTGGGATGCCAGCCCAGCCTTATATCCAGCCGGGTGTAATCGGGTACATTGAGGTTTTCCAGCTCGTCAACGTAATACAGCGCCGTATCGAGTTCCAATTGGTGCGGCAAATCCATATGCGAGTGCAATTGCCACTGAACATTGGGATCGTTATCTTCCGATTGAATCAAGGCTGTGTCCGTACTTGCGGCATTCAAATGGAAATCGACTGCCAAAAAGGTCAGCCCACCTTTCAAAGTCCACCAGTTTATTGGTTTCCAGTTGGCGAATAGCTCCACTCCAAATATTTCTCCCGAACCCAGATTGTCAACGACAAACGGAACGACTGTATGGGCGGGCGCCGGGGTTGTTTCTACAAATGGAGATTGTCTCTCCTGAGTGAGTAGGTTTTCGTAAACGTGCGCAAACGTGGCTATGTCGAAATAAAAATCTTTCCTGAGCTGGCCTCTGTAACCCAACTCCAGGGCAAGAAGCTCTTCGGACCCATAATCGTTGGAACCAAATTTGGTGAGTAAAACCGGGCCTGCTGATGCAGTGACATTGATACGGCCCGTATCCTCAGTGCGGGACGGAGTTCTTACGGCTCGAGAAACAGCGGCCCAAATTGAATGATTTTCATTTGGGGTCCATAATATTCGCGCGCTGGGCTGAATCTCAAACCCGGTGTAGGAATTTTCTTCGAACTTCGACCCTAAGGTCAAACGGACTTGGTCGGGGACGATGGTGATTTCATCTTGAACAAAAAGGCTGGAACGGTGGTTGAGCCGGTATTTCGGGCTGAATGAAAAACCCAAATTACCTTCTAAAGAATCATAAACAAAACGCTGTCCCAATCCCCAAAAGATTTTGTTCCGGTCATTTAATTTAAAGTGGTGCTGAAAATCAATGTCGAACGTATCCTCTAACAATTGTGGAATGAAGCGGCTCCTTCGCCTTTCCCGATTGTAATAGACTTGAAGAGCCAAATCCGAATTCGCAGAAAGTTGACGTTTCCACTTGGTGAGAAAGTGAGCGCCATCAACTTCAGCGGTCGTATTGAAACTGGCCGCAAAAGGAGCGGTTAAAGATTTCACTTGATTGCGAACCCTAAAATTCGATTCTCCCTCGAAATAATCTCCGGTAAACATCAGAGAGTTTTTTTCCGATGCCTTCCAATCAACGCGAAACCCTCCGCGAGTGGCATGCCAATCATCGTTTCCAGAGCCACCGGTTCGTGTGACCGATTCATCCCGGTTGAAATATTTTCCATACACGCGATATTTAGCATCTTCGCTGATTTTGCCGCCATAGCGAATCGTGGTGAATCCTTTTTCTTCGGTCCCCGCCCCCCCGCTAACCAGACCTCCCTGGGTGTCTTCGGTGTGCTTGGTGATGATATTGATCACGCCATTGACGGCATTTGCTCCCCACAAGGTGCCTCCCGGACCTCGTATGACTTCAATGCGTTCAATGTCTTCCAAAGGCAGATCGTGATCGTCCCAGTTGATCCCTGAAAAAACGGGTGTGTATATGGACCGACCGTCGATCAACACCAAAAGTTTGCTGGCAAAACGAAAATTGAATCCGCGGGCCGAGATGGCCCAGGTATTTGAATCGAATTTAGCCACCTGCAATCCCGGAACCGTGCGTAAAAGTTCCGGAATACTGTTCATCCCCGAACGACGGATGTCTTCCTGGGTGATCACATGAATCGCCGCGGCCGCTTGTGAGAGCTTCTGTTCCTTTTTTGCCACCGAGGTGACTTTGATGTCCATCAGTTCTTCCAAGCTGAGGTCCGCCAAATTTATGGGAATTTGTTCATCCTGCTCTTTTCCTTCAGCGTTTCCATTTAAATAAAACGAGGCCACCATGGAAATACACATTAATTTCCAAAAATCGAGTGAGAGCTTTTCAGACAGGGTGAGGAGAAATTTTTTTTTAATGACCATTTGTTTAGTACATTGTTAATGAGATGAAAGACGATATTCGGTTTTCCGATAGGCATTCCCCGGCTCCTTGGAACAGGAAGGTTCCCGATCATAACTATTTGAAATAAAGTATTTTATATGATTCAGTATAAATGGAAGGTCAGCGATTTGCAATAATTTCCATATAATTATATTGGGTTTAATGATTGTTTTATATGAAGTTAGATGCCTTGCTCATGAAGAATATGGTATGTGAAAGAGGGCTCTATGGAAAACCCTTGATAAACCGTTACTTTCGAATGAAATCTCATCAGAAAGCCATTATTGAGGAAAGCAGACGGCAAACTTTTCTCGGCCAGAAAAGCTCAGAAGAAAAGAACAAATTCTCTGAATACCTTTTAGTCAGAAAAGAATCCACGTCAGCGATTAAAATATTGCGGACGCGGTCAAAATTTCCAGACCACCTTTCCATAGACACTACGCGGAACTTCATTTCTCACAGACCCTCCTTCACTGCCGCCAAATTCCTTATGCCGTGGGTCCGTCAGGTTTTGAAACACCAGGCTCATTTCCAGGGTTTCCGTGGGTAGCCAGCCAATGCGGGCGTCCAGCCGGTTGTAACTGGGAATTCGCAGGTTGTCGAGCTCGTCAGTGACAAACAATGCCGTATCCAGTTCCAGGTGATATGGGAGTTTGAGGTGGGAGCGGATGTTGAACTGATATTTTGGGCTGTTTCCGTCATCTAACTTAGTAGTGGTGTCTGCGCTAGGAGGGGTTTGATCCAGGTCAAATTGAAACCAGTTGAAGGCGGTATTTAACTCCCACCAGTCAAAAACTTTCCACTTTCCGGCGATTTCCACGCCATACGCTTTTCCGGACAGCTTATTTTGGAATTGGGTGGCAATTACCAGATGGGTCGGCGCCGGAGTGGTTTCGGTAAAGGGGGTTATAGGTTCCTGAGATACAAGATCATCATAGGAATGAAAGTACGTGGCTATATCCAGGAAAATTTTTTCGTTCGGTTGCAAACGATAGCCCAGTTCGTAGGCCACGAGGTCTTCGGATTTTAAATTATTATTACCGAATATAGTAAAAAGACTATTGAGCCCAAAGCCGGGGACTGCCAGGAAATTGAGACGGAAACTGTCATCCGTTCGCGCCGGAGTTCTCACCGCCCGCGAAACCGAGGCCCAAACCGAGTGATTGGGGTGTGGGGTCCACAAAACACGGGCATTGGGCTGATATTCAAACTCCGTATATGAGTTCCACTCGAATTTGGAACCCAGGGTCAAACGGAGCCTGTTTTCGATAAGGGTGATGTCATCCTGAATAAAAGCGCTGGTTGTATGGGCCAGGCGGTTGTCGGGGGCAAATGAGAAAGCGAGCGTGTTCTCAATATCGTCATATACAAAGCGTTGTCCAATTCCCCAGATGATGTCATGGCGCTCGCCCATACCAAATTGGTGATGGAAATCCATATCAAACGTGTCGATGGTCTGTTTGAGAGGTTTTGCATCGCGTTCCGCCCGGTCGTAATAAACCTGAAGCGTGGTGCTGGACTGCTCCGAAATGGAATGTTTCCAGCGGGCCAGCAGGTTGGTGCCTTTCACATGGACGTCATCGTCTGTGGTGGTTAAGAAGGGCGCGGTCAACGAAGTCACTTCGCTCACCCTTTGGCCGGATTCCCCATCATAATAATCACCCTGAACCGTCCAGGAGTTATTTTCCGAAGGCGTTAAATCCATACGGAATCCGCCGCGAATTGCTTCCCATTCATCGGCGCCATCGGCGCCGGCGGCTTCATCGAACGAATCGCGGTTGAAATACTTGGCGAATACACGGTAATGAGCCTTATCCCCTTCCCCCAATTTGCCGCCGTAACGGATACTGCCGAAGCCATTCTCTAATGTTCCTCCACCGGCGGTGACCATGCCGCCCTGGGTATCCTTGGCGTTTTTGGTGATGATGTTGATGACTCCGTTAACGGCGTTGGCGCCCCACAGGGTTCCTCCAGGTCCGCGGATCACCTCGATACGGTCGATGTCTTCCAGTACCGTGTCCTGCACATCCCAGTAAACCCCGGAGAATAAAGGCGTGTAGATGGTCCGGCCGTCAATCATCACCAACAGCTTGCTAGCGAACAGGTTGTTGAACCCGCGTATGGTGATGGCCCATTTGTTGGCATCCACCTGCGCGACTTCCACACCTGGGGCCATGCGCAACGCTTCTGGAATGGTGGTCACCCCTGAGCGGCGAATATCCTCCTGCGTGATAACAAAAATAGCCGCCGCCGCCTGTGAAAGCGTCTGTTCCTTTTTGGAGACTGATGTGACTTTGATGTCCATCAGTTCTTCCAAGCTGAGGTCCGCCAAGTTTAATGGATTTTGTTCGGTCTGATTATTTCCCTCAGCGTTTCCATGCAAATAAAACAAGACCACCAGGAAGATACAAATTAATTTCCAAACATCGAACGAGGGCTTTTCAGGCAGAGTGAGGAGGGATTTTGTTTTCATGGCTGTTGGTTTAGTGAATTATTAATAAGGTGAGAGTCCATTTTCGGTTATCCAATATGAAAGTATCGAATTGCTGGCGGATTTCAGTGTCTTTAACCATTTGAAAATAAATGGATTATTGTTTCTTCCGATAATTCAGTGTAAAGGGATAACCTGGGAATTGCAATAATTCCTATATATTTATATTCGGTATAAGTGTTGTTTTATCTTAGTTTAAATGTCTTTGCACATGATAATTAGGGTATTTTTGGGAATAATCTAAGGTAAAACCTTTGATAAACTGATTCTTCCGAATAAAATCTAATCAGAAGAGCACAAGGAGGGCATGACTTTCCTGGCAGAAGAACCGGGTTGTGGGGTTCCAGGTTTTTTGAAGAGGGTTGGTTTTCCAAGCCTTGGGATAAGACCAGGGAAACCATTCCGTTGCAGGCTTGAAAATAACTTAGGGTGGGGCTAGTATAGAAAGGATATGGAAAAAGATTTCGAACCCCTGAAAGCTCGTCTTCGCATTATTTTGGATCGGCTCGATCCCGACGAGCAAGCCTATTTTGGCCCCTTGATAGAAAAATTTTCCGGGAGCACCTCGGAATTTCAGCGCATTATGCGGGATCTGGGAAAATTTGGGCCCAAAATCAGTGACGGGTCCATATTTGGGGTTTACCGGGAAATCCAGCATTTGTTCGAGAAACCGAAACATAAAAAATAAATTCAGTTTGATGGGTATTGAAGCGGTTCATATTGTTGTGCATGGACGGGTTCAGGGGGTTTGGTACAGGGGTAGCGCTCAGTCCTTCGCCACCGAACGGGGCCTTACCGGTTGGGCCAAGAATTGCCCGGACGGAACCGTGGAGATTCATGTCGAAGGCGACCGCGCTCATTTGGATGAATTCGTTAAATGGTGCCGGCAGGGGCCGCCTCAGGCGGAGGTGACCCGGATCAATGAAACCCCGGTTCCTCCGAAGTCGATGGACAAGTTTTTTATCCGATAAATTCCGATGGAGAACGGACTCGTGATTAAAATTGAAAACCTGGTAAAAAAATATCAATCCCTGCTGGCTCTGGATGGCCTGAACCTGGAAATCCCCAAAGGCCAGTTGTTCGGGTTTTTAGGGCCGAACGGAGCGGGCAAAACCACCACCATCAAATTATTGATGGGTTTACTCAAACCCACCAGCGGTTCCATCACCATTGGCGGCGTGAATATTCATGAAGACCCGGTCCGGGCCAAGACCCAGGTGGGCTACATTCCCGACCGCCCTTATATATACAACAAACTGACCGGGATGGAGTATCTGGAGTTCATCGCCGATTTGTATTCCATGGAAAAACCGTTGGTCCGGTCCCGCGCCATGAAGTTTCTGGAATTTTTTGATCTGAAAGATTTTACCCACGAATTGATCGAGGGCTATTCCCACGGGATGAAACAAAAGTTGATCATTTCAGGAGCCCTGATCCACGCCCCCAAAGTGGTCATCGTCGATGAGCCGATGGTAGGCCTTGACCCGCGCGGCGCAAGGCAGGTGAAAGACCTGTTCCGCGACTTATGCAAAGAAGGCACCACGGTGTTCATGTCCACCCATTCTTTAGGGATCGCAGAAGCGATGTGCCATCGTGTGGGTATTATTTTGAAGGGAAAGATGATTGCGGACGGGTCGATTGCCGAATTACGCCATAAGGCCGAGCAGGATCAGGGCGGTCTGGAAGAAATATTCCTGAAACTGACCGGCGATAACGACATGCAATCCCTGGTGGACTCCCTCAAGTCCGCCGGATGAGGCGTTAGCCCATTCAGGGCGTGACTTCCCGTAACAGGACATCCACGTCCATCTCCTCCATACCACGGCGCAGACGGATTAAGGCGCGGTCGCCGACATTGAAGGTTTGCAGGCGGGTGACCAGATCATCGACGCCGAGAATTTTTTCTTCGCCCAGGGCCAGAAGAACATCGCCTGTCAGGATTCCCGCCTGATCGGCGTTCGAGTTTTCTCCCACAAAAAGGACTTGGACTTTCGACTCGCTTTCTTTGAGTTGAACCCCAAGCTTGACTTTGTTTACTGGCAAAACTTTATACTCCAGCCGCCAGGCGAAATCGCCGGCATACAGGGGAATGGAAACATGTTCCACCTTCATTTCCCGGTCTTTCAATTCTTCCGGCAGTTGGGTCACCGTGGGGAGGATGATGGAGTAGGGGTGCGGGATTCTGCGAAAGGCCCGCTTGGGGATTCCGAATCCGTATTGCACGTGGAAGCCTCCCGCCAGGACCACGAGCTTCCCGTCCGCATTATGTTGCAGGAATTCTCCCACGGCATGGGCCATCGCCTCCTCCCAGAGCAGGAGCATCTGGTAGGGCTTGACGAGTGCCTCCGCATGATCGTTATGGCCGCCGAACATGGACATGGAAAAGGTCTTGTGGTGGATGTCCGTTTCGTCCATTTCGGGAAAATTTTCGGGATGGGCGGTCGGCCCTTCGTTGCGTAACCGGGTTTCGGTTTCCCTGGAGGATTTGAGCCCGATGAGCCGAATGGAGTTTTCTTTGGCGAAATCAAAAATGGACCGATAAAGTTTAAATCCCGGTCCCCAGTTTTTGTGAAAGAGCGCTTTGAATTCGCCCTGAGTCAATTCCCCGTTATGCCAGCGGTCAAGATCGGGTTGCGCCGACTGACGGAACATTTCCAGGCCCACCGTGATCTTTCCAGGAAAAATATTGTTCAGCCGTTCAATGACTTCCAACTGAGCGCGATGGGCTTCCAGGTTGTCGTGGGTTTCTCCGACATAAATGACCCGGGACCCAGAGACGATGTCTATCATTTGGTCCTTGGTCACCTGGATTCCAGTGGGAAGGTGCAGAATCTGATCGATTCCAAGGTCGTTCAAATCGAGATAGGGAGAGCCAGAATTAGGCACCGCATATTCTTCCGCCTTGATCTTTTGGGCGGCAGAAAGGACCCAGATGAGAAATAGGGTTCCCAGGACGATTTTGATGGCCAGGTGGACAGGGGTCCGTTGCATAATATATTTTTCCAAGATTATTGGGGATTTTAGGATCTTCAATAAATATACCTAATATTTGGGGTCAGTCAAATCGCCAGTTGCCGGGATTTCCGGGGAGGATTGATTTTCAGTCATTTAGGCATTGACTTATTAAAAAATTCTCTGCATAATTCTTAGCTTGCTAAAAAAATCATGTAAATCTGTCATGGGTTTTTGATTGTGCCCAAGAAGTTCTCTTCCTTAATTGGAAGGGTGGATGGAATTAATCGTTTGTGACGGCATCTCTAAGGATGCTTTTGAAGGACCCTAAAACATTGGGAGGGAGGGGAATACTTTTTGGAAGTAACAGTCTACCAAAACCAGGTTGAAAAAGCCTTGAAGGTGCTGAAACGTCAAATGACGAAGGAAGGGTTGCTTAAGGAATTAAAGCGACGAAGGTTTTACGAAAAACCTTCCGTAAAGAAAAAGCGCAAACAAAAAGAGGCCAAGAAGAAAAGAAAAGCGGCTCTAAAAAGACGACGGTCTTTTACGATGTAAACGAGCCAACGGTTGAATCTGTACGACGGTGAGGAACCTCAGGGTTTCTCACCTTTTTTTTGTCTCAAAACCTCATAAAAAACCACGGCGCAGGCGGTGGCGGCGTTTAAAGAATCCAATTCCCCCGGCATGGGAATGTTGATGGTAAAATCGCATTTTTTTCTGAGCAGGGGCCGAATGCCTTTCTCCTCACCTCCGATGACCAGAGCCGTCGGCATATCAAATTTGAATTCATAGCACGGCGTCTTGCCTTTAGAATCCACCCCCACCATCCAGAACCCGGCTTTTTGCAACCGTTCCACCGTTTGGACGAGGTTAGTCACACAGGCGATGGGCAATCGTTCGATGGCGCCTGCCGAACATTTGGCGACGGTTTCCGTGAGCGAGGCGCTCCTTCGATCGGGAATAATAATGCCCTGGACTCCCAGGGTCTGGGCCGCGCGAATGATGGCCCCCAGATTTTGCGGGTCCTGAATTCCGTCCAACAGGGCGAGAGACGGAGTGGGTGTGGCCTGAAATGCCTGTTCGATCAAATCATTCAATTCGAGCGGTTTCTTGGACGAAAAATACCCTATAATACTTTGGTGGGCATAGGCCCCGTATTTTTGCTGAAACTCTTTTTGCGGGAGGGTTTCAACTTTGACCCGGAGGGATCTGGCAAGCGTTAAAACCGATTGGATTCTGGGGTTGGAAACTTTTTCTTTGACGACGATATTATGGCAGACTCTGATCCCGGCTTTTAAAGCTTCCATGACGGGGTTGATGCCATATAAAATCGAGGGTTTTGAGTCTTCCATAGGGCTAAGCTCCGGCACCGGCTCCACAGGATTGAAAGTTCTATAACATCATGATATATATAGTTTAATTTCCCATTGCTCTCAGCGCATCTCTTGCAATGAACAGTCTTTTCCTCAAAAACCGTGGTCGCTCTTGCCCGATGAAAAAACTTGTGGGCTATTGTAACGTTTTCCCAACGCCCTAAAAAACTTTTATGGTTGTTTCCAAAAAAAAGATCGCTCTCTATAGCCTGGCAGGCGTTCTGGTTATTATTGTCGCTTTTGCAGGAACGCTGTATGTAAAATTCAGTGATCTGGAAAGATTCAAGGAAATGGCCGTTGAACGGCTGGAGGCGCTGACCGGGAAAAAAGTGTCCATCGGGTCGGCGGAGGTTGATTTTATCAAAGGGTTGCGCGTCAAACTCAAGGAGGTGACGATTGCCGGGGCCTTTGAGGGGAAACCAAAATTCTACGCCAAAAGTCTCTGGATGGTGATCAAACTGTTGCCCCTTCTGGATAAGCGCATTGAAGTAAAAAAAATTGAGGTCGAAGGAATATTTTTGCAATTGATCCGCGACCAAAAAGGTGAGTTGAACCTGGTCCGCTTGCCGAAAGCGGCCTCCCCCCCGGAGAAAGATGATTTTCTGGAGGTGCTCAAAGGGAGCTTGGTCAAAAAACTGGAAATCAAAGGCGGGGAAATCCGTTTCTTTGATTTTAAAACTTTTCCGGGAGAAAAACCCGAACCGGTTCAGTTAAACAACGTTCACGTTTTAATCAAAAAGAAGTTTTTGAAAATTCCCTATGAATTTCTTCTGCAAGGGGAAATTCTGAACCCCGACCGGCCCACCAAAATAAAACTTTCCGGTATCCTGGACAACCCCGCTAGGCAGTGGGATCTTGCGGGGTTCTCCGTTGACGGCAAGGCCACCATTCAGGACCTGCCTTTGGCCCGGTTTGAACCGTATTTAAAAAATATCAATCCCGCCAT
The DNA here is from genome assembly GCA_029261595.1 of Nitrospinaceae bacterium. Classification (GTDB taxonomy): domain Bacteria; phylum Nitrospinota; class Nitrospinia; order Nitrospinales; family VA-1; genus JADFGI01. The sequence goes on along the minus strand of JAJDAZ010000041.1, from coordinate 41,201 downwards.
GTTCCGTGAAGGCAGGATCTCGTTGGTGTCAAATTTTTCGGGTCATTTGTCAGGAGACATGAAGTCTGCGGGCCAACTGAAATTTCATTCTGAACGGGAAGCGTCCGGGCCGGTCTTGCGCGACCCGGCGGTTCCGCATCGCGGCACCCTGGATTATGAAGTCAGCGTCGACAAGGACACGCTCCGCTTCAGCAAAATTAAAATGGATTCCGACTCTTTCAGTTTCAGCGCCAAAGCAACGCTGGGCAAATATCTTTCAAAAAATCCGGACATTTCTTTCGACTTCAAAACCGGAGGGTTCAAGGTCAACAACAGCAATAGTTACCTGCCGCTCAAAATCATTCCCCAGGAGTATCACCAAAAGGTTCAAAACCAGTTCAGGAACGGAACCTTTGAGGTTGAAACCTTGAAATTCAACGGGACTTTATCCCAGCTCAAAAACCTGACGGTCGAGGAAAATATTAAACGTCTTTCGGCAAAGGTGCGTCTCAAGCACATGGACTGGCAGGACCCCCTGCCTCTGCTCAAGCATGTGACCGGTTCTTTTAAGTTGGAATCAGGAAACGGAGTGTTGAAAATCGAGAAAGCCCGTTACCTGAATCATCCCATCGTAAACGTCAAGGGAACGATCGAACGGGTGATCGAAAACCCGTTCATAAATGTTTCCCTGGAAAATAAAATTGACCTCAGTCTGTTTCACCCGACCCTGATGAAAGCGCTGGACGGAAATTCTTTTCAGGATTTTATCAGCATCTACAGTGAAATGGCCGGGCCCGGCAGTGTTCGGATCCAACTTAAAGGACCGCTTTTGGAGCCTGATAAACTATCATTGACGGGAAATATTTTCATGGAAGATGTTTCTTTGTACCAGGTAGGCATCGGACCAAGGATCGAACATTTGAATGGTAGGATCGATTACAACCTGATTCCTCCGGGAGCAAAGGACAATAAAGAGCCCCTGCCCCCCATTATCGTGTTCGATAATTTTTCCGGCAACTTCGGCAAGAGCACCTTCTCGAAAGTGTTTGGCAAAGTGGTCGTGGAAAACGATGTGTCTTCAAAAGAGATGGTCGGTACGTACAATCTCGACGTTGAGGAGTTGCCGGCAATCATCTCAGACCTCGAACTGGAATATCCTTTCGACGTGCTTCATGCAGGGACCCGGTACACCAGAGGACGGGTTCTGGTGAATTTCAAGTCCCTCGGCGATCCGATGGCTCCCGAGACGGTAAAAGACTGGGGGGAGATACACCTTCAGGATTTGTCCCTGCAATACGAGGACGACTATTGGCCGGTGTCCAACCTGTCCGGAGTGATTGGGTTTGGAGAAGGACCGTTGCGTCTGGTTGAGGTGAAAGGATGGTATGGGGATTCTCCGGTCCAGCTGGATGGCGAGCTCACCCCGTATGCCCCAAATGGCCCGGAGTTTGATCTGGTGGCGAAATCGCCAAACTTTCATCCTTCGGGCCTGAAAAACGTTCCTTTCCTGCAAAAAATAAAATACTCCGGCACCGTGGAAACCGAGCTCAAACTCAAGGGGTCGATACATGACCTGGAGTTTGATCATATCCTTAATTTATCGCAGGCTTCCTACCAGTATGAGGATTCGTTCGTCAAGTCCAGGAATGTTTTTAATAAAGTCGAACTTGCGGGGCATTTCGATTCCAAAGAGGGAATCGTTGTTAGAAATATTGTTTATGACCTGGAAGAAAACCGGATCGCAGGGAAAGCAAATATCAGGAGCCTGGACAAGCCGGAATTTTTTATCCAGATGAAATCCAGCAATTTTAAAACGCAGTTGCTTGGGCAATTTATTAAACCTTTCAGGATCAATCGAAAAGGTTCCGTGGACTTTCAAATACAAGGCCAGGGAAATTTCAATCACCTGGAAAAATCCAAGTTTGAAGGCTGGGTGAATCTTAAAAATGTGGAAATTCTTCCGGAGGATTATGACCAGAATTTGATCCTGAATGCGGGAATCAAGTTCTCCGGAAAAACGGTCCAGATCGATAAAGGAAGTCTGTTGTGTGATTTGTCCACGGTTATTTTCGATGGCGTCTATCAAAGAGGCCCCAATCCGAAACTGGACATCCAGGTTTCCGGCGAACGCCTGGTGGTGGAGGAGTTGCTCCCGGCGGAAAATGCTGGAGATGCCGATTTGGGCAGTTTGTTGAACTCGTCGGACCTGTTCTCCAAAGGGGTGACCCAAATTTCGTTCGATCTGGATGAGCTGGATTACAAGCGGTTGACTTTGAAAATGGTTTCCGGAAAGGTCTCGGTAGAAAAAAAGAAAATTAAAATCAGTAAAATGGATGTGGGTAAGGAAGGCAATATTCGCGGGCGCGGAATATTTGAGATGGGCGAATCGGATTCGTTGCGTTTCAAGGGCTTGATTCAGGCGGAACAAATCCCGGCCCAGGAATTTTTTGCCTTGTTTGGAGACACGTTTGAAAACGGGTTGACGGGCCAGTTAAAAACCCTGGACATCCGGGTGAAAGGCCAGGGCAATGAATTGAAGGAAATAGGAAAGTCCCTGGTGGTCAAAACCTCTTTCGATTTTGGTTCCGGCCAGATCGACCACGGGAGGTTAAAAGACGGGGCCCTTCGATTGTTTGGTTTTCAGGAGGAGGTCGACGCCTCCGATGAAAAAAGCCTTGAAGAAAGTTTTTCTCCCTACGAACAGATTGCTGGAAAATTTTCTTTGGTCAAGGGCATCGCTTCTACGGAAAACTTTATTTACGAAGACAAAAAACGACGAAGTTCTCTTGTGGGAACGTTCGACCTGGACAAGTATGAAATGGATACGGTGTTGGGCGTGGCGCCGCTTGCGGCCCTCGATAAAATTTTGACCAAGATCCCGGTGTTCGGGAAAATACTCACCGGCGGCGATGAGGAAAGTCTGGTCAAAACTTATTTCACCGTTAAAGGAAAGTTCGATAACCCCGAATTGAAAGCCATCCCCTTCACCTCATTGACCAAAAAAGTGGTCGGTATTTTTCAGGGCTTCTGGCAAACCCCGAAATATATTTTAGATCCCCTGCGCGAAGAAACCAATTGACCTCCACTATGTGGGGAGGACCCCGTTACACGGGGAGGAAAATTTGGACTTTCGTTTGTATCATGCTTTCCGTTGCCTTCATGCCCCTGTGGTATTTCCTCGATTCCCCAGGCGGGTGAGTCAGGGCAAAGCCAAAGCAAGATCGAGCGCCCTTTGTTTGGTTTTTGCATTGGTCCCGAACCAGGCCTGCCGCAAGCGAAAATCCGGATTTTTGCCAAGATGGTGATCGACCATGTACGTCGCGGCGTTCACCAGGCCCCAGGCCGTCATCTTAGCGGTTGGCAAATCATTTCCCGGAGCTTTTGCAATCGCCTCCAAAGCATTCCGGGTCTTATCCTCAGCCAATTCTGCTATTTCTTTTTGGCCGATGGTGGGCAGGGTCTTTGAAGTTTCCGGCTGGAACACGTCGAGCATGTAGCGATGGGCGGTATTCTCGTCCACCTTTTTACTTGCCAGGAGACGGGCTTCGGACGCGAACGATGCTATCGCGGATCTCCCATGAGTGAGGGTCTCCTGTGCTTTTTTTTCAAGAGCCTGATCAAATTTTGTGGCGGTCAGGAAAATGTTTCCGAAGGTGGTTCTTGCTTTGATGGCCACCGGTTGCATGTTGTGACAAACCATTCGCACCGCGAGGAACTGGGCTTGAATGGACTCCCGGGTTTCATTCCTCGAAGCCAGCAATAGATACCCTTCCACCTTGTCAACATCATTCAGGGTAAAACCCTCGTTCAAACGTGCCAGGGCCCAGACGATGCGTTCGTTTTCCAGGTGCCCGATAGTTTCTATATGCGTATCGCCAGCTTCGGCAAAAGATTTGAAGAAGCGGAACGCCTTCTCGTTTTCGATCGATTTCAGCCGTTTGTTTTTGGAGACCTGACGATCGATTTTCCCTTTGGCCAGCATTTCCCTGGCAGAGACTTTGGCATCGACCTCCACGCCAATTTCATGCCAGGGTTTTTCATTCGTCCAGTTCATCGTTTCAATGCAATGCGCCGGATGTCATCATGGATCGGGAATAAATTCATCGGGATTGAATATTGACCACCTGAAGATTGCCAGGCGATCCGCCAAGATGAGAGGCCATGACGGATGTGATGACCGCGATATCCTCGTCCGCGTCCGAAGTCGCGGCAGGGGCCGTCTTTGGGGCCGTCCTGGGGGCTGGCTGGGGTTTAGGAGGCGGTGCCTCGTAGGGAATGAAATGGACCAGAATTTTGATGGTGTAGATGAGAATGGTGAGAACCAGAAATATGACACAGATGGCTATTGCTGAGACGGTGAGGGATGTGAAGACGGCTTCATTCATGGCAATTCCTCAGCGTTGGACCATCGATTGAACGATGGTTTCAATGGCCGCATGCGTTTCCGGACCCGGTGCGGTGGGGTCGCCGAATAAGGACAAAAAGACCCCTGCCGCCACGGCGCTTCCAATGACCCCTGCTACATTGGGGCCCATCGCATGCATCAGCAGAAAATTGGTGTGGTCTTCTTCGGCCCCTACTTTCTGGGACACACGCGCGGCCATGGGAACAGCGGAAACCCCTGCCGAGCCGATCAGAGGATTGACTTTGCCGCCCGATAATTTGCTCATGAGTTTTCCAAACAGCACGCCGCTGGCCGTGGCCATGCAGAAAGCCAGTAGGCCAAGAACAATGATTTTGATGGTCTCAAGTTTCAAAAATGATTCTGCTGTCATGGAGGAGCCGACCGCAAGCGCCAGCAATATCGTGACGATATTGATGAGATGTGTTTCAGCCGTTTCATGCAAGCGGGCGGTGACGCCGCTTTCCCGGAACAAATTTCCCAGCATCAACATCCCCAGAAGCGGGGTGACACCCGGCAACATAAGGCAACAGATGATCGTCACCACGATGGGGAAAATGATCTTGACCGTTTGTGAAATGGGTTTCAACTGCGCCATTTTTATTTTGCGTTCCTTGTCCGTGGTCAACCAGCGCATGATGGGCGGTTGAATCAAGGGGACCAGGGACATATAAGAATACGCGGCGACCGCAATGGGCGCAAGCAGATGGGGGGCCAGTTTGCTGGCGATAAAAATGGAAGTGGGTCCGTCGGCGCCGCCGATGATACCGATGGCACTGGCTTCTTGCAGGTTGAAGCCCAGAAACACGGCCCCGACCAGCGTGGTGTATACGCCAATTTGGGCGGCGGCTCCTAGCAGTAACGTGGTTGGATTGGCCAACAGGGGGCCAAAATCCGTGAGTGCGCCCACACCCAGAAAAATCAAGGGCGGCAACACTTCGTGCTTCACTCCCTGATAGAAAAAGTTCAGTAGCCCGCCGTCATCGGTGCTCATCATCATGCTCATCGGCAGGTTGGCCATGAGACAACCGAACCCGATGGGCAACAGCAGAAGCGGCTCGAATTTTTTCCAGATGGCGAGGTAGAGCAGGACACAGGCAACGACCAGCATGATGGCCTGTCCAGGGACGATGGCCGAAAAACCGGTCGATTGCAGAATCTGGATTGCGGCTCCTGAGAAGGTTAGTTCCATTAGCCGATGGTGAGTAGTTCGTCGCCGGTATTGATTTTATCTCCCTCGTTGACGGAGATAGATTGAATGACGCCGCTGGTGTGGGACTTCACCTCGGACTCCATTTTCATGGATTCCAGAACAACCAATGTGTCGCCCGAATTGACGGAATCTCCCACTTTAACCTTCATGGAGAAAACCGATCCAGGAAGTGGCGAGGTGACCACTTCTTTTGCGGGCCCTGTGGCTGGTGGCGCCGCGACCGCGCTCGGTGCGGGCTGAGGTGCGGCCTGAACCGCGGGGGCCTGTGCAACCGAAGCCGAACCCGCAGGTCCCACTTCGACATGATAATCCCGGCCATTTACTTTTACATTGTACATGGCGTGTGCCTGAGCCGCCGCTGGTGGCGCCTGAGTTGCAACCGCGGCCTGGGCCGGGGCTTTGCTTGCGGGGGCCGGTTTGGGCGCCCTCGGCTGATTGCGGGTTTGAAAAAATGTCAGCGCGACTTTGGGAAACATGGCGTAAGTCAACCGATCGTCTTCGGATGTGTGGTCATTTCCAAGTTCCGTAGTCACTGTTTTCCATTCCGGTTCCAGAAGGTCCGCTGGCCGGCAGTCGATGACCTTGTCATCCTCGGTTACTTTGGCTAATAACTCCTCGTTCAAGGGACCGGGAAGTTTGCCGTATTTACCCAATACGCATCCACGCGTTTCCTTGGTGATGATTTTATAACGTTCGCCGGTGAGGACATTGAGCGTCGCCTGTGACCCGACGATCTGACTGGTGGGCGTGACCAGGGGCGGGTAGCCCATGTCCTTTCGCACCCTTGGGACTTCCTCTAAAACTTCGTCCATCTTGTCCAGGGCGTTTTGTTCCCTAAGCTGGTTTTCCATATTGGAGATCATGCCGCCTGGAATTTGAGATTTCAGAATATTGATGTCGACGCCCTTGAAATCACTCTCGAACTCGGTATAGTTTTTTCTGACTTCCTCGAAATAATCGGAAATTTCTTCCAGTAGATTCAGGTCGAGGCCGGTATCGTAAGCCGTTCCCTGGAGGGCCGCCACCAGACTTTCCGTGGGGTAATGCGAGGTCCCCATCGACATGCTGGAGATCGCCGTGTCCACCATATCCACGCCTGCGTCTATGGCGCTTTGGATGTTCATGCCCGCCAGGCCAGTGGTGGAATGGGTGTGCAGGTGAATGGGTAATTTGGTGTTCTTTTTGATTTCGGAGATCAAATCAAAAGTCGCTTTGGGAGTCAGAAGGCCCGCCATGTCCTTGATACATAGAATATCCGACCCCATGTCCTCAAGCTGTTTGGCCATTTGGATATAAAGTTCAATATTGTGCACCGGGCTGACGGTATAGCTGATGGTCCCTTCGACCGTTTTATTACATTTTTTTACGGTGTTTACCGCCGTTTCAATATTGCGAAAATCATTCAGCGCGTCAAAAATCCGGAAGATGTCCATGCCTTCGTCCGCCGAATGCTTGACAAAACGCTCCACGACATCGTCGGCGTAATGCCGGTAGCCCACGCAGTTTTGTCCGCGCAACAGCATCTGGAAGGGCGTGTTGGGAATCTTCTGTTTGAGTTTTCTAAGGCGGTCCCAGGGGTCTTCATTGAGAAAGCGGATGCAGGAATCGAACGTGGCTCCGCCCCACATCTCCAGCGAAAAGAATCCGACCTGATCGAGTTTTTCAGCAATGGGAAGCATGTCCTCTGTTCGCATTCGTGTCGCGAGCAGGGATTGATGGGCATCCCGCAAAACAACTTCGGTAATTTTTATTGGACGAGGTGACGCACCCATAAGGAATCCTTTAATTTTTAAAGGGACCTCTCAACATTCGATTTTTTCGGCATTTACTTTAGACCGCTCTTTAACGAAAAAGAGTGGGACTATGGAAATGTAGAATTTTTCGAGGTGACCCAAGAGCGATTCAGGTTTATATGTTGCAGGGAATTGAAGATTTCAATTTTAGCAGAATCTTTTAAAATCCCTTTTGACAAATTTTCCCACAAACCTTTGAAAAACGGACCAAGCGGTGAGGGGGAACCTAGGAATACTAGATTATCGGGAGGGTAAAATCAATTTTTATTTCTTCTTTGGGAGGCCGGGATAATAATTTGCCAAAGGCCCCATTATTTTTTCCAGGTCATGGGCAGAAAAATCAGGATGACGCCAAATATTTCCAACCGGCCCATCAACATCCAGGTGATTAAAATAATCTTTCCGAGGCCCGGCAGGTCCGCGTAATTACCGGCAGGCCCTACATTCCCTAAGCCAGGGCCGATGTTGAATAGAGTCGCCACCGAGGCCGAAAGCGAGGTGGTTAGATCGAGTCCCATGAATGCAAGTAGAATGCAACTGAGGGCGGAGAGCCCAAGAAAAAGAAACGTCAGAGCGACGACGTTGGTCAGGTGGTCCGGGGCGATGGTTTTTCCACCCACCTTGACGTGGAAAATGGCTCTGGGGTGAACCAGTTTCTGGAATTCCCTTAAAATCACTTTGGACAGAATAATGAACCGGATCACTTTCAAAGAACCGCTGGTGGACCCCGAACAGCCGCCGACCATCATGATCCCAAAAATCAGAACCCGCAAAAAGTCCGGCCATCGGTCGAAATCATCGGTGACGAATCCGGTGGTGGAGTTGATGGAAACGACGGTGAACGCGGCTTTTTGAAGCGCTTTGGCCCCATCCGGTTCGGTGCCAGTTTCGATCAACCCCCATGTGGCGATCAGGATTCCGATAAACACCATGGAGCAATACCCGCGAAACTCCGGGTTTTTGAAAATAGCGCTGAAATTTCGGGTCACCAGCTGGTAATGCAGGACGAAGTTGATGCCTCCGAGGAACATGAAAAGGATGATGACGGATTCCACATAGCGGCTGTTAAAGTAGGAAATGCTTTCGTTATGCGGTGAGAACCCCCCGGTGGCGACGGTGGAAAAGGTGTGACAGACGGCATCGAAAATTCCGACGCCTCCTGCCTGCAGGAGGATGATTTCCAGCAGGGTGAGAACGATATAGGTTTTCCACAGCATCTTTGCTGTTTCCGCGAGCCGTGGTTGCATGCGCTCGACCGTGGTGCCTCCGGGGATTTCCGCTTTGAACAGATGAAAACTGCCGATGCCGAGCATGGGGAAAATTGCCAGAGACAGCAGAATGATTCCCATCCCGCCGACCCATTGGGTCAAATTCCGCCAGAATAAAATTTCTCTGGGGGCGGACTCAATATCCGTCAAAACCGAGGCCCCCGTTGTGGTGAACCCGCTCATACTTTCAAAGAAAGCGTCTATGAACTCGGGGCAGACGCCTGTCAGGACAAAGGGGATGGACCCGAAAAAGGAGATGCACACCCAGGAAACCGCGACAATGGCAAACCCTTCCCGGTCTCTCAGTTTTTCAATGCCCGAGGGCAACAGCCGCCACAGGATCAATCCGGTGACCAGGGAGGCCACCAGGGTATATGAAAACGCCTGCAATCCGCTCATGTAATTGGGTAGAGCGGGGGTCTGGTAGTGCAGGGAGACCGCCAGGGGAATCAGCAGAAGGCCGGAAAGAAGAACCAGCAAAACGCCGACAACGTTGAATATTGCCTTGATGTTCATCGGAAAGGGAGAAAGTTTCTTTTGCTTCCAAACAGTTTCTCGATTTTTTCAATGGCCTGGGGTTGAGCGACGACGATGACGGAGTCACCGACTTTAATCTCGATATCTTCGGTCGGTACTATCATTTCCCCTTTTCTAAGGAGCGCTCCGATCATCGCATTTTCGGGAAATTTAACTTTCGCGATCTTTTTATTGACGATCGATGAATTATCGTCGACGCCGATTTCCATGACTTCGGCATCCTCGATCAGTTTGAAAACCGACATGACCCGGCCTTTTCTGAGGTGCTTGAGAATGGCACTGACCGTGATCAACCGCGGATTGATCGTGATGTCCATGCCGATGGAATCCAGAATGGGCAGGTATTCCGGATCGTTGGTGATGACCAGAGCCCGCTTGGCGCCATGTTTTTTGGCCAGGAGGGCGGCCAGGATATTGTCCTCATCGTCCTCAGAAAGTGCCAGGAAAAAATCGGCGTCTTCCATATTGATATCATTGAACAGATTCATATCCGTCCCGCTACCGTGATGAACGACGCATCTTGAAAGCTCCTCCGCGGCCAGGTTGGCTTTTTCCCTGGAGGGTTCAATGATGGAAACATCGCGGATATTTTCCTCAAGGGCTTTTGCCAGATTGACAGAAACCTGATTGGCCCCGAAGATCACAACTTTTGCCACTTCCTCTACAGACTTGTTCAGCATGGGAAGAAGGAAAGGTAAAAAATCCTTATCAACGATGGTATATATTTTATCGCCCGGCTGGATGACGTCGCTGGCCCTTGGTATGACCAGTTTTCCTTCACGGACAATAGCGACGATGACAAACGAATCCATTGAGGAAACCCCGCTGAGTTCCTGAATCTTTTTACCTGCAATGGGGGCGTTTTCGGGAATGTCAAACTCGCGCAGCAGGATTTCCCCTTCGGCAAATTCAGCCACGTTGACCACGCCAGGGGTGCTGATGATCTTGACGATGGTGTCGATGATGATATGGCCGGGGTTGATGGCGTGATCGATGGAAAGTTCTTCCAGGGAGAAGACATGGTCCGCCTGCGTGTACTCCTGATTGCGCAGACGGGCAAATCTTTTTTTTACATTGAACTTGGAGGCTAAGGAACAAACCAGAAGGTTGATTTCATCCTTGTCGGTGACGGCGATCACCATCTCTATGTTTTCGATGCCCGCCCGCATCAGAATACTGGGGTGACAGGCGTTGCCGATGACGCTCAGAACGTCCAGGGTGTCTGAAATACGACGCATTTTTTCCGGGTCCTGGTCAATGATCGCGATGTCATGACCTTCCTTGGAAAGTTCCTGGGCCAGGTTGAAGCCAACCACACCCGCGCCAACAATGAGGATTCTCATGGGTTCGGTTTCTGCCGGTTGAGCAGTTTCAAAAGATGAGGCCGTGGTCTGTCATATTGAGGTTCTACAAAAAATGTTACAGGCCTTAAAAATTATTTGGGATTGTTCAGGAATTCCAGGAAATTGGATTCCTTTGAAAGGAGAATCGTTGTGTCGGTTTTCAGAGATTTTTTATAAGCTTCCATGGAGCGCATGAAGGAGTAAAACTTAGAGTCCTTTTGATAGGCCTCAGCATAAATTCTGGTCGATATCCCGTCTCCTTCACCCCGGGTTTCCTGTTCCTTTTTGTAGGCGTCTGCGATCAGGATGGTTTTTTCTTTATCCGTTTCAGCGCGGATTTTTGTAGCTTCTTCGCGTCCTTCGGAACGGTACTCCTTGGCGATTCTTTCACGCTCGGTTCTCATGCGGTTGAAAATGGAGTTGGCGATTTCCGGCGGCAGATCGGTTCTCTTGATCCGAACCGCAACGATTTCGATTCCGTATTCGGAGGCTTTCTTGTTGGCTTCGGTAGAAACTTTTTCCATGATGGCTTCGCGAGTTTCTGTAACGATATCGATGAGGCCGTGGGTACCGATTTCTACCCGGAGCTCGGAGAAAAGCAGATCGTCCAGCCTGGCTTCAGCGCCCTGAATGTTACGCACCGTTTCGAGAAATTTTAAGGGATCGACAATTTTCCAGACCGTAAAATTATCGATCAAAAGGTTTTTCTTATCCTTGGTGATGACCTCGGCGGGAGGCGAATCGTTGTCCAGCAGTTGTTTGGAAAAGTAAAGGACCTTTTGGATGAAAGGAATTTTGAAATACAGTCCCGGTTCACTGACGATTTTTTTTGGCTTTTGCAGTTCCAGGATAATAGCGGTCTGCGTCATATTCACCGTGAACATGGAAGACGAGGCCAGAACGATTGCCAGGACACCTATAATAATGACAGAGTTTTGTTTCATAGTTTTTTATTTATTTGAACCCGGTAAAATCGGATTTTTAGACAAAGGTAGAATGGGCAATACTCCCTGGTTCTGGTCGCCCATGACAAATTTATCAACGGTTGGCAAAATTTCTTCCATGGTTTCCAGGTAAATCCGCTTGCGGGTGATGTCGGGAGCTTTTTTGTACTCTTCGTATTGCGAAAGAAAACGCATCACGTCACCTTCCGCCCGTTTGATTTTTTGTTCCCGATAAGCTTCCGCTTCCCGGAGGATTTGTGCCGCCTGACCACGCGCTTCTGGAATCACGGCGTTTCTGTAACCCTGCGCTTCATTGATCATCCGCTCCTTATCTTCGCGGGCGCTGACAACGTCCTTAAAGGCGCCGGCCACCTGCTCCGGCGGGTTCACGCCTTGAAGCTGAACCGTGACCACCTGGATTCCCGCCTGGAAGGTATCCAAAAGGCTTTGTATCTGTTCTCTTGAAGTGATCTGGATATCCGCTTTTCCGGTGGTCAGGGCTTCATCAATGTTGCGACTGCCGGTGATCCCGCGAATGACCGTTTCGGCGGCGTCACGTACCATTTTATGAGGCCGTCTGATGTTGAACAGGTAGGCCACCGAGTCGGTAATCCGGTATTGCACCACCAGATTGATGTCGACGATATTTTGATCGCCGGTCAGCATCAGTGATTCCGCAGGCACCCTTTGAATTTGTCCCGAAGCGTTGGCGCGAAAGCCGATCTCCGCCCGTCGGATTTGACGGATTTTAGGGGTGGCGGAATGTTGTATCGGCGAAGGGAACTTGAAATGCACCCCCGGTCCTGTGGTGTGGCTGAATTTTCCAAAAGTGGTGACAACGCCTTCTTCGTCCGGTTCGACAAAATAAAACGTGCCCGGCAGAATCCAAACCAGCAACAAAAGGATGATGATTCCAATAAACATGGAAGGTTTGAATTTTGGCAGGTTGAGTTGTGGAATATCAAAAGGAGGCTTTCCACCTCCCCCTCCTGGGGGGCCTCCGCCGCCTCCTTTGAAGGGATCATCAGGGGGTCTTTGTTCGTGCAGGTCGTCCCAAGCCATAATATTTTTATTTATTAAAAAAATGATTGAAAGTTAAATTCATACGCAATTGAGGTACGCTAGCAAACTCAAATGGCATTGTCAATAAATGGACCTGCCCGGAAGAAGATACAGGATTCTGAAAGGGTCAGTAAAGCAGGATTTCGCCATCCTCGGTGAACTCGATTCCCCTGGCGGCCAGATAACCCAGAGCGTCCCTAAGGCCGGTGAGGGTTTTCAACTGGCCGGTTAAATTGCGGAATTCCTTGAGACTGGTGATCGGCACCCGCTTCAATTCCGGCGCCTGTATGATATCTCCCAGGATTTTATTTTTCAACCACGCAGAGACGTTCAGGTTGCCGTTTTCCACCGTGATGACAATTCGGTGCGGCGAAGCCAGTTTCAACTTGGCGCGGGTGTCCACGATGGCGGGTTTGCTTTCCTCCGGGTCTAGAAACAATAGAAAGCGGTCCAGGGTTTCCGCGCCGATGCGGGTGACGGCTATATTGGCGACAATTTGATCGAGCGAAATCGGCTCGGTGGCCTGGCCCTGCTTCAACTTGACCCCAAGTTGCAGGTTGCCGTCGATTTCTGATTCGGTTTTTTCCGTGCTTTTGGCCCGGCCGATCAGTGCCCCTAGATTGAGCCCGGCAAATTCGGTGGAAAAACTGAGCTCCGGGCCTTCCTCGGTGGGAATGACGAATAAATTTCCCGCCACCGACCCGTCCAGAATATCGAACAGGAATTTCTCCGCCATCAACCGGTTGTTTTTATACAGCAGGTCCAGGGCGATGTTAGACACCTGCTGACCGCCGACCTGCACATCCATTATGGTCAGGTTATTTTTATGCTGCGAGAAACCCCGAAGCTGGGTGAAAAATCCTTTGCGGGACGCCAGGAAGGATTTATCCAAAGGCTGCACCAGACTGCGGTCGAGAAACAGGGTTTTGTTAAACGGAAACCGGCCAGTCAGGTTGGTTAGCTGAACACCCTCTCCCATCTGGGCGTTGAATTGGTCGAATGCGACCTTGCCGTCTAAGGCGATCATTTTATCGGGGGCAATTTTTAGGGCCAGATCAGCCATCAGGGCTCCGCTGGCCTGAATGCCTTCTAAAAATTGTCGGGTGCCTTCATTAATCGCTTTCTGGATTTCCAGTTTATTGCTGGTGGAAAGTGAAATATCCAAATGGCGGGTCAACTCCTGAGCCTTTATCGGAACCTTGCCTGTGAGGAAGGGTCGCAAGCCATCGACCTGTCCTGACAGTGAATGGTGGACACCATATTTTTTGATGGAAAAATCATGTTCCGCGATCGTGAATTTGTTGAAGTCTTCGAGCACATAATTGAAATCAAATTGCGGGTTCAGCCACTCCTCGCCCAGCACGTTTTTCAGAAACAATTTTGCAATCGCAAAATTTCCTGAGACTCCCCCCGAACCTTCCTTAAAGTCCATTTGGGCTTTGGTGCTCAGTTTGTCAACGGCAATGCCCTGGCTGGGCCAGTTGATAGACGCGTCAGCCAAATCAAAGCCAGCTTCAGCCACGATAGGCAGGGAGGATTTTTTCATCTCTATTTTTTCCGGGATAGAGCCATGGGCCTTGAGTGCGAAGTTGACCGCGCCTGCAATGTCCAGGTCTTTCATGTCGGTGCGCAGAGCCTGAGGCACTTTCCCCCACAGGGCGGCGAGCTGGGTGTCAGTGACCTGGGTATCGACAACAAATGTTTTCCCCCAGTTTTTGAGATGGGCCGTGAGGTCGAGGTTGAGCATGGAAGGCGCATTGAGGGTGGCCCGATCGATTTCAATGTCGCCTGTTTTCAGATTTTGCCTGGACCGGCTGGAGAAGGTGATCGGCCCGATGGGAATTTCACCGTTTAACTTTCCAGGCGACGGCGCGTCTACTTGAAGATCAAAATCGACCTTGGTTTGGGTCAGTGAAAGATCGTTGACATCCACGGCGAAGGTGGTCTCGATTTTTCCGGTTTTCACTTCTTTCACCCCTTCGACATCCAGCACCTGGACCTTTCCCTGCAACTCGATATTTTCAGGGTCCTGCCCGTTCAAATCGGTTTTTAAAGAGGTGGCGATATCAAGACCGCTCACAACAAGCTTAGGTTCGCTGGACGCCACGCGATCCAGTTTGATGGTGGTTTTGTTGGTTATCGGGATCTTAAATTTGGCTCCCCCGGTCAAGGGGTAATAACCGCCCATGGTCAACTGGGTATTGATGGAACCTGCGCCCAGTTCCCACTTGTCCAAAGCTTTCACGTTCTTGAACCTGGCGTCCAAATCAAGGCGGGGAATTTTGACGCCTCGGTCAGGCAGATAATCCAGAGGAAAAGAAATCGTCGCGGATACCTGTTTTACCTCGGCGGGAGGATTTTTTAATTGCGTGTCTATGTCCTTAAGTTTGATCCGGGTATTCAGGAGAGCCTGAACGGGCTTGAAATTTTTATCCAGCCGCCCTTGTACGGTGGAATGCACTGTGGTTTCCCCTGCTGTGGGGTAACCGTCAATGGTTTGCAGTATTTTTTTCGGGATGAGTGAGCGCAAGGGTGACAGTTTGATATTAAGATCCTGCTCGAGATGAAACGAGGATTTGCCAAAATTGGTTGCGTTTGCTTTTAGTTTTCCAATAGCGGCCGACCCTAAAGAATAATCTGCTTTGAAGAATTGAATGTCTCCGGAATCAATATTAGCGCCTAAGGAACCCTTCAGGTCGAGGCCGGTTTTTATTGCTCCCAGTTCAGGGGATGAGAACTCCGCTTCATCAAATGCTGTAGAAAAAATCAGGGAGACATCGGTGAGGTTTGAGCCTTTGGCATTGAATTTTAGATCCTGAATTAAATCCTTAATTTTAAAATCCTGAGCTTGACCTCGATCCATTGTGAGCCGGAGGGTTCCGTCGACATTTTCAGGGACGCTGTTTTTTAATTGCACGTTGGCAAGGTCGATATCCAAATCGACCCCTTTTAAGTCAGCTGAGAGCGCCGGGTATTGAGCGGAAAGATCCTTGATGCCAACCTTCGCGCTCACCACTTCGATATCCTCAGGTTGGAACCCAGGCATGTGGCCTTTAACCTGCACGTTTGTGACCTGAAGATTCCCGCTGGCTTTGATATCCGGAATCATCTTCCCCGCCCAGGCGACGAGGTCTTCAATGTTGAACGCCGCCTCGTTGAGCTTGATGTCGAAACGCGGGTCCTTGGCGATTTGCGTCGCGGAGCCGGAAAGGTCCACCCGGTTATTCTCACCGATGTTCAAGGTCAGTCTCTGAATGTTCACCCCCTGGCCCTGAAGGATGGCGGTGAGGTCGATTACCGTGGACAGGTCCGGCGAAGGCAGAGGGGTTCCCACATGAAACTGATTATTATTTAACCGCAGGACCCCCGAAAGCCGGATGTTGTTTAAATCCTGGGTGCTGACTTTTATATCCATAAAAGAAAGGGTTTTAACGTCGATGCCTTCTCCCTGACTGGAAAAAAATTCCAGGTTGTGCTCGCCTTTTGCAGGCGGACCCATGGTCGTATTGAGGGCCACATCGATTTCCTCGCGGTTGATTTTGCCGCGCGCCTCAAGACTCAACCCTTCCAGCTGGCTGGTCGTTTCTCCATCCATGTCTAGGTTCACCTGGATATTGCGAATGGCGAATTCCCTCAAGTCCACGGCCAGGGGGATGATGGGAAGGCCTTCCGAAGGCTTTTCGGGAGGCGGTGCCTCTTCAGAGCCTCCCAGTTCCAGAAGTGGCTGGAAGTTCCAGACCCCGTTTTCCGAAATAAGATTCAGTTTAGGTTCGTCAACGAGCACCTGATTGATCACGAAGCGTCCCTGCATGAGCTCTGTCAGGTCGTAATCCAGAATGATATTTTGAACGTCAAAAATGGGTTGGTTCTCGCCCAGCGTCAAACGGGAAATATTCACTCCGCGAAGCAGGCTCAAGTCCAAAGACCCGATCGATACAGGAACTTTTAAAAACTCGGTCAGCTTTTCTTCGGCGACGGGTCTCAGACGTTCCGAAGGAAAGTAATAGGACAAGACGACTCCCGCACCGACCAGAAGGACGATGAAAAAAAGCAATCCGTAAGTGATAAAAAGAAACAATCGTTTCAGCCAGGAGCGCTTTTTTTTCTCTTTGGGTTTGGGTTCTTCAGGGGGCGTTTTTTCAAGTGGAGGCGGCTCTCCCGTATTTGGAAGCTCTAAGTGCTGGCTGGGATGTATGAACTCGTTCATATCGACCTGATCCTGATTCATGCCCTAAAATAAGTTTGTCAGGTTAAGGGATTGGCGCCCTGTTGCGATTGCTTTTTATGGCGCGTCCCTAAATGCGCTTCCAAAAATCTGCAGATGCCTGCCGTTACCTGGCCGATGAACTCGATGTCCAGCGTGTCGAGCGTGTCCGAAGGTTGATGGTAATTCGGGTTTCTGAGAAATGCCGTGTCCGTGACCATGACTGCGGGAATGTTATTTTCCCAGAACGGGAAATGATCGCTCAGGGTCACCTCGCGAAACTGATCCCCGCGACCCGGCACCACCAGTTTTTCCACCGCAAGGGGAGGAACGGCCCGGTCCATCGTATCGGCCAGGGAATGGGCCAGGGTTGCGGAGGGTTCGTTGCCCACGACGGCGATGAAATCCCCCGAATCCGGGTATTGGCTGGCGTCTACGTAGGGAGGGTAATTCTGCGACCCGGCTTCATGGCTACAAAAACCCAACATTTCAAGCGAGATCATGCCTGAGAAACGCTCACCCTCGTTTTGCCTCTGTTCAAGAAAGTGATGGCTTCCCACGAAACCGTATTCTTCCAAAGTGAATGCAGCAAAAAGAAGTGACTTTTCAAATTGCAAAGCTTCCAGGCAACGCGCGGTTTCAAGAAGAGCGGAAACGGCGCTGGCATTGTCATCGGCCCCCGGTGAGCCTTCCACCGTATCGTAATGCGCCGCCAGAACGAAGGTGCCTGCCGACGGGTCGGCGCCTTTTTTGAGCCCCAGAATGTTTTTAGATTGCTTGCCTTCAAAGGGAACGGTTTCCTCACTCACCGACAGGTTCAAGGACAGCATTTGCTGGTGGATGTATTCCCCGGCGGTCGCCAGCTGGTCCGGTGTGGTGAACAGGTTGCGCTCACGAACCAGTTCACCGAGATGTTTCTCAATATTTTTTAAGTTGGGTTCCTGCATTTTTTATCCTGATGTTTTTCTAGAAAGATTCCCGGGGCTCGTGAACATGTGATATTCGACCTTTGCCTTCATGCCCCGTAGGGGTAAAGTGAGCGGAGCCCAAACTTTTTTCCCCGTGTAACGGGGCGGGAGAAAAACGTTTACTTTTTTATGAGTTCGGCATACCATACCCGCATGATTAAGGTGGAATGCTTGTCAGGCTATAAGCTTAACGAGAGGCCGATCGCCTTCAACCTCATCGATCGTCGCTACGAAGTCGTAGACATCGTCGACCGGTGGTATGGCGAAGGCACGAGTTATTTCAAAGTCAAAGCCGATGATGACAATATTTACCTTCTGAAATACGATGGATGGGAAGATTGCTGGGAATTGGTTTTTTACCAGAATCCCAAAAAACTGAACTCGTTGCCAGAGTCCCAGGGTGGGTCCGGTTTTTTTCCCAAGTCCCCGCACGAAGCGCCAAATTCCCGAAGGTTCACCCCCCTGCACTAAAATTTTCGGAGCCTGCTTTTCATCCATTGATCGAAAACCTTTTAAGGAAACGTTCGCACCTTAAGTGGATCATATAAAACCCGAAACGGCGGAGCCCGTTTTAAAACGGCTTGTTCGGGGCTTCAATCCTGAAAGTTTCAAAGCGCAACGTTTATACTTTTATTGATGGCCTTATTTGTATCACTGTTAATGGAAAAAGTCCAAAGAAATGAATTGGTTATGAGAGGATGTGCGGATGAATCCTGCTGACCGGGCGATAACATCTTTTTCCGGTCAAAGGAGAAAGATGGTCGAAGAGCAGTTAGTGGATCGGGGTGTGAAAGATTTAAGAATCATGGAAGCGATGAACCGGATCCCGCGGCATATGTTTGTGCATGAAACATTTCAGCACAAGGCTTATGGTGATTTTCCGTTGCCCATCGGCGACAACCAGACCATTTCGCAACCTTATATCGTGGCCGCCATGACCGAGGCTTTAAACCTGAAAGACACCGACCGGGTGTTGGAAATCGGCACCGGTTCCGGATATCAGACGGCCCTGCTCGCGGAACTGGCCGGCCAGGTTTTTACCATTGAGCGGATACGCTCCCTGGGCTTGAAGGCGCAAAGTCTTTTGGAGCGATTGAATTATATGAATATCGTGTTCAAGGTGTTTGACGGGACTTATGGCTGGCCGGATCAGGCGCCGTTCGATGTGATTCTCATCACCGCATCCACCCAGGAGATTCCCAAAATGCTGGTCGATCAACTGGGAGAAGGGGGGCGGCTGGTCGTGCCGGTGGGAGGGCTGGACAAACAGAGCATGACTATTTTGACCCGGGAAAATGGCCGCACCACGTCCCAGGAAATTGGGTACTGCAAATTTGTTCCTCTTGTGGGAAGATATGGCTGGCCGGAGGGTACGGGGCCGTCCAGAAACTCGCTGTGAATTTAAAATATGTTTGATCCATGGGACGAAGGTTTGTCCAACCTGTAAGGAGAACGGTACGTGTTTTCGAGAATCATTAAGGATGGTGTGTTTGTCTTGAGCAATGGCGTAAAGTCGAATTACACCTATGAATATGAATTATTGTCCGATGCGATGAACGAAGCTTACTGCGAAATGCTCCACCACAAACTGAAAACCTGGCAGGCAGAACACGGGAAATTCAATGTGGTGATAGGATGTGAGACCCAGGGAATCAGGATCGGTTTTCAATTGTCAAAATTGATGGGATTGCCTTTTCATATCATGCCGAAAAAGAGAATCGACTCTGCGCAAATGGAAATGCCCGTGTACCCAAAAGATACGCACTGGTTGATTGTCGACGACATTGCCAGCACCGGTTCGACGTTTCTTCGTGCGGTGGAATATCTGGAAATCGAGGAGAAGCCCGAGACCATCACGTTTGCCAGCATGATTCGAAGGAATCTCAAGAACATGGACTTTTCAGCAGTCAGCGGCGACCCGGAAAAAGAACAGTTCAATGTGCGGTCCGAGCGGTTTGATTTTATCGACAAGCGGCTGGTTTCCCTGTACAGCGAACCGATGTAACCCCCCCCCCCCCCCCCCCACTACGTGGGGAGGAAGTTTGGGCCTGACGCCACGCGAGGCCCTGAAAGTGAATGAAAAAGAAGTCGTTCAGCCATAATCCACCGAACCTTAATATTGGGTCCAGCGTCACCTTGGTCGGCTATTTCTTTTTTATCAGGTAGTAGACGTCACCCCATTCCTTGAAACTTCCCGCCATGATTCCTGGCCGCTGGCCGATGCCGAAAAAAAGATCGGCGCGTCCCGGTCCCTTGATATCGCTTCCGGTGTCCTGATCCACCACAAAGCGAAAGGTCCGTTTCCAGCGCACTATTTTATTGTCCCGATTGAGAACGGGTTTTCTGACGAAAATGAGTGCCAGCCCGCCTGCCGGATAAATCGATTTGTCGGTCGCAAGCGAGCGCCCGCCAACCAGCACCCCACCTCCTGAACCCTGCGGCCCCTGGTCTTTGTAGGTGAAAAAGATATAGCGTTTGTTTTGGTAAAAGTAATAAGGAATTTTTTCCGGATGGCTTCTCAGGTATTTTTTGATGCCTTGCATGGAGCGCTGGCCTTTGCCGAGAAGGCCGTCTTTCACCATCAATTTACCGATGCCCTGGTAACCATAATTATTGGCGCCTGCGTAACCCACGCTCTGGAGCTTGCCGTCCGGAAACCGGAGCATGGCCGACCCCTGAATGTGCAGGAAAAACCGTTCCAGGTCGTCCTTCAGCCAGGCAATCTCCAGGTGTTTGTTTTTTAGCGCCCGGTGATGGTCGATTTGTTTGCGGGTTAAATTTTTCCAGGAAGTGAGGGAGAAGTTTTCTGGATTGCCGGACGGCGCGTGACTCACGAAATTAAACTCCGGAGAATCATCGGGCAAACGGTACAGGGGGTAGATGTATTCCTCTGTTTTAACGGGGCTGGCCGGGATAACAGGGGTGTAGTACCCGGTGAACAGAAATTTTTTGTCTTTGCCCTGACCGGCCTTAAAAAACTTGAATTCTTTCCTGACCCGGTGGTTGAATTCATCCGGTGTAAGATTTTGTCTCAATAAACCCAGAAATAACCTGAGAGAGTTTTTCAAATCCCCCCTGGTTAAATTCAAACCTTCCAGGGTCACCGGTTCGAAGTCATTTTGAGCCTCCATGACAGCGAGCTGATTTTGGATGACTCGTTCCAGGCTGTTCCAGTCCATATCGTCCTGCACATTGATCGGCAGGTCCAGAGGAGCCAGACTTGAGACATCCCCGCCCGCTGTGGAAGGGGGGAGGCTCGTCGGAGCATTCGGTAGAGAGTCTACTTTTTTAAAGGCAGGGCGATCCTTTTTCTCTTGAACGGTGGAAGGTTTAAGGCTCGAATCACGATCCCGCACAATGCGGGACGGGCTTTCCCCCTTGGCGGGAGAAAAAGTGGTGCAGGAATCAATGAGGAATAAAATCGCGGTGAGGGACAATAAACCCATGGCCAGACCGATCCGCTTTATAACAGCCGATTTCTTTGGTGAGTCTTCAGGCGGGGCAGACATTTTTATAAAAGCCGGTTGGTTAGATTAAACTGAGCCCTTCGTTAGCCAGGGCGTCGGCGCGTTCATTTTCGGGATGCCCGTTATGGGCCTTGACCCAGTGCCACTTGACTTTGTGCACCTTACTCAAACGGTGAAGCTCCTGCCACAGGTCCTTGTTTTTTACAGGCTGGCGAGACGCCGTGAGCCACCCCTTGCGGATCCAGCCGTTGATCCATTCCGTCATTCCCTTTTTCATGTACTGGGAGTCGGTGGTCAAATCCACCTCACAAGGTTCTTTGAGGGATTGCAAAGCGACGATGGCGGCGGTGAGTTCCATGATGTTATTGGTGGTCGATTTTTCGCCGCCCTTCAACTCTTTGACTTTTCCGTTGAATTTTATGAGGCAACCATAGCCTCCCGGTCCGGGGTTGCCTTTGCAACAGCCATCCGTAAATATTGTTATTTTTTTCATGTCGATATCATTATAATCCTTAAGCAGGTTTGCCAGGCAGGGGCATCATAAAGGAACGGTTTCCTTTTCAACGATTTCAATGAAGCCGAGCTGGTCGAATAAAGGCCGTAAATAAAAGGGATGACAGAATGGTTTGCAGACGAAGTGTCGCCAGGCGCCCTTTGTTAACCGGGCCTTCGACGCCAGCAATATATCATGATTCAACGGTCAGATTGCAATTGGTTTGAAACTTTTCCGCGATAAACCGGTCCAATGGGTTGAGTGTCCTGGAGATAGAAGGGCCTGAATAATCATCTTAATATGAAGGACGATGGGGTGAAAGATCAAGAGCCGGCGGAAACAAAACCGCCCATCAGTTTTCATTGCGTAGATGCCATTGCGGTGAGCCTGTGTATTGAAAAGCAGGGGCTGAATTTTTACGAAAAAGCCGCCAAAAAAGCCAAAGACCCTCAGGTAAAAAAAATGTTTCAGCACCTGGCGGATGAGGAAAAAGAACATATCCAGACCTTGCAGGCCAAAGCCCGGTTTCTGCAACCGGTCCTGCAGAAAAAATCCAGCTCCCGCCAGCATGTGGATAATTTCATCGCCCTGGAATTGAAGGGCAAAGTGTTCCCGGATATCAAAAGCGGACGCGACGGAAAAATTCCCGATTTTGCAACCGACGCCGAAGCTCTGGAATTGGGAATTCAGTCGGAACAAAGATCCATTCAGGTGTTGAGTGACCTTCTGGTACACGAGAAGAAACTGGATGTCCGGACCATTTTCCTGCATCTGCTGGCGGAGGAAAAAAAACATCTCGCCGGATTGGAGGAGTTGAAAAAGTCGTTTTCTTCATAAAATAAGGAATCGTGGTCTTTCCGCATCCAGGGCTCCTCAACCACCGTATCATTGCATGAAAGCCTGTAGTAATGATGTCTTGAAGACTCGGTGCCCTTTAGGCCATTGTTGAGCGAAAGCGGGTTTTTCCGGAGAAACTCACCCCTTCAGATAGCCGAAACCTCATAAAAATCCGCTGGATCGGGGCTCAGTCCGTCTTGTCTGAAGACTTGGAACCTGCTTTGCCATTTCCTTAGCTTAAGCTCGAAATTCAGAACAAGGATATCCCGAGTAGAAAATAAAACCGGTAGAGAGTTGGTCAAGGCCATTTTAAACCGTATAATATCAACCAGATTATGTGCAGAAACCGGTCTAACCCGCTTTAAGTGAAAAGGTTTGACAAGCTTGAGGGCTGTAGTTTATAGTGACTCTCTTTCAAATTGTTAATCACCCGTAAAGGACTTTAGAATGAGCCAATATCAGGTCAAAGCTGGGCCGGAGGCCTTCCTCCCTCCTGCCGCCGCTTCAATGGGAGTTATTTTACCCGATCCGGGAGAATGCCATATAGAAGGAAGAATCGCTCCAGAAGAAGAAGGTTATGAATATGCCGCCCGGAAATTTCTTGAAGCGAAAGTGCCGACCATTTTCCCAGGCCCCTTGGTTCTTTGGAATTGGAATGAAAACGCCACCAAAAAGGCAAAGGCTATCCGGGCTTTGGCTGACGCGCTCCCGGCTCGATTGATTCCGATGGCGGATTACCGCCCCAAATACCCAAAAATTGACGCGGAAGCGGAAATCAATCCCAATCATCCTAATTTGACAATTTGGCATAATAAAATAGATGTGTGCATATTTGTCGGTGTACACTGTCATCAGGCAAATCTGGCGCTGAAAATCATTCGCGGCGGAACCGATTGTTTCACCATGGCAATGTGTGCCCAGGCCGGTCATGAAGATGCGTGCCTGTCATTTCGCGATGCTTCCGTGGAGAAGATCACGAAACTTATGGACGCGGTCAATAAATTGAAAAAAGAAGGCGTAAAAAGTCAGGCGGAATCGTTTGTACAGATTAAAATGACCAGTTCCGGGCGAGTGGCCTAGAGCGGGAAAATTTTTTATAAATTGAGCGTTGGATCAGCTCTGTTGAATGTCATTTCCAAGGGAGTGATTTTATGAATAAGCCGGTTGCAAGTCCAAATAGAGTAATAAAATCTCAGCATGTGAAGTTGGGTACCAAGAATAAAATGGACCAGACTTACACTGACATCAATACCATGTTTTACGATGCCGAAAGGACTCCGAGCTTCATGACTGGCAGTGAGGTCATTCGACAGGCGATCAAGGTAGCCAGTGTGGGCACCTCAGTGGCTTACCCGATCACCCCACAAAGTGAGGCGGCGGCTTTGATCGGTGAGCTGTATTCAGAAGGTTATCTGGAAGAGTATTTTCGTGGCGAAAGTGAATTTGCTGTTATGGGCCAGTGCGCCGGAGCCGCCTTTGGCGGGCATCGGGTTTTCACCACCACGGCCGGTCCTGGAACCCTGCGCGCCATGGAAAACTTTCCCATGTGGGCGGGCTCTCGTTTGCCGATTCAGGTGTGTGTGACCATGCGCGGCGTCAATTCTCCCTTGAGCATTCAGCCCGATACTCTGGAAGCGTCTTATCTTCTGGAAACCGGGATGCTGATGTGGCATGCGGAAACAGCGCAAGATCTATACGATTTTATCCTTAAAGGTTTTATTGTTGCGGAACAGCCCGATGTGCATATTCCCATCGCGACCATGTGCGATGGTTTCTTCGTGACCCACACGAAGGACACCGTCATGCTTCCACCGGAAAACCTTTGCCTGACGCCTTACGATCCTTATAAATCTCCGGTACCGTGTATGGATATGGAATGTCCCCCGATTCGGATGATGCGGGATCCATTCGTTATGAAGTCCAATTACATCAGTTATTCAACCCACGCATCCTGGCAGCAGGAGGTTCGTGCGGCTGTGGAGCGGTCTCGCAAGCACACCATTCCATTGTTGGATGGCTTGATCGATGTCGAAAATATTGACCGTGAGATCCTCCTTGTTTCTTCCGGAACTGCTGTTTCGCAGGGACGGGAAGCCATTCGTTTGCTTGAAGAAGAGGGCATCAAAGTCGGATTGGTCAAGATCAAAACCATTCGGCCTTTCCCGCACGAAGAAATCAAGGAAGCCACCAAGCGCGCCAAACACATCTTTGTGCCTGAGTTCAATATGGCCGGTTGGTTGGCCCGCGAAATCAAAGCCATTGTTCCCAACAACGAGCGGGTCGTTGCAGGTCCCCATGTTGCAGGCGGCATGACCATGCCTTCTGAAGTTATTGTTGAGGAAATTAAAAAGTATCTGGGAATAGAAGTTGCCAGAAAGTAACAGCAATCGCGGTAGCTAAATTGGAAAAACCTGTAAATATCTAATCGTAAATTTTCCTACGGGAAAATCACAATAAAAGGGGAAACCTAATGAATAAAGATAAAATAACTCTTTGTGAGGAGCTGGCAGACATCATGCCTCCGGAGTACCATGAGTTGGTTGAGACCGCGACATATGGTAAAGAAGGCCGGGGTTGGAAAGACATTGGTTCTTCCAAGGAATTGATTGAACAACATTCTTTATGTGCGGGTTGTCCGGAGTCGATTGCTTTTCGTTATATTCTGGCAAGTCTGCCTGCACCTGAGAACACGGTTTTCGTCGGTTCTACCGGTTGTACAAGTTTGGTCTTCCCACATGTTGCCGTGCAAAATATCCATTCCCTATTTGGTAATCAGAATGCCATTGCCTCAGGCTTGAAGCGCACTCTCAAACGTCGTTTCCCTGACGTAGAAAAAGACGTGGTTGTGTTGGCGGGCGATGGAGCCACGGTTGATATCGGATTGGATATGACGATGCAATCCTGGTTTCGCCAGGAAAAATTCACCACCATCTGTTTTGACAACGAGCTCTATGCCAATACAGGCGGTCAGGAAAGTGGATTGATGCAAAAAGGGTTTGTTGCCAAAATGGCGCCTGCGGGTAAAAACTTTGATAAAGTCCGGTTGCCGGAAATCGCTCGTGAAGCAGGATGTCATTATGTCGCCATGCTCACCGTGAGCAAACCCAACCGGGTGGAAAAAGCAATCAGGCAGGCTGTAATGATAGCCAGAGAAATTGGGCCGACCTATGTTCAACTGTACACGCCCTGCATTCTCGAAATCGGCAAACAGAGTATGGAAGGTTTGGATGAGATGAAGGATGCCGAATCCATTGGCGGCCGTTTTGTAATGAAAGAGTATATTTCTGACCAGGCTCAGCAACTCATTGATGATATGGAGGCTGAGGAAAAAGCCAAGAAAAAAGCGGCAAAAGAAGCCAAAAAAGCTAAAAAACCCGTTTCCGCTTAATTGATTAGGAGAGAGGATTATTATGTTTAAAAGGATCAATATACGAATTTCGGGTTTGGGCGGGCAGGGGGCGGTAACCGCCGCACATCTCCTGGCGATGGCCGCGAACAATGCCGGACTGTACTCCATTTCGAATCCATTTTTTGGAGCGGAAAAACGTATGGCTCCGGCTGAAAGTTATGTGCGCATCGGTGTGGAGCGAATTTATGACCGTGGTGAGTTGGTATACCCAGATGTTATTATGGTGTTTCATCCTCAGGTCATCACCATGCAGAAAAGCTATACCGCGCCATTTTATGACGGGGTTAAGGAAAATGGACTTGTCATAATCAACACCAGCGCTGATTTGCTGAATAAGGAAGACCATCAGCGGTTGAAAGACCTCAATGTAACTGTATTCAACCACGATGCGACCAAACTGGCTCTCGAAATCGGTAAGACCGAGTTGTCCACCAACATGGCGATGCTGGGTGCCTGCGCAGGGGTGACAAAAATCGTTGGACTAGAAGCACTGGACGTGGCTTTGCAGGAACGGTTTGGCAAACGCTATGTGGCTTCAGGTGGTACTGCAACTCTCGATCAGGCGATCACCAAGAAATACGCCAAAAAGGCAATGTTGCTCAAAGCCAACATGGACACCATCACCAAATCTTTTGAGTTGGCGGATGAATGGTCTGAAAAGGCTAAACCCGCTATGGCCAATATTGCGGCCGGGGTTGCCAAATCATTTTAGTTTTGAGAGTTTGTCTGAAAGCATTGGGACGATAGATTGGGTAGCCTTTTTCAAACATTAAATTATCAAGGAGAAGTTTGTGTATAACGTTGCATTGGTTGATGAATCGAAATGTATAGCTGAAAAAGGTTGCCGACTTTGCATCATGTATTGTCCTGAAGCAGACTGCATCATGATGAATGACAATAAAAAAGCCTATGTTTTTGTCGATCGTTGTAAGGGGTGCGATTTGTGTAAAGTGGTTTGTAGTACCCACAATGCGATTTCAATGCACCCGGTGGATCCAACCAATGGAAAAATCGTGTTAGAAGCAGACGCCGGGGAGACTGCTGGATTAGGTCAGGCTTATTCCGGTTAACAGGAATTTATTCGCACTATCAAAGCCCCATGGCCTATAAGGTCATGGGGCTTTTTTCTTGAGCCGCTAAAATATTTTGCACTCAAACGCTTTTTTTTTCATCTAAGAAAGAAACACTGCCGACCAATAATTTTGGGAGCTAGCAAGTCATGGTGGATACAATTTCAAAAGAAACCCAATGCGTTCTTTGCAGAGAGACCTATTCTCCTGACATCGAACCAGCAGAGGATCAATCCGCATATAATTTATATTGTTCGTCCTGCACCAATTGTTACTCGATAGGCCGTGGAGAAGCGGTTCGCGCAACGTTACGGGCCGTGCTGGGTCTCAAGGGCGAGCCCCTGGCTTTAGCCTTGGAAACCGTCCTGGCGCCCTGCTCCTGTGGCAATAATTTCAGCCACGATGCCGGGAAGAGATGCCCCGTCTGCATTCGGAAAATTGACAGGGAAAACAAACGTGCGGGCAACAAACCGGTAGACGATTTTTATTGCCCGTGGAACCTGGACGAATTGGGAAAACTGGAGCCTAAAATTATCGATTACATTCGCGACAAAATAGACTCCAAAGAAGAAACGCTCACCAGTTTGATTGAAAAATTTGAAGCCGACGAGATCGATGCGGAAACCTATTTGGAAGGCATCGAATCCTTGCAATTCCGGGAATCCACCCAGGTCTGCGTCATCCAGACCTGGGCTATATTATTGGGTCCTGAGATGGCATTTCGAGCCGCCGAGGAACATGGTCTGGTGGAATATTTTGGTACCCGTATATTGGTGAGCATCGCCAAAGGCCTGGAAATGAGCACCGGGCACCCGGTTTTGACCACCCTGACCAGAGAAAAGACCAACTGGGATGGCGATGTTCAAAAGGAGTTGAACACGTTCATCGCAAAAATAGGCGGTGGATTTTAAGCCGGCATTTGTTTCCCTGTCCCGATATATTATGAATCCTTTCGATTTCAGGGACATCTAACAGGTAAGAAGTACACAGTTATATCTCTCGTTAGAAAGCGTCCTTCCAATCGGAAGGGCGCTTTTTTGCATTCTCCCTGTTTTATCGGTCCTTAACCGTCAAGCGGATCTCCCGGCCATTGGCCCGGATTTCCGGGATATACATGGCGCGTCCCATCACCGGCAGGGCATGAAACTTGCCAGGAATCTCGGCCCGAAGCGAGGTGCTGATTTCCCATATACCCTCGGGCAGCTTATCGATGAACATCGCCATTTTCCGGTCCCTGAGCTCCTGATACACCCATCGGCTGCGGCCCGTGTAATCGCTTTTTGGAGCGGGACCCGGCGGCCGGATGGCGGAAGAAAAAGATTTGACCGGTTGGCCTGAAATGGCCCTTTTAGGTTTTCCAAGCTTTCGTTTGGTTGCAGAGGATTTCAATTCCCTTGCATACAGGCTCTCTCCACTCTTGATTTTCACCGACTCAAATCCCGCCGGTTTTAAATCTTCGATGATCAGGTATTCATAATTGTTTTTGGCCTCCAGCGTGATGAGTGTTTCAATCCGTTCGCCGCTTTTTACGGTATCTCCGTCGTTTAAGGGGACCCGGTCGTAGACATGACCTTTGAGCAATGTGGGCCGGCCCACCAGTTTGTAATATTGCCGGCGTAGGAAGATTTCGTTGCCCGCCGGAGTGACCGGCTCCTCCAGGCTGAAAAACTTCGCCTGAATGGAAAAATACAAAGGTCCTTTCCCTTCATGACGGACGATTTTAATTTCATTCGCATCGTCTTCGATGAGCTTGGAATCGACGGGATAAACGCTTGGAGCCAGCAAAACATCCTCCACTTTGGTCCGGGCGATGGATTGACCGTTCGCAAAAATTTCGTATTCCATATCCGTGTCCAGTTCACCGGACTTGTTAAGATAATCGTTGAGCGCAAGCACGGTGATGGCTGTGTTGCGCGTATTGCTCCAGTGTGCGCCGCGCCGGTTTTTGATCAGCCAGTTGGTCACCGGTTCGATCAATTTATTTTCCGGATCGATGAGAAGAAAAGCTCGCAAGGCGAAAGCCGTGGCCTCCACCCCACCATCGGACCAGCGCCAGTGAATCCCGTCTTCCCCCCAGTGCGCGGTGGACAGGACGCCCTCGCCGGTTTTCTGTCCGCCTCGCTGGACGATAGAAGTGTCCGGGGTGTTGTCGATCTTGACGCCGTTTTCAAGGTTCTCGATCAAAATGGCGGCCTTTTTCTTGTCACCGTAATGATGCGCGGCCACAGCGAGCAGGGACCGCGTGTAGGCGTTCAGTTTGGTCCGGTTGTTCCAAAGATTCTTGAGCGCCGTGGATTGAAATTCACTGATCTTGCCCCGCTTCAATGAAACATGAGCGGAGGCCAATGCGTGCAGCATCCAGGCCTGTTGATCGAATCGCGCTTCCTCTTCCACCAGTTCCCGCTCAAGAAACCGAAAGGCCCGCTCCAACACATCCGTATCAACATCGATACCGGAATCGTTCGCCAAAGCCAACCCCCATAACACGTAAGCCGACATGAAGTGATCGCTGTCGCCTTTTTTCCACCAGCCCCATCCGCCGTCGCTGTGCTGGAAATCGTATAAGCGTTCGAGACCTTTATCCACCATCTGATCGAGTGAGCCGAGATCTTTTTTGCCTTTGGGATGCGTCTTCTCGGTCACGGATGCGTCGATGCCGCCAAAAATCCTACCGGCAATCGATTCCGGTTTCAAGCCAAGATCCGTCAGGGTTTTGGCCGTGACCACGGCAGGCAGAAACCGGCTCATAGTCTGCTCGGTACACCCGTAAGGAAAGTCGATCAGGTAGGGCAAAGAGTCGAGCATGGTGACGGCCATGCTGGGTGCTACCTGAACCACCATGTTGAGGCTACCCGGTTTGCGTTCTTTAGGGATGTCCAAACGGACACTTATTTCATCGCCGCGCATTTTCCCGGATCGGGCAATCAATTTCTCGATCCCGTGCTCGTGAACGATAAAAGTTTTTTCCATCGCATCGGCATATTGTTTTTCCCTGGCGGCGACCGTGATTTTGGCCGATCCGGCCCGATCCACACGTACCTTCCAGTCGATGCGTTTTTCACTCTCCGCCGGGACCTGGATTTCTTTGATGCCTTCAACCAGTTTCCCGTCAATGATCGCGCCCAGAAGAGTCAGGCCCAAAGCCTCTATCGAGGGGCGGACCTTCATCAAAGCATCGGTATTATTGTTGATGAGGGCGGAAACCGTGAGCGCGTCCCCGACGACAAAAAATCTCGGAGCCTGCAGGCGGACGATCAAAGGCTTTCTCGTCTGCATGTCGGTGGACGCAATTCCCAACTGATTGCTTCTGGAAACGGCGCGCGCCGTGGTTCGCCATTTGGTGAGGGAATCGGGAAACTTCACTTTGACGGTGGCCTTACCGTCCCGGTCGGTTTTCAAGTCGGGTTGCCAGAATGCGGTGGCGCGAAAATCCGATCGCACCTCGACTGCGGGTCCTGGGTCGGCTTCCTGGGCAACGCTTTCGTCAGCCTCCATCATTGAGGCGGCTCCCATGGCTTTAGAAGCCATGCGGTCGCTGGCCACCATCCCCGCCTGCCTGGAGGGCGCTGGAGGTTTTCGCATTTTTTGGGCCAATTCGCTTCTCATTCCAGAGCCGTCCTCTTTTTTGTAGTCATAAAGAGTAGGCGCATTGTTTTTAGCTTTCCTCCATTCATTGTCATCGAGTAATTGCCCTTTTTCTCCTTCCACCAGTTTCAGGTAGGATTTAAATTGAAACGTGCTTCGGGTCTGCAGTTGTTGCGTCCTTTTTCGGCCAAAGAAAAATTGACGAGGGTCCGGGGCGAGATCCTTTTGAATAGCAAAAACCGATTCGTCCACAAGGCCCAACGCCACTTCCGTCGATACAGGATGTCCAGCGTGGTCGCGAGTCGTGACGGTCAGCGTCCCCTCTTCCTGCGGCTGATAGCGGTCTTTGTCCGATGTGACCTCGACCTCAAGGAAATTTTTAACCGGCGGGACGATCACTTGTTTGGAGTCCTGAAACATCTGCCGGTCTGTGATCATGACGGCGTTTAAAAAAATATTGGGAACGTGTTTTTCTTCGATATCCAATTGGATGAGTTTGACCGGACCGTCCATATGCACCAATTGGTAACTGTAAAGATCGTCGCCCTCCACACTGAAAAGCACATAGTGGCCACTGCCGGGTGCCATCAGCATGACCGGAGTTTTTTGCCCGGAGTGAAACGTGTCTTTATCGACGATGATTTCCAAACCGCCGTGGCGGGTGTTGAGATCGGTGGTGGCTTTCGTCGCCACCCAAACGGTGGTGGACCCTTTAACCGGCGGTGCGTTTTTTTCCGGCCCTACCCATTCCACCCGGTAATTGCCTTCGCGCTCCGGGGTGAAGCTGAATTCGGCCTTTCCTTCTTTGTCGGTATTGACCGATCGCGTGAGAATTTCATCGTGCTGGTGGCCGCGGAACTTGGGTTTCCAGGACGGTTTGCCGGGAAGGGGCGGCGGGGGAAAGATCGCGGATTTCCCGCGTAGATTTTTCAACTCTTTGCCCTGCACTTCCCGGCCTTCAGGATCGAGCCAGATTTCAAACCAATAGTCCCGGGTAACGCGGACGACACCATTTGCCTGGACGGGGTTATTGTTTGCATCCAGCGACGTGAGGTCTATCCTGACCTTGTCCTGGGGGCGGTGGATGTTGTGCTCGGGATGCAAATAGATGGCGTAGCTTTGCCGGGTAACGCGGATTTTTTCACTGGCGACGATTTCCCGCCGTGATGCGTCGGTCACCCGTGTTTCGATCAGGTATTCGAGATCCTGACTGTTTCTTCCGGTGTCGAGGGTGAGGGAGGCTTTTCCTTTTGCGTCGGTTTTCAGGACCTCACGTTTGATCTGCTGGCCCCTGCCGCCCCCGTAATGCGACCGATAGCGGTCCTGGTAATACCAGGGATAGGGGTGCGATGGCCGCCAATAAGGCCGGAACGAACGCTGATACACCAGCACCTCCACATTGGCGTTGGCCACAGGGCCGCCGAAATAATACTCCGCCTCAATATTGACTTCCACCTCATCGCCCAAGCGAAAGGTTTTTGGTTTTCCGTCTACCGTCGGGGTTTGGACCGTGACTTTAAATTCCGGGAGTTTGTATTCTTCCAGCCGGAACAAGGTGGCACGGCCGATCGTGTTCTTTTTTTCTTTGTCGCGAAACGTGACCTGGTACGCGCCCAAAGGGTTGGACAGGGTGAGATCAAAGGAATCCCAGGCACTGCCAAACTCGTTCAGTGTCAAAGTCCCCTCTTTGAGCTTCGCGCCTCTCGGATCAGTGATCTGGAAATTAAGAATTTCGTCGTCGGGAATGGAATACGTCGACCCGTCGTAATTGCGGGCGATCACTTTCCAATGCGCGGTTTCGTTGGGCCGGTAGGCGGGGCGGTCGGTGAATACATAAAGTTTCCATTGTTCCGGATTGGAATAATATCGCCTGCTGTGACCCCGGCTGAACGCCTGTCGATCCCCGGCCCTCGCACTGGCAAAGAGCTCTCCATTGTTTCTGGAATCCTTCAAAGAAAATAGCGCGAGACCCTGTTTGTTGGTTTTTGAGCTATGCTCCTTCCACACCCATTTTCTGCCGGTGTAATATCGTTCCCACAAGGTGACGCGTGCCTTGGCCAGGGGCGAGCCGTCGAGCGCGTAGCAGAAATAAACCAGGGCCTGAGTGCCGGAGGATTTAATGACCAGAGAACTGTCCGTCACCAGAATCATGTCGCGGGTGCGTTTGCCGCCTCCGGTGGCTTCTATGACATAGGCCCCTTTTGGCAATTTCTGTTCCAGGTGAACGGTTTTTTGGCCGGGACGATAATCTCCCTTGTCATCGGTTTTGTGGGCGCTGGAAAATATTTTATCTTCAAGCGGCAGGTTGATGTTCCGGACCCACTGGCCGACGCCCTGCTCACCATCAAATTCCAAGTCGCGGGTGAGGTCCACCGGGTAAACGGTGTAAGACACGTTTTCCAGGTTGCGCCAGTTCAGATGAAACTGAATTTCCGATTCGGGTAAGAAAATGTTGGAGACGCTGAGTCCTAAAACCGGTTGGGTGATATTTTTAATCCTTTGTTTGGCGTTGTCGTGATGACGCGTTTCGCCTTTTTTGAATTCTTTGAGGAGGCGGCGATAGTATTTTAAAGCCTCGGGATAATTTTTTTGACGCCGGCGTTCGCCATTTTCAAGAACGATGACATCGCCGTAATTGGACAACCATTCCGCGTACTGGAACAGGGCGTCGTCGTACCACTGAAACGTTTTGCCTGCATCGATGACAGCCTGAAATTCCTCAACCACCCGGTCCTGCTGATAGATATCTCCCCGGTTTCTCAGGGTCATGGCGATCAGGTAATGCGCCCGGGCTTTATCGTTTTGGGTCTTGGAAATTTTAAGCGCGTTTTCCAGAATGTTGAGCGGCAATTGATTGCCGTAATAACCGTAGTAGTAATAGGGTTCCCGCCAGGTGGGGCTGGCGATGGCCCAGACGATTTTGAGGTAGCGGGCTCTGGCCCGCTCGATGTCTTTTGCGCCGGCCCACCAGTCCAGGGCCTGTTGATAATATTTCCAGCCGGAGCTCCAGTTTTTGGAGGTGGAGCGTTGCCACCAGAAGTCTCCCAGCGATTCCTGAATTTCGACCCACACCCGGTCCCGGCCTTCCACCCGCTTCACGTCACGGATCAGGTTTTCAAGCTGTTGTTTGGCTTTATCATAATTGGAAGAGTCGGGGGTTTTGGTTCCCGCCTGCGCCCGCCACAGAGTGTCCGCAAGGCGGAAATCGACCCAGCGTTTTTCTCTGTTGGAGAGTCTCAACGCATTGGTTTCAACATAGAGTTTGCGTGCCTTGGAAAAGGAGCCCTGGTGGAAGTATTTTTCCGCCTCCGCTTTCAGCCGTTTGTAGTCGCCCGGCTGGGCATTTAGATGGTCGACGGGGAGCAATAATCCGGCGGCAAGGATGATAAACCACAAGAGATTTTTCAGCTTCATGATGATGCCTCCATCCAAGATGGGTTCAGTCGGTGAAACGGGTGACGATGGACTCGACCGATGAAAGATAGGAACCTCCAAACAGATTCAGATGATTGAGCATGTGGTAAAGATTGTAAATGTCCCTGCGCTCCTCGTAGCCGGGGTGGATCGGGAACGCTTCGTGATAGGCCCGATAGAAAGCGTCCGAAAGACTTCCGAACAGTTGGGTCATGGCCAGGTCGCTTTCCCTCAAACCGTAATAAACGGCAGGGTCAAAAATGCACGGTTGCCGATCCGATTTGGCTTGAAAATAATTGCCCGACCACAAATCCCCGTGTAACAAGGCGGGCGGTTCTCCGGTGTTGTCGAGCAAAGATTCCATCCTGTCACAAAGCCGGTCCAGTTTGTTATCAAGCGGTGCCGGCAACTTGCCTCTTTTGCGGGCCAATTCCTGTTGAAAGCGAATGCGATGGTCGCGGAAAAATTTCAGGCCATCCTTTTCCTGGGTATTTTTCTGCACCGTGGAGCCGATAAAATTATCATGATCCAATCCGTGAAACTCCTGAGACACGCGGTGCATGTTGGCCAGCGCCCGGGCGAATTGAACATCGAATTCTCCGTTCGGTGGCGAGCTTTCCACATATTCTATGAGAAAAAACCGGGGGGTCGAGCCGGGTTCCAGCCCCAGAGGTTTGGGGATTTTCGGTCCGCCTTGGGCCTGTCGCAACCGGTCAAGCCCCTTTGATTCCGCATTGAAAAAATCTTTTGGAGGGTGCGTGTTGGTTTTCAAAAAAACGGTCTCCCGGTTGGACAGGGTCAGGGCCTGGGTCTGGTTGATCGAACCGCCGCCCACCGGACGGGTGTCCAGGACCTGCACGGGTTGGCCGTAAATCGATTCCAACACCTCAAGGAGGGCCTCTTTCATGCCTTCAAACCGGCGCGGTCCTTGAGAAACTCCAGAATGTTCGGGCAGGTGCGGTTGACGATTTCATAGACGATTTCGAATCCTTTGCCGCCGCCATAATAGGGGTCGGGAACATTCAAATCGCCGTTGGCTTCCGGGTCAAAGGATCGGAACATTCTCAGGTTTTGGGCTTTCTCAGGGCGGGGGCACAATTGTTCCAGGATGCTGAAGTTGCTGTGGTCCATGGCCAGAATGAGGTCGAAATCATTATAATCTGAGCTTTGAAATTGCTGGCCGCGCGAATTGAGCTGGACGCCGTATTTATTGGCTGTTTGTTGCATGCGCTCATCCGGGGGCGACCCGATGTGCCAGCTTCCGGTGCCGGCGGAGGCCACTTGGATATGATTCTCTAGGCCTTGTTCGGCGACACATTTTTCAAAAACCCCCTGGGCGAGCGGGGAACGGCAGATGTTTCCGAGACATACAAAACAGACGACGATCATAGAAAAATCTCTTGATTGATTTAGCTCACGAATGCGTTTAAGATTGGCGCGTTATCATTTGGGCGCATTAAAAAATTTAATCCGGTCCATGAGCCAACCTCCTGAAGTTAAGGATTGGCGATTGCAAGGCCCGGGAAACATCAAATTTTTGGTTGCCTTATCCATCTATTCTATAAAACTGCCGGGGCCGCATCAACTTTATCTGGGCCTGTAAAATCATGAGGAAATCGCTTTGATTGAACGCTACACACTCCCCGAAATGGCGGCCATCTGGGAGCCGGAAAACAAATTCGGCATCTGGCTCAAAATTGAAATCCTGGCCTGTGAAGCCTTGGCAAACCGCAAGGAAATCCCCAAAGCGGCCGTCGAGGAAATCAAGAAAAAAGCCCGTTTTGACATACCACGCATAGACGAGATCGAGCGCGAAGTCAAACACGATGTCATCGCATTTCTCACCTGTGTGGCGGAGAATGTCGGGGAATCCGCCCGTTACATGCATCTGGGAATGACGTCCTCAGATGTGCTGGACACGGCGCTTGCGGTGCAGTTGAAAGACGCCGCTTCACTGATTATCAAGGGTGCCGTCGGACTGCAGGAAGCCGTGAAAAAGCAGGCGTTTCTGCATAAAAACACGCCGATGATCGGACGCTCGCACGGCATTCACGGCGAACCCATCACCTTTGGGTTCAAGCTTGCGATCTGGTACGAGGAGTTGGGGCGCAATATCGAACGCTTGAAACGGGCGCGGCAACGCATCGCGTACGGTCAGATTTCAGGAGCGATGGGGACGTTTGCCAGCATCGATCCTGCCGTGGAAGAGTATGTCTGCAAAAAACTGGGCTTGAAGGCGGCGCCGGTGTCCAGCCAGATCATCCAGCGCGACCGGCACGCGGAATATTTTTCCACTCTGGCGATTCTCGCGGGAACTCTAGACAAGATCGCGGTGGAGATTCGCCATCTGCAAAGAACCGAGGTTCTGGAGGCGGAGGAATTTTTTTCCAGCGGGCAAAAGGGATCGTCCGCCATGCCGCACAAGCGTAATCCCATAGTCTCCGAGCAAATGTCCGGCCTGGCGCGGATCATACGCGCCAACGCTCAGGCGGCGATGGAAAACATCGCCCTCTGGCACGAACGCGACATCAGTCATTCGTCCGTGGAACGGGTGATCGGCCCGGACAGCACCATTCTTCTGCACTATATGCTGAACCGCATGACACGAATGATGGACCGGCTGATGGTCTATCCGAAAAACATGATGAAGAATCTGGAAATCACCCGAGGGCTGGTATTTTCTCAGAGCATCCTGCTGGCCCTGGTGCAAAAGGGGGTGACGAGGGAGGATGCCTACCGCATGGTCCAGAGAAACGCCATGCAGGTCTGGGAAAAGAGCAGGGATTTTCTCCCGCTTTTAAAGAAGGACAAGGACATCAAAAAATATTTGTCGGCGAGCGAACTGGAAAAGGCATTTAACTTGAAAGCGCAGTTTAAAAACGTGGATAAAATATTCAGTCGGGTTTTTAAATAGAAGAATCCTTTCACTAGAAATGTACCTGACGGATGTAAAATTTCAATTTACTTTAAATTATTTAAACGGGAATTTTTATGAAACGACTGGAAAAATTATACGAAGGCAAGGCCAAGATCATCTACGCCACCGAGGACCCTGATCTGGTGATTCAATATTTCAAAGACGACGCCACCGCGAATGACGGCATCAAAAAAGGCACCATCGTGGACAAGGGCGTCATCAACAATCAGGTGTCCACGCGGATATTTCAATACCTGGAAGAAAAGGGCGTGGCCACGCATTATGTGGAGCAGTTAAACGACCGGGAGATGCTGGTCAAAAGCCTTGAGATCATTCCGGTGGAAGTGGTCTTTAGAAACGTGGCGGCGGGCAGTTTGTGCAAGCGTCTGGGGATTGAGGAAGCAAAA
Organism: Nitrospinaceae bacterium; assembly: GCA_029261595.1. GTDB lineage: Bacteria > Nitrospinota > Nitrospinia > Nitrospinales > VA-1 > JADFGI01. The sequence goes on along the minus strand of JAJDAZ010000041.1, from coordinate 3,889 downwards.
CACCTGGACCCGCCCATTCAGGAATTTTTTCTAAAGGACGACCCCCTGCACGACCCGATGATCAACGAATCGCATATCAAAACCTTTGAATGGGCGACCGAAAAGGAAGTAGCGTTTTTAAAAGCCAGCGGGTCCAAAGTCAATCAGTTGCTGGAGGAATTTTTTAAGGCGCGCGGCATCCGGCTGGTGGATTTTAAATTGGAATATGGCCGGCACAAAGGCGAAGTGTTACTTGGAGATGAAATCAGCCCGGACGGGTGCCGCCTGTGGGACCTGGAAACCGGAGAAAAAATGGACAAGGATCGCTTCCGCTTTAATCTCGGCAGTGTGGAAGAAAAATATCAGGAAGTGTACAAACTGGTTTGCGGTGAGGGGGTATGAGCGGAAAACAGCGTTAATCAATCCATAACCCAGCAAAAAACAAGGGTTTTCAGCCCCCCGAAAGCCCTTTTAAGTGGCGGATAATCAATAATACTCCCGGCTTCCTTCAGCCCCGCTTTTCCCCTCGAAATTCTTATAACCTATTAATTTATTTGATTTTATTTGATTTGTGGGGTAGTCTGGAGGTATAAAATTACATTTAGTGTTTATATTAAAAGCCTTCCAGTATTCCAATAAGGAGCTCCTGAAAAGGGAGAGCATTGTATGATTTCTCAAACAGACTCCCAGGTAAAATTATTGATCGTGGATGACAATCCTGACGACCGGGTTCTTTACAAACGGCTTTTGCAAACCGCCAATGGGATCGAGTGGTCCATCGTAGAATCGGAAACGGGAGAGGAAGGGTTGGATCTTTGCAAAAAGGAAAACCCGGACTGCGTTTTATTGGATTACATTTTACCCGATATCGACGGACTGGAATTTTTGCTTCAGCTGAAATACCGGTCCGTTTCCGTTCCCGTCATCATGCTGACGGGACAGGGAGATGAAACGATTGCCGTTCTGGCTTTGAAGGAAGGAGCCAAGGATTACCTCGTCAAGGACGTTATGACTCCCGCCTCCCTGAAGGAAAGCATTTTAAATTGCCTCGAAACCTCTGACAAACCGGTCAACCCTGACTGGGGCAAAAAGAAAAAGGCCGAACTGATCTCCGAAATCGAAACCCTGGAAAAAAAGCTGGAATCGTCTGTGGGAATCGATCCCATGACCGGGTTGCCCAATCGGGGGAGTATGCTGGAAAAATTACACTATGAATCCTGCCGGTTCGAGCGCAACAGAAAACCCTTTTCCATGGTCATGGCGGACATAGATGATTTCAATATCCTTCGTAGTTCTCATGGCCCCAGAGTAGGAAACGACATCCTGATTCAGGTGGGCCAGTGGCTCAGTTCAAATACCAGAAAACAGGACATTGTCTGTCATTGGGGTAAGAAACGGTTTGTCCTGCTGTTACCGGAGACCGAATTGGAAGGAGCCAGCTTATTCATTGAAAAACTCTGTGCGAAGGTGGAAGAGGAAAAATTTCTTGTCAATGGACGGGAAACGGGCCTGACCATGAGCTTCAGCGCCGGGGTTTACGATGATCCCTCATTGAAAATCGAGGATTGCATCCAACAAGCGGATGAATGCCTCATTTGATCCTGCCCTATCACACTCCTCATCCGCTTTAGCCGGAATGGAATGAAAACCGATCCTGGCCAAGCCCTCCGGATTTTAAAAAACAGTTACAAAAGTTTTCCTGAAATTAAAAAATCGTATAAACTCCCCGCATGGATCTTGAGCCCAACTATAAGCCGGAATTTGACTCCTTAAAAACCCTCTTGCTGGACATGGCCCAGGAGAGATCCTGGGAAGCTCTTCTCGATATGATTGGAGACCGTCTCCTGGGACGCCCGCACATGGTTTTGGGCCGCATCTGGCTCATCCTGCCAGGCGATATTTGTCCCACCTGCCCCATGCGTCAGGAATGCCCCGACCAAACCGAATGTCTGCATCTGGTGGCAAGCAAGGGGCATCCCTTTTCAGAAACGGGACAGCCAACGCAGATTATAGACGACCGATTCAAACGCGTTCCTCTGGGAGTCCGAAAAGTGGGACGCATCGCCGCCGAATCACAAGACATTGCTATCAAGGATCTGGCGGAGGATTCCAAGAGAGAAGAAAACCGGGAATGGGCAAGGCAACAGGATATTCATACCATCCGGGGGTTTCCGCTTAAGTTTAAAAATAAAGTGCTGGGAGTGTCGATGCAGTTCACCCGCATGGTGATCGACTCACCCGAGGAAGGGCAGGTCTGGGGAAGAATCATCGCGGATCATATTGGAGCGGCACTTTCCAACGCTCGCGCTTTTAATGAACTGGAAAAGGTGACTGCGGAAAAGGAACGCATCGAATCCGAACTGAAGTTTGCGAAACTGGTGCAGGAGGGATTTTTACCGCAGGAACCGCCAAGCTTCCCAAATTATGATTTTGCCGCCGAAATGCTCCCGGCGAAATATGTCGGCGGTGATTTTTTTGATTTCATTCCTCTTAAAAATAATCGCATGGGGATCGTGCTCGGCGATGTTTCCGGGAAAGGCGTTTCCGCTGCACTCTATATGGCGAGGTTGTTGAGTGATTTCCGCTATATTGCTCAAGCCGACCCCACTCCCGAAAATGTTTTGCAACAAGTGAACCAGATCGTGTGTGAACGGTCGCGTCATGGAATGTTCGCCACCGCCATTTATCTCCTGTTGGACCGGTCCACGAACAAATTACAAATTTCCAATGCCGGGCATCACCCCGCCTTGCTCAAAGGAATCGCTCAAAATATCCGTGAAGTGGGGCAATCGGGGGGAATCCCCCTGGGGATTCTGCCCGACGCGCAATATTCATCTGAAGAAATTCAACTTCAGGAAGGGGACCTGGCTTTGCTTTATACGGATGGGGCCACGGAACCGTTCAATGAAAACAGAGAATCCTTTGGCCTGGACCGGTTGCATCAGATTTTGCAGAAGAGCAACGACTCGCCCAGGAAAATGATCGTGGAAATGCAAAAAGCCATAGAAAAATACACCCACAAAGTGACCCTGCAGGACGACTTGACCTTGCTGGCTTTCAAAGTTTTATGAAATTCGTGACCGTTTAAGGGGCCGGGCGACCCGGACTGCAGGAGGTGGACATGACGGGAGGAAAAAAGTTTTTTGTTATTTTGAGTTTGGCCCAGGCGCTTGCGATCTCCGGTTGCGGGGGAACCCCGCCGACAACCTTAGGTCAATTCGCACCCTGCCCCAGTTCCCCAAATTGCGTTTCCACCCAAGCGACAGACGAAGAACATGGCATAGGTTCCATTTCATACTCAGCAAACAAAGACCAGGCTAAGAAACAACTTCTTAAAACCATCCTCTCCTCACCTCGATCGCGGGTGGTGGTCGATAAAGCAGACTATCTCCATGTCGAGTTTGCATCGCGGGTTTTTCGCTTTGTCGATGACGTGGAATTTTATCTGGGAATAGAAGACCAGGTGATTCATTTCCGCTCGGCTTCCCGCATAGGGCATTCTGATCTTGGCGCCAATCGTAAGCGGATGGAAACCCTTCGGTCGCGTTTCATTGCGTTAGCTCCCGCTATCCAACCTTGACCGGGACCGGAGGAATCCATGCATCAAACCGAGCAATTCTTCACCTGCCCCTATTGCGGCGAGACCATTTCCATGCTACTGGATTTGTCGGTTACGGGACAAACCTATACCGAAGACTGCGAAGTCTGTTGCCGTCCGATTGAAATCGGCTACAATGTCCACCAGGGAGGGTGTTCTCAAGTGGTCGATGCAACACTATAATCTTTAAATAAAAAGATGGAGTGTTGTAAATGACATACAGAACCCGAATTAATTATACCCCTGCCCAGAAGCAAGAGATATGGGATCGTTGGAAAAGAGGCGAGTCTCTAAATTCAATTGGTCGATTAT
>JAJDAZ010000040.1 GCA_029261595.1 Nitrospinaceae bacterium | reverse complement strand
TCTTCTGATAACGTATTGAGATTGAGTCATTGGTTTCTCCTTTAATGATTAAGATTCGACAACTTATCTTAACCGAGAAACCATGACTCTTTCATTCCACTGAGTCTAAACCTGTAAACGCTTTTCCTTACTTATCCAATTAATTCTTGCATAGTCTCACTCACTGTTTTTGTGGATTCTGTCAATTTTTAATACCCTCCATATATATAGATTTAAGAATATTGAAAATGTATCCTCTGGCTTTTCAATTCAAGGGGTCCCATTAATCTGAGTGCAAACACACAATAATTCTTCAACTTATCGAGTCAATGGCGATCAGGCGCAAGGCGTATCCTTGCAGGGAAATCGAAATGGCTGAAAGGCTCACTGGGAAAAAAGAATCCGGGCGGTTCAGGGAAATTCCTAACACAATAAAATTGAGAATCATTGATATGATCAGGATGTAAAAAGCGTGAAATTCCATCTTACCCTCTTTGAAAATGGTTTCCCTGCGCAGAAAAGAACCCTCACTTGCTGAAAAATCGTGTCACCCTCTATCCGCTGACTTAAATGAAGAGACTGTGTCCATTTTTCGGTCAATCCCTTTAACGGTCAATTGAATGTCATTGACTGCAGATTCGATGTATCCCAATAATCTTTCCACGTTTTTGACTTCTTCCGGACTACCGATGGAACCGTTCACAGGCGAAGAACAACGAGGGTCAATATTATTTTCAGAGATTGGGGCATTTTCTTTTGCACCCGCTTCAGGAGGTTGGAGCCATGGATTTAATCCGTTCAACAATAAAGCAAATGAAAAAACAGCTATCAAGATTTTTGCATTGCGGTCTAGGGTCATCTTTGTCTCCAGTATCATTTAAAAGGTGTTGAACCGCGACCTAAAACCTGTTCGGCGCGAGTGCAAGCCCGATCCCATTACGAAAGAGCTCACCCGGAAAACTTATTTTCACATATGCCAAAAAGATCTTGTACGCCGGTTCGCCGCTTTTCTCTTTCTTTTAGCATCTTTAATCTTCAGTTTTTTCTTTACTGAAGGTTTCATAAAAAAACGTTTGCGCTTAAGATCTCTGAATAAACCTTCCTTACTAAGTTGGCGTTTCAATATTTTCAACGCCTGATCGACCTGATTTTGGTAAACGATTACTTGTGAAATAAGACCCCCGAATTTTAAGTTTATGGTTTTCCAGTATTGTCCTTACTGTCAGGAATTTTTATTGGCGGCTTTACCGTTCTTTTATTTCTCCTGAACATAGAAGGGGTATTTAATAGGGTTTTTTCTCTAATGTTCAATTGATTTACAGAGATCACTTTTGTTAAATTTCCAGAACCGTCGAACACCTTTACTTCATTCATAAAATATCCTCGATTTTAAATATCTATTACATGGTGCAGTTGCGGGGGGAATACTCTAATGTACTTCTGAAAAATCGATGCTTGTTAGTGATAAGCTAGACCACTGCGTGATGATTGCAATTTACAAATTGCTTCCTGACAAAAGGAGAAGTCATGGCGGCGAGAAGACCACGGTAATTCAGGTTAAATCTCACTTCATCTCCAACCTGTAAATTGTGGTTTTCGCTGTCCAAGATAATATGATCACTGCTGGCTCCCAGCACTTCAGACTTATCATTGGATTCTAAGCTGGAGAGATGAATGTCCTGCCTGCCCAAAGCAATGATTGCTCTCTGGCGAATTCCTCGATCCTGGAAACCAGGAACATTTCCAAACGCGTCTTGACAGATTTCGCCATATGGAAGAGATGGCTTTTTCTTGGATTCGATAACTTCGGCGACGAGTTGGAATGCTCGGGTGTGCAAACCTGGAATTGCTTTTCGGTTCACAGTTTCGCAACCTAAAAAAATTGATTCACCCAAGCGCAAATTGTTAATCCTGCCGGCATTTTGAGTCGATTGAGACCATCCATAATTTGCCGAATTTCCGCCAGAAATTATTTCCAAATTAATTTGAAACTCTTTTTCAATGACATTGACCAATTCAGATAGTTCATTCATATTTTCACTATCCGGCTTAATTCCCCCATAACAAGCCAGATTACAGCCAATTCCAACAACTTTTATATGGGATAGGGAAAGAGTTTCTCGGATAAATTGAGGAAGGTCGCAAGGAAGTACTCCTTCACGTAAATCACCCAACTCAACCATCACAATTACTTGATGGATTTTTTTTTGTGCTTTCGCATAACAGGAAAGTTTTTTAAGTGTCTCGATCTCAGTGTTTAAACTAATGTCGGAATGCTTAACAACGAATTCAGCTTGACTTAAGGCAGTGCGTAAAAGAACGAACTGAGTTGATATCCCCGCATTTTTCATCTTTATTATGTTTTCAATGCGTGAATCAGCAATATACTGAACTCCGCCCTGAATCATTGCCTCGACAATAGAAGGTTCTCCCAGCACCGCTTTCGAAACCCCCATCAAGGAAATACCTTTTTGCTCATATAGTTCGGAGAGCATCCGGGCATTATCTTGTATTTGGGATAAGGCAATTTCTATTCTTGGCATGAACGAATTCATTAATTCCTTCCAAATGGTTAAGAGCGCGTGGTTGCCTGTCCGAGAAAAAAATAAAATTTTCTCGCTTAAGCTTTTGATTCAACTTTGGAAAATTATCGCTCAATGCTTGAACAAGTTTTTGGCACCCATGCCTCAAAACATCTGTCGTCGGTAAGTGAAATTGCTTTTCATATTCCGGTATGATTTTTTGAATTTCTTCGTCTTCCAGGTTTTCATGGCTCAATGCAATTGCCATCACTCTCGCATCTGAAATCGTTTCAATCAGTTGAATTTCGCTTTTAATAGTTGGCATTGGCAAGTCAGGAAAATCGCAACGAAACTTCCTGGCAGGGGGATGTTGAAGGATAATGCCATCGGCCATGCTTCCCTTCAATATGCCGAGAGAACCCATGAAAGCGGGATGACTGACAGCGCTCTGTCCCTCCACTAAAATGATGTCGGGGTTTTCGTTGTCAAACGCTTCTATAACAGAGTTTTCAACTTCACCTATCACAAACTGGGAAATAAGAGCATCGATCGATACACCATACATGGCTCCCTGCATCAAGCTGGTTTGGCCTGTCGCGACTAGCACCGACTTTATGCCGAGATTATTCAGGGTCTCGTTGAGTTCTACTGCGGTGGTCATTTTTCCGCAGGCACAATCGGTGCCTAAGACGGCAATCACAGGAACATTTACTTTGGATATTTGGCCCGTAAAGACATGCAAATCCTTTAATCGCGGAGGCTTTCTAATGTCTTTAATTTGAATATCATTTTGGGCCGCCATCTGAGCAAACTCCAGATCTTCAGAGAAGAACTGATGCAGACCGTTGATGATGTCCATTCCATTTTCCATGGCTTCAAGGATGAGAGACCTTTCTTCGATAGATATATAAGCATCTAAAAGAGCCTTCCCATAAATGTAACAATCCGGAACCTCTGAAAGTTTACCCAAAGCGTCATCCAAATTAGAAAAAATGGGAATACCCCTATCACTTCCCCCTAATTCTTCCCCTGCATCCTTGCCAGCTAATGAGCTGTCAATAATTCCAACAATGGTATAAAGTTCAGAATGCCGGACTAACGCCGCGGCGGTTTTTCCGTCCACTAAGCCAAATTGATTTTCGCAGTAAATCAGGGCGGTTTTTTTCTGACCCATCCTGCTCTTCTTGCCCGCTTCTCTTTCCCTTTTGATAAACCTGACTGGACCATTATTCAAATTGGCCGTTCTGTGATGGATGCTCATTAGTTTTCCTTAAGTATTAGTTGTGACTCAGAGGATTCTAGTTTTTGATAGTGATCTCGCACTGATTGGAACGGCATACCCTCAGCAAGAACGTAGCGCTCGGCACGAATGAACCAAAATGCCAGCCCGCCTGTGTTGTGGTTAAGTTCCGATGATTTTTTACCGTCCCGGACACCCAGTGATCCTTTTCGACCGGTTTTCTGCCAACCACGAGCCTCCATAATCATGCGCACCACCACGCCAACCGCCTGCCGCAATCGCTTGCTCCTCTGTGTGTGTGTGTCTGCCAAAATCGGATCAATGGCTGGATGTGATTCAAGCTCGCGGACGACGCCAGCCAAAGGAGGCCTGTCGTGATGAATCTCGGACTCCTCCATCCGACGTTGCCTGTTTTCATCATTAAAAAACCCAAGAACGGCTTCAAAAGGTTGTTCTGGATCATTCAAAACATCGGAAAAAGTTCGACCTTGAAGGTCTTCAAGGAACTTTTCGCGGGTGAGCGTTATACTTGGCATTCTGGGCTCCAGTTTATCGATAGTGCGATATTACAACAGGCAAAATTTAAAATTACAAATTTTGTCAGTACAAATATTGTCAGTACAAATATTGTACCTTAATTACAAGAAAAGGCAATGGATCAAACTATATGTAGCCAAACTACGGCCAAAAAATTCAGCTAACAGGGGGAAATACTGGAAAATATGGGAAATTTGCTATGGCCGGGAAATGGGCGTCCACGCGATGGAGTCTTACACTCAGGTAAAAAACGTCATCATCCAGATTCACTGAGAAAATTGCCTTGGGAATAAAGTTATGCTTTGGAAGTTTTTAAAGTTGAAATTTTGGGCAAACGGATTTTAAATTTCGTGCCCAGGCCCAATTGGCTTTCGACCTCAATATGGCCCTTATGGGCTTCTATAATATGTTTGCATATGCTCAAGCCCAATCCGCTTCCACCCTCCTGACGAGAGCGAGATTTTTCCACCCGAAAAAATCGATCAAAAATATTAGGTAAATGTTCTTCAGGAATCCCTATCCCTGTATCCTGGATCGTTAAAAAAGCAGACTCCCCGCTATCTTCCAGAGAAATTTTTATCTGTCCGCCAGGCAGGGTGTATTTGATGGCGTTGTGCAAAATATTCCATACCACCTGCCGCAATCGAATCGCGTCGCCATTGATCTGCACCGGCTCTAAAAACGCGATGGATATCTTTATACTTTTCTCATCCGCCAGAGCCTCCGCGTGGCCAAACACCTCGTCGATGACCTCTCTCAGGTTCATCGGCTTGCATTCCAGTTGAATCTGGTTTTCGTCCGACCGGGAAAGGATGAACAAGTCCTCCAGCACCTTGGACATGTAATTGATTTCCTCCAGGTTGCTGGAGATGACTTCCTGGTACTCCTTGACATCCCTTTCCTTGTTGAGGATCAGTTCATTCTGGCCCTGGAGAACGGTGAGCGGCGTCCTGAGTTCGTGCGAAGCGTCACTGCTGAATTGACGAACCTGGGAAAAGGAACTTTCCAGCCGGTCCATCATATCGTTGAACGTGACCGCCAACTGCCCCAGTTCGTCCTGCACTTCGGGAACGGGAATACGTTTGCTCAGGTCCACCCCGCCACCGACTTCACGCGCCGTCTGAATGATTTTTGAAACCGGCTTCAATGCTCTCCGGGCCATGAGGCGGCCAAAAAGCGTCGCTATCATGAGAACCAGGGGAACTGCGGTGAACAGAAAAATGTTCAGGTTTTTCAGAGTTTCCTGAACCGAATCCAGGGAGGTGCCCACCTGCACGAGGTTCACCAGGTCCTGACCGCGCAGGACAGGCATGGTGATCACCCGGATGGGATGAACCCCGTCAATTTGAAAGGTCTCGTAGGTGGTTTGCCCGGTCAGGGCTTCGGCGTAGGCCGTCTGGGTGAGGGGGAATTTGGAGGCGTCCACATTTTGGGATCGGGAACCCACGTTGCCGGAACCATCATAAATCCGGTAAAACTTGTTCAGGTTTTCATAACCCAGGAATTGCTCGAAAAACCGTTCCAGGCCGGGCAAAGGCGGCTGGGTGAATTTCATCGTCGCCGAACGTGCGACAACGGTTGCGGAAACTTTCAGGGAATTGTCGACACTTTCATAAAGGCGTTGCGAGAGGAAAAAATTAAGAAGGACGCTGAACAGGATCAGGATGATTCCCAGTAGCACCACGTACCATGCGGTCAACCGGGTCTGGATGGAGTTGAAGCGCATGGCTACTCTTTCATGATATACCCCACACCCCGAAGCGTGTGAAGGAGCTTTTCAGGATAACTCTTGTCGATCTTTTTACGCAGATGATTGACATAAACGTCTATCACATTGGTAAAAGTGTCGAAGTTATAATCCCAGACATGCTCCGCTATCATGGTCCGCGTCAGTACCTTGCCCTGATTACGCATGAAGTACTCCAGCAGGCTGTATTCTTTTCCCGTCAGTTCAATTTCTTCATCATTGCGTTTCACCTTGTGGCTCACCAGGTCCAAGGTCAGATCTTTGATCTGGAGAACCGTTTTGGTTTCCGCTTTGCCGCGGCGAAGCAGGACCCGGATACGCGCCAGCAATTCTGAAAACGCGAACGGTTTGGTCAGGTAATCATCCGCGCCGGTATTCAACCCGGTCACTTTATCCTCGACCGAATCCTTGGCCGTGAGCAGGAGAATGGGAGTCTCCACCTTTTTTTCCCGCAAACGGGACAACACATTCAACCCATCAATGACGGGGAGCATCAGGTCGAGAATGATCAGGTCATACTGGTTTTCCAGGCCCATGTGCAGGCCATCTTCACCGTCATACGCCACATCGACGGCATAGGTCTCCTCTTCCAATCCCTTTTTAATAAAAGCGGCTACTTTTTTCTCGTCTTCAACAATCAAAATACGCATTTTACAATCCAGTCACTTGGCATCCAGTTAAATCAAAATACGCCTTTAGGAATCCCATTTTTTTTGCACCTTGTGCAATTCCATTTCACCGTGAAGCATCTGGACGTGTTTTTCGCAATCCTTGAGAATGGCCTGATACATGGCCCGGCAACTGTCGTCATTGGCGTCGATCATTGCCTGTTTGCAGATTTTCACAGCATCCTGCGTGGCTTCCATGGCTTTGACTAGATTTTCGTTGAACTTTTTTGGCATCAAATTTTCCAGATAAAGTGTTCAGGGGTAAATTTTCAAGTTCCAACTTTAGCAGGCGATTCGTTCATTTTGCCAGCAATTCATCTTTCACTGCGATCCAGCTGATTTCCAAACAGGATCTTGACCAAAATAATCCCAAGCGCCGCCCCAAAGAGTGGCAGAGAGTTGATCATTTCCAGAACAAACCGGCCAAACCCGCCGAAATTTTTTATCAGGTAGTCCGCGAAATGGACTCCCGATTGATCCAGCCAGTAAAAAACCAAGTTGAGGATGCTCCCGCAACCGAACCCTATAAACGCTCCAAAAACATAATAAACTATCTTCATCATATCATTAACCCAACCGCTTGATTATACAAAAGGAAATCCGTCTGCTTTTCTCCCGGCAGGATAGATTATCATGCTATATTTTACTCATTGGATTTCAACAGTTTCATTCGTCGCCCATTATACATACGTTGCGTTTAAGATCAAAAACTTAGGAGAACGGAATGCGGCTGGAAAATAAAACGGCCATCATCACAGGGGGAGGGTCAGGAATAGGGCTGAGTTGCGCCCGGATTTTCTGTCAGGAAGGGGCTAAAGTGGTGATTGTCGGCAGACGAAAAGACCGGCTGGAAGAAGCGGTCAAGGAGATCGAGGACAACGTTCTTGCCGTTTCGGGAGACCTTACCCACGACGATGATATCCAGAGACTGGTGGAAACCACCCTCAATACCTATGGGAGGGTCGATATTCTAATCAACAACGCGGGGATTTTTACCGGTGCTCCCCTGCATGAGATGAAAGACGATGAGTGGGACACGACCCTCGACATAAATATGAGGAGTGTTTTTAAGTTAACGCGGGAAGTTCTACCTCACATGATGCGGCAGAAATCCGGCAGTATCGTTAACATCAGCTCCATTCTGGGCCTGGTCGCCGCGCCAGGAACATCGGCTTACAATGTATCCAAAGGCGCGTTGAACCAGTTCAGCCGATCCCTGGCGGTGGAATACGGTCCTTCGGGAATCCGATCCAACGCCATCTGCCCCGGTCTCATCGCCACCGGGATGACCAAGGACCTGATGAGTGACGAATCTTTGATGCAGGAATGGAGTAAAAATTATCCGATCGGCCGGTTTGGCCGGCCTGAAGATGTGGCTAGGGCCTGCCTCTATCTCGCCAGCGATGAATCTTCCTTTGTCACCGGGGCCATTCTCCCGGTGGATGGCGGTTACACCGCTTTGTAAACAAGGGGGTTGACTGCTCCCGGACGGGACATTACAATGCCTTGCCGCATTAAACCACTATATTTAAACATGTTTCGATGCTCTTCTGAATAAACAGCCATTTGCCGCACAAAAATTAAAGCTATCGTTTAATGAAATATGAAACTGTGATTGGACTGGAAGTTCATGTCCAATTGAAGACACAAACCAAAATATTCTGTTCCTGCTCGACGGAGTTTGGCCAGCCCCCCAACGAAAACACCTGCCCCATCTGCCTGGGCATGCCGGGGGTTCTGCCGGTTCTGAACAAGCAGGCTGTGAAGTTCGCCATGCAGGCCTGTCTGGCGACTCATTGTAAAATCAATCCCGTCAACGTATTCGACCGGAAAAATTATTTTTATCCCGATTTGCCAAAAGGCTACCAGATCACCCAGCTCAACCTCCCCATTGGCGAGCACGGCCATATCAATATTGAAGTGGGGGACGTGAAAAAACGCATTGGTATCACGCGCATCCACATGGAAGAAGACGCGGGCAAACTGATGCACGGTGAAAATGAAGACCAGGGAAAAAGTTACGTGGATCTGAACCGGACAGGAATTCCCCTGGTGGAAATCGTCAGTGAACCGGAACTCCGGTCGCCTGAAGAAGCCAGAGAGTATCTGGGCCAGTTAAAGGCCATTCTCGAATACACGGCGGTGAGCGATTGCAATATGGAAGAAGGTAGCCTGAGGTGCGACGCTAATATTTCTCTGCGCCCTTATGGGCAAGAGGAATTTGGAACCCGGACGGAACTGAAAAACCTGAATTCTTTCCGCTTTGTACAAAAGGCCATAGAATACGAAGTGGAACGGCAGACCCAGGTATTGGAACAGGGCGACAAAGTCATTCAGGAAACCAGGCTCTACGACTCCGACAAGGGTGTGACCCGCTCCATGCGCTCCAAGGAAGAAGCACACGACTACCGCTATTTTCCGGAACCGGACCTGGTGCGCCTGATGATGGATGAGGCGTGGATCGAACGGATCAGGAAAACCATCCCCGAACTGCCGGAACAAAAAAGACAGCGGTTTGTCGCGGAGCATGATATTCCTGAATACGACGCGGGGGTGTTGACGACTTCGCAATCCATGGCAAACTATTATGAAGAATGCGTGGCCCTGCATCCGAAACCCAAAATCATCAGTAACTGGATCATGGGCGACCTGTCGCACGAATTAAAAAACGACGACCGGGAAATCCAGGATTGCCCGGTGACTCCGGTCTCTCTGACCGACCTTTTGAAACTGATCGACAAAGGGACCATCAGCGGCAAGATGGCGAAAACGGTTTTTGAGGAAATGTACCAGTCCGGCAAGCCTCCGGAAGAAATCGTCAAACAAAAGGGACTGACGCAAATATCGGACAGCTCGGCGATTGAAAAAATCATTGACGACGTTCTGACCGCCAGCCCGCAACAGCTTGAAAGTTATCGCAACGGGAAAGAGACCATCATCGGGTATTTTGTCGGTCAGGTCATGAAGGCCAGCAAAGGTCAGGCCAATCCCAAGATGGTCAATCAGTTGCTAAAAGAAAAACTCACTAAAAATTAAGGTTTGAACCAAAAATGAACACGGATAAACACAGATGGTTTTATTGGGAAAGTCTTGATGCTCGTTCACCTTTCATTGCATTTATTACTCTGATTATTCTGGGAATGATATTTGCCGGACCAGTTTCAGGAGGTGCCGAAACATACTCCGAGGACAAACGCTTCCTCGACCACGGCGACGGAACCATCACCGACACCCAAACGGGGAACATGTGGATGAAGGAAGACTCCTACCAGTACAAAGGCCATTGGTTGAACTGGTTCCAGGCGCAGGATTATATCGAAGAAATCAATCAGGAACGGTTTGCTGATTATCTGGATTGGCGTCTCCCCACCATAAAAGAGCTGACTACATTGTACGAAGCAGAAAAAATCAACAGTCAACAGGTGGGGAGTGAAATGAAAATGCACATGGACCCCATTTTCGCCAAGGAAGGAAGTGGTACGCTATGGACATCCGAAACCAATGGCAATTACAACGCATTCGGCGTGGTTTTCAACCACGGACAAAAATTCAACAGCTCAAAAAGAAAAAAAGCCCGGCGGGCGGTCAGGGCCATTCGCATCATTAATCCATAAAAACACATTGTTTAAATTGAAAGCCAAATACATTATGAAACGCATCATTTATTTCTCCTTCGCCCTATTGATCAGTTTTTATTTTCTCACTCCGACCGCCCATGCGACCTATCCGGGAAAGTCGGCCACTCATTGGGACTCCACTCTGTCGGATGAATATAAAGATGGCGACTATTTAACCATCGCCGATCTCGTGAAAGAGAAAAAATATGATCAGGCCAATGAACTCCTGGATAAAAAAATCAAATCGGTTTCCGACAAAAGCACCCCGACGATATTAAAAGGCTTCATTGCCAATGAGCAGGGAGATTATAAAAAGGCTCTGGAATTATTTTTAAAAGGGCGGCCTTCGCAAAAACCGGGCCTTCCTCAATCCCCCCATCCGGCGATCCACTTCGGGTTTTGCCAGGTTTACCGGAACCTGGGGAACATTTCGATTTCCGAACAGGGATGCCAGGTTGCGGTGGAAAGACACCGAAACGCTCCTGAAGTTCATTACGAGTATGCTCAAACCCTGACCGTTCAGGGAAAAATGCAAGAGGCCTTAAAAGAGTTGCAGGTCGCGGCCCAGTTGGACCCCAAAAATCCTCAATATCCTTTGGAGTCCGGGAAGATTTCAATGTATTTGAACCATGTTGAGGAGGCGGAAAAATTTTTTCTGGCCACCCTGGACATCGATTCCGAAAATATTGATGCGGCTTATGAAGTCGCCTATTTATATGCGGCCCAGCAAAAGCCCAAAGAGGCTGAAAAATATATCTACCGGATTCTCGACACCCGGCGACAGCACCCTAAAGTGGCTTCCGCAAAACTTCTTCTGGACACCATAGGCAAAAACGCCACCGACAAGCTTTCTCTGGAAATCGTCCCTCATGCTTATCATTTGAGTCGATCGCAGGCTTTGTATCAATCGGGCCAGTTCGGGTTGTCTCTGGTCGAAATTCAAACCGCCGCCCGGCTCAAACCTGATGACTTGAAAATCCAGGAAATTCTGATCGGTATGTGCAGCGTCCTTTTTCGCTTCGACACCGAGGAAAAAACCATCCACAGTTTTCTGGAACTGGCTAAGGATAAAGACGATTTGAAGGGGAAGGCCTACCAGGAATTGGGGGACATCCGCATCATTCAGGGTAAATTACTGGACGCCCGCAAATACTATGAAAAAGCGCAATCATTCGGTGACCCTGGCAACATCGCCAAAATCAGTCTGGCACAATTTCCAGACCTTTCCACCGCCAACCTCGCCCTCCAGCGTCCCAATGAAATTTTCATCAAGCCAACGGAAGCGCTGAACAGGAAGGGGGAAATTTTCGCCCACTATAAAATGTACGATCGGGCCATTGCCATCTATTCCATGGTGATGCGGATGGACCCGGAACATCTGGGAAGTATGTTGAACACGGCCACCGCTTATTACAATTCCGGGAAGTATGGCCGCGCCATCTCCATTTTAGAGCGACTGCTGGTGACTCATCGCAGTCACGAACATATTTTATCGCATCGTTTTCTTCTCGCCCAGGCTTACGTCAAACACGGCAACCTCGACGGGGGATTAAAAAATCTGAAATGGATCGTTGAGAAAAATCCGGCGATGAAAAGTCAGCTCAAATCCAATCCTGCCTTTCAGACCCTGCAAAAAAACAATGAGTTTATCGAATTGATTCAATAACCCCTCCCGGAACCATATCGCTTGACCGAAGGCATCGGTTTTTCAGCTTTTCTCCACAAAAGCCCCTTCCCTCTGAGACCACCAATATAAAGTTTGACATTAAATTTCCTTTATTGTTACCTTGGTAATATATGAAATTTCCTATGAATTCCCTTCATTTCTTTTTTCCAAAAGGGCCAAACATGCGTAAGGAGAACCCTAAATGATTGAACGCCACTCAAACATAAGGATCGACCGGATACCCGAAAACTTCTTGACCCTGTCATTTGTGCTCGCCTTCTTCGCATTTTTCAACCCCGTAACCCTTTTTGCGGCAGAATTGTGCAAGGAAGGAAAAAAAGATCTGATCGGTAGCTACGATGTCATAAATGCAAAAGGCGGGTTGTGGGGAATCATGGAGAAAACCGCCGGTCTGCAGGACAAATCAGTCTTAGGGTTGCAAGCGGATGGCAAGATGAGACGGACGGTCAGTATTTTCGAGGAAATGTGTGAAGACGGGAAAACCCCCACGGTGGCGATGTATGATGAAATCCTGGCCCTGATTGGCGATGGCAGATTGGTGTTCAATATGAACCCGGACCGCACGCCTCCCAAAAAAATCCTGGCGAAGATCAACGAGGTGAATGACAAAGCCGCCGCGCTTCTGAAAAAGCTGGGAGAATAAACCGGTCGGCCCTATTAAAGGAAGAATACTATATGCTTAAGGAAGGGAATAAGGCTCCTGATTTCACCGCAGTCGATCAAAACGGAAACAAGGTCAAGTTAAGCGCCTTCAAGGGTAAAAAAAACGTGGTCCTTTATTTTTACCCCAAGGACATGACTCCAGGATGCACCACCGAAGCCTGCGATTTTAAAGATAATCTAAAAAAATTCAAGGATACGGTAATTCTGGGAGTCAGTCTGGACTCGCCCGAACGGCATCAAAAATTCATCGCCAAATATGATCTTCCCTTCGACCTGATCTCCGACGCCGACCAGAAGGTCGTGAACAAATACGGCGTCTGGCAGGAAAAAAAACTCTACGGCAAAACATTCATGGGGATCGTTCGAAGCACGTTCATCATCGACAAAAAAGGCGTGCTCCGCAAAATATTCCCCAAGGTCAGAGTGAAAGGGCACGTGGATGCGGTGCTGGAATCTTTAAAGGAAATTTAACCGGGCCGCCCTCCCCCATTCCGCTAACCCTCCATCAACCTTTCAATCTCTGCCACCGATTTAGGAATTTTCCGTGACATATTTCTACAGCCAGTTTTGGTGATGAGCAGGTTGTCTTCAATGCGGATGCCGATTTCCTCCTCGTATGTTTTTCCGTTCAGCTTGATGTGAAACGTCCCGTAGAGCCCCGGTTCATTGCTTATCAGCCATCCCGATTGCATGGGCCGGCTGAGATAATTGCGGAACGGGTCGCCGTCGTGTTCCTGCTCGCCCATCAGGTGACTGACACCGTGCGGCCGGTTATTATATTTGAGCTTGCATTTCCCGCCAGCGGCGCGAAAAACAGTGTCCAGATCGGAGTTGATGGAACCCCAGCAACAATCGTTCAGTTCGTCAATCGTCACGCCCGCTTTGGCTTTTCGTTGCACCGCCTTCTGCGCTTTCAAAACGATTTCATAGAGCATTTTCTGCAAGGGATTGAATCGCCCGGAGGCCGGGACGGTTCGCGAAATATCCGCGTGCATGGTCATCCAGCGCACGCCGAAATCGATGAGGACGAGTTCCTTTTTGCTGAAGGCATCGTCGTTCTTCATATAATGCAGAACCGTCGCATTGCGGCCGGAGGCGACTATGGATGGGAAGCTGAGCCCGTAAGGCGAATTCATCTGCATCTGCCCTTCTATAAAACCCTGAACCTGATATTCACTGCGAAGGGCTTGAAAGTTCTTCAAGGTCGCCTTGAATGCATTTCCTGTCACATCGCTGGCCATCTGGGTATTTGCGACGTCGTATTCATCCAACGGCATGCGCAGGTCAAAATGATTTCCCATGATATTGACCAACTCCGCTCCCGGAGTTTTCCAGGAACGCAGCCAGCCGGACAATCTGGTTTTGAAATCCCAGTTATGGTCGGTCTTGATTTCCACCTTCTTCTTGTTACGAGTCCCTTCGACCCAAAAGGTGCCGAGCTGTTTCTTTTTCTGCTTTATGAATCGTTCCTTAAGAACCTGCTTCAAGTCGCGAATATCGCGGACATCCTGAATGCCGGTGACTTTTTGCACTTCCCGAATGCTTTTTTCATCGCCCACCCCAAACCGGATGCCGTTCCAGAATTCCAGGTTTAAATCCTTCTCGGCCACAAATAAAATTTCATCCGACACTTTGGAGTTTGGATCCAGAAGCAGGACCACCTCGCTCTGGTTGATTCCTGTCAAATACATTATGGAGGGTTCCTGATAGGTCGCGCAGTAAGCGTAGGACCACACGGTTTTCCCTTCCGGCCCATACGGAACTCCCGTGATGACCATCAACTTGTTTTCGCGTTCCATCAGCTTTTTACGCCGTTGGCTGAACCGGCGTTTGGCGAACTTTCCCGCCCCACCGTCTCTGAAAATTCCTGTATAGGTTTTTTTATTATTCTTCATATCGCAAGTTTAATTTTAAAAGAGGTTGGGGATGCCCGAGTCAAAAAACATCGATTTTTTAATTTTCTCCATTATCATATCCATACTACCGGGTTGATCCCGATTTTCCAATAATTCGAAAGGTTTTTATAGCATGTGTGGACGCTACACCCTAACCAAACCAGGAAAAGCCATTCAATCGCATTTTTCTTTCATGGACATCAAAGTTCCACACCAGGAACGCTATAATATTGCCCCCACACAGACGGCACCCGTAGTCATTCTCCTGGAGGACCATCTTGAATTATGCCAGATGCGCTGGGGATTGATCCCTTCCTGGGCGAAGGACGAAAAATTCGGCTCGCGATTGATCAACGCCCGTTCGGAAACCATTCGGGAAAAGCCCAGCTTCAAAGCCTCTTTCAAAACTAAAAGATGCCTCATTCCTGCCGATGGATTCATTGAATGGGAAAATACGGTAGATGGAAAACAACCTCATTATATCACTCTAAGCAATAATGATCTGTTCGCCTTTACAGGCATCTGGTCGGAATGGAAAAAAGACGGCGGGTTAATATGGACGTTTTCGATCATCACCACTCACTGCAATTCTCTCCTGCAACCCATCCATCCTCGTATGCCGGTCATTTTGTCCCCGGAAAATTATAGCACCTGGCTCGATGCAACTTCGGAGGTCAATGCCCTTCAATCTTTACTGGTGCCTTTTCCGGCCCAGGCTATGAAACAAATCAAAATTTCCAGGGAAATCAACTCGGCAAAAAATGACCGGGCGGAATGTCTTCGGCCACCAGCGTAGCGCTGGACCAAATATTAATGTGCAATGGCCTCTGGGCTGGAGAGCGTGTGATATTTCACCTTTGCCTTCATGCCCCGCAAGGGGTAAAACGAGCGTAGCAGACTTTTCCTCCCCGTGTAACGGGGATTATTTTTTCCTGAGTAGCCCCAGCAGTTCCTTATCTTTTCTTTTTTCGACAGAATGCGGAGTCTTTTCCAAAGTTTCGATATGAAAATCATCGGAAAAGTGATCGAGGATATCCGACGGGGTGGTGTTGAATGGAGGGCCTCCCTTTTCTCCGGTTTCATAAAAAAGAGCGGCCAGCAATCCGTCTTTTTTTAGTATACGTGTCACGGTTTCCACATAGGCGGGCCGCCGGGAAGGATGAATGGCGCAAAAAAACGCCTGCTCCAGCATCAAGTCGTATTGGGCGTTGTGGGTATCGTCCAGTTGGAAAAAATCCTGGTGCAGGACCTGGGCCTGCAAACTTTTTTCTTTAATGGCGCTTTGTAGCAAGCTCACCGCTCCGGGAGCATAATCCAGCCCTGTGACCTGAAACCCGTTTTCAGCAAGAAACACAACCTCATGCCCTTGTCCACAGCCGGGAATGATGGCCTTTCCCCTGAAAAATTTATTTTCTTCCCACAATCGGATGAAAGGCGGAGCCACCTGACCCAAATCCCACTGCAGATCATCATTGTCATAGTGATTCTGCCAGTCGTTCCTCGCGTACCCCTCATTTTTGTCCGATGTCGTATCCATGCAGTATCAATTTCAAATTTTAATAATGTTATGAAAAAATTTCACTATTTCACTGATTCGTGCATTCATATCATACATGGGCCCTTTTAAAGAATAAACCCTTGAGAAATTCATGGCAATCACTCAAAAAAAATCCCCGCTCCAAGAAGCGGGGATTAAATCGTAAACTTGGAAAAACGGTACAGATAAATTGTCTAAATCAAGTTTCACCATACACCTTTTCGATACTTTTCAAGCTTATGAGCAACTGTGCCATTTCCACATCCAAACCGGTTTTATTCGACATTTCTTTCAACAACTTGGCTTTTTCAGACACGTCCTCCCAATTGACGATGTAGCCGGTTATTTTACCTTCCGGTCCGACAATTCCACTAATACTGGTCTTTAAATGAACATTACCAAATTCAAAAATAGCTTCATGAGGTAAAGCCTGAGGGTTGCGTAAAATTCTTTCCACTCGATTGGGGTCCCTGTGAAACCTGTGTATGGATCCTCCAATGAAATTATCTATTTTAATGCTGAAAACCTCAAAAACCTCATTTTCAATTTTTTTAAGTGTTACTTTCGCCTTAGGATTCATGTAAACCAGTTTAAAATCCCGGTCGGCAATAAAAATATTAGCCTGGACACTGTTCAGAGCTGATTGCAAACTGCATACATCTGTCAGCGGCATTTCATCATTCATCATTTCCTCCCCCTTATCGACACAGAAAACCACCCTTGGCCGAGGGAGAAATTTGAGCAGTGTTCTGAGTCAAACTGCCCGGAGCGTTTAATTTATTCTGAGTTTCAATAAATTTTTTCACGAACTATTAAATCTTTGTTAGCTCATCTTCTAACTTCTTTATCTCCAATCAATCTCCTTCGCATATGATTAGATGAGATTTTATTCGGATTTATTCCCCACGGAGGATCTATTTTTGAAAAAAGGCAAGGTCAACACATGCGATAAAAAAATTGAGGACATACGCAAACCAAGTATTTCAACCCAATCAATTTCCTTATTTTTGCCAACTCAATCACCGATTCAGAACATCATTTTTTACGGACATGGCAGTCTGAGCCGCCTCTCGATCAAATCGTTCGGAACGTCCAATTCATTTAGTATATTTCCCAAGGGATCCATTCCTTATTCAGCCAGGATGTTATAGACTTCCTCAAAGTTTTGTATGGTTTTTTCTGAAATCCAAGGAAGGATTTTTTCAGGCAGATCAAGGAACTGCAGAACTCTCTTATCCAAAGCAAAACTTTGAATCTCTCCGCTACTGCCCAATTGATTCGATTGCACTATGTAATCAGCCAAATGCACGATCGCGGCTTCTTCCTTATATTGCGGTGCATTTAACGGCTGATGATGATACTCCGTGGTTTCTTTAATAATTTGAGGCAGGTTCCATTTCTCCATCAGCGCCCCCCCGACCTGCGTATGATCAAAACCCAGAGCGCTTTTTTCTGCATTGACTAAATTTATCCCCCATTCATTGCATTGATTGAGAGCTTTTTTCGCTTTTTCCGGGTATTCCTGATAAATGAGTAAAGATCCAATATCATGAACCATTCCAGCAATATAAAGCAGTTCCTCATTCCCCAGGCCTTTCAATTTACTTATTTGCCGGGCCGCAATGCCGCAGGCCACGTTATGCGACCAAAAAGACTCGGTGGTGACGAAATATTCTGGAATGCCATCAAATTGGTTGATCAGCGCAGAAGCCAATACCAGGGTGCTGAGCGGACTCAATCCTATGATGTTTAAAGAATGGGGGATCGTTGCCACTTTAGTCGATAACCCGAAATAGGAACTGTTGACCAGCCTTAAAATCTTGGCCGTCAGGCCAATATCGGATGAAATGATATCAGCGATTTCGTGTACATCGGCATCCGGGTCATTGATCGCTTCCATGATCTTATAAAAATTGACTGGCAACGCCGGGATTGCGTCGGGATCCTTGAATATTTTTTCAATTGCAAGAGCCATAGTTCTCCCCTTAACCCTTTTTTTATAAAAAAAAATTATAAAACCGTGGAAGTCAATTTTGCTTGTTCATTCAACCGTTGACTCATGTCCAAGGTATTTCTCAATAGCGTTTCCGCCATTTTTCTGATCGGAACCACTTGATGCTTGATGTCGGATTGGATCGCCATTTGAGGCATGGTGACGGCCAACGCCGTTTTGGGTTCCTGTATCAAAACCTTCCCTCCGAACTCACATATTTTTTTTGCTCCCAGCGCACCATCTTTACCCAACCCTGAAAGAATCACCGCCACACAATGTTTCCCGAAAGCCTGTGCCGCCGACCGGAAAAGAGGGTCCGCCGCCGGGCGCAGAAAATGTTCCGGGGGAGCCGTTGACAATTGAATAGAGAACGTTTCAGGATCAATGCATAAGTGCCGGTCCCCCGGAGCGAGATACACCTGATCCATTTGAGGTTGCATTCCATCGACGGCTAATTGAATCGGAATCTCGTACTCATTATTCAAATTTTCGGCCAATTCTTCGAGTACCCAACCGGGGCCGTGCTGAACCAGGAAGATGGATGCATGCAGAGGAACCGTTAATTTCTCAAACAATTGTTTCAAGGTTTGCGGGCCTCCTGTACTCACTGCAATCACCACGCCTACAAATGGAGGTTGTATTAATTCCGGATCTTTAGGAGCCTGTATTTCCGGGGTGGAGGATTTTTCCCTCCTTTCTTTTTCCTGTTTTTTGAGCCCATCAAAAATACAGGCAAAAAGACTTTTGAAATCGACCGGCTTGGTAAAAAAACCATCGACCTCCATTTCCATCGCCCGGTTTTTTATGCCCGCGTCCCTATAGGCCGTGAACATGATTATCAAGGGTGTTTGGGCCACCTCATTGCGAACGCGACTGATCAATTCCATGCCATTCATTACCGGCATGTTCAGATCGGTGAGCAAAACATCGTATGACGATTCCTCAAGTAACTTTAAGGCCTCCTCGCCATTGATTGCGCTGTCCACAATCCAGTTATTCTTTTCTAAAACCCGCTTTAGAATCTCAAAAGACTTGGATTCATCTTCTGCTATGAGTACCCGGACAATTGAGCCCATTTTTCTCCATTTAAATAATGCTAAACGGTGTTACTGGTTCAGAACATCGTTCCTGGTCGATTTAGCTATCCTCGCCGCTTCCTGGATCAATTCATCGGAAACATTCAATTCCTTCAAGGTACTACCCAGATGATTCACCACCGCCTCGAAGTGAAGCGCATTCATTCCCTTTTCAACCAATCGTCGGTGAGCCTCGCGCAGGTTTTTTCCGGAATAGTGCGGGGCCCCTCCAAACGCAAACGTTAAAAAATCTTTCTGCTTGTTTTTCTGCCGAACCAAATCCACTCCGGCAAAAAATGGTTTTAGCTCAGGGTCCATCATCACCTTTTCGTAAAAGACATCCACGGCGGCTTTGACGGCTTCCTTGCCCCCTATTCGCTCATAGAGGCTTTTTTTTTACTCACCTCTTTAGTTTCTAACAAAGTAAACTGCCTGACGATCCCCTGCAGGTCGGACGCCATTTTGGAAAGCTCCGTAGCTGCGGTTTGAGAATCATTGGCCGCCTGAGTGGTTTGTTTTGCCGCCTCGGCAACACCGGTGATATTATCCGCAATTTCCGTGGTGCCCTTGGCCGCATCGTTGACGTTTCGGCTGATCTCATTGGTGGTTGCCGTCTGTTCTTCCACGGCGCCAGCAATGGTGTTGGAGATATCGTTGATGTTGTTAATGACTGCGGCAATCTCACCAATCGCATCCACCGAATTTTTGGTGTCTGTCTGAATGGTTTGAATTTTTTCACTGATATCTTCAGTTGCCTTGGCCGTTTGATTGGCAAGTTCTTTGACCTCATTCGCGACCACGGCAAAACCTTTTCCCGCTTCCCCGGCCCGTGCCGCTTCGATAGTCGCATTGAGGGCCAGAAGATTGGTTTGTTCCGCGATAGAGGTAATCACCTTAATCACCTGACCGATCTCCTCAGAACTGTCTCCAAGTTTTGATACTGTAGCGTTTGTTTTCTCAGCGACTTCAACTGCTGATCCCGCGACTCTGGCCGCTTCCGTCGCGCTTTGAGAGATTTCCTTGATACTGGTGGTCATTTCTTCCGTTCCAGAAGCGACGGTATGAACATTAGAGTTAACCTGCTCTGAAGCCACCGAAACGACATTGGCTTGGGCGGAGGTTTCTTCAGCGCCGCCGGCCAGTATCTGACTGGTCGAAGAAAGTTCCTCGGCGGAAGACCCTACCGTGATGGCGGTTTTTCCAATCTTGCCAATAATATCCTGGAGATTACTAAAGAATTTTGACAGACCCTCACCCAATCGTCCAATGGTGTCCTCTCCATGAACTGTGATCTCCTTAGTGAGGTCGCCCTCAGTTGCCGCATCCACCACAACCAGTATGCTGTCTACCTTCTCTTGCAGTTCTTGGGCCTTCTGTTGTTCACGTTTCTGCATTTCCTTCTTTTCCTCAGCCTGTTCCAGCATTCTTTGCAAGGAGGACTCAAACTCTCCTTCGAAACCCGCGCTGAGCGATTTTCGTTTTCCTGTTAAAATCTCCTCCGCGTTGTTTATATAATTCTTTAGCTGATCCAACATCTGATTAAATACATCCCCCAGCAGGCCCAACTCATCTTTGGAAACAATTTCAAGATGCTCTTGTTTCAGGTTTCCTGCTACCAATTCTTTTGCCACCAATGCAATTTTCGCCACCGGCTGGCTGACTGCGCGGGTGATATAAAAACCTAAAATGGCACAGGACACAACACCCACCAACAGCAATATCCAAAGTAAATTATTTAGGAAACTCGATAGATTTTTGGATTCAACCATGTCCCCTGCAAGCAGATCCTTTTGGCTGGCTATCATGCTATTGAGCTGTTCCTTGATGGCAAACGCCGTCGGCGCTGCCTTGCTCCCTAACCACGTGTTGGCCTGATTCCATTCTTTACCCCCACGAATCTCGAACATCCGATCCGGCAAAATGGAAAATATTTCTCTGGCCTTAGTGAATTCTTCAAAGAGTGCCAATTGCTTTGAATTTAAATTGGCAGAGTGGCTCGACAAGTCGCCGAATCTTTTTATGTTTTTCTTCCACATCGAATTGAAACGGTCTTTAAACTTGGGGTCACCCGAAAGTAGAAAGGCACGGATATTAGCCAGGGCGCGGGCGGTCGTACCACGAATATCGGCCATCATTCCGAGCAAGGCTTTTCTTTCCGGGGTTGTTGCCAATGTCGCTTCGATGTCTATGATCTTTGTGATATTACTGACCAAAATATCTGCCTGAGGGGCCGCTTCCTGAAGCAGGATTTTGAGAGCCGGACGATTCTCCGAAGTGTTGGCAATGTCTTCAATTTCCTTTTGATACCGACGGAAATCCTCCAACTTTGCTTCGATGACCTTTAATTTCTCAATATTTGCGGGATCGGTCCAATTAACTGAAAATTCCTTCATTTTTTTCAGGAAAGGGTCAATTTCCTCCGACCAGGCTACGGCTCTTTCAACTTTGAATTTATCTTTACCCAGCAACATCCATCCACGCAGAGCGGCCAGGGAATGATTCATCCCGTTCATCATCATGAGGCTGGACTGGGCTGTGGGGACACGTAAATCAACCACTTGATCGGTCAATTTCGCTGTTTTTCCTGTCTGAAACATTGTAATTACAATAGTTATGAAAAGGACCAAAGCCATGAGGGCGAATCCCATACCAATTTTCATCCCTACTTTAAGATCATTAAAGAAATTGAACATCATTCTTCTCCTTTTTCATCTTTTATGAGGCTCATGATAGTTTCCGGTTAAACCAAAATGGTTTAAACCACTGGCCTTGACCATAACTTTTGATAAAATTAATTCCCTATACCTTAAATTTTTTATTCGGAATACAGTAATTATTTTAAATAATAACATAATTATATTAAAAAACAATGCAATTTAATTCCCTAATCCTAATTTTATTAGGATATCCTGAAAATTTTAAATTTTGATATTATTTCAATCTGGGGCAAACCGGCGGTTGGAGAGGCGGGTAATAACTCAGGTGAGAAAAGCAGGAGGTCCGTAAAGCGGTAAAAATTGTAGTAAAATTATGACTTCATGAAGAACTTTTTTAGGTGTTCAATAGCGGACCGACCCATGGCGTCTACCGCTTCCAAAGAGTTGCCGCCCAGATGCGGCGTCACCATCAGGTTGGGGAGGGAGAGAAATTTCGTATCGGTCGGAGGTTCCTGGGAGAACACATCCAGCGCAGCGCCTGCAATCATATCCTTCAACAAACTCATTTTCAGCGCGGGCTGATTAACCACCTCGCCCCGGCTGGTGTTGATCAAAAATGCAGTCGGTTTCATGCGACTCAACACAGTTTCATTGATTAAATTGAGGGTGAGATCTGTCAGTGGAATATGCAGGGTGAGGATATCCGATTGTTCGATCACTTGGTCGAGGCTGGCTACTGCCGCCACATGATCCTGGCAAAACTGGCTCTTATCGACGATGTCTCGCACCAGAACGCGGCACTTGAATGGAGCCAGAAGGCGAACCACTTCCGACCCCACATGGCCGCACCCGATAACGCCCACGGTTTTTCCCGTCAACTGAATGCCGCCGTCCTTATGCCATTGATTCTTCTTTAAGGCGAATCCTTTAGAGAACGTGTTATGACAAAGCCCGATCATGAAACCCAACGTCAATTCCGCGACCGAAAGGCTGTTGACGCCTGCGGTCCAACCGAATTTCACTCTGTGTCGGTCCAGGGCTTCCTGATCGATATTGTCCAGACCCACGCCGTATTTGGCAATGATCTTGAGACTCGGCAGGGACTTTAAAACGTTTTCATTGACCGGGTCCCGGCCTATGATAGCGCCTTGGGCGTCCTGCAAAAAGTCTATCAGCTCCAGCCCGGTGAGATAACGGTCTTTCTCATTGAAGGTGGTATTGGGGAACCACCGGGTCAACTCGTCCCTGTGCAGGTCCGACTTGCAAAACGCCGGCGGCGTGACCGCGATTTTTTTGGGGGAATCGTCCATGTCCGGTCACTTGAAAATCTGGGTCACGATCGACGCTCCGGCGACATACGTCCCGACTGCAGAGCCCAGATTGGCGAAGAAGAAAATCATCAGAACCCGCACCACGCGGTTTTTCCACCACTTTTTCATCAATCCGATGTCTTCGCGCAAGGATTCAAAATCGCTCACTTTGGGCTTGCGCAGATACGATTCCACCAGACCGACCACCATTCCTGCGCCTATCGTGGGATTCAGCGAGGTCAAGGGAGCGGCCAGAAAAGCCGTCAAAATGGACAAGGGATGCGCAAGGCCAATGGCCGCGCCCAGGGCGCTGAATCCGCCGTTGATCACCACCCAGGTGATCACCAGTTGCAACCCCAGTTCCGGCGACTTGCTATAACCCACGGCAAACATGCTGAGGATGAATATACAAATGCCCCAGCCCACGTAATACCCTGTCCGGCTGGGCGGTGGGGTTTTGTCCAGCTCGCTCAATCGGTTTTCATCCGGCGGATTATCAAACCCCGGCACCATGCCGATGAGGTGACCTGCGCCCACAAAGGCGACGATGTTTTTCGGCGCGTCAGCCGACTTTGCCAGTTGAATCAACCTCCCAACCATATATTGATCCCGCTCGTCGATCAGCACTTCCTTGAACTCCGGCAGGGACTCGCCGAATTCCTCGACCACGGTCTGTAGCATGTCTCCCCTTTTAAGCTCTTCGATCTGCTTTTCGCTCACTTCCTCGCCGACAAATATTCCCGCCACCAGGCCGGAGAAAATCTTCAGCTTTTGCCAGAAGGAAACGCGGGTGACCACTCGTTGTAGCGTTGTGGTGATATTGCGGTCGATCACTTCCAGCCGGAGTTCCTTTTCTTTGGACAATTCGATGGCCCGGATCATTTCCTGCCCGGCTTCGATCCCGACTTTCTCCGCCAATCGCTTCTGATAAGCGGAAAGCGCCAGGTTGACCAGCAACAGGGTGGCCTTTTTCTGCCGAAAAACCTGGTAGATGTCCATGTTCTTCCACCACGATCGCTTGGTCAGGTTTTCAAACCGCGGCTGGCATAACTCGACCGCGACGCAATCGTATTTTCCGCTCTCAATATGTTCTTCCACCAGCTCAACGCTCTGTTTGGACACATGCGCCGTGCCAATCAACGTCAATGTCGATTCACCGATGGGAATGGTTTTGATTATTTCTTCGTTTGCTTCCACAAAATGCCTTTCATTATTACCCCACTAAGCGGAGTAGATCTTTGCATAAGGACAGTGATCCTCGTTGATGCTGGATGTGTAAATCCCCCCGGCCCTTGTGATATTTTACATTAGCTCTCATGCCCCCCAGGGGTATGTGATATTCAACCTTTACCTTCATGCCCCGCAGGGGTACTTCAGTGACGGGGGAGAAACCGATCCCTCATTTTTAAAGGGGGTTAGGGGGATTTTATTGAGAACTCTTTTCCTCCAAAACTCATCGAAAGCTAATATTGGGTCCAGCGTCACGCTGGCCAAGCCCTTTAATTTAACATAAAAACTGTGCTATTTTAAAATCACTATTTATTGACTTTTTTTTGACCCTTATTTGCCATGACCCCATTCAAACTCCAGGCTGAATTTCAACCCGCTGGCGACCAGCCGAAGGCGATCGAACAACTCATCAACAACTGCCAGAATGAGAACAATCGCCAGACCCTGCTGGGCGTCACTGGCTCCGGGAAGACCTACACCATCGCCAACGTGATCCAGAAGTTACAGAAACCAACGCTGGTCCTGGCGCACAACAAAACCCTGGCGGCCCAGCTGTACAGCGAGTTCAAAGCCTTTTTCCCCGATAACGCGGTGGGTTACTTCGTCAGCTATTACGACTATTACCAGCCGGAAGCGTATCTCGCCAATACCGACACCTATATCGAGAAAGACGCGTCCATCAATGACGAAATCGACAAAATGCGCCACGCCGCGACGCATTCCCTGTTCGAGCGCCGGGACGTGGTGATCGTCGCCAGCGTGTCCTGCATTTACGGGCTGGGTTCGCCGGAAGCCTATCACGGCATGCTGGTGTTCGTGGAAACGGGGATGACCATCGACCGGGAACAGGTGTTGAAAAAGCTGGTGGACATCCAGTACAAACGCAACGACGTGGATTTTCAGCGCGGGACATTCAGGGTGCGAGGCGACGTGGTGGAAGTTCTGCCGGTGTACGAACGCAACGAAGCGGTGCGCATCGAGTTTTTCGGCGACCAGATCGACCGCATCCTGGCGTTCGATCCCCTGACCGGCAAGGCCATCCGCGAGCTGGACCGGATCGCCATTTATCCCGCCAGCCATTACGCGACGCCCAAGGAACTTTTGAATAAAGCCATGGCCGCCATCCGCGAAGAACTGCTGGAACGCATCGCCTGGTTCGAAAGCCAGAACCTGTTGATCGAAGCGCAACGCATCGAGCAGAGGACGATGTTCGATCTGGAAATGATAAAGGAAGTGGGCTATTGCCAGGGCATCGAGAATTACTCGCGTCACCTGATGGACCGCCCCGCCGGGGAACCGCCCCCCACCCTGCTCGATTATTTCCCGGACGACTCGCTGTTCGTCATCGACGAAAGCCACGTGACCCTGCCGCAACTGAACGGGATGTATAAGGGCGACCGCGCACGCAAGGAAACCCTCATCCGCTACGGGTTCCGTCTGCCATCGGCGTTTGACAACCGGCCCCTGCAATTCCCGGAGTTCGATGACCATGTCAACAACATCACCTATGTCTCCGCCACGCCGGGGCCTTATGAGATCGAGCAATCCGAGAATAAAGTGGTGGAGTTGATTGTCCGGCCCACGGGCCTGGTCGATCCCGAAGTGGAAATAAAACCGGTCGAGGGACAGGTAGACGACCTCTATCATGAAGTCAAAATACGGGCGGAACGGAACGAGCGCACGTTGATCACCACGCTCACCAAACGGTTTTCCGAAGACCTGGCGGAACATTATGCCGAAATGGGCCTCAGGGTCAAATACCTGCATTCCGACATCGTGACTCTGGAACGGACGCAGATCATCCGCGAATTGAGGCTGGGGGAATTCGACGCGTTGATCGGCATCAACCTGCTACGCGAAGGGCTGGACATCCCGGAAGTTTCTCTGGTCGCTATTCTCGACGCGGACAAGGAAGGGTTTTTGCGCTCGACCACCTCGTTGATCCAAACGTCGGGACGGGCGGCGCGGAACCTCGAAGGGAAAGTCATCATGTACGCCGACAACGTGACCCGCTCCATGCAGGCGGCGATCAAAGAGATGGACCGACGGCGGACCATTCAAAAGGAATACAACGAGAAACACAACATCAGCCCGGTATCCATCCAGAAGGCCATCGGGGAAGCCATGTCCAACCATGAAAAGTTTGAAATCGCGTCCTTGATGGTGGCGGAAGAAGAGGAAGAATACAACGCGGCGAAGAATCCGCTGAAACTCATCGCCAAGCTGGAAAAACAAATGTATGTCGCCGCCAAGAATCTGGAGTTTGAAAAAGCCGCCGAACTGCGCGACCGGATCAAGCGCCTGCGGGAAAAGGATCTGATGATTTCGGCTTGAGGTTAAAAGCCGACATCTCACCATTTTTTTCGGATAATCGAAATTTTTTTACTAGAATAGCTTGACCACGTTAATTTTTTGTGTAAAAATTTACTAAAATATTAACGTTCGAGGTGCCTTATGGAACCGGCAAGGATATTAGAAGACAGTAATGAAGTTAATAAGATATTGAAAAAAATGGGTTTAGTTCGTTCAGATTTGATTAAGGTAGTCCACGATGCTGTATTGGCTCGAAATAGTTGTACCGATAATGATGCAGCAAATGCCCCAGGGTCGTTAGCATATTTTGCGGGGATAAGGTCTCTTAGGGAAATCCTTCGTCCCCAAGAGTGGCAAATCGATAGAAAAGATTCTGTAGAGTCTATAGTAAATTCAAAAAAAACAATTAAAATAATTTTTCAGAATGTTGATCGTGCATCCGAAAAGAATTGGGAACCAAGAGCCAGGTCTAATAAGGGCCCTGGATCTGAGCGGACTGTTGCTGGAAATCAAATGATTATGTTTTCTGAGAAAGAATTAAGTCTTGCAATGCCTGCAAATAAAATTTCAGCGTGGTATTTATGTGTATCTGTAAACCAAGGTGTTGTTTCAGCAGAGTTGTCCCTTCCAAAATCTGTGGAATGTGGTCAGTTTTCTGGATTTTTGAAAAGAATTTCTATCCTCCAAGATGGAGATGGAGATCTTCCTGAATTTTCATTGTCAAATTTGGATGATGGTGATGATGGTGATTTTAAGGAATTTGAAGTTAATATTGCACGAAAATAGGATTAGGATGTCGATGTTTAGCCATAAAAAATTCAGCCTGATAAGGAAGAGATGTAGGCTAACAAGTAAAGCACTTGCAGAGTTAGTGGGAGTAACTCCGGTTCAAATAACTAGAATCGAAAGAGGAGACAATATTCCCAAAAAGGAAACAATCGAAAAAATTGCTACTGCCCTCAAATATCCTAAGGACTTCTTTTTTGGAAATGATTTGGATGAGTTAGATAAGGGCTCAGCCAGTTTTAGAAGTATGGTTGCAATGACCGCTAAAGAGAGAGATGCGGCTTTAGCAGCTGGATCACTAGCATATTTACTTTCGGATTGGGTGTCTGAACGTTTTGAGTTACCGGAGCCTGACCTATTGGATTTAGGGCAAGAAAGCGAACCGGCTGTAGCTGCCAGAATTTTACGACAACATTGGTACTTGGGTGAACAGCCAATTGGAAATATGGTTCAGCTTTTAGAATCCAAAGGACTACGGGTATACTCTTTATCAGAAAACACAAAAAATGTAGATGCCTTCTCTTGTTGGAGAAAAAATGTTCCATTTATTTTTTTAAATACTTTTAAAACAGCTGAACATAGTCGTTTTGATGCCGCGCATGAGTTAGGGCATTTAGTTTTACATAAACACGGGGGGCCTAAACAAGGAAGGCAGGTTGAAATTGAAGCAAATGATTTTGCTTCATCATTCCTCATGCCTGAAGCAGATATTCTTGCAAAAATTCCCTGTATTACTTCGATTGATCAATTGATTTATGCAAAAAAAAGATGGAGGGTATCAGTTATGGCCCTTACATATAGGTTAAGAAAACTTGGAATCATTTCTAAAAGAAATTATCGTACCTTATGTATTCAACTAAGTAGTTATGGATATCGGACTAAAGAGCCAAATGAAATAGACCGAGAAGTTTCTACCGTATGGAAAAAAGTTTTTACAGACTTATGGAATGATCGGATTACCAAAAAAGATATAGCTTTTCAATTAAAAATTCCTGTTGATGAAATTGAAAGTTTAGTATTCGGGTTAGTTAGTTTACCGGAACAGTTTGAAGAAAAAAAAGAGAACGGTGAGGAGTTTCTTAAGTTAAGGTTGCTCTGAAAAGAAATTAACTTTTGGTTGATTTCCAACATTGAAAATTTGCGGCAACCCATCCCCTTCACTTCCCTTGTCGGCATGATAGGGGACGATTTCTGCTTAGTAACACCCTCTTATCAATTCACGGCAATAAGTCAGTCCTATCTACTTAGCCTTGCCCCAGGGCCGGGGGGAGTTTTTGGCTTTGAATTTATCGCCGCCTTTATGAGCTACTTTTTCTGATCCCCAATGGATTTCCTTGTTCATTTTTTTGAGCAGGGGTATGTGTTTGGAACAATGAATATAGGCTTCTTCGATTTCGACGATCACCCAGGCTTCGGCTTTCAGGCCGCCTCTTTTCGGGACGCCTTTTTGGAAATCGTCCGGGAACAGCCCGCTTTTTAGCATTTTTTGATCCTTGAAAACCCTGGCCTTGCCATTGACATGCAGACCCACGGTGCTGTCATAAAAATCGACGAAGATCATGCCGATATGCGGGTTCTCCATGATATTGCCCATACTGGCAAAGACGCCATTGCCCCGGTATTCGGGATAGGCCAGGGTTTTTTCATTGATGACGCGGACCCAACCGGGCGGCCCGGTGCGGAACGAACAGTCGCATTCGCCCTTTGCATCGGATGTGGCGATAAAAACGATTTCCTGGTCGGCAAGGAATTCGCGCATGGTCGAATTGAGGTGATCCAGCATTTGCTTGTTGTAGAATGCCAGCGCCTTTTTGGTGGTGTCGAGTTCTTTTTGTAGGCGATGTTCTCCTTTGGACCCGGGCAGTTTCATAAATTTAACCTGAATTGTTTTTCGGGAGTCATCTTTTTACAAGGAAGCGAGTGTGGACATCGTCGTCAGTTAGCGGACGGCAGTTCCACCGGTTTCTTCACCTTCGGTTCACTCACCTTCACTTCATTCACCTCCCCACTGCCGGAAGTGGTTTCCGCTTCGGCTTTTTCCACCGATTCAAAGGGCGGATAGAGTTCAAAATATTTTTGTAATATTTTTTGTGCCACGGGCGCGGCGGCGGCTCCGCCGTGACCGCCATGTTCCACGAGAACGGAGACGGCGACTTCGGGCTTCTCGTAGGGTGCGAACGCGACAAACCAGGCGTGGTCGCGAAACTGGTAGGGGATTTTATCTTCTTCCTCGATGTCTTTGGTCGCCTTCAATTTCACCACCTGCGCGGTTCCGGTTTTTCCGGATACTTTGATGTCCATACCCTTGAGGCGAGCCCGCCTGCCGGTTCCTCTGGGCTCGTTGACCACTCCCAACAGGGCCTCCCGGACCAGTTGCAGATTTTCCCGTTTGATATGGGTTTTGTGTTGCACATCTGGATAAAACTCCTTGATCAACTTTCCATCGGGATCGACGATTTTTTTCACCAGCAACGGTTTCAGGTTGACGCCTCCATTGGCGACGGTGGCCATGAACCGGGCTTGCTGGAGGGGCGTCACCAGGTTGTAGCCCTGGCCGATGGATGCGGAGATGGTCTCGCCCAACAGCCAGGCCTGCTTGCGGTTTTCCATCTTCCATTGGGTGCTGGGGATGAGCCCGCGCTTTTCCCCCAGGAGTTGGATGCCGGTGTGATCGCCGAGGCCGAGCTCTTTGGCGTATTCATGAATTTTGTCGATGCCCAGTTTGTTCCCTATGGTGTAAAAATACACGTCGCAGGATTGCACCAGGGCTTTGTGCAGGTTCATGGAGCCGTGCCCGCCGCGTTTCCAGCAGCGGTACCTGCCGCGCCCCAATCGGTAATGGCCGGGACAATAGATGGTGGTGTCGGGGGTGATTATGTTTTCTTCCAGCCCGGCAAGGGCGGTCACGATTTTGTAGGTCGAGCCGGGGGGATACTGGCCGCTGATGGTCCGGTGTTGCAGGGGACGCAGTTTATCCTGCATGAGTTTGTTCCAGTGTTCTCTGGAAATTCCTGCGGCAAACAGGTTGGCGTCAAATGTGGGGGCGCTGGCAATCGCGATGATTTCCCCGGTATGAACTTTCATCATGACGACGGACCCGGAAATGGGATCTTTCGGAGTGCCGGTCATCGCTTCTTCCAGAACTTTTTGCACTCTGAGGTCCAGGGTCAGTGTCAGGGTATTGCCGCTTTTGGGCGGGAGTTTGCGTAAGGTCTTTAATTCTCTGCCTGAAACATCGACTTCCACTTCCTTGTAACCTTTTCTCCCGCGCAGGAGGGTTTCATAAATGACTTCCAGCCCGTTTTTGCCGATAAAATCTCCCTGTCCATAACTGGGATCATCCAGACTCGCCAGCTTGTCTTTGGAAATTTCTCCCAGATACCCCAGAACGTGCGACGCCAGTTTGCCATGGACGTAATTTCTGAGAGGCTCCACCTTGATCTCGATGCCGGGAAGCCGCATTTTACTTTCTTCCACAATCGCCACGGCTTCGCGCTGGATATCCCTTTTGATCAGCACCGGTTTGAAGGACCGGGTCTCCCTGATCTTCTGAAACACTTGTTGTTTGTCAAAATCGATTATTTTTTGTAACCAATCCAGAGTTTCGCTTAAGTCTCTGGCGTCTTCAGGGGTGACATAGAGGTTGAAGGCGGGGCGGATACTGACCAGTGTTTCGTCGTTGCGGTCCTTGATGGTGCCCCGGAAGGCAGGCAGGGAAACCAACCGAACCCGGTTGTTTTCCGATTGTTCCTGAAAATGCTGGCCCTTCAATATCTGCAGGTACCACACACGCATCCAAAGACACAAAAACGAGAAAATTGTCAGGATAACAAAAATCTTTATTTTTTTCCGGACAGTTTCCGAATCACTGGTGCTGTATCGAAATAAGCTCATGACTGCCGCAAATAAGGGTTGGGAAATTTACGGATCACCCATTTTTTATTTAAATCCAGAAAGTAAAATAAAACCGGGCCAACACAACCATTGTATATCGCATAGATGGGCAAAGATGAAAACAGAAAACTTCCCGGGACCTCGCCTTTAAACAAAGTGACCAGCACCAGGTAGAAAATGATTCCATCCAACAGGGAAGCGGCAATGGTGAACAGGAAGATGGGAAACATGCCCTCGACTATTAATTTGTCTTTCAGGGTCGAAAAGAAAAAGGAAATCAAACTTTTGGAAAGGGTATTGACCCCGAGAAGCCCCCCGGACAGGCAATCCTGGACCAATCCCACGGTGAAACCCATTCCTATTCCACGGCTCCCCTTAAAATTAATCCCGCAAAACACCACAAAAATCAACGCCAGGTCGGGGGTGATGCCGACAATGGAAATTTTTTCCAGGAAGGTGGTTTGAGCGGAGAATAGCACCACCAATATTAGGAACTGTATCAGGAAGAACATATACGAGAATGGTTTAAGGCATGAGAACCAACACTTCTTCAAGACGTGAAAAATCGGCGCTGGGGTCCACCGTAATATCCTGGAAGAGTCCTTGTTTCTTTTTGATGATTCGGCTGACCGCTCCAATCCTCATGCCCTTTGGAAACGTTCCTCCCAATCCAGAGGACAGAATGGAATCGCCAACCTCCACCTTGGCATTCTTCGGCACATATTTCATTTTGACGGTACTCTCCCCCGTTCCCACCACCACTCCGGTCACACGCGAATCCTGGAACAAGGAATCCACCGCGCTTCGACTGTCGGTGATCAACAAAACCTTGGAGGACGTTCCGGTGGATTGAATCACGTGACCGATCACGCCGGCGTTGGTCATGACGGCCAGGTTTTCCTCTACACCCTGGTTCGATCCTTTATCAATAAACACGACTTTGGACCATTGGGTTGCATCCCTGCCAACCACTGTGGCGACCGTCAATTTCTTGGACTGGGGGGTTTCATCGGGAATCAACCTTGCGGCCCGCTCCTGGCGCTTCAAGCGTTCGATCAATTCATTTTTTTCATAAGCCAGCTGGTTCACTTGTTTTCTCAGTTCATTATTTTCCAGGGCAGAATTGATAACAAAAAAATAATGATCAAATACCCCCGAAATGGAGGAAACGACCTGGGTAAAAACTGCCTGAACGGGGGAAATTATGGTGACTACCAGGGATTCAAAAAAAAGAGGGCTCTGGTCGCGCTTGATGTTTATGGTCATCAGGATCAAGGAAACCAGGATCAGCACTGAAAGTAGCGTGATTAATCGTTTGCCTTTGATTCCCTTTCTGGGCACAGCCTACAAAGCGACTTTTTTGAGGAGTTTAGAGTCCTTCAATACCACCCCAGCTCCCATGGCCACAGCAGAAAGAGGATCTTCCGCCAGAGTGATGGGCAAACCGGTGGCTTCTTTCAACAGGGTATCCAGGCCCTTGATCAAGGAACCTCCGCCTGCGACCACCACGCCTTTATCGACGATATCAGCCGCCAGTTCGGGGGGCGTGCGTTCCAAAGCGATTTTCACCGCCTCTACAATCGTGCCAAAGGTTTCTGCCAGCGCTTCCCGCACTTCCTCATCGGAAATCACCAGAGTTTTGGGAATGCCAGCGACCAGATCCCGACCTTTGACTTCCATCGTCATCGGTTTTTCCATGGGATAGGCCGACCCGATGCTTATTTTAACCTCTTCTGCCGTCCGCTCGCCAACCAACAGGTTGTATTTGCGCTTGATATAATTGACGATGGATTCGTCCATTTCATCGCCGGCAATCCGAATGGATTTGCTGTAAACGATCCCCGACATGGAGATGATGGCAACTTCCGTCGTTCCGCCTCCTATATCGATGATCATGTTTCCTGTCGGGTCCTGGACCGGCAGACCCACACCAATGGCCGCGGCCATGGGCTCGTCGATCAAAAACACTTCCCGGGCCCCTGCCGATTCCGCAGAATCGCGGACGGCGCGTTTTTCCACCTGGGTGATTCCCGAAGGAACAGCAATCACCACGCGCGGCCGGACCAGGGTTTTGCGGTTATTATGAACTTTTTGAATGAAGTGCCGGATCATTTTTTCCGTCACTTCAAAATGGGCGATGACCCCGTCTTTCATGGGACGAATGGCGACGATGCTTCCGGGCGCACGGCCCAGCATCTGTTTGGCTTCCATTCCCACCGCCTGCACCTCGTTGGTCTGGCTGTTCAAGGCGACCACGGAAGGTTCCCGTAAAACAATCCCTTCACCACGGGCATTAATGAGGGTGTTGGCTGTCCCCAGATCTATTGCCAGATCATTTGAAAATAAATCCCAAAAAAAGTTGAACAAATGTCTCCCCTATGAAAAAATAGCGCAAGCCATTATAACTTATTGTTTTTCATGACTTTTCTTTTATATCAAGGTACCGAAAAAATTGCAAGGCAAATAAAGGGGTGTAAATCGGCTCCTTTTTGCTTGCCTCCATCGATTCATGCCGGGGTTTTCTTTCGCCGACCTTTAAAATAGCGGATGATTCAAAATAAATTATTGGTTGCGAAGGGTCTGTTTTTTTTAATATAGTAAAGGGTTTCATTTCCGATTTACACTCTTAGGGGAGAGCATTGAATGCTGAATCTTATCCGGCAGCACGCCGATTCCTGGATGGTCAAGACCGTTCTGTGGCTGATCATATTTGCCTTTGTGGGCACAATTTTTTATTCCTGGGGAATGGGCGGAGCGCCAGGCTCGCGCGGAGGCGTGGTCGCCACTGTGGAAGGGGTTGAGATTCCATACAGCGAATACGATAAAACCTTCAACAACCTGATCAGTTTTTACCGCGACCAGTTCAAAGGCCAGTTCTCGGATGATCTCATTCAGCGGCTCGATTTAAAAACACAGGCACTCGATGCGCTCATCCATAGAAAACTCCTGCTCCTGGAATCGGACAACCTCAACATCAAGGTGAGCGACGAGGAACTGGTGACCCACATTCAAAACTTTCCCGCGTTTCAAAAGGATAATAAATTCAACAAAACTTATTACGATAACTACATTCAGTTCAATCGCCTGACCCATCTGGATTTTGAAGATGGCCAGCGCGAAGCGTTGAGAATGAATAAACTTGAAAAAATGATCACGGGAAACACGCTGGTGTCCAAGTCCGAGGTCCTGGACGCTTTCAAGATGGAGGAAGAATCGGTGAAGTTCGATTACGTCTCCTTTTCCGAGGACCATTTTGAGACCAAACAACCGGTCAATGAAACGGATCTGAAAAGTTTTTACGATAAGAACAAGGCCCAGTTTGAAATTCCCGACCAGATCAAAGTGGATTATGTCAAAGTGAACCCTAAAGACTTTGAAGAGTCCATCACGCCCAACGAGGAAGACATCCAGGAATATTATGATTCCAAAATCGCCACTTTCCGGGTCGAAAAAACATACGCCGCCAGTCACATCCTATTCCAATTGGAACCCGCAAAAATAGATGAAGCGGCCACCGACGCGGAGAGGCAAAAAGCTTCGGAAGACGCCGCCAAACAGGAGGCCGAAGAGACTCTGAAGAAAATCAACGAGGGAGCGGACTTTGCAAAACTGGCTGAGCAATTATCCGACGACCCCTCCTCTGGTGGTAAAGGCGGCAGTTTGGGCGAATTCCCGGAAGGGACCATGGTCCCCGAATTCGAAGCGGCCCTGGAGAAACTGGAAGCAGGGAAAATCAGCGAACCGGTCAAGTCCCCCTTTGGCTACCATGTCATCCGACTCGACAAAAAAACCGATGCCAGAGTCAAATCGCTTGTTGAAGTCAAAGACGCGGTGATTAAATCCATCAAGGAAACCAAGGCCCGGCAAAAGGCCCGCCGCATCGTCAAGCGAATTTACAAATCCACGCAAAAGGGAAGCAGCTTTTCTGATGCGGCAGCGGAACAAAAAGCCGAGGTCAAAACCTCGGATTTGATCAGCCGGCAAAAGCACGTGATCACCGAGGTCGGGTCCGCACCGGAGTTTTTCAATGCCGCATTTACTTTGGCGGATGATCAGGTCAGTGACCCAATTCACACGTTTGAGGCATCTTTCATCCTCAAAATCAAAGAAAGAAAGGCCGCCTACGTTCCGGACCTGGAAAGCGTACGTAAAGAGGTTGAGGAAAAAGCCAAAAAGGCCGCCAGCAAAAAACTCACGTCCGGTAAGTTCAAGGAACTGGCGGACAAACTGGAAAGTGGAAAAAATCTGAAAAAAATCGCCGAAGAGCTAAAAATGGATATTCAACACACGCCCTTTTTCAGCCGGGCGGATTCCATTCCGGGTGTTGGAGATTTTCAGAATATCAAAGACAAGGTTTTCCCCCTGGAAAAAGAACAAACCGCATCCGAAACGGCATTCAGAAAGCATTTTCTGATACAGCTTAAGGATCGAAAAAATGCGGGGGAACCCACCAAGGAACAGCTCGACACAATTTCCGCACGGCTGAAAAGACAAAAATCCACAACGGTGTTCAATGACTGGATCAAGAACCTGCGGGACAAATCCAATATTCTGATCGATCAAACCTTGCTATAGATCAAGGGAACGGCAATTGAGCCCGAATAAACAACGATGAAAAATATTTGCCGGGCGGGTCGTTGTCCGCTCTGAAAAAACTTAAGAAAATATCGCTTCCCAGCCTTTTAGTTGTTAGTCCTATTTACACAAACGGTGGATTTTTAAAATTTTATCCACCAGGGACTCGATATCGTCGGCAATCACGCGGATCATTTCTTCTTTTCCAAAACCGCCAATATCGTAAATGATGTCGGGAACGAACCCGCACCCCTTGATCGCGGTATCGGTTCCCCATTCCAGGGACGAACCTTCCTTTGTTCTCACCTTTTTGGGTTCATCTGCGCGGTCAAAGGTGGCCATCTTGAATTTTAAACGCTGACAAATTTTCAGTAGTTCCGGGGTGTATTTGATGTTCATCACCGCTCGTTTTTCCGGGTTGTAACGCATCGCCGTTAAAACAATATTGGCGACATGCTTCGATCCGCCAAACATCGGCGGCGAAAGGGTGACGATGTTTTCTCCGTGCTTCACGATACGACCGTGAAATCCCATGACATCCTGATGCGTCCTGGCGTCTTTCAGTCCCACTCCCAGATTGGATTGCACTTCCGGGATGAGATGACCGATTTTTTCATCCTTTAAAATTTCCACAGCACGGGACACCCGCTGAAAAAGATCCCAACGCTCGGCGTTCTGGTAAAGCGCCGCAAGAGGCTCCACACTGCCCTGCCCTTTTCCCGACAACACGCCGCCCAGAATAGAGTATTCCATGAATTTCTTGGCATCCGTCACCGCAGAAGCCAGAGGTTTGCCCTTAGCCAGACCTCCTGCAATGGCCGCGGAAAGAACGCATCCGGTTCCGTGCAGATCGGCGTCACCCAGACGTTCGGATTCCAGTAATAAGGGACAGTCACCATCATAAAAAAAGTCCTCCGGTTTGCCTTTCAAATGCCCGCCGGTGATCAACACACTTTTGACCCCGGTTTTCAGAATGGCGCGGGCCGCTTTCAGTCTGTCCCCAGGCTTACCAATTTTAATGCCGGATAGAATTTCCGCTTCCTTTATATTTGGCGTGACCACCAGCGCCAACGGCAACAACTTTTCCTTGAGCGCCTGGACTCCCTTTTTGGACAGCAGGGTCTTGCCGCTGGACGAACGGATGACAGGATCGACCACGAGTTTTTTTATTTTTGCGCGCTTGAGCCGACGGGCCACACCTTCGACAATAGCTTCATTGCCCAGCATGCCGGTTTTTACTGCCAGCGGTTTATTATCCTCCATTAAAGCGCCGAGCTGTTCTTCCACCGTATCGACCGGAAGATGAAAGGCCCCTTTCACGCCGGAGGTATTTTGCACGGTGATGGAGGCGATGACCGATTGGGCGAAAACATTTAATGCGGCGAATGTTTTAAGGTCGGCCTGTATACCGGCTCCGCCGCTTGGGTCGGAACCTGCGATGGTCAAAGCTGTAGGGACTGTTTTCATGGGAATATTATTATTGGGCTTATAAACCCAGATGAATGAATGATAAGTTTCAGGAACCAAGAACTCTAACAGACGGGGAATATTCTTAGCAACTCTTTATTGTTCGTGGGGGCGAATTCTTGTCCAGGAGAGACCAGCCTGTCATTTACTAGCCGACAGTCACCGATTTTGCCAGGGACCGGGGTTTGTCCACGTTACGCTTTAGGCTAGTGGCGGTGAAATAGGAGAACAATTGCCCAATCACCATTTGAATGAGTGGAGCGATCAAGGGAGGAACCTTCGGCAGGATCAATTCTTCACTGAAAAGATCCTTATTTTTTCCGCGTTCGTCGAAATGGATTCCCAAAACGAACCCGGACCGGGCGCGAATTTCATCGACGCTGTGAATGGTTGCTTCATACAGAGCCTTGTCTTCTCTCGGAGGAATGAAGACGATCGAAAAAATTTCATCGTCGATCATCGCCAGCGTTCCGTGTTTGAGAAACCCCGCAGGCATCCCCTCCGCGTGAACATAGGCCACTTCTTTCATCTTCAAAGCCGACTCCAGCGCGATCGGATAATAAATGCCCCGTCCCATATACAACCAGTGTTTGGTTTTGCAATAGCTGTGAGCGATGCG
This sequence comes from Nitrospinaceae bacterium, assembly GCA_029261595.1. Taxonomy (GTDB): domain Bacteria; phylum Nitrospinota; class Nitrospinia; order Nitrospinales; family VA-1; genus JADFGI01. The sequence goes on along the minus strand of JAJDAZ010000040.1, from coordinate 75,944 downwards.
ATGGATGAATCCGGATCGTTCGTTCAAAATACTTTGAATGATTCCCGGAAGATCATTGAGTGCGGCCATGCTCGAATTAAAAACTTTTTTGGTCATGACTTTTTTCTTCACCGCCACCCGCAAGGCGACCAAAGTCAAAATCAACATCTGCGACAACGCGGCCTTGGTACTGATCACACAGATTTCCGGACCGGAACCCTGAAGAATAGTTTTATCCACAAAACGGGCGATGGACGACCCCATCACGTTGACAATGGCGGCTGTTTTGGAGCCCTGGGCCTTGGCATATTTCAAGGCAGTCAGAGTGTCGTAGGTTTCACCCGATTGCGAAAGCGCCAGCACCAGACTTTTCTTGTCCACACTGGCGAGTGAGGTAAATTCATCCGAGCTGATGGGCGGACAGAATTCTCCCGCCAAGGAAGAAAATATATAATTCCCGTAGGAGGCAACGTAATAAGTGGTACCGACGCCTACCAGCAACATTTTTTCACTTTCACAAACCATCTGGGCCAACTCATCGAGCGATTGGTCATCCTGCTCCAGGGCGTTGGTCACCACTTGCGGTTGCTCATAAATTTCCTTGAGCATGTAATGCGGGTAACCGCCTTTTTTAGTGGTTTCGCTGTCCCAGTCGATCTTGGTGATGTCTTTCTGAATTTCCAGACCGGTCACGGAATCTTTCACCACATAACTGTCGCGGGAAATAATCGCGTATTCCCCATCGTCAATGATAACGGCGTTTTTCGTGTGGTCGATGAAGGCGTTGAAGTCGGAGCCGACATACTTGGCTTCGTCTCCTATTCCCAGCATCAGCGGTGACTCGCGTTTCGCGCAAAAAATCTGGCCGGGAGCCAGGGTCGATATAAACGCAAAGGCAAAAGTGCCTTCCAATACGTTGATGACCATGAGAAGCGCTTTCTCGATATTTTTTGTCTGCTTGTAATATTTTTCGAGTAAATGGGGGATAACTTCGGTATCGGTTTCCGAATGGAACTGGTGGCCCTCGCGGGTCAGTTTATCTTTGAGAGGACGAAAATTGGAGATGATCCCGTTGTGGACCACGGCGAATTTATCGTCGCAGGAAGTGAATGGGTGCGTGTTTTCCCGGGTGACTGTGCCATGCGTGGCCCATCGGGTGTGCGCGATGCCGATCTTGCTGGATACGGACAACACACTTTCCTTACGAAAAACCTCCTCCACCCCGCCGATATTTTTCCGGATGACCAGCGACTTTTTATTCATCAAAGCCACGCCGCAAGAATCATAACCGCGATATTCTAAATTTCGAATGCCTTGATACAGGTCATCCGAAATATTATTCAATCCCACCACTCCGCTAATTCCGCACATGTAAGTATCCGAAGAATATTTCTATTTACTTTTAACTGAATAAGAGGCCGGCAGTATTTTCCCTGAAGGAATCACCGTTCCGGGTTGAATGGTGTTGCCCGCACCGATCACTACATTATCTCCAACAAAAGCGCCTAACTTGGTGCGCCCTGTTTCAATAGACTTTTTGCCGCTTTTAACTTTGATGGGTTCCCAATCGATGGCCCGGTTCACCGTCATGACCCCCGCGCCCACATCGACTTGTTCACCCAACACACTGTCGCCGATAAAAGACAACCGCCCGATATGGGAATTGTCCAATACCACACAGTTTTTTAGTTCCACGCCATAACCCACGCTGCACTCCTGTCCCAGTGAGGTGTAACTCCGAATGAGTGCATTGTTTCCGATATAACTTCCCCGTCCGATCGAACAAGGCCCTTCTAGAATCGCTCCAGCTTTAATCACCACATCGTCTTCAATTCTCACAGTCCCCTGAATCGTCACATTGGATTCCATCACCACATTCTTGGCTATGGAGGAATTTTTCCAGGAATCCATCAGAATTTTATTGGCCGTCAAAATTTCCCAGGGATAAACAATATCCAGCCACTCGTCTTCCCACATCGACGCCATCAGGCCTTCCTTATCCACCAGTTGCTCCAGAGCTTTTTCCATGGAGCCCCCGGTCGATTCAAGCGTCTTGAAAATGGATTCGGGAAGGATATAGGCCCCCGAAAGAACGTAATTGCCAAAATCATCCCCTTTGGGCTTTTCTATGATCTTGGTTATTTTCATGTGAGCGTTCAAAAAAACATTTCCGAAGGACTGATTGCTCGGAGGAAGACAGATCGAGGCCACTGGGCATTTGAATGAATGGAACGATTGCTGAATTTTGCTGAAAATATTTGCGGCTGTCACCGTATCGCCGTAAATCAGAAGAAAGTATTCGCCCGGTGAAATTTTGTTTTTTACTTTAAGGATCGCGTCGCCTATCCCCTTGCTTTCGCCCTGTTCAATGTAATGCAGGTTCAATCCGTTGTTGAGGTGCTCGCCGATTCGCCGGATCAATTTTTCCTTCTGGTGCTCGATAACCACAAAAATATCGCTGACGCCTGATTTTTTCAAAAGATCGATCGAGTTATCGAACAAAGTCCGGCCCGCAAGGCGTAACATGGGAATGGGCCGGGTCGCGGAAAAAGGAACCAGTTTGGAAGCTTTGCCTCCGGCGAGAATAACCGCTTTCATAGATAATTATCCTGGAATTTTTGTGAGGCCAAAAATTGTTACTGTAAACCTGTCAACAGCTTAACAGTTGCTCTGCTTTTTTTAGATCTTCAGGAGAATTGATTCCGAAAATCTCGTCCGAATCATCGGTTTGCACCGACTGAACGGAATGCTTGTTTTGAACAAAATATTTGATCGTGTCGGTCAAATAATATTCGTTCTGGGAATTGCTATTGCCAACTCCACTTAATACTTTATAAAACAATCTCTTATCAAAACAGTATACACCAGAATTGTATTCTTCAACCTTTTTCTCTTCCTCTGTCGCGTCCTTGTGCTCCACGATACCGGTGATGGACTGGTTCCCATCCCGCAGAATGCGGCCAAAATCCTTGATTTCTCCCTTTTTATCTTTCAGGGTCAACAGGGTGCAGGCGGCTTCGCTCTGCCGATGCTTTTGGATGAGGTTTTTTAAAGTGGCGGGCCGGATCAAAGGCATGTCACCGCACAATACCAGAATATCGCCTTCAAAATCCTTTAAGCAGGATTCCGTTTGCTGGGCGGCATGGCCCGTCCCCAACTGCTCCTTTTGTTCGACAAACTCCAGTTTTGGGTCGGGGAAAGTCGCTTTAACTTTATCGGCTTGAAACCCCACCACCACGCTGACCCGGTCGGCGGAAAGCTCCTGGACGGTTTCCAGAACATAATATAGAAGGGTTTTGCCCGATAAAGGTTGCAACACTTTCGCGAGCGGAGATTTCATCCGGGTGCCTTTGCCGGCGGCCAGAATGATGACAGCTAGGTTTTTTTGGGGCATTGAATTTTATGTTCTTTGATCTTCTTGCGCAGGGTATTGCGGTTGATGCCCAGGATATTGGAGGCCTGGGTTTGATTCCCGTTGGTTTCATTGATGACGATGTCTAAAAGAGGTTTTTCCAATCCGCCGATAATAAGGCCGTACAAATCTCCATTCTGGTCTTTACGCATGTGCTTGACGTAATCTTTAACCGTAAGATCGAGCCAGTTCTCCAAAAAGGATCTTGTTTTGCGACTAACGTTCTGCATGATTGAGAGGATAAGAAAACCGGGAAACACCCAACATCAGGATAGATGGAAATGAAGTTTCTGAATACTCAGTATTGTTCGTGGGACGGATACTAGCAAACCGGGGGAAAGCGGTCAAGGGTTTAGTTTATAAGAAATTAACGGCTTGCAGTTTCAATAATTTCCTACCTGCGAAGTTTCGGGTTGATTCCGGGGAATTACATGAACTAAGATAAAATCCGATTTCTCTCTTTAACTTTTAACACATAATCCATTGCATTCACCTGTCAAAAAAGTCGCTTTCGCCACCCTGGGATGCCGCACCAACCAACACGATACGGCGGAGATGCAGACTCTCATGGAACAGGAAGGGTTTGCCATCGTCGACGCCCGTGACCGGGCGGATGTTTACGTCATCAACACCTGCTCGGTGACGCAACGCAGTGATTACAGCTCACGCCTCGCGGTAAAAAAATCCCTCGCCATCAACGATCAGGCCCTGGTGGTGTTTACCGGCTGTTACGCGCAACTGGCCCCCGATGAGGCGGCTGAAATCAATGGACTCGACATCGTCCTGGGCAATGCCGACAAACTGGACATCGCAAAAGTTATCAAGGGCAAGTTGAACGGAAAATCATCGTGGAATAAAGGGGATAAAACCGAAATCTTCATGTCGGATATTCATCGTAAACGGGTGTTTCGCACCATCCCGGTGTCTAATTTTCAGGGCAAGACCAAGGCCTTCATCAAGGTTCAAACCGGATGCGAAGAAAAATGCTCCTTTTGCACCGTGGTCCGGGCGCGGGGCAGATCGATCAGCGACGAACGTGAGAATATTCTCAACAATGTTAAAGAAGCCATCTCCACGGGATACAAGGAGATCACCCTCACCGGCATCAACCTTGGAACCTACGGCCTGGAAAAGGCACAACCGGATACCTTTTCTTCCCTGATGCGGGAGATCGCCCAACTGCCGGGGGACTACCGCATCCGCTTGAGTTCCATCAACCCGATGGAAATCGACGACGACCTGTTAAACCTCATAGCCGGCTCTGACAATATCTGCGCTCATCTGCACATCCCCCTGCAAAGCGGCGACGATGCTATTCTCGCCAAAATGCGGCGTAACTACAATTCCCAGCAATACCTGGACACGGTGCATTGTGCCTTGGAAAAAATCCCCCGGTTGGGCCTGGGGGCGGATGTCATCATCGGCTTTCCGGGTGAGACGGATGCATCTTTTGAAAACACCCGCAAGCTCATCGAGAGCCTGCCGTTCACCTATTTACATTCGTTCGCCTACTCGCCGCGAAAAGGAACTGAGGCCTACGGCTTCAAGAGCAACCTCCCAAAAACCGTCAAAAAGGAAAGAAATAAAATTCTGACCGATCTGGCGAACGAAAAATCTCTCAATTTCCGCCAACAGTTAAAAGGTGAGACCGTCACCGTGCTGTTCGAAAACCAACGGGACCCTTTAACGGGGAACCTGAAAGGCTACAGCGAATATTACGTTCCCGTCACCGCTCCCGGCGGCGACCGCCTCATGAACCAACTGGTTCCGGTCAAAATCGAGTCAGTCTCAGAACAGCAGGTTACAGGATGCGTCCAGTCATAACCCTGACCACCGATTTCGGTCTGGACGATCCCTTCGTCGGGATCATGAAGGGGGTGATCCTGAATATTGCGCCCTCGGCGCAGATCATCGACATCACCCACGGAATCGAGCCGCAAAACATCGTGCAGACGGCGCTGGTGCTGGAAGCGGCGCATACCTATTTCCCAAAGAATACCGTGCATCTTGTTGTGGTGGACCCTGGGGTGGGCAGTGATCGACGGCCCATCGCCGTAAAAACAAAATCCGCCACCTTCGTGGGTCCCGACAATGGCGTCCTGACACCCGCGATCAACTCCACTTCACGAGTTTATGAATTGACCAACAAGAAATATTTTCTGGACTCCCCCTCCTCCACCTTCCATGGGCGCGACGTATTCGCCCCGGCATCAGCGTGGATCTCCAAAAAAACTCCGCTGTCCAAAATGGGCCGGAAAATAAACGACCCGCATATCCTTCAACTCCCTCAACCGGAAGTGAAAGGAAATGTGATTTCCGGGGAAATCATTTACATCGACCGCTTCGGAAATTGTATTTCCAATATATCTTCTGAAATATTGAATGCCACCTTTCAACTCAATGATTCATTGACTCTGCAAGTCGGCAAAACCCGCATCCATGATTTTGCGTCGCATTATTCCCAACACAACAAGGGAGACATCGGTTGTTTGATCAACAGTTGGGGCAAGGTGGAAATTTTTTGCCGGGGCGGCAATGCCGCCAATAAGTTGAAATGCCAGGTGGGAACTTCCCTAACGATCAAAAAAAATTAGGCAGGCTGGACAAATTCAAATAACCATCCTAAAGTAGATAGTTACCGCATGGATCGGTTAATCCTGTAAAAAATTTTTCCAAGATAAAATCATGGATGGCATCAAGATCATCTGCCAGAACAAAAAGGCGCGGCACAATTACTTCATCGAAGACTCGGTGGAGGCCGGTATGGTCCTCAGGGGGACCGAGGTAAAATCTCTGCGCGAGGGCAAAGCCAACCTGGTGGACAGTTACGCCACGGTCGAACGGGGTGAAATCTGGCTCAATAATTGCCACATCAACCCCTATTCCCCCGCCAGCCAGTTCGGCCACCACCCCATGCGCAAGCGCAAACTGCTCCTCAACAAGCGAGAAATCGCCAAACTGATCGGCAAGACCCAGGAAAAAGGCTATAACCTGATTCCCCTCAAAGTTTACTTCAAAGGAGGACGGGCCAAGGTCGAACTGGCACTCGGCAAAGCCAAAAAACTGCACGACAAGCGCGAAACCATTAAATCGCGCGACGCCCAGCGTGAAATCGATAATGCCATGAAAACCCGCAACCAATAGCTCCGATTCCCCGGAATTTGGCCGGACAGAGCGGCTCCCCTTAGATGAAAAGCAACTTAACCCCATAAATTTCAATGGATTAAGAAAAAATAATTTTGCCTTTCCTCTCTAAAGTATTGTAAGATTTACATATACATAAATATAAATTTCAGAATCATGGGGCTTATGAAAACTGCTTTGGAAGAAAGAAATATTGAGGATGAGGATATTGACTCTTACATGAGATCTCCAGCCAAAACCATTCCTTCAGACGCCACACTTCGGGATTTGTTAAAACAAATGAAGGAAAGCAGAGTCAGTTCCCTTCTTGTCAGCGAAAATAATGACCCTGTTGGAATCGTTACAAAGAATGATTTCATACGAAAAGCCATCAGGCTGCGATTGGACCCTGCAACCACAAAAGTCTCAGAAGTAATGAGTAGCCCCATACTCACCCTAGAGCGGTCGACCCCCCTTGAAGACGCTAAAAGTTTCATGGACGAAAACAAAATTGGACATGTCCCGGTGGTGGAAAAAGGCCAAATCGTCGGTATGCTCTTTCAAAAAGATACGGTCAGAAAAGAGGTGGATCAAAAACTGATCGATGCTTTCTCGAAATCGACCATCGAAGCCCTGCAAAATTTTATGCTGGAAACCTCCCCGCTTGCACCGACGCTATCAGAAGATTTACCTGGAGAAATCAGCGCCATCATTAATCTCACGGATGAAGCAAAAAATGTGGAAATCACGATCATCCTGAATTGCTACGAAGAAGTTGCCCAGAAAATTTATCAGGGATTATTTGGCGAAGACGCATCCAGCATGAAAGATGTCTGCAATATTGTGACCGAAATTGTAAATATCATGGCAGGCAATGTTAAAGTTGAAATTGCTGATTTACGGGATGAGATTTTAACTTTAACTCATTCCGTATTAGCTAGAAGCACCGCCACGGGAAATTTTAATTTTGAGGTGGGCCTTCCCACCACAATCGTCGGAAGCGGACACAATGTGTTTGGAGATGAAAAATCAAGCACCGCAAAAGCCTTCATCCCCTTCGAACATGAAGGGACCCAAAAGATATTATTGGGGTTGATATTCCAAAAGAAAGCAGAGGTTTAGTTGCCGGAAGAAGGGCAATCCTACCTGACTCCAATTTATTTCCTGGTCAGCACCAGGACCACTCCCGTCACGGCAATGACTGCGCCGATGTAGCCTCCGGTCCCTATAGTTTCTGGAATCAGTGCCCCACTGCTAAATTGCGGCAGGACGAGCATCGCCATCAGGGTGATTAAGGGATTCAACGTGATCACCGGGCTGATAACAGTCAGGGGAATGTATTTCACTGCTTCGGCCAGGGCGCCGTAGGCAAGGAGGGTATTGACTCCCAGTAAGACCAGCAAGGACCAACCTTTCCATCCTATTCCTGAAAACTCCGGCCATTGGACCTTGGCAACCAGAACCAGGGCCGCCACTCCGTAAACCAACAGGTTCAGCATCTGCGCCCCGTAATCCCGGCTGAGAATCTTCTGGCAGGAAATGTAAAGAACCCAGACCACGGCGGCAAATACGATGTAGGCTGTGGCAGAGGAATACAGTTCCATATTCTTCACGCTTCCCAGTTGATCCAGGTAAAACAGGGAAAAACCTATCGCCGCAATGACAAAACCCAAAAATTGTTGCCAGTTCACCCGTTCTTTAAAAATTGCCACTCCCACAAGGACCAGGATGACGGGAGCGAGTTGAATGAGAATCGCCGCGTTGGCGGGACTGCTGAGGTTCACACTCTCGGTCATTCCGAAATAATTGGCCGCAAGGGAGGCCCCTGCCACGATTCCCAGCAATGGCGGCTTTTTAAGAAATCGTGCGGGTTGCGACCCTTTCACGGAAAGGATGAGGTAAAGAACGATAAATGCAAAAAAGAATCGGAACCAGGCAATGGTTCCGGAGGAAAAATCGTTCAAGGCAATTTTCAGGATGATTGGCAAAAAGCCCCACAGCAGGGTGGTGACCAGTACGAAGGAAATACCTCGAAAAAAATCCGTAGTTTGTGCGGGTTTTGGCGAATTCAAGCAAATAGCCCATCTATAAGTGTTAATGAAAGTTCAGGATACTACAAGGCTTCGCCAGAGCAAAGTCTGGCCATTGCACACGCTGGACGGGAGCGTTACCGGAGTTCTGAAAAATTTTTGAGAAGGGTCAGACCCAGTTTCTGGCTCTTTTCGGGATGAAACTGAAAGGCGTAAATGTTTTCATGGTGAATGCTGGACACAAACTCGACCCCATATTGAGTGGTGGTGGCGATGTCACCCTCCTGTTTGGGGACCACATAATAGGAGTGGACAAAATAAAAATAGGATTTGTCGGGAATGGACTCAAACAGGGGATTGCTTTTTTGCACCTTTACGGTGTTCCATCCCATGTGCGGAATTTTGAGCGCAGAATCGGGAATTTTTCCGGCAAACCCCACCACGTCTCCGGGAAGAATTTCCAGACCGGAAACCTGGCCAAATTCCTCGCTCTGGTGAAACAGCAATTGCAGGCCCAGGCAGATCCCCAAAAAAGGCTTTCCGCTTTGAATGGATTTATGCACGACATCCACAAGGTCGAATCGCTTGAGATTGGTCATACAGTCTTTGAAGGCCCCGACTCCGGGGAGAACCACCGACGAGGCGGATAAAATGTCCGAGGGGTTCCGGGTGACTTTGACGGAGGCCCCGACAGCTTCCAGGGCTTTTTGGACTGACCGCAGGTTTCCCATGCCGTAGTCAATCACGGCAATCACTTACAACTGGCCTTTTGTGGAGGGAACCTCGCTGGACCGGGGATCGAGTGTCGAGGCCTGGTCCAAAGCACGGGCAAACGCTTTGAACATGGCTTCTATGATGTGGTGCAGGTTGGTCCAGCCTTCGGAGTTAAAATGCAGGGTGACGCCGCTGTTGGCTGAAAAAGCCTGAAAGAACTCCGGCACCAGTTCGACATCAAACTGACCGATTTTGGATTTTGGAAGATCCAGATTGAAAACAAAAAACGCCCGGCCTGCAATGTCCACCACGCAATGCGCCAGCGCTTCATTCAGGGGAACGGAAGCCTGGGCAAACCGGCGGATGCCTTTTTTGTCGCCCATCGCCTGGCTGAACGCATCCCCCAGGGCGATTCCCATATCCTCCACCGTGTGGTGGTAATCGATTTCGATATCGCCTTTGGCGCGAATATTGAGATCGAAATAGCCGTGACGGGCAAGTTGAGAAAGCATGTGGTCGAGAAATGGAATCGACGTCTGGATTTCGTGCGCACCGGTCCCGTCAATATTGAGTTCGACCTCGATTTCCGTTTCCCGGGTGGCGCGCCGGACTTTAGCGGTTCTAGCCATTCACGGACTGCTTGATTTTTAGGTGATCTTTTTTGACGTTGCCTATAAACGTCTTTTTTCCATTCCCCTGGATCAACTTCTTATTTTTTCCAGCGGCGGGCAACCCGCCCAAAACTCTTCCGTAATGCTCAAGAACCGTTTCGTAAACTCCCTGCGGGTCCAGTTTGAGATCTTTACGCTGGGCACCAGGAGCGCCGTGTTCAAGAACAATGTCTCCTAGACCAATGCATTTGGTCATGACTCCGGGTTCGACTTCTTCATCTTGTAGCGTTTCTAAGATCGCCGAGCCAAATCCACCGTCCAGGGAATGCTCTTCAAGCGTGACGAAACATTTGGTGATCGTTGAGTATTTGGCCACCATATCTTTATCCACCGGTTTGGCAAAGCGGGCATTGATCACCGCAACGCTGATCCCGTCATTTTCAAGCAACCCGGCTGCTTCTTCCGCTGTAGCGACCATATGACCATAAGCAAAAATCGCGACGTCTTTACCCTCTTTAGTCACTTCGCCCTTACCGATCTCCAACGCCCTGATTTCAGGGTCCAGGTCAACGCCCAACCCCGACCCACGTGGATAGCGGATCGCCGCCGGACCCGGATGGTCGATACAGGTTTTGAGCATGTGGCGCATTTCGTTTTCATCCTTGGGAGCCATCAGAACCATATTCGGCAGAGTCCGCAAGAAAGCGATATCGTACAACCCCTGATGGGTCGCGCCGTCTTCACCGACGATGCCCGCACGGTCCATTGCAAAAGTAACCGGAAGATTCATCAGGCAAATATCGTGCACCACCTGGTCGTAAGCGCGTTGCAGGAACGTCGAGTAAATCGCCAGTACAGGCTTGAAGCCTTCAATGGAAAGCGCCCCTCCAAAAGCCACCGCATGTTGCTCCGCCATTCCGCAATCGAAAGTGCGGTCAGGAAATACCTGCCGAAATTTGCTGATCCCGGTTCCATCGGGCATGGCCGCAGTGATGCCGATGATTTTTTCATCTTTTTCAGCAAGCTCGATCAAAGTATCCGCAAATATCGCCGTGTAGGCCGGGTTGGCTTTCTTTTTAACAAACTGCCCGGTGGCGATGTCGAAGGGTTTGGCTCCGTGCCACACATCGGCTTTCTCTTCCGCAACTTCGTAGCCCTTGCCTTTTCGCGTCACCACATGCAATAAGGTGGGACCCTTAAGATCTTTAATGGTCTCAAAGGTACCGATCAGTGAGTCGACGTCATGGCCATCTACCGGGCCGATATACCGGAACCCAAGGTCCTCAAACAACCGACCGGGAATGAAAACCCCCTTGACCGCTTCATCCAGTTTATGGGCATAACGGGAAATATCTTTTCCTATGCCGGGTATCGCAAGAAGAAGCTCATCAATCTCTGCTTTGATTTTGAGCATGACCTGGCCTGTCAGAATTTTGCTCAAATGGGCCGACATCCCGCCCACATTTTCCGAGATGGACATTTCATTGTCATTCAAGACAACGATCATGTCATTTTTAATATGACCCGTGTGGTTCAGCCCTTCAAAAGCCATACCAGCTGTCAGAGACCCATCGCCGATGACCGCCAGGACTTTGTTATTTTCCTTCTTCAGATCCCTCGCCTGGGCAAAAGCCAGGGCCGCAGAAATCGAAGTTCCTCCGTGGCCGCAATTCCAGTGGTCGTGGACGCTTTCCTCTCGCTTGGTGAACCCGCACAAGCCATCCTTTTTTCGTAACGTGTGGAACCGATCCGCTCTGCCGGTCAACAATTTGTGCACATAAGATTGATGGCCGACATCCCAGACAAATTTATCTTTAGGGCTCTCAAATACATAATGCATTGCCATAGTCAGCTCGACCACGCCCAGGTTGGAGGAGAGATGCCCCCCGTTCTGGGAAATGGTTTCCAAAAGGGCATCGCGAATCTCTTTGGCAAGTTGAGGAAAATCCTTGGGATCTATCTTTTTCAAATCCTCAGGACCCGATATTTGATTTAAAAGCTTAGGCATAAGCTTACCCATTTAAAATGTACGTTGGACAAAAAACCGGGCGATTTCCCTTAAGGGATCTGCTCGATCATCAAATGGTTCCAGACAGGCAATACTTTCATTTACCAGTTCTTCCGCTTTTTTTTTGGACTCGGCAAGACCATAAAGAGCCGGATAGGTTGCTTTTTCCCTATCTATGTCGCTCCCGACGTCTTTTCCTAACTTTTCCTGGTCTCCGGTGATATCCAAAATATCATCGATGATCTGAAAAGCCAGTCCGATATGCGCTCCGTAGCGGGACAATGCGGAGAATTGAGCCGGAGTTGCTCCGCCCAGCTTAGCGCCTCCGCGCACACAGGCCCGAATCAAATGGCCCGTTTTATAGATATGTATATATTCAAGAGCTTCCGGGCTCACAGGCTTCCCTTCCGACTCCAGATCCACCACCTGCCCGCCAATCATGCCCCCGGTGCCTATGGCCCTGGCCATATCGTGAGCGGCCTTTAAAACTTCCTTTGCGGGAATGTCATCCAGAAGCGACCCATTGGTCATTAAGATGAACGCTTCGGTCAATAAAGCGTCTCCCGCCAGAATAGCGATCGCTTCTCCATACACCTTGTGACTGGTCGGTTTCCCGCGACGAAAATCGTCATCATCCAGGGCGGGAAGATCATCATGGATCAAAGTATATGTATGGATAAACTCGGCGGCAACGGCAAAGGGCAGGACAGTTTGCCGATCTCCTCCCACGGCTTCGGCCGCCGCAACCACCAATATGGGACGCAATCTTTTTCCGCCAGCCATCAGGCTGTAATTCATCGCAGAATGGATACTTTCGGGATAGCTATTTTTCCGGGGCAAAAACTCAAGGATGGATTCATCCACAAAACTTTTGCCTTCGGAAAGATATTGAGCTAAATCAAAACCAGTCAATGAACCAATGATTTCTTTTTAAATTCCATTTGCCTAGTTAACTTCTTAACCAAGTATCCCCTTACGGTAGAGCAAAGAGTACCATAAATTGATTCACAGTCAATCTTATTCGTTATTTCGGGAGAGCTATAGAAGTTATTATTTTTTTGGAGGTTATGAACAACTCTTCACTCCCTAAACCGGCCCTTCCACGCTTAAATTATCGAGCCTTTTGCGACGGTTACCCTGCCTTCCCGCTGACCCTCGGCTCACTCAGGCCACTGCCGGAATAAAGCTTCAGGCTGATAACTTTGGAGAGGTTCTATGAAAACTCGACCCCCGTTATTCCGCATCAGATTACCCTGCTTTCACTGCATGGAAGAGCTCGGTTGAAAATAATAATATGGGAAAATAACACCCAGATTCTTAAAGTAATTCCTCATTCCAATATTTTTTTCAAAAAATCTTTCGAACTGGAGTACATAATAACCCCCGGAAATTCAAATGAACGGAGCAAATTTATCGTTTTTCCGAAAAAAATTGCGCAAATAAAACCCGCCCATTCAGATAATTCGCTTCGCAAAATCTCTAATCTATTGTAATATAGATACATATATAGATTTTCCGTAACTGTTAAAGATATCCCCAATCAGATTTCGGAAATAATAAGCCGCCCCATTCGGCTTGAAAGTATTTAATTTACCCCTAATAGTCAATATAAGGACCTCAATATGCACAATATGACATCGTCCTGGGTTGGATACACGGCGCTTATTTGTTTTTGTCTGGCCTATACCCTGGTAGTTTTTGAAGAAAAAGTTCACATGCGTAAGTCCAAGCCGGTGATTTTCATTGGCTGTTTCATGTGGGCTTTAATAGGGATTTATGAGTCTCAGAATCCTGTGGGGGGCCACGCCCACGAGCACCTTAAAGAATTGATTGCTGAAATTGGGGAATTGTTTTTCTTTCTCCTTTCAGCAATGACTTATATCAATACTCTGGACGAGCGCAATGTGTTTGAAGCTTTACGGTCCTGGTTGCTCAGAAAAGGTTTGAGCTTCAAAAAATTATTTTGGGCCACCGGGCTGATCACATTTTTTCTATCGCCCCTGGCGGATAACTTGACCAGTGCTTTACTGATGTCCACCGTAGCCTTGGCTGTCAGCGGTGGAAATGCCAAGTTCATCGTGCCCGCTTTCGTCAATATTATCGTTGCCGCTAATGCAGGGGGCGCTTGGAGCCCTTTTGGCGACATCACCACCCTGATGGTCTGGACTGCAGGAAAAGTCGAAACGATGAAGTTTGCTTACCTGATGATTCCATCGGTCATCAATTGGATCATTCCAGCCGCCATCATGTACCCCTTCGTCCCGGACGAAATGCCTGAAGGGAGCAAAGAAGTTGTGGAATTAAAACCAGGGGCTAAAATTGTCATCTGTCTGGGAATCGCGACCATTGCAACGGCTGTGTCATTTCACCAGTTCCTGCACCTGCCTCCGTTCATGGGAATGATGCTGGGTCTCGGCGCCCTCATGATTTTCGGCTGGTATCTCAAAAGATGGGGAGACAGAGCGTTCCTGGAAGCCCTGGGTGTCGAAGATGATAGAAGAAAACAACCGCGTTTCGATATCTTTAAAAAAGTAGAAGGCGTGGAATTCGACACGCTTCTGTTTTTCTTCGGCGTGCTCTCAGCCGTTGGCGCCCTGCAATACATCGGATACCTGACCTTGGTGAGCGATAACCTCTACTCTACCATTGGGCCAACGGCCTCTAATATCATCGTCGGCATTTTATCCGCCATCGTGGACAACATCCCGGTCATGTATGCCGTCATTAAAATGGATCCTGCGATGGGGCTCGATCAATGGCTGTTGATCACGCTGACCTGCGGCGTCGGGGGCAGTCTGCTTTCTGTCGGCTCTGCGGCGGGAGTGGCGGTCATGGGAGTGGACCGGGAAAATTATGGGTTCATGAGCCATTTGAAATGGGCGCCGGCCATTGCGGTGGGGTATTTTGCCAGCATCGGTTCCTGGTGGTTCCTCACTGCTGGTCTTAGATAATTTGATCGGCTTTATCTGAAGCGCTCTCTATCACGTTGCCAAAGGGCAATGCGCGGGCCAAGGTGAATACGTGTATTTGCCCGGCCCCTGAGCGCTTCAACATTTTTGCCGCTTCGTTGGCTGTCGCGCCTGTGGTCATCACGTCATCGACCAACAGGATATTTTTCCCAGCGACCCTGTCGGGTCGATCGACCTCGAACGCACCCTTGATATTTTTCGCCCGTTCGGCTTTTGTTTTTTTTGCCTGGGAATCGGTGTCGCGCACCCGGCGCAACAAACCGTTGGCCAGAGGAAGGCCCAGCGTTCTCGCCACCTCCCTGGCAATTAAAAAGGACTGGTCAAACGTCCTTTCTTTCATCCTCCTGAAATAAAGCGGCACCGGGACCACGTAAAACCCTTCCCAGGATTCCTCCTGACTTCTAAAATAATCGGCCAAAAAAGGCGCAAGGTCTTTCATCACGCCGGGCTGTTTGCAAAACTTGAAATGACCGATTAATTTTTTAAGAGCCGCATCGTAATGTCCCAGCGACCTCGCGCAGTCGAAAAAAAACGGGTTTTTCCGGCACCCCGCGCATTCAAAATTCTCTGTCGGGAAATCGTAAGATATATCGGCGGGAACGCCGCAGCAATGGCAATAAGGCGGTTCAATATATGCGATTTCCTGTTGGCAAAGAGCGCATAGAAAATCCCCCCCTCCCTTGCGGCTGTTCGAACAATACAGACAGTTGCGCGGGAACACCAAATCCAGAAACGAGGCGAAAGTCCCTCGTCCCAGCCGCGATATTTTTTCTAAAATTATCATCACACCTGTTCTGCTGTCGAATATCTGCTTATCGGACTGAATTATGGGACCATTTGGGATGTTCATCAATAAAATTTTATGATAGAGTTGCTGATTTCTGTAAATAAGTCGGCCCTATCCGGGGCATCTGAAAGTTCATGAATAATAAAGAAATCGCAAAGTTGACCGAACAACATGTCGCCTCGACCTATGGCCGTTTTCCTATAGCCCTGGTCCGTGGCAAAGGCACCAAGGTCTGGGATGCGTCCGGCAAGCAATACACCGATTTTGTCGCCGGAATCGCGGTGGACAACTTAGGCCATTGTCATCCCGATGTGGTTGCCGCCATTCGCCAACAGGCCGGGAGACTCTTACACGTCTCCAATCTTTTCCATATCGAATCGCAATCCCTGCTCGCTAAAGCGCTGACGCAGAATTCCTTCGCGGATAAAGTGTTCTTCTGCAACAGTGGCGCCGAGGCTAATGAGGCCGCCATCAAACTGGCCCGGCGGTTCTTCTTCGACAAGGGAGAAAAATTTCGGCGCGAGATCATCAGCATGAAGGACTCGTTCCACGGGCGCACAATGGGTGCCATCTCAGCCACCGGGCAAAAAAAGTTTCACGAAGGGTTCGCGCCCCTGTTGCCGGGTTTCAAATACGTTCCCTTCAACAACCTTGAGGCTGTGAAGAAAGCACTTTCATCCAAAACCTGCGCTGTTCTGGTCGAACCGATTCAGGGAGAAGGCGGCGTCAACCTGCCGGATAAAAATTATCTTAAAGAACTGAAAAAATTATGCGCGAAGAATGGCTCGCTGTTGATCTTTGATGAGGTGCAAACCGCATTTGGACGGACGGGCAAACTCTTCGCCTATGAAAGTTATGGCGTCAAACCCGATATCATGACGCTTGCCAAAGCGCTTGGCGGAGGCGTTGCCATTGGAGCCTTGGCCGCGACCAACAAGGTCATGAAATCATTCGTTCCCGGAACCCATGCCGCCACCTTCGGAGGCAACCCCCTAGCCTGTTCCGCCGCGCTTGCGGCTTTCAAGGTCTACTCGAAAGCCGGCTTCCTGGAAAAAACAGCACAAACAGGCGACTATTTTATTTCACGGTTGCGGGAACTGGAAAAAAGTTTTTCCGTCGTCAAAGAGGTTCGTGGTATCGGAATGCTTCTGGCCATGGAACTCAAGCAACCTGCGGGAAGTATCGTAGAAGATGGCCTGCGCGAGGGGTACCTGATCAATTGCATCAAACAAAATATTCTCCGGTTCATTCCCCCGTTGGTTATTACCAAAAAGGAAATCGACGGGCTGGTCGCCAGCCTGTCGCAAAGCCTGGAAAAATTACAGGCTAATTTAAAATAATCGGGTTTCATTATGAATAAAGATTTTCTTTCTATCAGTGATTTCAGTCGCGAGGAAATTTTAACCCTTCTCGAGAAGTCCGCCGAATTAAAACAAAAACGGATCGACCACATCCCCCACCATCCGCTCAAGGGAAAATCCCTGGGGATGATCTTTAGCAAGCACTCCACCCGCACCCGGATCTCTTTTGAAGTCGGCATGTTTGAACTGGGAGGACAGGCGTTATTTTTGGCCACCGATCAGCTTCAGTTGACTCGCGGTGAAACGGTGGAAGACTCCGCCAAGGTGCTTTCCCGTTACCTGGATGGAATCGTCATCCGGACCTACGACCACGAAGAAGTTGTCAATTTTGCCCGGCACGCGAGCGTCCCTGTCATCAATGGGCTGACGGACCTGAATCATCCCGTGCAGATCATGGCCGATTTATTCACCATTCAGGAGAAGATCGGAAAGGTGAAAGGAATCAAGGTGGCCTATTTAGGCGATGGCAACAACGTCACCTATTCCTGGATGGTGGCGGCTTCCGTCATGGGTTTTCACCTGGCGGTCGCCTGTCCGAGTGACCATCAACCCCAATGGCCTAAAGAAATGGGGTCCCTGGGAAAAGTGGAGATCCTGGAAGATGCTTTCGAAGCGGTTCAGAATGCCGATGTGATCTACACCGATGTCTGGGTCAGCATGGGACAGGAAAGCGAATCGGAAGAAAAAATCAAACGCCTGCAACCGTATCAGATCAATCAAGCCCTGGTCGATGCCGCCAACGACGGGGTCCTCGTGATGCACTGCCTGCCCGCCCACCGGGACATGGAGATCAGCTCTGAAGTGATGGATGGGAAAAATTCCATCGTATTCGACCAGGCCGAAAACCGGCTCCACGTGCAAAAAGCCATTCTCGAAGCATTGTTAAGCCCGCCTCAACAATGATATGATTTGAACTCTGTGGCTTATATTTAAAGATCATCGGGTTCCACACCATTTACAGGGCGACTACTTTGAAAAAGTTTAATCGATTCAGCCCGACCGCCAGCATGGCGAAACTCATTTTTGCCATCGTGTTCACGGTTGCGTTCTGCCTCCCCGCCTTGGGAGTCAGTCAGACGACCGAGGACGAGCCCACCGAGGCAATCGATAAATCCCGCCGCCATCTTTTGCTGCTCACCAAAAAGAGTCTGGTCCTGCAACGTGAAATCGAAGATCTCTATAAAAATTCCCCTGCAAATATACCGTCTGAAAAAACCCAACAACTTCAGGAACAATTGAACAAGCTGGATCTCGACTTTGAATCTCGAATCACCCAGATTGCTATTGAAGATCCGTCGGTCAAAAAAAATAAAAAACTGGATTTGATTGAGGAGATACAGGAGCTCACCAAACCCCTGCTGAAAGCTATCCGCGATCTGACGGAAAAGCCACGGATGATCGAGGAGTTCAATTCGAATATTGAAGAACTGGACACCAAGTTGGAACAGTATCAGGAAGCTTCAACAAATATCGCCGTCCTGGTCGAAGACCTGAAAAACAAACCACCCCCAAAGACAGAAGAAGAGAAGAAGTTTCAGGACCGCATCAAGCATTTACAGGACAAATACGATCCGGAACTGGTCCTGCTTAACCTGATAGAGGCCCGCGCCAACCTTGAAGAATTGCTCAGCGAGGACGAGTCTGTCGTCGAGTCCGCCACCAAGACCATCAAGGAGTTTTTGCGCACCCGAGGCCGAAACCTGCTGGTCACCATTTTAACGTTTGCGAGTTTATGGTGGGTCCTGTCCCGCCTGCGTCGATGGATTCTAACGAGAAAATTTTTAACCAATAGAAAATCATCCATTGGAAAACTTTTCAGCGCGGCATACAATTTCGTCGTCCTCATCTTTTGTCTGCTGGTCGGGCTGGCCTGTCTTTATTTCTTCAACGACTGGCTCCTGATCACGCTGATCATCATGGGTCTTTTTCTGGTGGTGTGGACGTCGCGCCAATGGATTCCAAAGTTCCTTCAGGAAATAAAATTGATTGTCGACCTTGGAACGGTCCGGGAAGGCGAACGCATGATCTGGAAAGGCGTCCCCTGGCTGGTGGAGGAAATCCGCCTGCACGCCACACTTGTCAATGAAAACCTGGAGGGAGGGGTTCTTCGTCTTCCTCTCCATAATCTGGTCGATGAGCATTCGCGTCCGGTGGTGGAAAACGAACCCTGGTTCCCGACCAAACCGCATGACTGGGTCCTTCTCTCCGACGATGTATATGGCCGGGTGGAACATCAAACCATGGAGCAGGTTGTTATCAATCTGAAGGAAGGCGGAGCGCTGAAATATTATGCCACGGCTGATTTTCTGGCGCAGAATCCCGTAAATATTTCGAATGGCTTCGAATATGCCATCGAATTTGGATTGGATTATGAAATTCAATCCAGAATTTGCGACGAAATTCCCGTGTTATTCACCACGGAAATTAAACGACATTTGCAAATGCATTTTGAAGGGGATGATCCAAATTTCTATTCACTTGAAGTCCTGTTAGACAGTGCGGGAGAAAGTTCCCTCAATCTGGTTGTGGAAATTTATGTGCATGGCCGATGCGCCCACCTGTATGAGGAATGTCGGCGGGAAATTGTGACTGCCCTGGTCAGAATCTGCAACGAACACAACCTTGGAATTCCATTCAACCAACTGACCGTTCACTTGCCCAATCAAAACATCGCTAAACAATTACCCGCACCCAGTGAGGGCCGTGTTTAAGTTTGACGTCCTGAAACAACACAGCCATTCTTCCGCAAGACTGGGCGTGGTCACGACTCCGCACGGAACCATCGAGACGCCGGCGTTCATGCCGGTCGGCACGCAGGCCACGGTCAAAGCGCTGTCGCCTGAAGACCTTGTGGATTGCGGCTCACAAATCATCCTAGGCAATACCTATCACCTGTATCTCCGGCCCGGCCATGAGATCATAAAAAATCTGGGCGGCCTGCATCGCTTCATGAATTGGGACAAGCCCATTCTCACCGACAGCGGCGGATTTCAGGTATTCAGCCTGAACCGGCTCGCTAAAGTGACGGAAGAAGGGGTGAAGTTCAAGTCGCATATCGACGGGTCCACCCATGCTTTTTCTCCCGAGCATGCCATCAAAGTTCAGCAGGCTCTGGGGGCGGACATCATCATGACCTTCGACGAACCCATGCCCTACCCCGCCGAAAAATCCGCGGTCAAAATTTCATTGAATCTTTCCACGCGCTGGGCCAAAAGATGCAAAGCGGTGCATAAGGGAGAGTCTCAGGCTTTGTTTGGGATTGTCCAGGGAGGCATGTTCAAGGATCTGCGTTCCCAAAGCGCGGAACAGATCAACGAAATAGATTTTCCGGGATACGCCATCGGCGGATTGAGCGTGGGGGAAGATATCGAAATGATGTACGAAATGGCTGAATACACCGCGCCGCTGTTGCCGGCAAACAAGCCGCGCTATTTGATGGGCGTCGGCACCCCGAAGGACTTATTAGCTTGTAGTGGTATGGGAATCGATATGTTCGACTGCGTGATGCCCACACGGAACGCCCGGAATGGCTCGCTTTTTACCAGCCAGGGAAAACTCAATATAAAAAACAACCGCTATCAAACCGATGGCTCCCCGCCGGACCCGGCTTGCGACTGTTACACCTGCCAGAACTATTCACGCGCGTATTTAAGACATCTGTTCATCGCCAACGAAATTTTCGCTCTGCGCCTGAACACCCTCCACAACATCGCATTTTATCAGAACTGGATGAGAAAAATTCGCCGTGCCATTCAGGATGACCAACCCTTCGATCCGAATTGGATCAACCCATCCCTGGAAGAATCTTCGGCCTCTTAGCGGATCACTTTCCCGCTTCTTCCTCGATGATGCCGCGAATATGAAATGCGTTGATATCGTATCCACTGCGTTTTTGCAGGGAAGATTGGACCACCGCCTTTAAGATCTCAAGCTTTTCCCGGTCGAGCCATTGAAGTAAATGTTCAAAAATTTTTTCGGGGAAATATATGGTCATGTCCAGTTTGGCGCGTTGGTACACATACTGATATCCCGACCGCATAGGGTTGACTTTTTTAGGTTTATACTCCACATGCCCCTCGCGCAGGAGAGGAGCTATTTCCGTCCACTCACCGCCCAATGCTACAAGCCCCTGGCGGATATTGGACAATAATATATTCGGGTCCTGAAGTTCGTATGTGTAACTGACCATTATTAGACGACCTTTTGAAATTTCTGCGGATATTGATTAGATATCTATCCAGCCTGAAAAGGTTTTAACTCTTTTTATCAGGCTTTGCCGGAACGGGCCTGGCGCACAGGGATAAAAAAAGCGGGATTTCCTTGCGCGCCCGGTTTTCGGCTTTGGCCCGTTTCCCTGGCTGGCTTTCCTTTTTAGACGCCCACTCCTTAAGGCCCTCCACCCACATTCCGGCTCCGGCCAATGCGGTAAAATAAGTTTGCAAAGATCTATGATGGGTCAGCGTGTGCCCGCTGGAACCCGCCACAGGCGGTGTGATGATGGGAATTGAAAGATCCGATGCGTATCGGTCCACACGGCGATATTCTATTTTTTTCTCTTCATCCCAGCCCCAGTGGGTTTGCCGGGGAATCCGAAAACAGGGATGGGTGACGACCATCACGAATCGCCCGTCCGGTTTCAACCACCGGGAAACGTTTTGAAAGATAGTTTCGATTTCTTCCATATTTTGTAACGCCAGAAGGCAGACGACCACATCAAAATGCGCCTCCTTGAAAGTGTCTGGTTTCCGGGCGTCGGCCAAATGATAATTGATGGAAGGTTTCGAACGTGTGCGTGCAAAACCGATCAGTTCCTCGGACACGTCCAGCCCTTTCACCTGCATGCCTTTGGAGGACAGGAAACGGGAAAACACCCCTTGCCCGCAGGCCAGGTCCAGAACCTGATCACCTTTTGTAAGGTTCATGAGCTTGAACGCACCTGGCATAATGATGTCCTTCTGGTAATCGGACCCATGATCGCCCACCAGCGCGTCGTACCAACGCGCGGCCTGATCCCAGGCAGTGGACTCCCGGACCGGTGATTTTTTAGGGCCCCTTCCAGAGAATGGCTTACGACGGGTTTGAACTTTTGAACGGACTGGTTTTTTCAAGAGAATGATTTTGGTAAACAGAAATGAGAAAAAATCTCTGCAATTTTTTCCCGACACTGGCGGTTAAATAAAAAATCCTTTATAATTTCAATTGCGTCAGACGGTATTTCTTACCGACCTACCCTTGGATTGCCACTAATCTTACCACACGAGGCTGTTTCATGAACCATTCCAACCCCGCAATCACACTTCTTATGAGAACAACCCAGATCTATCTTTTGTTGGCCTTATTTTCTGCCTGCGCTCAATACTCCATATCGAAGTTGGAACATGATCTGCAAACAAACGTCTATCAATTCAATAAACGGTTTTCAGGAAAAATGATGGACATCAGCGTGGTCTACGTTTCCCTGGAAAACCGCCGGGATTTCCTGATAGATTCCAACAAAATAAAAGATAATGTCTCTTTTTTTGAAAATTCCATTCTGGACATTCAATACTTCGATGGCGATCAACCGGTAAAAATTACCGTCGATGGCGCGGAAAAAGAATTCAATAAAGCGATGGTTACCATCCGTTATCAAATATCGGTTCTTCCAAGTAACCAGCTCAAAACCATTATGGTGGACCAAAAATGGGTATTGAATGAAGGACAGTGGCAGGTGGAACCCGACCTGAGTGTATTTTTGAAGTGATTCATTTTAATAATTTGCATGGCGGCAAAACAATTTCAACGGGTTGGTTAAGAGAGATGGAGGACGCCGTGACTTTGCAATTGCAACCCAACAACTCAACGCCCTGCGCGTGGGCCTTTCTCAGCCACCCCCCGAATTCAGGGTCGATGCTGTCGTTGGGCATGATGGACCGGGTGTCCGACCGTTGAGAAACGAACAACACGGCGGCCCTTTTCCCCTCCTTTTGCAATTCGATCAACTCCTTTAAATGCTTCACACCTCTCTCGGTCGGCGCGTCGGGAAATTTCCCCACCGTGTCTTCCACCAGACTCACCGACTTCACTTCCACAAATGCCGGTCCCTCTGGAAACTCCAGCTTGAAGTCAAAACGGCTCTTGCCCATTTTCACTTCGCTGAAAAAATTTTCATAGCCGGATAAAAAAGGCAGAGCGCGTTTTCCCAAAGCATCCTTCACCAGGGCATTGGCAAACACGGGATAGACGGAAACCCAGATGGGCCCGTGCCTAATCAATGCGAGGGTGTAATCGGTTTTTCTCTTGGGTCCGGGGTTGTGGACCAGGCGAACCTTGCGACCGGGAATCATCAAGCCGGGAAGCCGTCCGGGGTCGGGAACATGGGCGGAAACTTCCTCGCCGTCGATGGTTACTTTTGCGAGGTAGCGGTTGGGGCGTTCGAGAAAAAAGCCATCAACAATTCGATCGCCAAATTTCATAATTTAGATGAATTAATAGATTTTCAGGGCGAGTGGGCACCGCCCAAATTTTCCTCCCCACGTCGTGGGGTTAATGGTGGTCCTTGTCTTCCCCGGCATGCACGTTCACGGTTTTTTCCACGGTCAAAAGGGTGTCCACCGATAGGGAAACACGGTCGATGAAGGGTTTGGGAAACAGGCCGATGAAGACAATCAGCACACAGGCGGGAAGCAACAACCCAAACTCGGTCCGGTCTATATCTTTCAGATCTTTTGGGTCCTTGAGGGTGGTTTCCTGCATCGATCCTTGAAACATATACAGCATATAAATGGAGGCAAACACAATGGCCAGCCCCGCCATCAACACAAAGATAGTCGAGAGATCCGACAGCAGATGCGAGGTCCAGACGCCCATTAGGATGAGAAACTCACCGACGAAGCCGTTCAAACCCGGCAGGCCCAGAGCCGCGAGGGTGACCAACATAAACATTCCATACAGCACGGGCATGGATTTTCCCAGCCCGCGAATATCGTTCAGGTTTCGGCTTCCGGTTTTTTCTTCGAGAATGCCCACAATGATGAATAAAGCCGCCGCGATGATGCCGTGATTGACCATCTGCAGGACACTGCCTTCGACACCGACGTTATTGAGCGCAAAGATCCCCAGGGTGATGAACCCTAAATGACTGATGCTGGAATAGGCCACCAGCGCTTTGAGGTCTTTCTGAGCCACCGCGATCCAGGCCCCATAGACAATTCCTGTTGCGGCGGCGGCTCCGATAACCAGTCCCATTTCCGCCACTGCTTCGGGAAACATGGGCAGACAAAACCTCAGAAAACCGTAGGCGCCCGTTTTGGACATCGCTCCCGTTAATATGATCAACGTGGGAATCGGGCAAGCCACATAGGTATGGGGCAACCAGCTATGGAACGGGAACACCGGGACTTTTATGGCAAATGCCAGGAAAAAACACAGGAACATCCACGTCTGTGAGGCGGAGTCGATGTGCGTATGAACCAAAGTTTGAATATCAAAGGTCAACGTTCCGGTTGCCTTAAAATGCACGACGGTCACACCGACGATCGCCACCAGCATCAGCAGGCTTCCGACCAGCGTGAACAGCACGAACTTGGTGGTGGCGTAAACCCTTCGACCTTCGCCCCAGAGACCAATGAGAAAATACGTGGGAACCAGCATCAACTCCCAGAAAGCGTAAAACAGGATCGTGTCCAATGCCACGAACACCCCTAACGTTCCCGCTTCCAGAGCCAGCATCAGCGCGAGGAAATTTCTGAACCCCTTTTCCTGCTTCATGGAATACAGGATGGCGATTCCCGACAGGAAGGTCGTGAGCACCAGCAACAGCAGGCTGATACCGTCGACGCCCACATGGTATTGAATATTCAGTAAGGGAACCCAGGAGATCGCGCACTCAAACTGCATGCCCGGATTGGTCTTATCGAACACCAGCAAAAGCCCAATGGACAATAGAAAACTCAACCCCGCCGCGCCCAGGGAGACCATGCGGATGAGCGGACGGTTGTCCTTATCCACAAACAAAAGGACCAGCGACGCAACCAGAGGTATGAAAACTATTAGTGAAAGCATTTCTTCAAACGATTCCTGTTATCCTGATTCTAAAAGAAAACCACAAACAACAAAATGGTCACCATTCCGACCACCATGTTCAGTGCATAGGTCCTGATATTTCCCGATTGCCAGAAGCTGATGCCACGGCTGACTTCATGCACTTGCGAACCCACCTCATCGACCACAAGGTCAATTCCTTCCTTCTCCACCTTTTGCTCGAAGAATGCGCCAATTGCCCGAACAGGCTTGACGATCAGAAAATCGTAAATTTCATCGACATAGTATTTGTTGAAAAGAAGATCGTAAACCGGTGCCAGTGCCTGCTTGGCGAATTCCAGCCTGTCCGTACTGGTCATGTAAACGATACCGGCGACCAGAATTCCCCCCAGTCCCGCACAGACCGCGAGGGTCTCTAACATGGCGTCTTCGTAATGATGCACGGCCACGCCGAACACAGGCCCCAGAAACTGGTCCACCCAATGCGCCGCAAATCCCATAACAAGCGCGAAAAAAGCAAGAATCATTAAAGGAGCCGCCATGATGATCGGGGATTCATGCGGATGGACCTCCGGGCTCCGGCTTTGCCCGAAAAAGGTATAGAAATAGACCCTAAAAATATAAAACCCCGTCATGCCAGCCGTCAGCACAGCCAGACCCCAGAACACAAAATTACCCATCTCAGAGTGCCAGGAACTCATGATGATCGCTTCTTTACTGAAGAAACCACTGGTCAAAGGAACCCCGGCGAGACAGACCGCGCCCACCAGAAAGGTGATATGAGTCACCGGCATGGAAAAACGCAAACCGCCCATCTTACGAATGTCCTGTTCGCCGTTCAAACCATGAATCACACTCCCGGCACTCAAAAACAGCAACGCTTTAAAAAACGCATGGGTCATCAAATGAAACATCCCGAAACTGAAAACCCCAATACCGACCGCAAGGAACATATAGCCCAGCTGGCTCATGGTCGAATAGGCAATGACCCGCTTGATATCGTATTGCACCATTCCCATCGACCCGGCAAACACGGCGGTGATGGCTCCGATCCCGGCAATAAAATACATGGTGTAGGGTGCCAGCTCATACAACACATGACAGCGGGCAATCAGGTAAACACCGGCGGTGACCATGGTCGCGGCGTGGATCAGGGCGCTGACCGGGGTCGGCCCTTCCATCGCGTCGGGCAACCAGGTGTGCAGGGGAATCTGCGCCGACTTTGCGAAAGCGCCTACCAGCAACAGCAGGGTGATCATCACCATGGTATCGTCGTTGGGGCGAAACTGTCCGGGCGCGGCTGAAAACACTTCCATGTAGGAGATGGAACCAAAAGTCTGATAAATCATTAATGCGGCGATCACCATCCCGACATCGCCAATGACGTTCATGACAAACGCCTTACGCGCCGCCAGAACCGCGCTGGTCTTTTCCTTCCAGAAACCGATCAACAGGTAAGACGCGAGACCGACAAACGCCCAACCGACGATCAGGAAAAAGAAGTCTGCGGCGGCCACCAACAGCAACATCGAAAAAATGAACAGGTTCAAATAGGCGAAAAAACGGCTGTATTCGGGATCATCCTTCATGTACTCAAGGGAGTAGACATGAATCAGGAAACCCACTCCGGTGACGATCAGAAACATGAACACGGAAAGAGGATCGACCAGAATGGCCAAATCCAGTTTGAACGAGCCGGAGGACACCCACTGATACAGGGTTTCCACATGTCCCAACCGTTTTTCCGGTTCGAGAGCCAAAAGGTCGCTCAGGACCGACAACGTCACCAGAAACGACAGCCCCACCGTTCCGCAACCAGCGTAACCCGCTTGTTTTTTTGGAATTTTATCGCCGAACCAGCTCAGGCCGATGAAACCGAGCAGGGGGAGAAACAATATGAGCCAGGCGTAGGAAAACAATGGTTCTATCCCTTCAATGCGTTAATGTGGTCGACGTTGAGATCGTGCCGGGTCCGAAAAATAGTGAGAATGATCGCCAACCCGACCACCACCTCCGCCGCGGCGACGGTCATGATAATGAGGGCGAATATCTGGCCGTCCAGTGTTTTCAGAAAACTGGAATAGCCGATCAACAAAAAATTTACGGAGTTCAACATGAGCTCCACGGACATTAACATGATGAGGGGATTTCTACGGATGAGAAATCCTGCCGTCCCGATACAAAAAATAGTCGCACTGATGATAAGAACGAATTGGTGTCCCATGATTATTTTGATTGCTTTCTTGCAGGTAAATACGAAAATTTTGCCAGACAAATGATCCCGACCGTAGCGATGAGAAGTAAAATCGACGCCAGTTCAAACGGCACCAGATGACGCGAGAACAGCTCGACCCCCACGACCTTGGCGCTGCCGATAGCGGCGATCACATCCGGCTCCAGGTTTCCTGAAATGGATTTTGTGGGCCCCACTCCCGCCGCTAACAAAAGCTCGCCGAACAATAGAAAAACAAAGGTAAACGCGCTCGACCGTTGCACCGAGGGTTCGACAATTTCCTTCGCCCCACCCAGCAATGCAATGATGAACAAAAATAATATCATCACGGCCCCGGCGTAAACGATGATCTGTACGGCGGCAATGAACTCTGCGTTATATAAAAGATAAAGCATAGCCAGACAGATCATGTTGCCGATCAGATACAAGGCGCAATAAATTGGGGACGCGCACAGGATCACGCCAAAAGCGGCCAGCACCGCCGTGATCCCAAGTATAAAAACGACTGCCTCGTAGGTTATTTCAAACACAGCTTCCTCTATTTACTATTGACACGCTCGGTATTGCCGAGAATATTGACGCGAAACTCGTTGGGCACGGGATACAACAGCAGATCGCCCTTGGTCGCAATGTATTTATCACGATCATAATCTGCCAGCTCATAATGCTCGCGCAGGACCACCGCATCGACCGGGCAGGCTTCTTCGCAATAGCCGCAATAAATGCAGCGGAGCAAATTGATTTCATAAACCGCCGCGTAGCGTTCGCCGGGAGACACCCGGTTGTCGGGGTCGTTCTCCGCCGCAACCACATGAATACAGCCAACCGGACAGTTGATCGAACAGAGACTGCAACCGATGCACTTTTCCAATCCATTTTCATCCCTGTTGAGAAAATGCCGACCCCGGTAGCGCTCCGGCATGGTGCGCTTGACTTCGGGATACTGAAAGGTCACGGGCTTCGATAGCATATTTTTAAAAGTGACGAACATGCCTATCGATAAATTTTTAATTCCATTCAGGGTTGCCTGTATCATGAGGAGACCTATTGGAAGTACAAAACCTTGATCACCGCAGTGATCAATAAATTAAACACACATATTGGCAGAAGAAATTTCCAACCAAAGGTCATCAACCGGTCGTAGCGAAGCCTCGGAAACGTGGACCGCAACCAGATAAAAACACAAAGCAGAAAAAATACTTTCCCGGCAAACGCCAGAATCGGCCAAAGCGGAAGACCGTAGGAATTCCACCCACCCAGAAACAACAGAGTCACCAGCGAACTCATGGTCACCATGTTGACGTATTCGCCCATGAAAAACATGGCGAACTTCATTCCCGTATATTCGGTATGAAACCCTGCCACCAGTTCCTGCTCCGCTTCCGGCAGATCAAACGGCGCCCGGTTGGTCTCGGCCACTCCCGCGATGAAAAAGAGTAAAAACGCCAGCGGCTGAACCAGAATATAAGGAATGGTCTTTTGACTATCCACAAGATCTATCAGGTTTAAAGACCCGGTCAAAACAATCACGCTCAACGCGGATAGGCCAAGCGTCAGTTCATAACTGATCATCTGCGCCGAAGACCGTAGCCCGCCCATCAGCGAATATTTATTATTCGACGACAATCCGGCCAGCACCATGCCATAGACGCCCATCCCCGAGATGGCGAAAACGAATAAAAGCCCGGAGTTGATATTCGCGCCCCACAGCCCGATTTCCTCACCCAACACATTAAGTGGTTCGCCAAAAGGGATCACCGCAAACGTCACGATAGCGGTGAACACCACAATCGCCGGAGCCAGGTGAAATAAAAATTTATCCGCCGAACTCTGGATGATCGATTCTTTAAACAACAGCTTGATCGAGTCGGCGATCGGCTGTCCAAAGCCGAACGGACCCACCCGGTTCGGCCCCAATCGCACCTGAAATCGCCCCATCAACCGACGCTCCAGCCAGACCAGCGCCGGCACGATGCCGAGCAAGCCAACCGCGATGACCACAGCCTTGACCGTGCCAATGATAAAACCGGCGTTCAATACCGGGTCTATGAATTGTAAAATGTCATCCCACAAAATTAAATCTTCCTTAAATCAGTAATCGAATAACGTGCCTACTCAGACTTTCCGAATCTCCACCCAGGTAACGCCGTCCCGGTCATTAGCCAATCCCCAAACTCCCTGCTCATCAGAAATGTTGGGAAGCACCACACCGCCCGGATTGCAACGATCGGAGATTTCCACCTGGGCTGCGATTTCCACATCTCCCGAGACCACGACCACATCGTCGTCGTCTTTCAATTTCAATTTTTTTGCGTCCTTTTTATTGAGGTGCACGATGGATGGCTGAAACTGATGCGCCAGTTGGGAAGAAGCATCCAGAATTTTATCGTGCGCGAATAAATAATTGGCGATGCGCAATTTCAAGGCATCCGCATTGGGTGACGGGGAATCCATTGCCTCGAAACCCGACCCATTATTATTGGCCGGCGGCTCTCTCGTCGCCCCTTCTTTCTTAATGGATCTTTTGCTGATCTCTCCGTATCCGGGAACCTTTTTAGCGATCTCATCGGTGACGCTGAAGGAGGTGATGTAATTTACTCGGTCCCCTTCCTCATTCAGTGCATTTGCCATCAGGGAGATAATCTTCCAGTCCGGCGGGTTGGTGGTTTTCAGTCCGCCTTTTCGAAACTGCACACGTCCGCCGATATTGGTTGTGGTCCCGTCGTCGTAACCCGGTCCGTTGGAAGGCAATACAATATGCGCAAGCTTCGCGGTTTCCGTTTCAAACATATCGTGGACCACCAACAGTTCGAGTTTCCTGAGAGCCTCTTCCACTTTTTTCCCACCGGGGAAATCCACCACCGGATTGGCCCGATACACCAACAGGGCTTTCAATTTGCCGGACGCGGCTCTCTCAATCATTTCCAATGCGGACAGTCCCGGTTCCGTCGGTGCGTTTTCCCCCCACTGTTGCTTGATCGACTCGCTATCTAAAACGGGAAGCCCGCCCGGATAATAGTCCGGTAAGATCCCCATATCCATCGCACCCACCGCATTGGTCTGGGGAGCCGCGGGAATCGCCCCGCACTCAACGGATGGAATGTTCTTGATCATGGCCAGCAACTGGTTGAGACCATGAATCGATTTCCCGGTGAGCGCCGCGGGGTTGTAAACGATGGTTATCTTTTTTCCGGCGCGGAGCATCTCGACCAATGACTTCAACTGATCGGCCTTGATTCCGGTATTTTTGACATCGGCCTTCCCTTCCCCCGATATGGCAGCGGTCAGCGCCGAGAACACTTTCCCGTCAGCCCCGATATCGTAATGCAGAGAGAGCGCGGCGTATTTGTCCATCAAGGTCGCCTGATCGTTCAATACCGCAAGCCTGACTCCATGCCGGGTCACCGCCTTTTTAATTCTAAGATCCAGAATCGGCAGTTCCTCGGTCGGGTCGCTGGCAATCGCCAGGACCAGATCAGACGTTTCAATATCGCTCACATCGTAATGGTCGATGGGCAAACCGGGAGAATCCGCATACACCTTATGGTCGATATTATTGGTGCCGAACCCTGAGCGGAATAATTTCTGGTAAAGATAAAGTTCCTCATTGGTCCCATACGGAGAACCTATGAAACCGACGCTCTCAGGCCCATGCTCTGCCACGATGTTCCGGATCGCCTCCGCTGTTCTGACCGCCGCGTCCTGCGTGGTCGGAGAAGAAAATAACATGGTCCCGCCATCGGGCAGGGTCCTGGCTTCCTTCAGACGGTTACTGCTTTCCAGGAAATCATAACCCCAACGGGCTTTGTCACAGATCCAGCCATCGTCCACCAGATCGTTAGGCCGGGCTTGAATACGCATGAACTGGTTGGTCCGCGTGCCAAGGGTCATATTGCAGTTGCAACCACAGTGCGCACACAGGGTGTCGGAATTGGTGAGATCCCAGGTGCGGGCCTTGAAACGAAACTGGGAATTGGTCAACGCGCCCACCGGGCAGATATCAATCACATTGCCGGAGAACCGGGTATCGTACGATTCGTTGTTGAAAGTCCCCACTTCATTATTGAATCCGCGGTTGTGCATGACCAATGCGCTGTCCTGCTCGATGACTTCGCTGTAGCGCGTGCACCGCTGACAAGCGATACAGCGTTCCCGGTCCAGGGTGATGACGGGGCTGAGCGGCCCCATTTTGAGATTCTCCGCCCGGTGAAATTCCATCCGCGTGTCGCCGGGACCGTATTTGAAGGTGTTATCCTGTAGCGGGCATTCCCCACCTTTATCGCACACCGGGCAATCGAGCGGATGGTTCAACAGCGTGAACTCAAGCACGCCCTTCTGGGCTTTTTCCACTTTGGGTGTCGTGGTCTTGACCACCATATCCGGCCCCACATCCATCGTGCAGGCGGTCATCAGTTTGGGCATTTTTTCCACTTCCACCAGGCACATCCGGCAACAGCCGAGCGGCCCCAGTTTTTCGTGGTAGCAAAAGACCGGGATATCGATCCCCACGGTTTTAGCCGCGTCCACCACTTTAGTGCCTTTGGGGACAGAAACCGTTTGATCGTCGATCGTCAATGTGACTTGTTCGTCTGCCATGATTTATAACCTTCAGACCGCCGTGTCGGCCTTTAATTTTGCAATCAATTCATCATAATCCGCGCGGAATTTCTGGATACTGCTGATCACCGGAGCGACCGCCGCATCCCCCAGCGGACAAAAACATTTGAAGCTCATGTTATCGCAGATGTCCTCCAGCTTTTCCACAAACTCCGGCTGGCCTTTTCCGGTGTGGATCTGCTGAAGCAACTGCCACATCCAGCGCGTGCCTTCCCGGCAGGGGGTGCACTTGCCGCAGGATTCGTGCATGTAAAAACTGGTCAGCCTGAGCGCCGTCTCGACAATATTGACGGTATCGTCAATGACGATCAACGCTCCGGACCCGAGCATCGTTCCGATGGCCTGCAGGGATTCATAGTCGTACGGCGTGTCCACCAGGTCCGCCGTCACCATGGGCACGGACGACCCGCCGGGGATGTAGGCCTTCAATTGATTGTCGTCGCGAATGCCGCCTGCCAGATCATAAATGATTTCACGAACGGGGGTTCCAAGTTCGATTTCATAATTGCCGGGTTTCTTCACGTGGCCCGACACACTGACCAGCTTGGTCCCCTTGCTTTTTTCAGTACCCAGGGCCGCGTGCTTTTCCGGGCCGTTATTGACGATAAAAGGCACGACGCAAAGCGTCTCGACATTGTTGATGACGGTCGGCTTTTCGTACAGACCCTGCACAGCAGGAAACGGTGGTTTCATCCGGGGCTCGCCGCGCCCACCCTCCAGGGAATTGAGCAAAGCCGATTCCTCGCCGCAGATATAAGCGCCCGCGCCTAAATGGGTGTGAATGTCCAGATTAAAACCGGATCCCAAAATATTCTGACCGAGATAACCTTTCGCGTAGGCCTCTTCAATGGCCCCTTCCATGATCTCGCACAAATCGTAGAACTCGCCGCGCAAATAAATATAGCCCGTCTCAATCTTGCAGGCGTACGAGCAAAGGATCATGCCTTCTAGCAAAAGGTGGGGATTTTTCTGCAGAAGTTCGCGATCTTTGCATGTGCCGGGTTCGCTTTCATCGGCATTGCAACAAAGGTAACGGGGGAACACATCCTTCGCCAGAAAACTCCACTTCAACCCTGTAGGAAAACCCGCGCCGCCGCGCCCCCGAAGCCCGGACGCCTTGACCATCTCCACGATTTCTCCCGGCTCCTTGGCGAAGGCTTTTTTCAGGCCCTTATAGCCGCCTTCCTTTTCATACACCTCAAGGGTATGCAGGTTTTTCTTGTTTATATTGTGAAATAAAATCTGTGTCATGAAATTTTTCTAGTCCAGTGAGTCCAGAATCTGATCGATTTTAGCCGCGGTCAGGTTTTCATAAAACGTATCGTTGATCCGCATCATCGGACCGCCGGAACAAGCCGCAAGGCATTCTTCCCGATGCAGGCTGAACTTCATATCATTCGTCGTTCCGCCAATTTCAATATTTAATTTTTTTGCGGTGTGCGCCAGCAACACATCGCACCCGTTCAACTGACAACTGATATTGACGCAGAACAGGATCAGGTATTTCCCCACCGGCTTGCTGGAATACATTGTGTAAAACGAACACACCGACTGTACATAAGCCGGAGACAGGTCGAGCCTGCGCCCGATTTCCCGCATGGCGTCCGGATTGACATGCCGTTCCTGTCGTTGCACAAGCGTCAGCAAGGGCAATAATGCAGAGCGCTTTCGCTCTTCAGGATATTTTTTGAGGATCTTTTCGATCTTCTCTTCTGCTTCTTTAGAAAACGCAAACATCAGCGGTCCACTTCCCCCATCACAATATCAATGCTACCGATCACGGAAACCACGTCGGCGACATACGATCCATCCATCATTTTGCACATTCCCGGAATCGCCATGAACGACGGGGCGCGAAGTTTGACCCGGTAAGGCACGCCGGAGCCATCGCTGACAATATAAAACCCAACCTCCCCGCGCGGCCCTTCGATAGGGACATAAGTCTCCCCTTCGGGCACGTTGACGCCTTCGGATACCAGTTTAAAATGATGAATCAAAGCTTCCATACTGCTATGCAGGGTGTCCCGGTCAGGAAGCGATATCTTATTATCTTCCACATTGCAGGGTCCCCCCGGCAGGTTGTTCAGCGCCTGATCGACTATACGCCTGCTCTGGCGCATTTCTTCGACGCGCATCAGGTAACGGTCGTATACGTCGCCGTTTTTCCCGACGGGCACGTCAAACTCAAAATTCTCGTAGCCGCTGTAGGGTCGTTTTTTACGAAAGTCGAAGTCCACCCCGGAAGCACGAAGTGCCGGACCGCTCAAGCTCCAGTTAATGGCTTCTTCACGGGTCATGGCCCCGACCCCTTGCGTCCGGTCGAGCCAGATCGGGTTGTTGGTCAAAAGGAGTTCGTATTCGTCGATCTTAGCGGGAAAATAGTCAACGAACTTGCGTACTTTTGCCAGCCATTCGGGGGTCGCGTCTTTCATCACCCCACCCACCCGGATGTAACTGGTCATCATGCGGACCCCGGAAATCTCTTCGTTGAGATCCAGGATCATTTCGCGTTCCCGCCAGCAATAGAGAAAAACCGTCATCGCCCCGATGTCGAGCGCATGCGTGGCCAGCCAGACCAGGTGACTGCCCATTCTGGCCAGTTCGCACATGATGACACGAAGGTACTTGGCCCTGTCGGGCATTTCGCATCCCAGTAATTTTTCGGTGGTGAGGCAAAAGGCCAGGTTATTCATTGGCGGGGCCAGGTAGTCCAGCCGATCGGTCATGGGGATGACATGCACGTAACGTTTGTTCTCGGAGGTCTTTTCAATGCCGGTATGCAGAAAACCGATTTCCGGCTGAGCGGACTGGACGACCTCGCCGTCCATTTCCATGATGATCCGGAACACGCCATGGGTACTGGGATGCGAGGGACCCATATTGAGGGTCATCGTATCTTTATCGCGCTCCAGCAGACCTTGTTCAGTGACACTCATTAAAAAATTACCTTATATTTACCGGGTCGGCGGTTTAGACTTCACCAGTTCACTTTTGAAATCACGATTGTGGGAAAAAGCCACATCCTCAATCGTCAGCGGGTAATCCCGTCGCAGGGGATGCCCTTCCCATTCATCGGGCATAATAATACGTCTTAGATCGGGGTGACCGGGAATGTCGAACCCGAACATGTCGAAAAGCTCCCGCTCCGGGTAAAGCGCGCCTTTCCATAAATCTGAAACCGTCGGCACCGAGGGGTTTTCTTCCTCAATACCAACCCGGATGCGAACCGAGTGATTGTGTTCAAACGAATGCAATTCGTAAACCGCTTCAAACCGGGGTTCCCGGTCCAGATCGAGATAATCCACGCCGCGAATATCGGAAAGATATTCAAAACGCAAATCCGCATCTTCCTTCAGGGCGCCAGCCACCTTTTGCAGGGCATCAGGCGCAACAAAGACCACCGCGTCTCCCAGACGAACTTCAGCATTTTTAATATCATCGCCTATAAGCGACTTTATCTTCTCAATGACCTCTTCTGCGGTCATGCCACCCTCTTTTTGGCATCATCGGTGCCCGCTTCCTGCATGATTTTTTCCTGCAACTTGATGATTCCATAAATGAGTGCTTCAGGGCCGGGCGGACAACCGGGAACATATACATCCACCGGAACCACGCGGTCAACCCCCTGAACGATCGCATAATTATTGAAGATACCGCCGCAGGATGCACACGCTCCCATCGAGATGACCCATTTGGGCTCCGGCATCTGATCGTAAATGGTTTTCAGCACCGGGGCCATTTTTTGCGAAACCCGGCCCGATACGATCATCAGGTCCGCCTGTCTCGGGGACGCGCGAAACACTTCCGCCCCGAAACGGGCCACGTCCCAGCGGGAGTTCGCCATCGCCATCATTTCAATGGCGCAACAGGCCAGACCAAACGTCGCGGGCCAGAGGGCGTTTTTCTGCGCCCAGCCCACTACTTTGCCTAATTTTGTCGTCAGAATGCTGTCGTAAACGGCGCCCGCGTAATCATGATCGAGCGCATCCACCGCATCCTTGACGTTCAACTTGATATTGTTCACCTCGGTCTCAAACGCATCGACCGCGGAATCAATCAATCCCATTCCAGACCTCCTCGACCCCAGATATAGACGTAGGCCACTCCCAAAATGGCAATAAACGCGACCATTTCGATCAGCCCGAACAACTGGAGCTGATCGAGAGCCACCGCCCAGGGGTACATGAAAACCACCTCGATATCGAAAATGATAAAGAGCATGGCTATGGTTGCAAAACGAACCGGATACCTTCCTTTGGCTTCTTCGCGCGGAATAATACCACACTCATAAGGAATTAATTTTTGAGGGGTTGGGTTCCGCGGCCCAAGAATGGTCGACAGAGCCAACAAGGCGCCGATCACGACCAGGGCAACGATTGCAAAAATCGAAATGAAGAAATATTCCGTCATTTAATACAGTCCCTTTTATCTTTCACAGAAGAATCCATCTTAGAAAAGTTCTCCAAATGGTTGCTACGATCCAGGGTTTTTTCCAGTACTAATTTAAATGCCGAAATTTTATGCGAAGAGTAGATGGACACCAATGTTTACATTGGTTTATGTTGGCGCAATCCCATCCACAAAATGGCATAAAGTGTTTGGAGTCGGGATTATATCAGCCTTCAAACCCCTGTCAATAAATGATTTGGCAAGAAATTCCACTGCCGTGAAAAGCCTTCGACCCAGTTTAATGGCATTCATTTCAAATGGTTTTGAGGGACGGGGAAGGGACTTTATTATAAGGTAGGGGAATTTATTATCTTTAAACACGGTGCATTTTGCTCTAAAAAATGCTCACGTCAAAAACAGCGATGGAAACAGGTCAGAGGTTTTGCGGCAATCACTCCAGGTACTCGATATGCAGACGGTAGATCAATCCGGTGCGGTTGTCTTCCGGTGTTTCGGCGTTGGGTTTGGCAAAACAGATGAGCTCGAAGGAGATCGCGTTTCCACCATCTTTGATATATTTATCAATATCGATGATGAACGGGTCGGGATAATCGGACCCGCCGAACTCCTGGTTCATTCCGACATCGTTGACGGTGATGTGGCAGACATCGTCCGAACGCAGGAGCAGTTCGGCCCGGACGATCGACCCCTGCTTTCCGGGCGGAATATCAAATTTCACGCAGAATTTGTTTTGACTGCCGGTTTTCGCTTCTTCCAGGGTCTGCGCCTCGCGTATCCAGATCCAATGGCTCCCCTTGATGGCCCGCCAGCTGGGGTCCATCTGGGTAATGGATGCGGATCGCCAGCTCTCGGTCTGCGTGTCGTAAAAATTCGTTTCCCTGCCACTGGAGAGAACGATGGTCTTGGTTTTTGACCCCAAAGGCTTGGCAGAAGAGGAAAGGCTCACCGGTTTGCTGTTCTCCCACATGATGTCGTTCATTTCCTGCCAGTAATCGTACATCCCGTTTTTTTTGTTGGTGATCATCATGCTGGGGCGTGGAGTGGATCGCCCAAGGTAAGGGCCGATGTCGGCGATGATGACGCCGCTGGAATCGCCAGCATCAACAGATATAAAGGAATGCGACGGAATGGTGTCGTAGGTGTGGACGATCAATTTGCCCCTTTCCGATGATCCAGCCGTATCTTCAATTTCGTCCTGAACCCGTTGCAACAAAAGGAGCGAGGTTTTGATCTCGTTTAAGAATGTGTGTTTGCCTCCGCCCTGTTTGGTGATCAGTTCCACCACCTGGGAGTCGGGGTCCATGAGCAAAAGCTTCACGTTGATTCCCTGAAGCACTTTTTCTTTGAGAAGCTCTCTGCTGGATGTGGAAATAGACAGAAGAGACGAACCGCCAATGAATATTTCGTGCTTGACCTTTTTGAACAATCCTTCGAAAGAGGTTGCCGAACCCAGTTCGGAACGGTTCTTGAAAATCCCCTGAATTCCCAATCTCACCGCATCCGGATTGAGGATTTCCTGCAAGGCCTGCTTGTATTGCCGGAAGGTCAACTCACGTAAAAAAACTTCGTACCCAAAGGACACGATGCCGATCAATGCGATCAGCAGGGAAAATTCTTTGATGGGATGGAGCCAGATATTGTCGTGCGAGAGAAAATGGTCTGCGGCAATATAAACCGATCCGCCAACCACAAATATAACCACCGCCAGAAAGACGATCCGGTCATGGACCCATTCCTTGATATTCGGGCCGCTTTTGGATATTTTTTGCATGTTCTCCAATATTAAATGATTCCTGCGACAAGCAGTAAGAAGGGGAATGGTGCGGTCATTCAAGATTTCAATGCCATGCCTGCTCAGGCAAACTTAGCTTTCTCCGATAATCAATCGATTCTGGCGCGTGATTTTACCTGAAATCACCGGCCTTCACAATGAGCATTGTAAAAGATTTTCATTAGAAAAATCCCAACGGCATTCTCATTCGTTTGATAACCTGTGTGGACGGAGGGTAGAAAGCGAACCAATAAAATTTTCCGTGTTGACAAAGGTATAACCACCAATTTCTAGAGGGAGGCAGGAATCGTGAAACTCAATCTTATTGCTTTTGTTCTTGGAATCCTTTTAGCCGCCGGACAAACGCAGGTATTAGAGGCTGGGGTCTCTGCGCGCAAGGATGTAACCCTTCACGAAATGAAAGACCCGGCAACCGGCATGGTCATACAACGTGTACCGCTTCCAAAAGGCTGGCGGATCGATCAAGATCCAAACAACGACATCGAGATGTATGGCCCTGACAATATCGTGGTGTACCAAACAAAACCGACGGTTTTTGTCCACTCTCAGGATCCGTTCACTCTGGATTCCGTCCGCATGATGGGACAACAAATTCATCCGGTCATTTCATTGAAAGAATATTTGAATCGATATTTATTGCCGGATTATCGCGATCAGGGCTACCGGTTTATCAAAAGTTACCCCGTACCGGAGGTTGCCAGTCGGATCGAAACGGTAGCGAAGATGATTCCAAAAATCAACGTCCAAAGCAGGACAATCAATGTACTGGGAAGCGAATGGGAATCGAATAATGGAAGCCGTGGGTTCGTTTTATCGATTCAAACCGTCTCTAAGTTTAATGGTCTCGATCACTGGGAGGTGGGTTCTATCGAGTTGGTCTCACCCCGCGAACGATTTGATTATGCAAGAAAAGTTGTTATCTATGCATCAGCAAATTCAGAGATGGATCCAAAATTCGTGATCTACAGTAACAATAAACTTCTAGCAAATCTCAAACGTAGTAACGAAGCGATGAGACAAAGCCAAAAGGCCCATTTGCAAAGGATGAACGCAATCGTTGCGCGTGGCCGCGCGGCTAAGAGTATCGGCAAAACCTACAGTGATATTGCAGATATCAATCATGCCGGATATCTGAAACGAAACGATATGGTCAATGCCGGGCACTCGAAAACGATCAACTCCATCGGCGATAGATCTGTCATCGGAAATAGCGGTACCGGCGAGCAATATCAGGTGGACTCTGGAAGTAAGTATTATTGGGTCAACAATAACGGCGAATATATAGGCACGGACAACTCCCTATTCGACCCGGGAAGCCAACAAGAACTAAACAATCAGGATTGGAAACAATTCGAAGTCGTTAGATAGCACCGGTTTGTTAATAACTTTTTATAATTTTCGTTATTCAATGGAGCCGGTCAGCTCAAACCGGATTTCCTGCGCGCCCACCAGTCGACCATGAGGAACCCCACCAGCAAACCATAAGACCACCAGTTATCCCACAAGGAAAACATTTTCCTTTTGGTTTGCACCAGGACCTCCGGGTTCTCAAACCGGTAACCGGACAGGTCCTTGGCCTCGTCTAAAACCAGATATTTGCCGCCGGTGATTTCGGCAATATTTTTGAGCAGGGATGCGTTGACCAGGGGTTTGTCAAATTCCGCCGTCTCGCCCGATACGCCGAAGCTGATTTTGTCGGACAGAGTCTCACCGTTTCGGTCCAGCTCAATTTCTGCGGAGTAAAATCCTTCCCGATCAGCTAGAAACTGGAAGGTGCTGTCTCCATTCTGATCCGATTCCAACAAGTGTTTTTCATTCTCGCCGGACACTTTAATGAGAGTCAGGTTCAATTTTTCACCGGAGGCGGGTGTGTAATCTTCATTGAGCACATTGAATCTGATGAGAACTTCCTCACCTTCCTTGTAGCGTTCCTTGTCGGTCTCCAGCCGTAACAGACGAGTCTCTGGAGTATTGGTGATCCAGTCGATCACATTATTCCAGAACTTCTCATAATACCTGCCGCTTCCGCCCTCCCCCACTCGGCGAAAATTCCAGTTCCAGGAAGAATCGGTGGCCAGGACGGCGGTTCTGCCTTTACCCGTTTTAATAGTGACAAGAACCGGGGTCAGGCTTTCCTTCATTTTATAGCCAAACAATACGTGTGATTTGGGTTTGGCCGTCAAACCGAGGTTCAGGCCATTCAGCAACGGCAGGGATTCCCAGATCTTTTGATTGGACACCTCCTGCTTCTCCAATCGCAGGATGGGATGATGCTTTAATTTTTGTCCCACCACAGGTTTGAACTCTTCATTGGAATAGTTTTTCAAGGCCTTTTGCATGGTGACCGGCAAAATATCTTCTATTGGCGTCCGGTCGTAGCCGCCGCCCTGAAAGGAAAGTTCTCCGCCGATCATCAGAAAGGCCCCGCCTCCCTGAACATAGGTTTTGATATTGCTGAGCAATTTTTTATCGATGAACGATT
The DNA here is from genome assembly GCA_029261595.1 of Nitrospinaceae bacterium. Classification (GTDB taxonomy): domain Bacteria; phylum Nitrospinota; class Nitrospinia; order Nitrospinales; family VA-1; genus JADFGI01. The sequence goes on along the minus strand of JAJDAZ010000040.1, from coordinate 35,394 downwards.
CAAAGCGAAAGTTCTGAAAAATAACCATATCAAACGAGTTGAGATAATCGTTGAACAGCAGGTTGGAAGGAAATGGAATCAGGCTGAGTTCTGAAGTCGGCGCGGCCACATCGTCGCTCAAGGTCCTGAGAATGAAAAATGACAGCAGGTCCACCTTGGGATTGCTGACCAGCACCTCACGCAGGTAACGCGAGTCCCACGAAGGGCGTCCATTAAGGTGAAGAATGCGGGTACGGTCACGGATGACTTTCACCTGAAAATCCCTTTGGTTGTTCGTGGCGATGGATTCCCCGGCAAACAGCGGCACCGATAAAGAATAGACCTTTTTGCCCAGGTCTCTGGGGGTGAACTGTAAATCCACCTGATAATCTCCCTGGCCTTCCCGGATCTCCACCACCTTCGAAATCAGAATTTTCTTCCCCTCTTTTAATACCAGAGGAATATTTTTATTCCCCATCGCGGAGGCATTCAGGGAAACGGTGAGGCTGACCGGCTGATGCACAAAGCCAAAGTCGGGAGCCGAGAGGCTCTGTATGGACAAGTCCTTGAACGATTCGTTGGTCCCGGCCTGAAAGGTATGAATGGGGCTCTTGAAACCGGCCAGGTTCTCCACCAATTCTCTCGAAGGCTCGCCTGCCGAATGGGTCAAATCGGCTCCATCGGTGAACAGAAAAACCCCCGCAAGAGGTTTATTTTCATAATTACTTTTCAATGCGGAAAATACTTTGCCGTAATCGGTGTTGGGCATTCGGGCCGGAAAAGGCTCATCCACTTGGGAGGCGGGCTCCATTTGGTCGGAGACGAAATAAGTATCCACATTGAATTTATTTTTCAGTCCGGCGAAATAATCTTTATTCGCTTGCAGGGTCTGATGCACCCGGTCCATTCTCTTTTCTTCCGTAGGAAAGGTTTTGATGGACATGCTCTTGCTGTTGTCCAGCAGAACGACAATGGAATTTTTCTGGGAATGGCTTTTTTTCAGTTCCAGTTGCGGTTGGAGCAACAAGAGTCCCAGCAGGAGAAAGGTAAAGACTCTCAAACCGAACAGGAAAACTTTTCTCGGCAGAGAGGAAATCCGCGCTAGACTGGTCCAGAAAAACCAGAGCGCCAAAGGAACCGACACCCCCAGGACCGCGATGATGACCTGGATGTTGTCAGGCCCCCACTGAATGTTCCATTCATTATATTCTGCGAGGCCGGGCCCAAACAATTCGATGAGGAAATTCACTTGGAATGGTATCTTCGCAATCTTTCGAGAATGATCGGCAGATGCACCATGTCTTTTTTATAGTCCAGGGTCAGGGAATACATGACGATGTTGACCCCAAGCCGAATGCTGGCCTGCCTTTGCGTGCTGGAACCTGCGACGATGTCATAATTCCAGTGCCCCAGTTTATTTTTGGCCCAGGCACCGCCCAGGTCATTGGTGGAATAAGCCAGAACCGTCCTGCCCTTAATGGATATTCCTTCGAGAAAAGGATTAAGAAGGACGCGGCCCGCCGCCCGGTTAATCAGATAAAACGATCGGAAAATGGAATGGTCTCTCGAAATTTTCTGTAAAGGAATTTTGGGGAACAGTTTAGAGATCAGGTTTCTCACCGAAGCGTCGAATTCGGAATGTATTTTTGATGAGTTGTCGTCGATTAACAGGAACCCGCCATACCCCAGGTAATGCCTCAGTGTTCGCAATTCCGGGGGTGAAAAAGGCTCGAACCCGGCGCTCCCCGCCAGATAAATAAATGGATAGCGGTATAATTCGGGATCAGTGAGCTTGATTTCGATGGGTTCCCGATTCACCTCGATGGAAGTTCTTCGGGCCAGTTGAGCCATCAAACTCCTCACCGCTTCCGGTCGAGGCCGGTAGTCGCCGCCCCGGTACTTAATGACAGGAATCGTCAGCTTGGAATAATCCGCCGCCCAAACGGACTGGGAAAATAATAAACTGCCGATGGTGACTGTCAAACCCATCATAATGGAAAAAATTAAACGCATGTGATTGAGTTTAAACGGGATTTCCTTTGTTTTCAACCCCGCCCCGCCACGCGGGGAGGAACCCCATTACACGGGAAGAAATTCTGGGCCTGACGCTATGGGAGGCCTTGAAAACGTCTGGAGAGAACATTCAGCATAAGGGAAAATTCCAACGGACTTAAATCCATAGCACGTTAATATCTCCTCCCGCGTAGCGGGAATAATTTTTGCCTAACCCTCATCCTCTAGGTTAGACTGATTTCCTGCCAATTTATCGGACTGTTTGAACTGGAAAATGATGTGAAACCTCCTGTACTTTTAAATCCCGGCCCGGTCAACGTGACACCCAGGGTACGCGACGCCTTGTTGAGAGGCGATATGTGTCATCGCGAAATCGAGGTTTCCGACCTGATGGGGGGCATCCGGCAAAAACTGCTGAAAGTTTTTGATATCGAAGATGAATTCACCGCGGTTCTCATTTCCGGCTCGGGAACCGCCGCTCTGGAAATGGGAGTTTCTTCCTGCCTAAGTCCGGGAAAGTCCATGCTCATCATACAAAACGGGGTTTATGGAGAACGCATCGGAAAAATCGCCGATATTTATAAATTTCCCAAACACGTCTTGAACTACGAATGGGGCGAGCCGCCCAGCCTGGAAGATGTGGAAAACGCCTTGAAAGAGCATCCGGACATCGAAGTGGTCGCTCTCGTCCATCATGAAACCACGACGGGTTTGTTAAACCCGATCCAGCCCATAAGTCAACTGGCCAGGGAATACGGAAAAAAATTTCTGATCGATTGTATCAGTTCCCTGGCGGGGGATGAGGTCAATTTCAAAACCTGCTCAATCGATTTTGCCATTGGAACGGCGAACAAATGCCTGCAAGGCCTGCCCGGCGTGGCCTTTGTATTTTTTCGTAAAAAGGATCTCTGCCGGTTGAATTATATTCCCGACCGGTCCCTGTACTTCAATCTATTGAAACATCATGGTGCCCAGGAGGCAGGCGACATGCTGTTCACGCCGGCCATCCAGATCCATTACGCGCTCGACGAAGCGCTCGATGAGTTGATGGAAGAAACCGTCCAGGGACGCATCCTGCGCTATAAAGAAGCCGCAGAATTATTCCGTACAGGATTCTCAGAAATAGGATTGGAGTTTTTGATTCCCGAAGGCCATCGGTCCAATTGCCTGACTGCCCTTCGCCTTCCGGAAGGCATCGACTATGCCGGTCTGCATGCTCATCTGAAAAAAAAAGGCTTCGTGATTTACGCCGGTCAAGGCAACCTGCAGAATAAAATTTTCCGCATTGCCAATATGGGCGATATTAAAAAAGAAGACATCGAAACCTGCCTGCAGATTCTCAAGGAATGCTGTTCCGCAAAAACTCAATGAGGAGAAAATCGTGAGACTGTATGAGTTAATGCGGGATTATGCGGTGGAGAACAGGGTTCCCAGGGAGCCCTCTTTACCCACTCCGGAGCTCGGACACAGCCTTTCGCTGTTCCACAGCGGATTGCTGGAGACCGGACTGCCTTGCGACGGGCCGGAGGACAATCTCCTCCTGACGGCATCGCCGCTCGATATCGACAGCGCCTGTCTCAGTTATTTTGTCGTGGCCTTTCTGCCTTTCAGTTCCATTTCCAGGGAAGAAGAAATGAACACCATTTTGTTTGACGTGTTTTCTTTCTTCAAATGGATGGATAAAAGCGGCATTGAACATGGCCTGGCCAATCGCGATCTGATGGGAATGATAAAAGAATTGTGCTCCATGCAGGAGCGATGCCTGAAGCTCAGCCACCTACTCGACAACGAATCCGGGCGCGTTCTGGAAACCAATCCGGACGTTGTCAAAACGGTCAATGACATTTTCACGGTGATGAAAATAGAAAATAACGCCGTCACGTTGCAGGGCCAGAATGACAACGAATCGGTACATCTGGGCTTGCCTTCCGATATCATTCCCCTGGTGGAATTGCACGATTCACTGGAATTGGTGTTGGGAGACACCACCGAACGCTGGGTGCTCATTGAAGCGGGCCAGGTTTTCCCCGAACTTCCCGCGCAATAACGCACTTGATTATCCCCACCCTCATATTTTCCAGTAGAAATTTCTTTGGACTCTGATCCTCAAAACCCCTTATAGTACGTTCAGGCTTTTTTTGAACTTCAGAAAAACACCATGGACATAGGCAATCAAAAAGATTTTCCGGCTTTAAAAGCCGACTACCGTTTCACTAAGGAAGATGCAGCCTTGCTCCTTAAGATGAAACCGGAAATGGAATCCGCCGCCGATGAATTCCTGGCGGGGTTTTACGAATTTATCTGGAGTTTTGGAAAAACGGCGGAATTCCTAAAAGACGAAGCGGTCCTCAACCGGCACCGTGGCAAGATTCGCGAGTGGTACCTGGACCTGTTCGGAGGCGCGTACGATATCTCCTATTTCCTGAAGCTCTATAAAATAGGAGAAATCCACGTCAAACTCGGGCTTCCCACCCACTATGTCAATGCGGCATTCAATTACGTTCGTGTTTTTACTTTGGGTCGCGTCAACAAACATTTTGCCCGGGAAGCGGATTTAACGGATCGATTCAAAGCCGTTGAAAGAATCCTCGACATCAATCTGGATGTGTTGACCAGCTCTTACCGGGAGGAGGAGATGGGCCGCTTCTTATCCCTCTCCAGCGTAGAAAAAACCTTGTTGGGTTTCTTAAAAAAAACCAGCTCCTACTTTAATTATCTGCTGGCCATCGCGTTGGTGATGGTCGCATTTTTTGCCATCGGGTTGTTCGGCTACGATGTCTATCTGCTTTTCTCCGGACAGTCCGCCATTGAAAAAGGAATTTTGACCATTCTCGGCAGTCTCCTGATCCTGTGGGCGGCGATCGAATTGATCCATGAGGAGATGAATCATCTGCGCGGTGGCAATTTTGCCCTGGAGGCCTTCATCACCCTTGCCATTGCGGCGCTCATTCGAAAGATCCTCATTTTTTCACTCTCCACGACAAAAACGATGGATGTCTTGCTGTATGGCGCGTTGGTACTCTGCCTGGCGTTGGCCTACTGGCTGATCGTGCATCGCATCAAGCCCGCGAAATCTCAGCACTAATGTTCGATGGCTAAACAGGAACTCCTCTAGCGATAATCCCCTGTCAAATTGAACCCCGCCCAGTAAGAAGGATGCGGATACAGCCGCTTCACCAGCAATTGCGCTTTGCGTAAACTCTCTCCCTTGTTGTCCACGACGTAATTGCGATAAAAATGTTTAATGAGAATGGCTGTGGAAATGTCGCTGACCCGCCACAACGACGACAACAGGGAATGCGTTCCGGCATAAATAAAAGCCCGGTTGAGCCCCACCAACTCATCTCCGCCGGTGATCTTGCCCAACCCGGTCTGACAGGCGCTCAAGGTGACGATATCCGCATTGATATTCAGTGAGAATACTTCATTGACTTCAAAGTTGCCGTCCTGGGCTGTGTCCTTGGTCAGCTTCAAGGATGAAAACAGGGGGTTGATCGGATCGAACTCGCCATGCGATGCGATATGAATGATCTGGTATTCACCGATGTGCTCGGTCAACCAGCTTTCGGTTGCATTTTCCCGCGTGAGCACATCAATCTCGGGGAAATTCCATTTGATGGCATTGGCTTCCATCTCCGCCAGCGGCAGGTCGTAATTAAAATCACCCAGATCGGGATTCCCCAGGGCCAGAACTTTCACCTTTGCGGATTCATCTTTGGCTACTTGTCTCGCAAAAGTAAATTTCAGTACCGACGCGCTGGGTGAATAAAACAGAGGGTGCCGCTCCACCAGATAGCTGTCTTTATTTTTCAATGAAGAAAAAGAAATATAATGCAGGACTCCGTGGGGAATGATCCCTAACACCCGTTTATCGGCGATGTATTTCTCCAACGGCTGGATTACCAGATCGTTGAGCCGGGCTGATTGCTCCTCAAGCGGCGCCAGCTGTTGCATGCGTTTGCGGTAATCCTTGATCAATGTGTCGAGATCGGCTTCCTTCACCGGAGTGCGCACCACGTCGATACTGCCCTGGCGGATGACCCAGGCCACCAGTTCATTTTTGGTCACCAGATATTCCACAAGGGCTACCTGCGGTTCCAGCAAGCCATCGAGTTCCTTGAGGGTGATGGATTCCACGGTGATGAAATTGGAGATTTCCGGGCTCTCCTCTTTCGCCTGTATCAACAGATCCTGATAGCGGGTTCGAGCTTTCACCAGGCTCCCGGAAATTTCCTTGATAACTTCTTCATCCTCCCCCGACCGGGCCGCGCCTAGAGCATCTTCAATGGAACGGATATTTTGTTTTTGATCGGTCAGCTGGTTGTAAAGCTTCTGACTGACATCGTTTTTCAAGCTGATTTTCTGATTGCCCAGGAGATCAATAAAACTCCTCGACTTGGCCCGTTCGGCGTAATTGAACGACTCCTCCACTTGGCCCAGATCCAGTAGCACGAGAATCAATTCTTTGTAGACATCCTGTTTGTCGGTCAGAAAACCATTTTGAAACTCTTCAACTTTGATTGCCGCCCGCATGCCATCCACCACAGCCACCGCCTGTTTGTATAGCTCCACCGCTTCCGACCGCTTGCCCGCCCTGGCCAGACAGACGCCGCCGCCGCGCAAGGCGCGCCAATGCACTTCAGGAATATTCAATTTTTCCGCAAGATCCCCTGTCTCCTGAAAAATGGGGGTGGCTTTATTGCAGTCATTTTTTTCGAGTGCCAGATGGCCGGACTCCAGCATGGACTTGACCAGATTGGTCTTGTTGCCAATTTCGCGGCTCAGTTCGATCGCCTTCACAATATGAGGTTCGGCAGCATCCAACTGGCCCATTCGCATGATGCTCATTCCGAGATTACGATGCGTGTAACCCTGCCCCCATTTGGATTTCAGCTCGATGTCCTTTTTAAGCGCTTTGTTGAAAAACTCGACGGACCTTTCGTAGTTCTTGTCTTTCCGATAAACCAGCCCAATATTATTATTCGCCGAAGCCACATCCAGCGGGGATCGAATTTCCTCCGCCAGCCCAAGACTGTGGTTCAAGTGTTCCAATGCACGTTCGGAATCATTCAGCGTCCAGTAGATCAGGCCGAGGGTGTTGTAGATGAAAACCTGCTGGCGCTTGTCGTTTCCGGCTTCAGCGATCTTCAAGGATTCCTTCTGGAAGCGGAAGGCTTTCTGATAATTTCCTTGAAACCAGTGGGAATTCGCCTGATAGAGCAGAGCTTTGGAGAGCCCCTGTTGCAGGTCTTGGGCAGAGGCCAGCGTCTGCGCCTGCTGGTAAAAATCCAGTGCCTGGGCGAAGTCACCCTGTTTCTCAGCGACCAGACCCAACTCCAGCAGAGTTTCCACTTTCTGCTCGTTGTTTTCCAGTTCCTCAAACAACTGATAGGCCTGCTGAAAATATTTTTTAGCCTCGGCGAACTGGTTCAAGCGCAGATAATAAATTCTGCCGATGCGCCTGAGTTCGCGTCCCCGGTTCAGGTCTTCCCCGATCTCTTCGTTGAGGGCCAAAGATGCTGAGAACGCCTCCAGAGCTTTGTCATAATCGAGAGCGTTTTCTTCAACGATCCCCAACTGACTGTAATTTTCCGCCAGCCGGTCGAGAATTTCGTATTCTTCATAGATAGCCAGGGCTTCTCTGAGATGCGCGACGGCGGTGGGATAGTTTTCCGCCCTGGAATGCAAGATGCCCAGAAAATAAAGCGCCTCGGCCTTTTCTTCCGGGTCTTCTTTATTTTCGACCATTGCCAACAGCTTTTCCTGATAGTCGATTGCCTTTTGGGTGTCCTCCATGTTGTAAGCGGCCTGGGACAGGGTTTTGACGATTCTTTCGACCAGACTTTTATCGGGCAGAAAGTCGGAGAGGACCAAAGCTTTCTCCAGATGATCGATGGTTCCCAGCCAATTCTGGTCGGTGAACGCTTGAGCGCCCATTTTGGCGTTTTCCATAAAATTCGTCTGGGCAAACTCGATTTTGGCTTCTTCCTCCATTCCGGAAAATCCGTAAAACCGGTATCCGGCCCATGCCAGGGAATCGGGATGGCGTTTGGCCATTTCCATCTGCGCAAGTCTCAGAGACTCTGCCGGCCTGCCCTCGCGGAAAGTTTGATAAAACACCGTCATTAATTCATCGTGGATGACCGGGTCCGATGCGCCTCCACTGCGCAACAGGATTCCGGGATAGCCCTTGAGCGTCAAAGCTTGAATCAACGGGACGCTTGGAGACAATCTCAACTCCGGGTGAAACTCCGGTTCGACATCATTCAATGCAATGAAGTTGGACTCCAGGGGTTCCGCATAAAGATCTTTCAAGTCCACCCGTTGAAAATGATTTTCCCGCTGTCCGATGGCGATGAATGTGTTCGATGGATCGAGGCGACCCAGATGCGTCCGGCTGTCAATATGAACCACACCATAATGCAGCCATTGGCTCTGAAAACTATCGAGGCTGGCAGTATCCCCTCCCAGGTTGATGGCGGATGAAAAACGGGAAAAAACCTTTTCGAACCCGGAGTCGGCCACGCTTAAAATCCGCGAGTTGTACAGATTCTTTTTGGATTCAGAAAAATAATGGTGCGCCAGTGAAGAAATAAAGGCCACGGGAACGGTCTCAACCAGGGTCTTGTCACCCACAGGCAAAGCGGCCCAGGGAAGAAACTCCAGAGAACCTTCGGCAAGAAGGGTCAGGGATTTGCTTTTCCGGATCAACTCCTCGGTCGGCGCAATCAACGCTCTCGCGAACAATTGAAGATCCGAAGGAGAGGCCTTGCCGCCTTCTCTTCCGACCATTCGCACGCGATTGGAAAGTTCCGCGCTCCGGGGAATCCGGCGCACCTGAACGGATTCCGCATCAATTTTCCAGATCAGCAAATGGTCGTGAATCATCTGGTATTTTAGAAGCGTCTCACCCGTGCGGAGTTGGTCCTGCACTTCTTCCAGGGAAGGAACGAAGGGAGAAAATAGCGCGGCTAAGGATGGATTCTCTTCCTGAAGCGCTCCCAGCACTTCCTGATATTCTTCGACAATTTCATCGGTACCCTGCTCCACTTCTTCGCCCTTGCCTTGCGATTCCATATCTGCCGCCAATCGGAATCGTTCGGCGTAGCTGGTAAGTTCGTCGTAATAATTGCGCTGGTCTTCGTCGACCAGCTCCAACTTAGGCCGAAGCGCCACCAGTAACTGCTCCCTGCCCTTTTCAGCCAGTATCAGTGCCTCGGCAAATTTTTTCTCGTCAATCAACAGGCGGGTGATGGCGAGATAAAGATCTTCCACCATCGAAAGGGTCGAGAAATCGTTGCCAACCACGCCATAAGGAAGGGTTGCCAGGAGATTCTCCGCTTCTAAAAGCAAGGGTAGGCGTTCCGATGCATCGACCACCAACGATTCAATGTATTTGTATTGCCACTTAAGGTATACAGGGATAACCCTTTCGGGAGCTTTGGCGGTTTGATTTTGATCCTTTGCTACGCCCGCAAGTTGAGTTGTCAATTCCAGGTTTTGCTGTAAGGTGGATTCGATTTCGGGAAATGATTTTTTGCTCTGACCGGCCAGGACCAAACCTTCTTTAAAATAATCCCTGGACTGCTTTACGTGGTTAAAATCTCGTCTCATTCCCGAGGTCGAGGCCTCGACGATCGACCTCAACGCTTTCGCGGTTTTTTTGGGTTCCGGCATTTCTAAAGGAAAATAATAGCCCAGATAATGGTGGAATATTCCCAAATAGTTCCTGGCGATCAGGATGTATTCGGGGCTGGGAAATGTTTCCACTGCCCCCATCTCGGTGGAGGCCTGTTCAAGCAGTTGCACGGTGTTTTCGATTTCCCCTTTCAAGCCGGCAAGGGGCATGTACTGACATCGAGTAAAAACCGCGTGCCCGATGTTCGCCGCGTTGACCGCGACGCCGCGCTTGTTGTTCAATTTCAGGCTGAGGTCGTAGGACTCCTTGAAATAACCCAGACTGGCATCGTACTTGCCATCGTGAAACAGAAAATTGCCAATCTGATTCTGCAGCAGGGCTTTTTCCAGAAGGATGGGGATGTTTTTTTCAACATCGAGATCTTGCGGAATCAACGCGAGTTTCTTTTTAAAATATTCGACCGCCTTGTCGTATTCCCCAAAATCGCTGTAAATTTTTCCGATGTAATGAAAAATGAGTTTTTGCTCGCCCACCAGATCAAAACCCGTCGCCGCCGCCGAAGCGTCATCTCCAAGCCCGGTCTGAACCTCAACTCCGAACAAGGCGTCTTTCTTTTTCTTTTTCGACCTTTGCACCACGCCATGTTTTTCCAGGCTAGCAATGGCTTGAAAGTAATTATTGAGCGCCTGGTTCATGGATTTTGTGTCGGACTCCGACTTTTCCTCGTTCAAAGAAAATAAATTATTGGCGATGTTTCTTAATGAACGCGAAAACGACACCTGATTGTCCGCCTGCTGATTGAGCTCGAGCGTTTTTGAAAAATACTCCACCGCTTTGGCGAAATCGCCTTTGTCCTGGTAGACCAGGGCGATCCGGTCGTTCAGCTCGGCCATCCGGTTCAAATCTTTTTTCCCGGAAACGATCTTCAAGGCCTTTTTGTATTGGATGAGAGACTCGCCGTGAAACCCGGATTTAAAAGCGCTTGCACCGAATCTTTGATGAAAAATGCTTTCTCTTTCCAGGTTGAAAAAGGGAATCCCGCTGGATTTTCTTTTATTGTAATACTGGTAGGCGGAATTATGGTTGTTCAAGAGATGATGCCCGTTGCCCAGGTTCAGCAATAAATTGGCTTCGTTCTCAGGGTCGAGTTTTTCGTCGTTCAAGGCCAGGGCCATCTGATATTCAGACACCGCACGCTCCAGATAATCCTCTCCTTTCACCAGACGTTCTTTCTGCTCAAAAACAAAGCCCAGGGTCTGATGATAAAAAACCTGCTGGGAATCCGTCGCCAAAGCCCTGGCAATGGACTTTTCCGCTTTATTCAGATCCGGCGGCGAAAGGTAAGTGTACGCCAGCCCCAGGGCATAATGATCCACCGCAGAATCCTTGCGATCCTTCTCCAGACGCTCCTTATAAAACTGGACTGCGGTTTCACTTTTCTTCAATGCCGCGTTCGCCTGCAAATACCCCCGGTGCGCCCCGACCGTATCAGGGCTGAAATCCATCAACCTGCGGAAGGTTTTTAACGCGAGCTTGACCTCACCCACTTTCAATTCCCAGGAGCCCTTCTCCAGCGTTTTACCGATCAAACCTTCTTTTGCCTGTTCGGTGTATTCTTCAGGGAGTTCGGCGTCCGCTGAAATTTCTCCGTAGAGACTCAAACTCTTTTCAAAGTTTTCCTCTTCAGAATAAATATCAGCCAACGCGACTTTTGCTTTAAAAGCTTGAGACTCTGCCTCGGAAAACCGGTCGACGGTCTTTTTATAGGCTTCCTTGGCCAGGAGATTTTCGTTGGCTTGATAAAACAGTTCTCCGATGCGATTCTGAATGGCCCCGGCAAGAACCGGCATTTCTTTGTATCTTTCTGTCAGAGCTTGCAGGCTGGAAACTTTCTTTTCCAGGGTGGGCTGCTTTTCATAAAGATTCAAAACCTCCTTGGTCGCTTTATCGCTCCAGAAGTCCACATCATAATAATCTTTCACCACCTGCACGTAGGCCAGAACCAGTTTTTCCCGGTCTCCTACCAGGGCATAGATCTGACTCTGGGAAAATGCCGCGCCCGCCGATAAATACCGTTGGCTGGGGTAACCGTCGATGACTTTTTTGTAATGATCCAGAGCGCGTCCCTGATTGTCCAGCTGGAAATACAGGTTCCCCATTTCAAAAAATGCGCGTGCTCCTATATGAAGGGATTCCGGATAGCGGCTGGCGATGCTTTCCAATTGTCCGATGCCGACCCGGACTTTTTCTTCGTGCACGGTAGGGCCTTTTTCTTTGAATCGCTCTATCTCCAACAATAAAAGATCGATCTCCGCTAATCCCCTATATTCTTTTTCTTCTGGATGCTTTTTTATGATCTCTTTAAATAATCGGGTGGCTTTATTCAAATGCCCGCGTTTTTTAAACCCTAAAGCAAACCGGTAGCGGATACGGGCCAGGCTGTCCTGACCGTCGAACTCATGGACGATGTTGGCGTAACCCATGAGACAGGTGTAGGAATACCCTTCAGGCCCGGAGCAAAGGTCCGCCACCACCTGGAGCGAGTTTCCATAACCCTCTACCTTGGGCAGTAATCCCTCATCCGGCAGTTCCCATATATCTATGCCGGCTTGCCGGTTGGACGTGAGGATCAACTTGCCGTTGGCAGATCCTTGCGGGAACAGGTCGTAAGTCGAACTGTCCGTCAACTGGCGAAACGTTCCCGGCTTTCCTGCAATAAAAGCAACTTTCCAGATACTGGGGTTGTCATTGATGGATAGTTCGCCGTCGAAATTGGTATCGTCCTGGTAACGGGTGAAGAAAATCCGGTCGCCCTTCTCTGACCAGGTAGGAGAAACTTCTATGGTCAAACCGGACGTCATTTGGACACGGGAACCGTCTTTAAGATCCAGAACCCATAAATCGCGGTTACCCTCTTCCGTAACAAAGGCCAAGTATTTGCCGTTGGGAGATATTGCGGGATTGACTGCATTATCGACCACCAGGGTTTTCGATCGCGTCTTCAAATCGATCTTGAAAACTCCATGATTTCTCGACTTTGGGTTGATCGATGTGAAGTAAATGCTTCCCTCATCATGAGACCATTCCGGATCCTCCTCCGGGAAATCCGCCTGGGTCAGCCGGGTCCCTGCCTGTTTCTCCGGGTCCGGTTGCCCCCCCGCGTCCAGGTCCATGACATAAATATCTCCTTTGGGATCGGACCGATGGGAAATGAACACCACCCGGTCGCCCTTGGGACTCACTTTTGGAGAATTGTCCTCTGCGCTGTGAAACGTCAACTGTTCGTCGGGCGGCTGAATGCCCTGGCCCCGTCGTTTCAGCCATAAGTCCAGATTTCCGGAACGGTCGGAAACAAAAACCATCAGCTTCCCGTCAACGGACAGCGAGGATGCAAAATCTTCTCCGGGGTGAGTGGTGACCTGAACGGCCTGGTTTATCTTGGTCGAACCGAATACGGGTATCGCCAGAGCAAAGAAAAATATCGGAAAGACGAAGGCGCATATTGTGGAAGTGAATCTGCAAGTCGGCATGGCAATAATCCTTGCGATATTTTTTGGGGAAAACATTCTGATATTCAATTATAACCCGATTTATCAATGAAAAGGGAAGCCCTAAAAGCAGAAACTTTTCCCCTCTGGAATCCGCCCATTTGGCAAAAAACCCGGCGGATTTTCCCTTTTCCATGAAACATTTCCTTGAAAATGTAGAGGAAATGCTTTACAAAACGCACTACACTGCTTACCCATTGGTTTGCGCCCTGTAACCAGAACGCACCCGGACAGCAAAGCTTATAATATGAGTTCTATAATCAATACAGCAGACATGAACTGGATCGCTCTCCTGCCGGAGCTCACGCTTCTGGTGACCGGGTTATTTCTTCTGATGATTGGGCTGAACAAGGCGTTCAACAACAATCGCTACCTTTCTCTGGCATCGCTTTCCGGTATTCTGATCGCCCTGTTTTTTTCCATCTCACTTTGGGGCATGGCGCCTACCGCGACCAGTGGACAAAACCCCGGGATGTTCAGCAATGCCTTGCTCCACGACCGGTTTTCTCAAAGTTTCAATATCATTTTCCTGATCATGTCGTTGTTCACCATTTTCGGTTCGGTGCGTTACCCGCAATCCGACAATGAAAACAAAGCAGAATATTTCTCATTGGTGCTTTTTGCGACCATGGGGATGATGTTTCTTGCCAAATCGGGGAACCTGATCACCGCGTTCATCGCGCTGGAAATTTTTTCCATCGCCCTATACATACTATGCGGGTTTTCGGCCAAACACGGAACCGGGCGGGAAAGCCCTTCAGATAAAATTGAGCTCGACTGGGAGTGTCAGGCGTCCCAGGAATCCTCAATCAAATATCTGCTGACCGGAGCCTTCGCATCCGCCATTCTGGTTTATGGAATGGCGCTGATTTACGCGGGAACCGGAACCACTGAAATTCGTTTGATCGGTGAGCTGGTCCAGAAGAATCCCTACAGTGCCAACTTGCTCGTCTACATAGGGATGGCCCTGATGTTTTGCGGACTGGCGTTCAAGGTATCTTTGGTGCCTTTCCACTCCTGGACTCCGGACGTTTACCAGGGGGCTCCGACGCCGATCACCGCGTTCATGTCCGTCGCCACCAAAGCGGCGGCGTTCGCACTCATTGCCAGAATATTTTTCATCGCCCTGCCGGCATTTCAGGAAATCTGGATGCCGTTCCTGTTTGGCGCTTCGGTATTGACCATGCTGGTGGGCAACATCGCCGCTATTTTTCAAGATAATGTAAAACGCATGTTGGCCTATTCGGGCGTTGCGCACGCCGGTTATCTGCTGATCGGCATTGTGGCCAATAGCGAAGAAGGCATGGCCAGCATCCTGTTTTATCTGGCGATTTACCTGTTCATGAACATTGGCGCGTTTGCCGTCGTGTTTATCATGGAAGGCGAAGGACAGGAAGGAAACTCGATCAACCGGTTCAAGGGTCTGGCCAAACGCAGTCCGCTGATGGCCGCGGCAATGGCCCTGTTCATGGTTTCTCTGGCGGGATTTCCACCCACCGCCGGATTTTTCGGCAAACTGTACGTATTTCTCGCGGCCATTAAATCAGGTTACATCCTCATCACCATACTGGCCGTTGTTGCCAGCGTGATTTCGGTCTACTTTTATTTGCGGGTGATCGTCATGATGTACCTGAAAGAAGAAGATGAAGAAGTTCCCTTCACCATCCCAATGGGCATGGGAGGCATCATCACCGTGAGCGCGGCGGCCATCCTGCTGTTTGGAGTTTTCCCATCCACGCTCATGCAACTAGCGCTGGATTCCATTCCTTTTTAAAAATTTTCTTCAATCCAGAATAAACGTCACCGGGCCGTCGTTGACCAATTGCACCTGCATGTCGGCGCCAAATTTCCCCGTAGCGACCCGGCATCCTGATTGGGTGAGCACCTCGACATAGCGCAGGTAAAGCGTCTCGGCATCTTTTGGCAGAGCGGCTTTATCGAACCCCGGTCGCCTTCCCTTGGAGCAGTCGCCAGCTAGGGTGAACTGGGAAACTACCAGAATCTCTCCCCCAATGTCTTTCAAGGACAGATTCATTTTTCCCGCGGCATCGGGAAAGATGCGCAGGTTCGCGGTTTTCTCCGCCAAATAATCAGCCCGTGAAATAGCATCGCCTTTTTCAGCCCCGAACAGAACCATCAGCCCCTTGCCCACGCGGGCGATCTCTTTACCATCCACATCGACGGATGCGCTGGACACTCTTTGTATAACGATTTTCATGATGGTAGGTGTGAGAAATTTTTTCTGCTATCTGGCAGTGAAGAATCGGGAGGAAGAGCCATCCGAGCCAATGAGGACACGCACTTCTCGTTGACACAGGGGGCAATTCCCTTCGTAGGCGTTTTTCTCTTTATTGATGTAGATTCGACGGTAAACGTTGCAACAATCGAATAAAATACCGAGGAATTTTTTCTTCTTTTCCATCATTCCTTCCCAAATTAACGGAACCTCCCCGCTTTTAATGGAATGTTCATTTCAAATCTTCCAAAGCTCTGATCTTGGATTCTTTGAAATCCTGATGTGGGATGTGCATGGCTTTGGTGATTCTGCGAATCTGCTCCGACTCTGCGGACGAGATTTTACCATCGGCGGCGGCTATGGCAAAAAAGCAATCGATCAGCATCACCCGCTCTTTAAAGGTGATGAGGCGATTCGTTTCAGTGACCACTTCATGAAAGTCGAATCCGTGTCTGGCCTGTTCTACGATGACGTCAAAAAGAATTTCCAACTCCTGTTCGGGAAAGGAAAAATATTCCTGCAACACTTCCTTAAGCGCCTTTTCCTCCACTTCCTCGAAAATTTCATCGATCTGCGCGACGGATGCTAAAAGGGTCCCCAACAGACAGATGTGGTAAACCTCATCGTCCGACAAACTGATTTTACGCCCTTGTTTGGCGCTCCTCAATTCGATTTTCTTGATCACTTTCCGTTTAAAATACTTTTCCAGTTCCGCATCTTTTTCCCTCGCATCGACAAAAATCGTGCGCTGAAAAAAATTGCGCACCTTCCCAAACGACCGTGTCGTGAAGGAAGATTTTTTCAGCCAGGTAGTGAATTGATCCACCAGCGCCAATTCCTCCTCACTGGTTTTCTTTTTGCCTTCGGCCATCCTGGACATTGCCTGAATTATTTCTTCCCTCTCCTCAACAGACTCCATTTCCGCAATGAGTTGCTTGAACAACTCTTCCTGAAGGGTTTTCGATACGGGGGCTTCGAGATAAGGTTTTAATTCCCGCACATCGTTTTTATCCAGATCGAATTTTTTGATGAAGGATTTGAGCAGGTTGAGTTCCGAATGCGTCATTTCCCCGTCGGCCCAGGCGACCGCGGTCATCACCTTTAAAAATGTCAGCTTTTTAAAATAGGACATGGCTTACAATTCTCCTTCCATTCTATTTAAAACGGTTCAACCATAACCTGGCTTTGTGATCCTTGGAGTCGATGCCAAAAACATCCAGATAGCCATCGTCATTCATATCCCCAAACGCCATTTCCTTTACCTGGCGAGAACGAGGGAGCCGACGGACGGTTTCCACCGAGAACTTCCACTTGCCTTTTCCCTGCAGATAGTGGGTCTGACCTTCGCTCAGAATCAGTGCATCGGGGATGCCATTGCCATTGGCGTCCAGCAAATACACACGCGATGCGTTTCCAACGGCCAGGGAATCATGCTCCCTTCTTGTGAAACGGCCCTTGCCGTTGTTTTCGAGAAAATAATAGGTCTTCCCGGATTGTGGCCGACGAAACATGACAAGCATGTCATTGTCCCCGTCGCCGTCAAAGTCCGCCCAATCAGCATGGGTGATCTCCCCGTCCACTCTGGGAAGATTGCCGGGAGTGCTGTCCTTGAATTTTCCCAAACTGTTGTTGAACAACAAGAGGTTTTCCCCGTTTCCATAAGTGAGAAAAACATCGCGGATTCCATCGCCATCATAATCGGCGAAATAGGCTCCGGTGATTCCAGGCGGCAATTCCGGCAACAATATGGAGGACAAGTTTTGAAATTCCCCTTCGCCGTTATTGATGAAGGCTTGCGACTGGCTTCGATCAAGGCGGCCATCCGGGGTCAAAACTTTTTCGCCATAAAAAAACAGGTCGAGATCATGGTCGTGGTCAATATCCACCAACTGCACCCGGTCTATGCCCGGTAGAATTTCCGGCAAAAAATAGTCGACCTTTTTGTAATAATATCCCTTTTTATTGTTGAACAAAATACTGACAAAATTTTTTCCACCCGCCTTTTGGATGAGGACAATATCGTCGGTATAATCCCCGTTAAAATCTCCAGAATCGAAAAAAAGAATCTCCCCTTTGGCCGTGCGTACCGTTTTATTTTCCTTGTTGATTTCAAACCCAATACCTTTTTTATTGAGCAACAGGAGAAGCCGGGATTCCCCGCCCTTCCCGGACACATGGATGATCAGATCGCGGAAGGGATCTTTATCCACACGGGCAAATATAGCGCGTCTGACGATTCCGGGAATCTGCGGAAGGTAACGCGATGTCGCATCCACAAAATGCTGTCGGTTCGCATTTTTGGACATCAACTGTTTTTTCGAGCAACCCGAAAAAGTCAGGACCAGTGTCGATAAAATAATCAGTGCTGCGGCAAAACCCATAGGGCCGGCTTTTCCATGCATCGATTGCGTTATCTGTTTTGGCATATTTTTCTCTGGTGAATTGTCATAGCTAAAAATCCTGTTTCGTCAATATCCGGGACCGGGGCCAAAAAACCGATCGCGCAACGCTTCTTCATAAGGGCTCAGTTTTCCAAGTTCCCATTTTTCCGGGAAGGCATTTTGAAAGCCTTGTTGAAACGCCTGCGCCGCCTCTTGATACCCGACTTCCTTTCCACAGAGTTGATGCAAGGAAACGGTTGAATGCCGCAGAATTTCCAAATTGCCCGCACATGCTTCGGACCGATCAAATTTAAACAGGGAGTTCATCAGCTCTCTGTCACAATCGATCCACAGGGAACCCTGTTGAAGAAACGACCGGTTTGTTCGCCGTTGGGCTGATCCAATCAACTTTTTATTTTTAACCGTTATTTCATAATGATTCAATGACGAAAAACAGGAAGGCGATCTGTCGTTCGATGAACCCCTGGCGGGTTTGGCCATTTCCGCCCCTTCTATTCCCAGTCGGTCCAGGGAAATTAGAAGCGCCTGGGAGACCGCGCAAAAAGCATCCTTCAAGTTGGCGGGAAACTGCGGATGCGGGATGGGAGCCACCATACTGTAGGTGAGTTCGTTGTCATGAAGAAGGGCACGTCCTCCGGTGGGCCGTTGCACCACGGGAATTCCAAGGGCGAGGCAGCGGGCCCGGTCGAGGTCCCGATCACCGTTTTGCGCATAACCGAGGGTCACGGTCGGTTCTGCCCAGCCATACAGCCGCAAGGTGGGGGGCGCTTTGCCCTCTCCACATGCCGTAAGAATCGCCCTATCGGTGGCCATGTTCAAAGAGCCGCTCAAGGCTCCGTCATCAATCACCCGCCAGATTTCCATGCTTCTCCACACTCAGATATAATTATTTCCTCTCTCCGATGTGGAGAATTTTGTTTTGACTCACCCGAATTCCTATTGTTAGTATCAAGGATGCTGGCGTTCAAGTCGATGGTTCGATGACAGGAGCCTCTTGCCCGCCCAGTTTATCTCGCATATTTTCGGATTCCACATGAATTTTTACGTTTCCTATAAAAAAATCAGCGCGCCCATTTTTTCGATCGCCCTGGTTATTCTTTTTCTTTTTTTTGTCCCTCAGGCAATGGCCTATGAAAGTCTGGCCTCGGAGGATTCCAACTTAAAATGCCAGACGACCTGCCACCAGGCGGAAAACCTGCTGAGGGCCCACCGGGATAAAGATAAAAAATCCCGATGCCGCGCCTGTCATGTGGGTAAAATGCCAATAAAGGCGAGGTCGCCGTTTCAATCGATGAACAAACTCAGGCGAACCTCCGCACCGTCCGGTTTTCCGTCGGCCATTTTGCGTTCTTCCACCCAAATGGCTTCCACAGCTAAAAATAAGGCTGACAAAAAAATTCCCGAAAAAAAGGAATCCTCTGCCACTTTGTCTGCACCCCCGGACATGGTGGCCATCCCGGCGGGAGAATTCATCATGGGTTCCAACGAAAGGTGGGACGATGAATCCCCGGAACACATCGCTTCCACCGGTGCGTTTTACATCGACCGTTATGAGGTCACCAATGAAAAATACAAGGCTTTCACCGATGCAACCAAGCGGGAAACGCCTTATCATTGGCCGGAAGGAAACCTTCCCAAAGGGAAGGAACAACACCCGGTGGTTTATGTCAGTTGGTTCGACGCAAGAGACTATTGCGCCTGGGACGGAGGCAAACGACTGCCCAACGAGCAGGAATGGGAAAAGGCCTCGCGCGGTGATGACGGGTTCACCTATCCCTGGGGCCATGAATGGACACTGGACAAGTCCAACAATCCTTATAAGCATTCCACGGGAACGGTGCCGGTCGGGTCTTACCCCGAGGGGAAAAGCCCTTATGGGTTACACGATATGTCGGGAAATGTCTGGGAATGGGTGGACAGCTATTACCTTCCCCACCCGGGAAACACCGTCCACCGGGCGGAATACGGCGAGGACAAACGAATTCTGAAGGGGGGGTCCTGGTTCGATTGCCTGTCTTACGGATGCGGCTTGAGCGCCCCCACTTTTAACCGAAGTTTTTTCACGCCGGAAGTGCGCAACAACAGCTTTGGATTCCGATGCGCAAAAACTCCTTAGGCACACTTCTTTCCTAATAGGATTTCAATAATGCAGGGACCCGACTCAGAAGAACAGGAAGTGACCGGGCTCAGTACAAAACGAAAGGTCATCGTTTTGATTTTTGTGATCGGCTTTTGGATCTTTTTTTATTGGTACAAAAGCTCTCAAACTCCCTCCCCAGAACTGCATAATTCATCCGAATCCCAAAAAGTCAGTCCGGCGAATCCAGGAGGAGAATAACGGAAGGATCACCAACGACTAAAATTATTCCGATTGACCTTTTCATTTCCGCTCAATAAATCCATCGACTCGGTTCCCGGTCGCAAAATCAGAGTACTTTCCTCGCCTTCCATCAGCAGAAGTTTTGTTTCCGGAATTTTACCAAGAAGTAGCGGTTTCCTTTTTTCCGATTTTTCGTCTCCCTGATAATGCGCTTGTCTGTTGTCTGTCCCCAAAGATTGCCGCAAAGGATGAAATATTAAACTCCTGGAGCTCTTTATCTGGGTAAGTTGCAAATCCAGACGATCCTCTGGAATCACCTCCCTTTTTTCCACGGGTTTTTGCAGGCGGTGGGGAAAGTCCATATGAAGGCCCGCACCGGGCCGGGACTGCAATCCCTTAAGGTGAAAACCTTTCCCCGCCAGCGCCAGGGGCCTGTCCCCCAGAGTCACGGTATCTCGGACCTTGGGTTCCGGGGGTCTGACAGTTTTATTTCCCTTTTTTGGAAATCGTTCATACCGGTTCAGGGCCATATATTTTTTATCGCTCATATAGGCCAGTTTAATTTTTTCTTTTTCAGGAAGAGGTCCGGGGCTTTTTACCGGGTTGGCACTTTTAACCGGACCGGGAACTTTCACCGCAGGCGATGAAGCTGGCGACTCGGAAGAGGCTGTTGGCTGGTTTTTCAGCGGAACGTTTTGGGTTGGCTCCAGGAGTTTTTTGGCCTCAACAACCGGTTTTTTCTGATTTGAAAAATAATTGAATAAGGCAATAACGACTGCGAGCAATAATAAAACTATCAGAGCCCGTTGATATTTAAATATTTTTTTTCTTCCCGCCCCCTCAAATTTAATTTCATCCTGGGGGTCGGGGTAGGAAGTTTTCAGAGCGTTCTGCATCGAATTTTATCCCTGTGGACGCCAATTTATTATCAGAGGCCTGTTTTTTGACGCCCCACCATTCAACGAAGTTCTTTATTTCTGGCAATTTATAATTGGCACGCAGATTGCTTTAAGTTTTACTTGCCCCGCTGGGTTGGCGGGAGTATGATTCAAACATCTCAGACATTTAGGAGAGTTCCAGGTGCCAAAAGATTTCAAATCTTTGTTGCCTCGCAAGTTCATCCGACTTCTGGAACATAAGTTGGAAACAGGGGCAATGACTCCCGATGAATGCAAGGCGGTTCTCAAGGAGCTCATGCTGAGGGAGTTCCACCGGAAACAGGCCGAGCGATCCCACCATGCCAGAAAATTCCTGGCGGATAAAATCCAGAACCGGGCGCAATTATTCTTAAAAAAAGTTCTGGAACGGGCGCCTGCCGAACCCAAGAGAACCCTACGGGCGGAACACTCAATGGACAGTTCCAGTCTCCCCACCATCAGCAGGCATTATTTTTCAGCCCGGACGTTGAGAAACCCAAAATCACTTACCCAATAAATCGTTAGCCTTGTCGGCGGCTTTTTCCATCGATTGATCGAGTTTCTCTCCCGCTTTTTCGGCCGGTCCTTTTTCCTTACATCCAGAAATTCCCAACACGAAAACAGACATCACCACGACACAAACAGCTAGTTTTAATACTTTCATAGTCCTTCTCCTTTTCATGACGGCTATTATCTATCTCGTTGATAATTATATGCCATATCCAACATAACATAATTTTTGGGACGGCAAATCATATTATTGCTATACTTTCATAGAAAAGGATCGGCAAATCCCCAGTTAATAATAGTTTGTCGCCCGGTCGCCTGTTATGGCCTGCATGCGAAATATTGCACACTCAATGCATCGGATGTCCCTACCATGAAACAGCCTCTGGCAATTCCCGCCCTACTGGCCATTGCGATTGGTGTGATGATTGCCGGCCCCGCCCTGGCTTATTCGGAGCAGGATCAGGCCCAGACTCATTACCTGCGTGGAGAGGGCTTGAACGATTCGGGAAAATATAAAGAAGCCATCGAGGAATTTCACAAAGCCCTCAGGTTAAACCTCAACCATTTTGAATCGCACAACAACCTTGGGTTCGCGTACTCCAAGCTGGGTCGCTACTGGGAAGCTGTCCACGAATACAAGGAGGCGGTGAAGATCCGTCCGGACAATTCAGTCGCTCTTAACAACCTGGGTTTCATGTACAACAAGCTCGGTCTATATGAAGAAGCGGTCCCGCACCTCGAGAAAGCCATCCGGTTGAACCCGGACTATGCCCTGGCCCTCAATAACCTGGGCTGGACTTATAACCGCCAAAAGAAATTCAAGGAAGGAGTCAAGGTGCTCAAAGAGGCAGTCCGGCTGGACCCCGATCATGCAGACTCCCATAATAATCTGGGATGGGCCTATAATGAATTAAAACAATATGACCAGGCCCTTCACATCCTCAAAAAAGCGGTTCAGCTGAATGCGAAATCGGCCTATGCGCAAAATAACCTGGGCTGGACATATATGGGCTTGAAACGTTATGAAACGGCGATCCCCGCGTTTGAGGAGGCCCGTCGCCTCGACCCTGAACTGCTTTACCCCTACAGCAACCTCGCCCACGCCTATGACTCTCTGAAAGACGGAACAAAAGCCCTCTTCTTTGCAGAAAAATGGAAAAAACTGGCGATCCAGAAAGGCAATATCCAGCAACTGCACAAAGCCACCGATCTCTCAATTGAGCTCAAGAAAAAATACAATCACAGCGAGGAACTGGTTCGCTCTCCTTGACCAGCGTACCGCTGGAACAAATGTTGACGTGCGATGGGTTTTACCAAAACCTCACTGCCATTAGTAAAAATTAAATAGCAAAATATGGGAAAACCAAAGAACCTTACAAAAGAGCAAAAGGAGAAACTTAGCGTTCTAGAGCCAATGCTTCAGAAAGCTACAGACTCTGGAAACTATGAAGAAGCCAAACGAGTCACACTAGAAATTCAACAGCTTCTAAGACCAACGGGGCATGAGACTCGTTTAATGCAGGCAAAAAATTGGCTTTTTGAAACTGCAAATGGAATGCGGAAAACTTGATGCGGCAATTCGAGGATTCATAGGTGTTCGCCGGAAGGTATCAAAGTCTACGAGATTATATCTAGAAGCGACATCATTACTCGCCATTTGCTTTTTAAGGAAGCGAGACCTTAATTCTGCTAGGCCCTACATTATAGAAGCTCTTAGTTGTGATAAAAACATAAAATCAGAACTACGTAGAGCTACTTTTAAAGTAGAATTAGCAAAGAGATTTGACGAGGAAGCCTTATTGGCTTCGCTTACCATTGAAAAAGCAGAAGAACTAGATCCAGTAAAAATACAAGCGGAAGCAGGAAAGCTAATTTGTGGAAAGAATGAAAACGAAATCCTAGAGCTTCTTGGCTCTTCTGTTCCTAGTGGGGCTTTGGAGTTTGTGAAAGAGGTTCATGCGCAATCTCAGAATCTACTGACATATCAAGAGTTTAAAAGACTGCCATCACCCACAACATTTAAAGAAAAAAGGAAACTAGGTAAAGGGGTTATTTCTGCATTTCAACGTGTTATTTGGAAGTCCCTTTGCGATAAAGAGAGCGATGTGTACAAAATGTGGTTTTCAAATGGAATGCAGGCTGTTCTTGACAAAAAATATATAACGACCGCTATTGTCGCAACACTAACTGGGTTAAGTATTGGAGTGTACGCGATTGCTGTATACATCACCGCCATATTTATAAGGGTGGGGATAGATGTCTTTTGTGACCTATATAAGCCAGAAAATATGATGGTTCTAAGAAAGTGACTTCCTCACGGAATTTTCAATGGATTGGGTTTGACTTTGTTTCCGGGGCCTTGATAGACTGTGCGCGACTTGAGGTTGTTCCTCGCTATTGATATTCCGAACTCCGTCAGGGAAAAAGTTTCGGAAGCGCAAAACCATTACAAGGCTTTGAGTCTGGATGCCGTCTGGGTCAAACCGGCCAATATGCACCTGACGGTCAAATTTTTAGGCGACACGCCTTCCGCTTTGATCCCGGCGATAAAGAATCGAATAGCAGAAATAGCGGATGGTACGCCCCCTTTTTCCTTAATGATTGGGAATGCGGGAGTTTTTCCCAATGCGTCCCGGCCCCGCGTCTTGTGGGTCGGTCTGGAAAACCGGGAGGGCCGTCTGGACTCTTTTAAAGCTCGGGTGGAAAACGAAATGGTGGCTCTGGGCTTTCCCCCGGATAAGAAAAAACCGGTGCATCACCTGACGCTGGGGCGCATCAAGTCTAACAAAAATAAGGAAGGTTTGAAAAAAGCAGTGCAATCTGCTCAACCCATTCAGATGGACCCATTTGAAGTATCTTCGGTCCAGTTGATAAAAAGTGAGCTAACACCAAAAGGTTCTATCTATACAGTTCAGAAAAAATTCGTCTTCACCGGGTGAATCACCCTTCATTAAATACAATCAATTTCAAATCCGCTTGAGTCGATCAAGCCAAGGAGGGTCAATGGGGTCAAACGATAGAGATAAAGCCCTGGAGCTGGCATTCAGTCAGATTGAAAAACAGTACGGCAAGGGTTCGATCATGAAACTGGGCAAGGCCGAAAGCCTGAAAGGTATTCCGGTCATTTCCACCGGGTCCATATCTCTGGACAGTGCCCTCGGTGTTGGCGGAGTTCCCAGGGGCCGGATTGTTGAAATTTACGGTCCTGAAGGATCCGGGAAAACCAGCCTCACCCTGCACATCATTGCGGAAGCGCAAAAAGCTGGCGGAGTGGCAGCTTTCATCGATGCGGAACACGCCCTGGACCCAAAATATGCCAGCGCTCTTGGCATCGATTTGGACAACCTCCTGCTGTCACAACCCGATACAGGGGAACAAACACTGGAAATTGTGGAAGTCCTGATACGAAGCGGCGCGGTCGATGTTATCGTTGTAGACTCCGTCGCCGCGCTGGTTCCCAAAGCGGAACTCGATGGCGACATGGGGGATTCCCACATGGGCTTACAGGCAAGGCTGATGTCCCAAGCCATGCGCAAACTGACCGGGGTGATCAACAAGTCCAACACCTGCCTCATTTTCATCAACCAGATCCGCATGAAAATCGGCGTGATGTTTGGCAATCCGGAAACCACCACCGGTGGCAACGCGCTCAAGTTTTATTCTTCGGTCCGTATGGATATCCGCAGAATCGCCGCCCTCAAAGATGGCGATAAAGTGATTGGCAACCGCACTCGGGTGAAAATTGTCAAGAACAAGGTCGCCCCGCCCTTCCGCGATTGCGAGTTCGATATTCGCTACGGCATTGGCATTGCGAAAACCAGCGATTTGCTGGATCAGGCGGTCAATAATGATATCGTCGCCAAAAGCGGAACCTGGTTTTCCTACAACGAAACCCGGATCGGACAAGGCCGTGAGAATTCACGAAAGTTTCTCGAAGAAAACCCTGAAATGTATACGGAAATTGAAACCAAGTTACGGCAAAAACTGGGTCTGCCCCTGCCCCTGCCGATAAAACTGGCCCCCCCTTCAGAGGAGGCTCCATCGGAAAACGGCAAAGAGAAAAAACCGGCTAAAACCGCATGACCGGAAAATCACGATGCCCGAACCAGAGGAACTGAAAAGAGCCAAAGCCGCCGCCTTGCGGTATTTATCCTATCGGGATAGAAGCGAGTTTGAGGTTCGGGATCGATTGAAGAAAAAGGAGTTTGCAGGAAGTATTATTCAGGATACGGTCGAGTGGTTGACGGGCCTTGGCTACCTCAACGACGAGCGGTTTGCGTTGGCCTGGAGCCGGTCGCGCGTGTCCACCAAAAAATTCGGCGAATATCGTCTGAGAAGGGAATTATCCGCCAAGGGCCTGGCAAAGGAAATCATCGAGCAAGCATTAAAAACCGTTTATTCCGAAACCGACGAATCCGACCTGGCTCAGGCCTGTGCTCAAAAGAAACTTTCTCATCTAAAAGGAATCGACTCAAAATCCAAAAGCCGGCGGCTGGCCCAGTTTCTCCAGCGCAAGGGGTTTTCCTCCAGCACGGTGTATAAAACCGTTGAAAAGCTGATCTCCAATAATACCGATCATGAACTTTCTACCGGCTGACCTCGATAAACATTTTAATCTCCAACCCGAAACATTTCGAACCCGCGATTGATCATTTATGGAAACATTGCTCAACCTGCCTTACCCCGTCACCGTAACCTTCGTATTTCTATTCGGTCTGACCGTGGGGAGTTTCTCCAATGTCTGTATTTATCGACTGCCCAAAAAAGAATCCGTGTCTTTTCCCGGATCGCGTTGCACCGCCTGCAACACGCCAATTCGGGCAATGGATAACATCCCCGTTTTCAGCTACCTGATTCTGGGCGGAAAATGCCGTTCCTGCGGCGAGAAAATTTCGATCGTTTACCCTCTGGTCGAACTTGTGGTCGCGCTTTTGATCGTTGCGGTATTTTTTAAGTTTGGCTTCTCCTGGGAATTTTTGATCTTTGCGATCGTCTGCCCGACCCTGGTCATCATCACGATGATCGATTACGAACACAAAATCATTCCCGATCGCATCACCCTCCCCGGAATCGTCCTCGGTTTTGGCGCGGGATGGTACCTGGCCGGCCCCATCAATTCTCTGCTTGGGTTCCTGCTCGGAGGGGGACTGTTTTATTTGCTCGCGGTTTTGAGCCGGGGCGGCATGGGCGGCGGCGATATCAAGTTCATTGCGGCGGCGGGGGCGTTGCTGGGCTGGCAAAAAGTCCTGCTGGTCATTGTCCTGGGAGCCACTCTCGGATCGATTGTTGGGTTGGCTCTCATGGTCGTCCAAAATAAAGACCGCAAAACCCAGATCCCTTTTGGTCCGTTTCTCGCTGTAGGCACACTCATTGCCATTTTTTTCGGGGAGGATTTGATTTCCATGTATCTGAGTACGATGACAGTTTAATTCCAAGTTCTCCTGGTATAAAAATGGTATAAATCAGGGGTGCCTCGCAAAATTAAAACCAAATAAGGTTTCGGCTCATGGAAAAGAAAAAAACCACCCCAAAATCTCCGGCCAAACCCAAAGCGGCCGCCAGAAAAAATACAACGGATACCGCCAATGAGAAAATCACCAGGCTGACAGCTTCCGTGGACACCCTCTCCTCCGAACTGGATACCCTGAAATCAAATATTGAAAAGCGAAACAGCGAGAGCGTCGCACTTTCAAAATCGGTGGATACAGTCTCTTCGGAACTTGAAACTCTGAAGTTAAATAGTCAGCAAGAAACAAACGCGGACAAAACGCTGGAAAATTCAGTAGCCACTCTCACTTCCGAACTCGAAATTTTAAAATTCAATACTCAGAAGGAAAACAATGATAACTCAGCACTGACAAATTCAGTGGAAGCCTTTTCCTCAGAACTTGAGACCCTGAAATTAAATATTCAGAAGAGAAAGAGCGAGAACACGACCTTAAAAATTCTGTTTTACACCGGCCTGATTGTCCTGTTGCTGGGCTTTCTATACACGAACGCCACCCTGCAACGCGCCCAGATGGATAGCATGGAATCCAGCATCGAACTTCTGAGGAACCTCATGAACAAGGAATTATTGTCGGTCGAAAAAAACGTTTACCAGAAAATCGACCGTATCGAAAAAAATGCCGGAGAACAATCAAGAGTCAGCCTGCAGGAGGCCCTGGAGACAATGACCGTGGCCATCTCCCTGTTGAGCCCTGACGATGAAAAAACCACCGCGCTCATCGAGCAGGTGAAAAAAAATTCCGGGGAATTGCGCGATGCGGTTTCTGAACATGAACAAAGTCGATAGAAAACCACTAAATAAATTTTATCCGAAATTACCGGAGTACTCCTGACCGCTGTTCAAGAAGGTCCGCCGGAAGATTTTTCATCAAACGTCCGAACAATGCCCGTTGCCCCGTTGCCTTGGTGACAATCAAGGCTCCCTGAATTTTTGCCACCGCTTCTTCCGCCCTTAGCAGGGACTCTTTCGGCTCCACGCCGTATTCGACCAGCACGCCGGCGATCGCCTCGATCCATTTGATCAGGATTCTCTTGATCTGATCCTTATATTCAATGAAAGAGTCCTCAGGCACCATAGCGCCAATGAGGCATCCGGATTTTCCCCCCTCATACATATCATTGATGGTGGCGACCATATTTTTGATCTTTTGTTTCGGTCTGCCCTTTCCACCCAGGGGAACGATCAGGTGAAGGTCATTCCAGTTTTCCACAAACCGGAGTACTTCTTCCGCCATCTGGACCTTTCCGCCTGGAAAATGATGGTACAGACTCGCCTTTCCCAACCCCGTCTCTTCGGAAATTTTTGACAAGGTCGCCCCGTCAAACCCCGAGCGCCGAAAAATCGCAAAAAGCCGTAATAAAATTTCTTCCCGTTTTAATATTTTTGCCGGCATGGACCGCCCTCCTTTAAAAAAAATATAGACCATTCGGTTTAATAAATCAACAGATTAAGCCAGTAAAAATACACCATCAGACAATAATCTGCAGTTTTTCAGTATTTTTTGGAAAAAATATCAAATCTTTTCTTGACTTTCCCATATCATACCACTATATTTAAACCGAACGATCGGTACAATAAAAATAAATTTAAAAGGGGGAATCATGAAAACAGCAATTGCCATTATGTCGGACCCAAAAGCAGGAGATGAAGCGTTAGGAAGACTTTTCAATGGACTCGCCACCGCCTATGAAAGTAAAAACAGCGGCGACGACGTCACCGTGGCTTTTCTGGGAGCCGGGTCGCGTTGGCCGGAAATCGTCAGCAAGAAGGATCACCCGGCCCACGGGCTTTTTGAAGCCGTCCAGAGTTCCATTGCCGGCGTGTCTTGCGGCTGTGCGGATGTATTCGGCGCGTCCGATGGGGTAAAGGCCTGCGGGGTGGATTTACTCACGGACAATCCCATTCCCGGAACGTCGGGAGTTGTCAGCCTGCGCAAATATGTCAACGAGGGATACACAGTCTTATCGTTTTAAGGAAGCGTTTTTCAACAAAGGACAGGGGGTTCCCCACCACGAGCCCCCTCCCCTTTCAAACAAAAAATCATATTAACCTCGGGAGATTGTCATGACGGAAAATTTCACTCAACTCGCATTTACTGAAAGCGTCAAGGCCCAGCAGGAAAAATACGGATCGCGGGCGGCTTATTCCCGGATGGAACAGGGAGGAGAATTCCGCAACAAACTGACCTGGCAGGAGCGCGGGTTCATCGAAACGCGGGACAGTTTTTATATGTCCTCGGTCGGGGAGAACGGCTGGCCCTACATGCAGTTTCGCGGCGGGCCGAAGGGTTTTTTGAAAGTGCTCGACGACAACACCCTGGCTTATGCGGATTTTCGCGGCAACGGTCAATACATCAGTACGGGCAACTTTCAGGACAATAACAAAACTGTGTTGTTCCTCATGGATTACACGAAACAGCAACGGCTCAAAGTCTGGGCGGAAACAACCGTCATCGAAGCGGACGACAACCCTGAATTGCTGAAACAGCTGAGCGACCCCGGTTACAAGGCGAAGATCGAAAGAGTCATCACTTTTAAAGTCCACGCCTTCGACTGGAACTGCCCACAACACATCACGTCCAGATACACGAAAGAAGAGATCCAGAATGGCATGGTGGAATTGGACCCGCAACCCATGGAAGCGCACTGACCTAAAGGAGATAACTCATGTTCAAAACAATGATTGGATTTAACAGAGGCATCCTCTCAATGCCCATTCCCTGGCAGATATGGATGGTTTTTCTGGTGACCGCGAATCTGGTTCTGCCATTTTTCTTTCTGGGCACATCGGAAGCCGTGGTGGTGCTTGTTGCCGCCGGGACCGGTCTGATCATCATGATGGGCCTATTCGCAAAGTTGGGCTATGTAAAGCTTCTTGGAATCGGTCACATCCCATGGCTGTTCACGGTCCCCTGGCTGTGGTCGCGACTGGATCAAGCCGTGGGAAGTGGTCCTTTTTATTACTGGCTGATTGCAGTGATCGCGCTCGACAGCATTTCGCTGGTCATCGATACGGTGGATGTCGTCCGGTACTTAAAAGGTGAACGCACTTCGACGATCACTGCGTAAACCAAAAAAACAGGAGGAAAATCATGAGCAACACAACAACCAGCGTGAACGAACACGACGTGATCACCCAGGTCATTCAACGCTACATCGACGGGGCCCGGTCAGGAAAAGGCGAGGACATGAAGCCTGCTTTTCACAAAGACGCGACTATCTTCGGTTATGTGGGCGATGACCTGTTCGCAGGCCCCATCCAACTGCTTTTTAACTGGAACGATGAAAACGGCCCCGCGACGAAACTAAAAGCAAAGGTCGCCAGCATCGACCTCGTTGACACGGTCGCCACCGTCAGGCTGGAACTGAAAAACTGGACCGGTCACCGGTTCACCGATTTGTTCACGCTACTAAAAATCGACGGAGAGTGGAAGATAATGAACAAGGTCTTCCATATGCATCCGCCTGAGGCGTAACGCCGACGGAAAAAGAAAGTGTGCTGTCAAATTAAATATTAAAAAGCAATTTCTTCCGTAAGATTTTGCACGCAAGGACTACTAACAGTTAATCAAACGGGGCGCGGGACCCCCAGCTTCCAGGAGGGAGCATCACTCGCAAATCTATTTTTTAAGTTTATTAAAGGAAAGCAAAAATGAAACGTTCAGCAAGGAGGCAACCCATAAACTTTCGCAATGTTCATGGCGTAGTTGTTATAAACACGTATGTTGCGGAGAAAACATTCGGCCCGATAAAAAATCGTTTTAAAAATCCGATTCGAATTCAAAGCCACAATGATTCTGCAGAGGCCATCTCAGTAAAATGAAAACTATTCTACGTATCGATGCCAGCGCTCGAACGAAACGCTCCCTGACTCGCGACTTATCCCAGCGCTTTATCGATGAATGGCAGAAACAGCGACCCGCCGATAAGGTCGTCCATCGGGACATCGGCCTGAACCCGCCCCCCGCAGTCAGTGAAGACTGGATCGGGGCGGCCTTCACGCCTGCAAAAGAAAGAACAAAAACGCAGCAGGCCACTCTGCAACTTTCTGACACTCTCATCGACGAAGTGGAACGCGCCGATATCATCCTGCTTGGGGTGCCCATGTATAATTACGGGATGCCTTCTGCCCTAAAAGCGTGGTTTGATCAGATTATTCGTGTGAACAAAACCTTCACGTTCGACCTGGCGCGCGGTGATGAGCCGCTTGAGACTATTTTGTCCGGGAAACACCTGGTGATTCTCAGCTCCCGCGGTGAATTCGGCTTCGAATCGGGAGGTGTCCGGGAACACAGGAATCACCTCGACTCTCATATTCGGACCTGTTCGAAGTTTTTAGGCGTCGTCCAGGATCATCTCATTGCAATTGAATACCAGGAGTTTGGAGACGAGCGGCACAGGCAATCTGTCGAAAACGCTCAACGAGCCGTTCCAAAACTGGTTGATCAACTTATTGAGAAAATGAGAATCATCACACTTTAAAAATATCTTCAATCTCCTCTTGTTGACCGGCGGAGGGTTGCCAGGCGACGGCGCGCAGGTTTTCTTCCATCTGGTTTTCATTTTTGACGCCGACCAACGCGGTGGTCAAGCCGGGTTGGCGGGTCACCCAGTTGATGGCCATCTGACCGCAGGTTTTGCTATCGGCTTGGGCCAGTGCTTTCAACCGGTCCACCTTGTCGATGTTTTTTTCGTAACCTTCCCCTTCGAAGGTGCCGATGATGCCCTTGCTCCGCCAGTCCTTGAACCTAGTGGATTTATCGTATTTCCCGGTCAATACGCCTGATGCCAACGGACTGTAGGCGATGATCCCGATTTTATTCTCGATGCAAAAGGGGACGGCTTCCGTTTCGATGGACCGCTCAAGCAAACTATACTCCGGTTGCAGGGAAACGATGTTGCCGGCCTTCAGACATTCCTTCATCTGCGCCACGGAATAATTGCTGACCCCGATGTGGCGGATTTTTCCCTGCGCCTGAATTTCCAACAACGTTTCCATCGTTTCTTCCTGCCGCGTGTCCACATCCGGCCAATGCACCTGATAAAGGTCGATCACATCGGTCTGGAGCCGGCGCAAACTTTGCTCGACTTCTTTCAGGATGGAGTCCCTTTTGGCATTTTTGGCGATAGCACCTAATTGTTCCTTATCCCATACCAATCCGCACTTGGTGGCCAGAATCACTTTATCGCGCACTGATTTCAGGGTTTTCCCCAGCAATTCTTCGGAATGGCCGAATCCATAAACCGGAGCGGTGTCGAAAAAATTGATGCCCAGGTCGAATGCCTTCAAAATAGCCTTGCAGGAGGGATGATCCCCCTCGGTGCTCCAGAATGGCGCGCCGCCGATGCCCCAGGCACCGAAACCGATCACCGAGACGTTAAGATCGCTGTCGCCCAGTTTTCTATACTCCATACCACCCCTTTCGATCGAAAAATTCGGAAAAACTGCTACCGGCGCGTGGCCGGGAATATCTTTCCAACCGGTAAAAAATATCATTATAATGGTTCATGTTGGAGACAAAACTCTTTTTTCGTTTTCTCCGGTCCTTGCCGCCTGTCGCCACTTTAAATTAACCCAACACTTTAACTTTTCAATTCTAACTATTTATGAAATCTTTGTTGCGTGTATTGAGCTATTTGAAACCGTATTCCAAATACGTTTATCTGACCCTGTTTTTTGCCATCCTCACCACCCTGCTGGATCTGGTTCCGCCGTGGCTGATAAAAATCATCATCGACCAATTGGTGGATGGTCAACAAGTGACCTGGATCTATTGGGCGGTCGGCGGTTTGTTCGCGTCCTATTTCGGGCGCAACTTCGCCAACTACCGGCGCATCGTGGTCAACAACAAGGTCGAGCAAAAGGTGGTGTTCGACATGCGGTCCCAGGTGTACCGCGCCCTGCAAAAACTATCGCCGAAATATTTTGAAAACCGCTCCACGGGAGAACTGATGTCCCGCGTCAACGACGACGTGAATTATGTCGAACGCATCTTCATCGACGGCGTGGAACAGGTCGTGACCGCCGTGCTGACCTTGATCGGCATCACCCTCATCCTGTTTTACCTGCACTGGAAACTGGCGCTCGTGGCGCTGGTCCCCATTCCGCTCCTGATATGGGGCGCGGCCAAATACACCACACGGGCGCATAGTCTGTATCATCTGGTGCGGGAACGCGCCGCCAAAATGAACGCCGCGTTGCAGGATTCCATTTCCGGCATTCGGGAAACCCATGCGTTCAACCGCCAGCTTCACGAGATCAATCGTTTTAATAAACGCAGTCAGGACTATTGCGACGGCACGCTGAAGGTCATGCGCCTGTGGGCAGTTTATTCTCCGACGATGATGTTTCTGGGTTCCTTAGGCACGGTGTTCATTCTGCTGTACGGGATCGGGCTGGTGCAGGGCGGAGAAATCACCGTCGGATCGCTGGTCGCTTTTATTGGATACCTAGCGCTTTTTTACACACCGATCAATCAGTTGCATCAGGTGAACCACATGTTGCAACACGCGCTTGCGTCGAGTGACCGGTTGTTTGAAATTGTCGATGCCGTCCCCGACATCCAAGATTCGCCGAACGCCATCCTCCCCTTCACCAACGTGCAGGGAGCGATCGAGTTTGACCATGTGAGTTTTTCCTACATTCCGGACAAACCGGCGATAAAAAATATTTCATTAAAGATAGAGGCGGGAGAAGAGATCGCCCTGGTCGGCCACACCGGAAGCGGTAAATCCACTCTGGTCAAGTTATTGATGCGGTTTTACGATGTCGATTCGGGCTCGATTCGGATCGACCAGCACAAAATACAGAATTTGAAACTGACGTTTCTACGGGAACAAATCGGGCTGGTGTCGCAGGACCCTTTTCTGTTCAACGGGACGGTGGCGGAAAACATTCTTTACGGAGACATTGAGGCCAGCCGGGACCGGGTGGTGCAGGCGGCGGAAGCGGCGCACGCCGATGATTTTATTAAAAATCTTCCCGAAGGCTACGACACATTGGTGGGAGAACGCGGCGTCAAACTGTCCGGCGGAGAAAAGCATCGCATCGCCATTGCCCGCGCCTTTCTCAAGAACCCACCGATTCTGGTGCTGGACGAGGCCACCTCCACGGTGGATACCGAAACCGAAGCCAAAATCAAGGACGCGATCAAACACCTGATGTCCTCGCGCACCACATTGGTCATCGCGCATCGTCTATCGACGCTTGAAAACGCCGACCGCATCATGGTCTTAAAAGACGGGCATCTGGTCGAATCCGGCACCCACGACGACCTGATCAGCCGCGATTCGGAATACAACAATCTGTTCCGAAATCAGATTCATCTTTGATTCAAACGATGGATGGATTTCTAATCTGTAGGTCGCAGGTTCAAATCCAGTCAAGATCTGGAATAACAATAGTGCTCACAAATGGTGATGTGGAAAATGGAAATTGGAAAATATAATTTAAAGAAAGCAAAAATAGATACCTTGCCCAAGGACGAGAGGTTATTTTTTATTCAAATATTGAATTTCTTGAATGATCTTAATTCCTTCCAGAAACTTCTTTTTTTATCTACCCACTATAAAGATTCTGATTGCGGAGTGCAAAAGGAAGGGCAAAATGTAATGTCGCAAAGTCTTTTTTTAAATTTAGTTGGTGTAATTATTGAAGGGTGGAATTTAATTGATAAAGCAACAAAAAAAGAAAGCCTGAAAGCATATATACCGCTAAAGGAAAAGTATTTAAAGAATTTTGAGAAACATTTTGGAAAGAATGGTGGGTTTAGGGAAATCAGAAATAGATTTATCAATCATTATGACTCTCAATCCATTGAAGAATATTACAAAAACTCCGATATCAGTGATTTTAATTTATACTTTTCAGATAACTTTGGGTTTAATTTTTCAACAATTCACCACTTAATCTTTACAAGTATTTTCCATGATCTAGGTTTTAATCCAGAGAAAAAAGGATTGCAAGCCTGTTTTGATGAGGTATATAAATTGATCTTAAAATCCGCAAAAAGTCTTCAAACTTTTATAGTTGAATATTTTGTTATTGTTTTAAATACTCATTTCAATGAGGATTTAGAAAATATTGTTCATATGGAATTGGAAAACCTTCCTGAAATAGATGATGTAAATGTTCCGTTTTTATTTATTTGAGGTCTCTAGACTTCAATTTGTTAGATTAAAATGGATAAGTAAGGAAAAGCGTTTACAGGTTTAGACTCAGTGGAATGAAAGAGTCATGGTTTCTCGGTTAAGATAAGTTGTCGAATCTTAATCATTAAAGGAGAAACCAATGACTCAATCTCAATACGTTATCAGAAGAAA
>JAJDAZ010000039.1 GCA_029261595.1 Nitrospinaceae bacterium | reverse complement strand
TCCAGGATGGAAAAATACTTTATCAAAAATACGTCTTTGAAAACTCTGAAGAGGAGGAAAAACAAGTCGCGTAGAATCTGTTAAAATATCGCAACCGAGAAACCAAGCTGTAAAAGCAAATGTCACTTATCGCAAATAAATCAAACCCTTGAGTTCCTGTTTTAATATTTTAACTAGTTTTTTTGAATATAATCTAAAGCCAATTTCCCAATCTTCCTACCCTCTTTAACTGCGTAGTTTGTACCCCGATCTTCTGGATAAATTTGCGCCATAGAGGACACAAAAAATCCGGGCCGGGGTCCTTCATTAGATGGGATAAGTAAACTATAGCCTTTTTCAACAATGGGTTGTGCCCAACGGGCTTTCCAGATGTGATGCTCAAGAACCCATTCCCGCTTAAAATCCGGAAACATCCTTTGGATATGAGGAGTTGCAAATTCTAAAATCTCATTCTTATTCATTAAATATAACGAATCTGTAGGAAGTAAATATTTCGATAAATAAACAATATGTTTACCAGAGTACGTCTCTGGCTTCACAAAATTAGTATGCTCTATGATCCCTACAAAGGGGAAAGATGGGTCATTAACATTCATCCAATAAGTTGAGGATAAGCGCCGATCCAATTCTAAAACTAAACAAACGTTTGCGAGGTATTCAATGCGATTTAATTGAGAGGTGTAATCAGGTGACGCCCAGTTTCCAACCATTTCTGAGATCACCGGAAGAGCCGTGGTTGCAATGACTGCATCTGCTTCCACAAGGCCACTTTGTGTCCTTAAAATCCAGCGACCATTTTGAGGATTAATCGAATCCACACCCCATCCAGCTTGAAGAGTTCCCCCATGTGTTCGTATTGAATTACACAGGGTCTCTATAAGGGCGCTAAACCCACCTCGAAAGTAGGCCAATCGCTCTTCTCCTCCTTTGCCACGGCTCCCTCCCCGCAATTTGAGTTTATTCCAGAACCAAACAGCAGAAATGCGATCCGCCATAGGCCCAAACTTTCCAGAAAGAAGTGGTTCCCATACCACTCTATAAACATTTTCACCACCAAGCTCAGTCAACCACTCTGCCGCTGTCTTGTTCTCCAGAACTTTCCAATCTTTGACGCGTTTGGCTCTAATTGCCAAGAGGCCAAGTCGAATACGATCAAAAAATGATAGCGGAGTGAAACATAAAAGGTCAAGCGGTGTTGACAACTTAAAAAGTTTATTTGCCAGATAGATTCCAGTATTTGTTGGATTAAATTGAATTTGATCCATACAACCTAACTCTTCAATCAAAGCAATGATTTCTTTATCACTGGTAAACCAATGATGATAAAATCGCTCAAGTTTTGTTCCCCCCACATTAAAAGCTGAAGCCAAACCTCCAAACTCCCTATCAGCTTCAAGGACGATTGTATTTGCCCCCGCCGCAGTCAACTCATAGGCCGCCGAAAGGCCTGTAAACCCAGCCCCAATGATAGCCACTTGGTAGCGTTCAATAGTATTCATCGCACCTTAATTCATAAAATTTTGGATATTTTAAATAAATACCCTTAAAAAGACACCCAAAATAGCCAAGCAAAGTAAACATAATCTATTTGCCAGCTTGGCATAGTTTATTATTTCCATAGAATCAATGTGGAATTACCAAAAACCAAAAGTATCCCGGTTCAAATAGAACCAACTCTGATAAAGTTCAGCAGAGACTTGGAATTCAGCTAACGTTTTCCCCTAAGTTTTATTCGAAAATGGGTTGCATTTTCTCACAGACCCCACGGGCACTCCAACTAAAAAGATTGAAATTTCTTACCGGTTGGGATAAAGGTGGACAAGGGCAGATATCTTCTCTTAAAATCGCAATCGGGCGTTTGGTTTTTTTAACCAAAAAATAAATTAACAAAATTTTTACTTATCATGAAAATTAGAAATAACCAGCAAGCTTTGACCACTCGGTACAAGTCAAAAGCTTCCTGAAACTTTGATAAAAGCAAAAATCAAATTGGTGAGGGCTCTTTAGTTCCCAAGAATTTGATGATCCCACTTCTAAAATTATCGTGATTAAAAATAAGCTTAGATTTTTAAAGGCCCATTACATACTGATAATAATTATTTCTGTCGCTTTTATGTTGAGAGCAAAAGGGATTTTTTTTGGGTATCCCTATGCATTAAATTTTGATGAAATGCAGGACATTCCAAATACATTAAAAATGTTTCAAGGCTTGCACCTAAAACCACCCCATTATATTCACGGTTCATTCTATTTCTATTTTTATGAATTTTTTGCAATGGTCTTTTTTTGGGGAGGAAATTTGTTTGGCGCTTACCAGAGTGCAAAAGATATCAATCCAGTCGATTTCATAGTGTTTTCGCGATTGATCAGTGCGATTGTTGGAACTGTGACCGTTTACATGACCTATCTGGTTGGCAAAAAACTTATTTCCCACAATACCGGAATAGTGGCCGCCGCCCTCCTCTCAACAATTTTTCTTCATGTAATGACTTCGCACTATGCTACCCAGGACGCCTTATTTACACTATTAGTAGTAATTGTTTTTTATTGGGCGATCGAAGCATATCACCATGACCACCTATCCAGTTACATCGCTTTTGGCATCAGCGCCGGCCTTGCTACAGCGACTTCATTGACTGGAAGTTTATCAATGGGGCTGGCCTTAATAGTTGCCTACCACTATGGGATGAAACAGGCCTTTAAAAAATTATTTTTGGTAGGAACATTCGCTTTTGCAACATTTCTTCTGGTATCACCCTATTTTATTTTTGATTTTGCATCTTATTTTGCTGATGTTCAATACACATTAGATTTTCATGCCACTGGAAAAAATGCTGAATCGGCAAGTGATTTAAATGGAGTCTCAACCTGGCTTTGGTGGGCAAAATATTTCGTAGCTTCCGGACTTCTTTGGCCGTTATCACTGGCGGCATTGTGTGGCGCAGTCTATTTGATAAAGAAATGTTCAATAAAATCTATATTGCTATTATCGTATCCAGTATTGTGGGCCATTGTACTTCTTAAACATTCTGTGCGGTATGATCGCCATGCCACATCGTTAATGCCCTTTTTTGCTCTAATTGCAGCTATCGCAATTCTTAAGGTTTTAGAATATGTTGATTTTAGGTGTCAAAAAAGGTGGCTCAACAATAGTTTGCTGATCGCTTTTGGAGTTATTTTTGTATGCTATCCGCTATTTGTAACATCTGCCTATGGATATTTGCTCACAAAAAAAGACACCTCCATACGTGCCACTGAATGGATTGAATCCAATATTGAAAAAAACGTGAAAATTGCTGTTCTCACTTCCCGTGGGGCAGAAAAATTTTCGATGCCTTTTAACAGGCTGATTGGGCCCTATAAAGTTCTCTTTTCGCATCTACACTGGAATAATTTTATTTCAAATACTGATATTTATTCTAGCGAAGGAATTCAATATATAGTTGTTGGAAGTGATTACGCCAACGGATCCAAAGTATATAGAGCCGTATGGGGAGACAAAAAGTATGAGTTTTTTAAAAATTTAAAAGAAAATTATGAGCTGGTTGCTACATTTGATGAACCTTGGTTCAATAATGAATTCTTCAGTCCACACGCATTAGAGTTGTCTTCTCTTGTTAACTTCATTCATCACAGGACATATGAAATATATTTCCTAGGAAAATCTGGAAAGCAAAAAGATGGCAATGATGGGAAATACTATACACAGAAATTTAAAAAATTCTTTTCACCTGAAAAACTCTCAAAATTTTCAAACACTAAATTAATTAAAAATCCGGGAAGCAAATTTGGGGAGACTCTCCTAGGAGGTGGAGAGTCCGCAAAAGAGGAACTTGTAGTTTGGGGGCCTTATGATAATATTCCGGTTGGAAATTACGAGGTAACTTTCTCGCTAAATATAAATAAATGCGAAGATAAAAAACCGGTCGCAGAGATCTCAGTAAACCCTGCAGGAATAACAAAGCCCTATTCAAAGAAAACTATCCAATGTAGTGATTTCGAGAAACGCAATCCTTTCAATAAATTTATACTGAATTTCCACAATCCCGTACAGAATTCATGGAATCCTCGAATTGAAACCGTAGTAAAGTCTAGAAATAATGGGACCATTGAGATCGAATATATAGAGGTCTCAGGCAATGGGGTAGAATTTTGATTTTCTTCCATCTATTTCACCCATTTTTATGGGTTGAGGCAATAACTTGAAGTCTCTTTGGATACTATTATATTCCTTGATACTGATCTTTCCCCTAACCGAGGCCGCAGGCAAAGAGGATGGGGATGAAAAACGCAGGATTTATTCCATATATCCTCTCTCTGACACAAAAGACACCTCACGCTATATAAAAGAATTACAACCAGGCGAGGATCTTCTACCGGGCACTTATAATGTCAAGGCAAGATTATCCCTTAAGAGTAAGAAAAAGAAAGTCACTTCTAAATCATTACATTTTGAATTTCCAGAAAATCGCAATTCCTCAAAGGAAATATTTGAACCAGGCTGGGCTTCTTTTAGAAGGACTTTTTTTTGGAATCCGGGCAGCGAAGAAAATATTTTAGCTATCCCGCTGTTACCTAAATCCACCGACAAGGAACCATCTATAACCGATTTCGATGAACTCCGCATCGACTACCGGGAGCTCTTTCTGGAAAATCCGTCCAAGCTAGGCATTCAGATGCTGGTATCGGGAAAAACGTTGGATAAAACCACTGCCATCCTTGGTGGCACAGTAGGGGAAAAACAGCTCACCCCAATAAAAAAATTACCCATCTCTTCTACATCCTGGAAGGAAAAGGATTATTCCTATCTAGCCAAAAGGACACTTGGACTTCCTTTCGATGCCACCTGGAGGCATGCCAGGAGCGGGCGCCATACCGTTTTCCAACGGCGATTTAACTTAAGCCTTGATTCTTTCGAAACCATCGATCTTGTCATGCAACCTGGGGCAACGGATAACCAGATCGAATCTCTTGTTTGTAATTTCCGTATCGGATTTGATAATTTCTTAAAATCTGAAGAAATGCTGGCGTGGGGCACTGTACCTAAAAAAATCCTTAGCATTCAGGGACTAAAGGTCTTACGGGTTGACTTGGGGCAATATATTCAAAACACATTTGGACAACGAAAAGGAATATATCTGGAAGAAATGATATTTTTTCTTCCTGGAAAAACCTCTGAAGTCCACCGTGCACCAGTTTTAGAAACAATAAATTTTCTTGCGCCAGATAAGTTCCAACTCCTTGTTGGGGTTAAAAATGCAACTGTAGGAATGGACGCTGATAGCCCTAAAAAAATTGACCGCGTTCTTCATCTTTCCTCTCGCCGCGAAGACCTCTCCCAACAGAGAAAGCGGCTTGTGTTGGATATGAGGGAACTCCGCGATAAACTGGGCTGGAACACCAAAATTCACAGTATGACTTTAATAGCCCGTCCTCAAAGCCCGGAATCTACTGCGGGATTTGACCTTCAAAGCACCACAGCAGTTCACCTGAAGGAAAAAGGACAGCCGATATTTCTCGATACAGAAAAACAAGTCCTCTCACAGTGGGGCGGCCCTTTTCTGAACATTGGCGAAGAAAATCAAAAGTTCGAATGGCCATTAGTCCACGCGCATCTCTCTTTCCATAAAGCAGAGCAAAAGGGATTGTTGCTAATTTTCGATGAAAACCAGAACAATGATGTTGTATTTCAATCGAGAAACGAAAACACCAGCAGATTGAAGAAGCTTTCAAAGAACAAAAATATGGACAAAAAAGTTGATAGCCTCGTTCAATATAGAGGGGCCACAATCAGGGCACACCCTCATTTCTCCAGTTGGCATTCAGAATCCGATGGTTTAGTCTTGCAGGGCGAAGAAGGAGGTTGGATCGAGATAAATTGGCCTGTTAAGACAAATGTTGAAAAAAGCACACGATTCTTCCTTGGCATCTCGTCGGGTGAAAAAGCTATTCACAGAATTCAGATGACCCCTTTCTCTCGTGGTCGGCCGTTGAAGCAAATACAAGTTTTCCCCAATTTACCCCATCACTTGGATCTATCAAATCGCGAAATCGATAGCCTTAAAATCCGCATGATGCTCCATAAAGATTCATTCAATCTAAAACTTGACGAAATGGCCATCTTCCAACCAGTAGCTGTCACTCCTGCCCAGGCGTTGGACATCCCCATTCC
This sequence comes from Nitrospinaceae bacterium, assembly GCA_029261595.1. Classification (GTDB taxonomy): domain Bacteria; phylum Nitrospinota; class Nitrospinia; order Nitrospinales; family VA-1; genus JADFGI01. The sequence goes on along the minus strand of JAJDAZ010000039.1, from coordinate 150,955 downwards.
CATTAGGGGTGAAATCCCACTAATTCCTAAAGATGCTAGATCTCCGTCGGAAATGCGAGTATCAATTAATCAAGGAAATCTAAGCGCCATTTTGTTTCCCAAGGAGAATTCGCCAACCACGCTCGTCTGGGCCACCGATGTAAATCAAAAGATGAGTGGGATCCAGAGGGTAAAGTTAAATTATCAGGTTCCCTCGACGATAACTGCCAATCATACTTGTTGGCTTGAACTTACTCTGGTCGGCTCAGATCACAAGGCCCAAAAAACAGTTTGTCCCAAGCTTTCTTCAGGACAAATAGTTATCCCGGTGGATGATCTTTTTCGCGATACGCCAATTCCTTCCGATGAGGTCATTAAATTCATCACCTGGAAAGTTAATTTTGCAGACCCTACAGATTCCAAACAGCCTTTGGTCTTGGGTATGGCAATTACATTGGAAGGAACAAAATTTATCTCAACGAGACAGGAGCTAATACAGCATTCCGTACTCGAGTGGTATGGCCAAAAAATTTTTCCAGCTTCTTTGGCTGATAGCTCCGCCGCTGACCTTTTTTCTGGTAGAAATATGGTAAGCCTTGGAAACCTGTCTATAAAAAATATTTCTGAAGCAAATCTGAATTTGAAATTCTCTGGTCATCCTTATCTTGATAGCCAGACCTTGGTCTTTGAGAAATTGGAACCCATTGCCCCTAAAATTTTGGCATCCTTTATGGAAAAAAATTCGCCAGCAATTCCATTATTCCCCAAATTTCTTCCACTGCTATTAACCGCTGCCCTTCTCTGGTGGGGATGGAAACGACGCTGGCATACATTCCTATGGAAATGGAGCAAAAGTTGGTGTGCTTTATTTTGGGGAAGAATTAAGCCTCTTCTCCAGAGATTTCCAAGAGCAACTCTAAATGCAGAAAAAGGGTTCCTGTTCAATCGAATATTTGGCCTTATCTTGTTAGTTCCGGGGCTGTTGACAGTCGGGTGGTTATATGAACGGAGTATTGGGAAATTTGCCCTTGGGGGAATTATTGTTCTTCTCATCGGAGTCTTGTGGCATGAGTTGCGATGGTGGTTTTCAGCTTCGCATAAAGCTGATGATTTCTCGGCATCCAATCGGCGCTCGGGAAATGGTTCTCTTTTAAAAAATTGGGTTCTCGGTGTCAATCAACAGTTTCCGCCATTCCTTTATCTGGTAACCGCAATTGGGCTGAGTTTCCTAAGCTTTAATTTAGGTCATGGAAATGATTTAACTCAAACCTTTCTGCCTCTACTTGGCGTGATTTACTTTTACATCCCATGGTTGCTTAAACTGTTAAAAGGGAAATTACGCTTTTGGCTCACAACAGCAACCGGGCTGTATCTATTAGCAGTAATCGGGCTTTTGATAAAATGGAAAGATGGTGCGGATATTTTCTTTAGCTTTGCCGGCATTGCTGTAGTCCTTGTGTGGAGAAATTTGATCCCGCATATGCAACCCAGACTGGAACAGCGTTGGCCAAATTTAGCCGACAAGGTTTTTAGAGGTGCCGGAACTCCCTACATTTCCGTCTTCCTAATGACCCTGTTAGTATCGACCGTATTCTTAATTATTCGACTGAAACCAGTAGCCGAACAAATTGCAGTGGTCGGATATTACATGCTCGTGGTCGGTGTGTTTCTTGAAATCAAACATTTTCGAAATCAAAACCAAAACAAAAAAGATGAAATGATATCTACGGGAGAAGGCACCTCTCGTGCGTAGATTTTTACGCAACAACATGCTCATTCTGGTTCTTTTGAATTCCAGTAATATTTTCAATTATCTTTTTCAGCTGGTCGCCGGAAGAGCTTTGTCCACGGTGGATTACGGTAGCTTCAACGCATTAAACTCAATGGCCGTTATTCTTGCCGCTCCAGTGGCGGTCCTCCCCCTGGTATTTTCCCGCTACACAGTTAAATTGGAAGAAAATGGCCTGGGTCAAGTCAAGAACCTGTTGGCAGAAGGTTTTCGGGGGATGACGTTCATTTCCGGCGTCCTGTTTCTGGTCGGTTTGGCCGCGATTCCCTGGCTACAAAGCTTCCTGCATCTGGAAGCAAAAACGCCTATCATGATCATGCTGGTTCTATTGACCCTGTCTTTGTTATTCCCGGTGCTACTGGGAATAATACAGGGTTTGCATCGTTTTACCGCCTTCGGGATTTCCGGAAGCAGTGTTTCCCTGGTCCGGTTTTTATCCTGTTTGCTTTTGGTATTCTTTCTGGGGTGGGGAGTCAATGGAGCGCTTCTATCAGGAGTCATCGGAACGATGGCCGCCATTGGAATCACACTTTTTTTCCTACGCGATATCCTAAAAACCGAACGGGAAAACCTGCCGCATGGAATTTTTTCGGAAATGCGGCGTTACTCCTTTCCGGTTTTCCTCTCCACTACTTTGGTCATGGTCCTTGGAAACCTCGACATTGTTTTGGTAAAACATTATTGTTCGCCGGAAGAGGCCGGTCTTTACTCGATCGCCGCAATTTTAGGGCGGATCGCCTTATTTCTTCCCGGAGTTCTCATTATCGTTCTTTTTCCCGAAGCGGCGAAAGCCGAGACAGCCGGGAAAGAGGACTCGCGCATCCTTTGGGTCAGCCTGGGTTTGACCGGTCTTTTGGGGGGTAGCTTTGCCCTCGCCTGCACTCTTTGGCCGGAACACATCATCACCCTGCTGTTCGGAGAAAAATATCTGGCGGGAGCCGAGTTGCTGACCGTCATCAGTCTGGGAATGGCCATGCTTGCGGTTGCAAACGTTATCTTCACCTATTGTCTGGCCCGGTCCGAATTCAAATTCCTCTGGCCTCTCGCGATGGGAGTGGGAATGATGTTAATTCTTATTTTTAATTTCCACGACTCAGCCCTCACAATCGCAAAAATGGTGCTTTATTCCATCGGGTTGATTCTGGCTGGAACCCTGTCCTGGTATGTTCTCCGGTCCCGCAGTCCCCTTGCCTCCCCATGACTCTTGTTCGATCCTTAAGCGCTCAATGGCTGGCCACCGTCTACGTTGCGGGGGTCTCCATGCTGATGACTTTTTTCCTGGCCCGGTCGTTCGGTCCTGAAACGTTTGGCAGGTACAGTTACATCATCACATTGGCCGCGCTTTTCGCCATCCTCCAGGACGGTGGATTTAAGACCCTTTTGTTCCGTGAACACACGTCCCCCTCCCTGCCCATAAAAACAGAACAACTGCTCCCCTTAGCCCTGGGCCATTTACTATCGGTCACGGCCATGGGGCTCCTGATCACCGCTCTATTGCCGGTTCAGGACAAAGCCTACCTGATACTTGCCATTTCAGCATTCGGTCTTGGAACCGCCACCAACTACATATCATCCGTCTTAAAGGGAAAAGGCGATTTTAACCGGGAAGCCTGGTGGCGAGTCATCGCCCGTTCCCTGACCGGCATCGGAGTGATTGGATTACTTTACCTGATATCTTTTCAACTGAACTGGATATTCCTCGGATCAATCGCGGGGTTTCTACTTGCATTGATGTTTCAACGCTCGGTCTCTCTTAAAAATATTCTCATCGTCAAACCCAATTCCCGGCTGTACCGGTCCATTGGCGCTTTGTTGACGATCGAAATTGCCACCCTGATCTATTTCAAAATCGACATCGTGATGCTAAAGCACATGGGCGAATCCTTAAACGACGTCGGGTTTTATGCCGCTTCCTCCAGAATCTTGGAAGGCGTCGTCCTCATTCTTTTTCCCATTGCCAATGTTTTTTTCCGGGAACTCCGCTTGCACGCGAACCATCCGGAGAAATTTGTTAAGCTGACAGGCAAACTGTTTTCTTTTGCGGGAGCCCTCTCTCTTTGTATCGTTCCTCTGGGAATTTTACTGGGCGAGGACATCATTAAATTGTGTTTTGGTTCGGACTACCAGCCGGGGTCTGGAATAATAACCTGGTTGTTGCTCTCATTATTTTTTATGGTTCCCAATATCGTCCTGACCCAGGCCGCCCTGTCCATTGACCGGGAAAACCATTATGCCCTGGGCGCGATTTTAGCGGCCGTGTTGAACATGGCGTTGAATTATGTCCTGATACCGATTCATGGCCCCAAGGGCGCGGCCATTGGAACCATTGTTACGGAAGCATTTTTATTGGTCTTTATGGGGTCGGGAATTGTTTCCTGGTACATGAAGGGGAGAAAAACTGAAAGTGACTCGCAGTAATGCCATTGTGGTGCACGATTCATTCGCCTTTAAAGGCGGCGGGGAACGTTTGATCCTTACCCTGTGCAAGGGATTGAAACTGGACCTGGCCTTTGGCACAAAATCAGATCACGGTTTCGACCTTAGCAACATATCGGGAAATTGCGTTGACCTTAAAGTACCCTCTCGTTTATGGGGGTGGCGCACAGTCAAACGATTGTACGGGTTTTGTTGTCAAACCCGGTTCCTGAAAAAATACCAAACGGTGATATACAGCGGCCAGGACTCGCCGCTCGCGGTCCATAACCATCGTGAAGGAAAGAATATTTATTATTGTCACACGCCCCCGCGCTCTTTATACGACCTGAAAGACTACCGGCTTTCCTCCCTGTCTTTCAGTCAGCAACTGAACCACCGCGCCTTCAACCTGTGCTTTCAACCGTTGTTTGAATCCGCCATCAATAAGATGGACATGATTGTCGCCAATTCCATCAATATCCAGAAAAGAATAAAAAAATATTTACACAAAGAATCGATCATCATTCACCCTCCCTGCGACACGCAAAACTTTCAATGGTTGGGGCAGGAAGATTATTATTTTTCCTTCGCCCGTTTGGACCCTTTAAAACGCATGGATATCGTCGTCCAAGCTTTCCTTCAAATGCCCGACAAACGCCTGGTCATCGCCTCAACCGGCTCCGAATTGGAAAAACTTAAAAAAATGGCCGAAGGAAAAAAGAACATCACCTTCGTCGGTGCGGTCGATGACCGGAAATTGCAGGAGTTATTGGGGAAATGCATCGCCAGTATCTACATCCCCAGAGATGAGGATTTTGGCATTTCTCCGGTGGAGTCTTTAGCTGCGGGAAAACCCGTACTGGGAGTGGCCGAAGGCGGGTTACTGGAAACCATCACCGATAACGAAACTGGAATTTTGATCCCAGCCAGCCCCTCCCCGGAAGACTTGATCGATGCGGTTCAGGAACTGGACGCTAAACGGGCTCTCAGCATGCGGGAATCCTGCGAACAACGGGCCGGGCAATTCAGCAAAGAAATCTTCCTGGAAAAAATGCGTGGGTTGATCGAAACCTGATATGAAAAACTGGAGGGAGGGTTTTGACCGCGATCATTTAATCCCGATCACCATGGAAGCCGGACCAATGAGGTGTTCCGATCGCGTTTCGCGAAAGCCCGCGTCCTTAAGCCAGCCCTGGCAATCGGCTCCGGTGAAGTCAAACCCGCCGGGAGTTTCGATCAGCATGTTGAGGCTCATCAATAATCCGAAGGCGTTTTCCCGGCGATCATCATCTATGATCGATTCAATGACGATCAAAGCCCCACCCTCGGGAAGGGCTTTGTAGGCCTTGTCGATCAATTCACGTTTTTCATCGATGTTCCAGTCGTGGAGAATATGCCCCATGGCCAAGACATCGGCTTTTGGGAAAAATCCTTCGAAAAAATTGCCCGGTCGAAATTCCAACCGGTCTTCCAGCCCAAACGATTCGACATACTCTTCGAAAAAAGGATGCACGACCGGCAAGTCAAAAACGCCTCCGGTGATGTGCGGATGCGCCAAAGCCACTTGCGCGGTCAGGCCGCCCTCGGCACCGCCGATATCCATGAACGTCTTATACTCTTTCCAGGGAAATTTTCGCGCCACCTCGACATTAGCACCCATGCTTAGCCCGGTCATCCCTTTGAGAAATTCTTTCAAAGTCGCGGGGTTTCCGTAAACAGCATCGAACAATCCTTCTCCACCACTCTTGATTTCGTTTTGCGGTTGCCCGTTTTTAAGCCCTTCGGTCAACGACCCCCAGAATTTATAAAGCCGGTGGTTAGCCATTTCCAGCATCCCGCCCACGTAGGACGGTTTTTCCCGGTCGAGAAATAAATCGGTTTCCGTCGTATTCGAGTACAGACCCTGATCTCGATTCAACATGCCCAAAGCGACTAAGGCATCGAAAAAATCGCTGGCGGACCGGGAGTGAATTTCAAGAGCCTGACTGAGGGCTTCGCAGTCCAGAGGACCCGTTTCGGCGATTTTAGTGTACAAACCCAGCTCAATAGCACTCAACAGGGTTTTAGAACCCCAGAAACCCAGGCCGAGTTGCATGATTTTTTCTGGAGACAAATCATCGTTCATGGTCTGTGACCTCATCAAAAAATAAAAGTTTTAAAGTCGATTCAGGTTGCAATGAGAGGGGAATGACGGAGTTTACAGCGTCTTGCACTCCATTTTGGTCGGGGGTTTTGCCTGACAGGCGATGGATTCGGTCATGCCGTTGGCCGATCCGGCACAAGCGGTGCTGATGGCGGTCATCATGGTTTCTTCTTTTTCCATTCCCTTGACGGTCTGGCAGACTTCTTTGTCTTTAAAAACAATGCACGCATGACACTGGAATTTATTGCCTGTCCAGATCATTGTGAAAGAAAGGTAGCTGACAAAAACTAGAAACCCAATGGTTAAAAGAGTGCCTTTGTTCATGATATCTCAGGAAGTTGTTTCGTTGCTGGTCAGAATGGGTATGCCGTTGACAAAATAATGCTCGCGGAAAAAAATCAGTTCCTCCAGTGATTCCCGCACATCAATACTGGCAAGGTGAGCCCCGCTTTTCTTGGGAAAATTTGGCCCCTTGGGATACCAGCGTTTGACCAGCTCCTTGACGGTGGTGACATCGACACTACGGTAATGCAGGTAATCGTGCAGTTCCGGCATATATTTGACCAGAAACCGGCGGTCCTGGCCAATGGAACTGCCGCACAGAGGCGAGGTCTCTGGGGAACAGTATTGTTTGATGAAATCGAGTGTGGCCAGCTCCGCGTCCCGACTGGAGATTTTGGAAGCCATCACCCTTTCGGTCAACCCGGACGCTTGGTGTGTGGTGGTATTCCACGCATCCATTCGGGATAAAATCGCATTGCTTTGTTTGATGGCCAGGCAAGGGCCTTCTTCAAGAATATTCAATTCACCGTCTGTAACCAGGGTGGCGATTTCTATGATGAGTTCTTTATCAGGATCCAGGCCTGTCATCTCCAGATCCATCCAAACCATATTGTTCGACGATCGTTTGCTCATAATTTTATCCGATAGTGGGAGGCGCTTGCGGTTTTTCTGATGGCTTGACGGGTTGTTAACTCATTGATTTTTTTCAATGATTTTCCCGACGGTCTTGTTATTCATCAAGTTTTTAATTTTTGGGTCCTGGCCCAACCGATTAAGGTTGCCCTGGGCTATGGCCTGCATGAGTTCTTCATCCTGCAGGATTTGTTGCACCGAGGGATTGTTCTCCAATTCCTGGATCAACCGGACGGTTTCCGGATCGTTCAGCATCCGGTCCTGCATCTGGTCGATTTTTTGAGCCCCGGGTGTCTGTTCTTTCGGCTCTATGCCATTTGCCGCTTTAGAATTCGACGTTTCAACCGGTTGGATCGACCTGACTTTTTCCTCCGAAAGGGAAACGGTCCCTAAAACATCGGAATTGATTTTATACACTCCCCCTGAATGAGACAAAACCTGGCCTTGAATGACGCTGCCATCCATCAATTCGAACCGGCTCAGATTACTGGCCCCGGCAAGGGAAAAAATAAACGTGAAGATGAGCAAAACACTCATCCCAAACAGGGTTCGATTCTCTTTTAATTGATTATTGCTCATGGAGAGGCTTGAGTGATAAACCGGAGATAAACGGCAAACCCTTTCTTATAAAATGCATTCCAAGCTTTTGATTTAAGATTTTAACCCAATTTCCTGGAAATTTGAACTTAAATCAAAAAAAACTGAAGACGCCCGGAGCGCCACGTTCAGACAGCCAATGGCATTTTATTTTTTTTAATGCCCTGGTTTTTGTTTTCCTGAAAGGGATCGAGATTAAAAGTCAGGCATTTATTCGCTCCTCCGGCTTTCATGAACTCGGTCACCGGACATATGTAAACCGAATAACCCGCTTTATTGAGCTGACTTTCCAATTTGGCGCTGGCGTAATTCATGATGATATTTCTATCCAACAAAACCGAATTGCAGGCAAAATGAGAGGCGTCCTCATCCGATACCGTGATCCGCTTTTCCGGAGCCGTATGCTCCTCAATCAATTTGAGTGATTCCGAATCGAAGGCTTGTGGGTAATACAGGGCGCCGCCGTCCTCTAAAGGGCAAAAACAGGTGTCCAAATGATAAAACCTGGGGTCCACCAGGCGAAGGGAAACGACCTCGATGCGAAAATCCTTCTTTAAGATGGCGTGGGCGCTGCGATCGGTGCGAAACCCGTGCCCGGCCCACAGCAAATTGGCTCCCTTCTGAAAGAGCGTGTCCCCGGCGCCCTCAAAATAGATGGAATCTGGCAATGCAAGCCCTTCATATCCTTGAGATTGAAACCATTCCCGGAAAAGAGGTTCCTCCGAACGTCTTTCTTTGTGCTTAAAATTGCTTTGGACAAACTTGTTTCCCAGGATCAATCCGGCATTTGCAGTAAAAACAAGGTCGGGAACATGAGGTTCAGGATCAATGAGCCTGATTGTTGCAAATTTTTGCAACAGGGAAAAATAATCCTGCCATTGCTGGCTTGCCAGACGCAAATCCACTTTTCCCCTCTGGCTGTTCATCCAGGGATTGATCGAGTACTGAACCCCGAAATAATCCGGAGGGCACATTAAAAGACTTTGGGTCATGAAATCGCCTCCTGCAAAAATTAAGCTAATACAAATAGTATAAAGGGTTTACGAAAAAAAATGGCGCTTGTTTTATTGCCCTGGGGCCTCAAGGAAAAGAAGATGGTTTTACAGAAGTTTTGGGTCAAAAGGAGGAGGGGGTGGGACGATCGTGGCATCGCACCCACCCCCCCAAAAGGAGAAGAAAAAGTAATAAAACAATTATAAATTTTCAGGATTAATTGAGTATTAACCGAAGATTAATTTTTGTTAATTTGAAAATCGTGCGCCAATGGCTATAGGTATTTGGATGATTAACTTTTAATGTCCTCCGGATTAAATACATTCTTTTCATAGGTATTGCGTACCAGATCGATATTATTTGCCAGCCACAGGTCGGCAAAATTGGGCGGGTAAGGCGCGAACCCCCTGATTTGTTGAACCATGATTCTGGCGTCTCGATACCAGGAGATATTTTTCTTCTTTTTAAAAATTTTCTTTGCCATCTGTAATTGTTCGACCGCAGCATCCGGATTTTTATTGCCAAAATAGGCGAGAGACAGGGCGATGTATCCCAGACCTTCATCGGGTCGAAGTTGCACGGTTTTTTTATAGGCTTCGATGGCCTCGGGATAATTTTTTAATTTTGACTGGGCGTTTCCCAGATGAAACTGGGCGTCAAAAAGATCCGGCTGGGAAAGGACGAGGCGTTTCCCCACGTCCACCGCTTTGGTCATTTCCGACAATTTAATATAAGTGCTGGAAAGCCTGAGCCGAGTCAGCGTTTCAAGTTTTTTTTCCGGTTGGGCCTCTAGCACTTGTTCCCAGGTCCCGACCGCTTCTTCTAAAAAACCGTCCTCGTCCAACTGGGCGGCTTTTTGATAGAGGGCATCGGCGGTTTGGGCGCCGGGTGCGGCCACGTGTAAAAAATTAATCAAAATTGCTGCGAGTATCGAAAAATATATTTGTTTCATGGTCGAAGGAATCCAAAAAAATTAAGGCGCCTATTGGTAAATAAACTTTCCGGCTATGATTAAACCGGCCCCTGGTCCAATACCGATTCCGACTCGATCAGCGGGCGCAAAGCCTCTTTGAGCCTTTCGGTAAATTGCTCTTTATTACGCACGATTTGCTGAACATCCTGCGGACGAACATAAAAAAGATTGGAAGACGACCCCTGGTTGGTGTTAACCACGGCCCGTTGAATGATCATTTTGTGTTCCGCAAAAACCCGGGTCTGCGCCATAAACGTTCCGGTGAGGTTATGACTGGACAGGATGACCGTTCGCCCAATGATTTTCACCTTGAGCTTCACATCTTTATAAGGTTTTTTTTCCTGCCGGGTGACCCAGTCCCGATCTTTGAATACGGCGGCTATCGGTTCCCGGTTCGCAAAAATCCGGTGAATATCTTCCATGACCTGGCTCTGGAAAGAATAAAAATTGGAATGGTCGATGGGATCGCCGGCAGATGTGACCACCTTAAACACATCGAACGCATTGTCCTTCAAAGTCTGGATATTGGCTTCAACAATGTTTAACTGGTTGAAAGCCACCACCGTCGAAATATTCCACAGCAATTCATTCCTGTCCTTGGCGCAGACAATCAGGTCCGACGGCTGATCCGGCTGGAACACAAAATCCGCCGCATAGGGTTCATCGGACGAAATGAATTTGTTATAGGTTTCCAGTTGCGACAGCAGGTCCTTTGGAAGACGGACCATCTGCAAAAACTCCAGCTTAACGGCTTCAGAAACACTCTCATGCCGCTTGTGATGAAGCGTGTAGTGATAAAACAGTTTCAACTGGTCGATCTGCGAGGGCGACATCTTCATTTTTGTGCCGGCCCGATCGGCATAAGTCAGGAGAACCAGCATCTTCAATCGTTCGGTGTCGTGGGTCACCAGATCCCACACCATTTCAAAGGTGTCGTCATCTTCCGGGTCGAGGAGCATCAGGTCGTACATGGTCAAATGTTTTTCCACCAGATAAGCCACGTCCTCCACCCTTTGGTGATCCCCGCCGTAACCCAGCCCGGCCAAAATTCCTGGAATCATGGCGGCGCCGATCGCTTCCTCGATTTCACCGGGCTTCATAGCGCCTTTGCCGATATCGTGCAACAGGACGGCAAGTTTCAGAGCGGTTTTATCTTTTAAGGAATGATACAGATCGATCAGAAACGGGTCGGCTTCCTCACGCACTTCCAGCAAATTGAGGGCGTCAAGAGCCGACAGGATGTGAATGTCCGTCGGGAATCTGTGAACATAGATGTCCTGAAGCTGACCGCAGATGTTTTTGAAATCTGGAACGTAATAATTGCTCAACAGCCCGAATTCATGCAGTAGACGCAAGGCTCTGGAAAAGTAATCCCCCTCGATGACCCGTTGAAAATAATTTTGTACTTCAAATTTTGTCTGCTCATCAATAGGCTGAAAAATGGGGGCCGTCTGGTTCAAATGATCTTCGATAGACCGGATGATGGGATAGGAAAGGCGGTGGTTCTTTTCCGCCACCCACGCAAAAACTTCAAAAATCCATTGCGGACTATCAGTGGATAACTTTTCCGGATCTTTATTGAAAATAATCTGGTCGTCCGCGTCGAGCGCGAAATTTTCAGTCAACTCGCTGACCTTCTTCGTGTCCAGCGACATGCTTTCCCAGAACAGATTGCGGCTGTACCGTTTCAATGGCAGGCAGGCGTTGTAAAAATACTTCTTATAAAACTCTTTGAGTTCATAACCCATCGCCTGGGCCACTTTTTCCCGGACTTCAAAACTCAACACATCCCGGTGAGCGCCTGTTTGGGCTCCATGCAAAAGCAAGCGCACTTTCGACAGGAAGTTGAACGCCTTCTGCATTTTTTTGAATGTGGTCGCGCTCAGCACATTGACCCGAAAGAGCTCATTCAAGAGCTCGAACTGGTTCATCAGGCTCATGTTCTGGCGAATGCGCACCAGTGTCAGCGCCCAGTAAAGACGCTTGAGTTCCTCTTTGACGTTGGGCTCTTGCTGAAACAGGGTGTTTTTAACAGAATAATATTCTTTGTGCTGGAAGCAGTACTGTAATATTTCATCCTGATGCAGGAGGCTTGCGGTTTTAATGGAACTCGTAAGCTCGGCATACACCAGGGGATTTCCGGCGACAAACCGATGCTCCATCATGGAGAAAAATTCGGGCAGGTGATCGACATGGAATTCTTCCACCATTCCCGTGGCTTCCGAAAAACAGGCACTGCTCTTGGTGTTGGGAAAAATATCCTGAAAAACAAACAGGTATTCAAAGTGCGTTTTAATGTCCTTCACCGCATCCAAACTGTCTTTTTCCGAGGTGGACTTGGTGACGATCTGAATATCCACGTCCGAGCAAAAATGCATTTCCTCCCGGCCATAACCTCCCTTGGCGACGATGGCGATCGGGACCTCTTTCGCGTCCAGGTTTTTATTCGTGATCTGATTGTTAAACCAGACCGCCGATTGAAAACCGGCTTGCACCACCACATCGACGAGCGCCGTGCGTTTCAATAAAATCAGGTGGCAATTATCCGACTTTATGGTTTCTTCCTGGAGCTTCTCAGTCTCTTCATCGATGATCGCCAGAACTCTGTTTTTGAATTCCAGATAGAATTTTTGCGGATCCTTGACATCAGAATCGGAAAAAGATTCAGGGGCGATGGCAGGCAGGAGTTTTTGTTGCAATCCTGTTCTATAGCGGACGCTGATTACTTTATTGGATTGATAAAAATCATTCATTGAAAAATCCGCAATGAGCCAAATTTAACAGGGACTTATTGTTGAAAAAACCGGGTTTGGTCTTATGCTCAAAGGATAAACCCATTCCAGGCGAGATTCAAGAAAAGACGGTGATACAGAGCGGGAATGGAGGGTCCTAGGTTTCAGGCTCGGGAAGGGCCCGGCAGGGTCAGCTGAGAGTGCGCCCCATCAGCTCGATAAAGGGTCGTAAAGTTTTGATCAATTTGGCGAATTTTTCCGGCTTGAGCGACTGCGGGCCATCGGAAAAGGCGTGAACAGGGTCGGGGTGCACCTCGATCATCAATCCATCCGCTCCTGCGGCGATGGCGGCCTTGGACATGGAATCCACCAGATGCCAGTAGCCGGTGCCGTGGCTGGGGTCCACAATGATCGGCAAATGCGTTTCCAGTTTGAGCACCGGGATACAGCTCAAATCCAGCGTATTTCGGGTGGCGGTTTCAAAGGTGCGGATGCCGCGTTCGCAGAGAATGACCTCCCGGTTGCCTTCGGCCAGAATGTATTCGGCGGACATCAAAAATTCCTTGATCGTGGTCATCATGCCGCGTTTGAGCAGGATCGGTTTTTTGATTTTTCCGAGCTCTTTCAACAGGGAAAAATTCTGCACGTTTCTGGCCCCCACCTGCATGACATCGGCGTATTTGGCGACCAGGTCCACCTCGCGGGGGTTCATGACCTCTGTGACGATGGGTAGTCCGGATTCCTTTTTGGCCTCCCACATGAGTTTCAGGCCTTCTTCCTCCAACCCCTGAAAACTATAGGGCGAGGTTCTCGGCTTGAAGGCCCCGCCGCGCATCATATTGGCCCCGGCGTCCTTGACCATCTTTGCGGTGGTGCAAATCTGGTCCATGCTCTCAACGGAACAAGGACCGGCCATGATGGCGATTTCTTTGCCGCCGACGGAAACGCCGTCCACGTTGATCACCGAATCTTGAGGTTGAGCTTCCCGGCTGGCAAGCTTATAGGGTTTCAGAATCGGAAAAACCGATTCCACCCCTTTCATGGATTCGATCATCTGCAACCGGTCTTTTCCGCGTTCGTCCCCTATCGCACCAATGACCTTACGCTCGACCCCCACGATTTCATGCGGTTTGTACCCCAATTCGACGATGGTGTTCTCAACAGCTTGAATCTGTTCCGGGGTCGCGTCTGCATTCATTACAATGATCATGATCTTCTCTGCTTGAAAATGTTAGTCAGTTCGGCTTCAGTATAGCTGAAATTTTCCGCCATGAGTAGCCATGATGCGCGAAAACTTGATACTGGGCCTGCATAAAAAACAGTCTTTTCCGCCCGGTGGCAGAGCCTGAATTGCGGAGGCATTTCAAACGGGGAGGGATTCATTCTTTTACGGGGCTTTTACTTTTGACAGGGTTCGGGGATTGTGATAATAAAATCCAACGACACCTCAGAAAAATTCCAAATTTTTTCAAGAGTCTTCTCTTTTGAGGGCACCCGGCAGAAAATAGCAAACGCGACCAAATCCGTTTTTAGACCCACGTCAACTTTCAACAATTGAGAACCTGGAAAGGGCGAGCATGGAAGTTAGAATCAGCAGAGACATATTTTTAGAGAGCGTACAAAAAGTCCAGGGAATCGTTGAAACCAAGGGGGCCATGCCCATCTTATCCCATTTACTCATCCGCGCCGAAAAAGAGGGCATCACCATTGAAGCGACGGATCTGGAAATCGGGACCCGGGCGACCTATCCGGCCAATGTTGTCTCCGAAGGCGCGGTCACTCTTAACGCCCGCAAGTTGTTTGACATCCTTCGCGAACTGCCGGATCTGGAAATTCATATGGTCAAGGAGGACAATGACTGGGTGACCTTAAAGTGCGGCAACTCCAAGTTTCGCCTGCCCGGGCTACCGGCGGCGGACTTTCCCGCTCTCCCGGAATACAACTCCGAAAGCCTGATGGAATTCAGTTCAGCTCAATTGAGGGAGATGATCCGAAAAACATTTTTTTCCGTGTCGCCGGATGAATCCCGCCAGGCGCTGAACGGACTGTTGCTGGAAAATGAAAACGGCAAAGCCAATCTGGTGGCCACCGACGGTCATCGACTGGCCTGTATCACCCGGCCGCTTCTGAAATCCTCGCTCCCGGAGGGTGAAAAACTGAGCATCCTGCTTCCCAAAAAAGCCATCTCCGAGCTTTTGAAATTGATGGAAGACGACGACTCCACGTTTTCCTTTTCCATCCAGGGAAACCATCTGGCATTTATCCAGGGTCCCCAGATCATCGTCTCCAGAAAAATCGACGGTAAATTTCCCAACTACCGGCAGGTCATTCCTCCCGACAACCATTTAAAAATTAAAATCGACCGGGATATTCTCAGTCACGCGCTCAGGCGGGTTTCCCTGCTGGCGGATGAAAAATCCAAAATGGTGCGGTTTGATATCCAGAAGGGAAATTTGACCCTGGTATCTGACAACTCTGATTTCGGCGCCGCCCGGGAGGAATTTGCCATCAACTACGAAGGAGAGGATGTTTCTATCGGTCTCAACGCAAAATACGTCTTGGATATCCTGAATGTGACGGAGGATCAGGAAGTCATCCTGAATCTGAAAGACCAGAACCACTCCTGCATGATCACCGTTGAAAACGATTCTGACTATCTGGGCATTGTCATGCCGATGCGGATTTAACCGTCCAGCCTTAGGAGCTGGATCTACCCTTCCGGGGCACGAAAGCTTGGGAATATTATAACGGCCGCGCCGCTTGTAGCGGCTCGCGATGACGAAGTAGACAGTTTCCATATAACGTTATAGAACAATTTGCTTGATATCACGCTGAATTCTTTACCAAATTCACCATCCTGTTAAAGGTCGAAAAACTGATCCAGTTTTTTATCGCTCCGGGGCATTTTCCCGGTCACGCCTTCCCACACCTCTTTGGTTTCCATGCAAAAATAAACATTCAGATCTTCGGAATATTCTTTGATATATCTTTGCAGGGTTGAATAAGCATCATTCCTGAGCGACCGCAAATAACGGAATTTCCCGTCTTTGCTGGACACATGCTCGCCGGTGAACAGGCGGGTGTCTTGATGCCGGTCCTTGATGATCTGCTTTAAGCGCGACCGGTACCTGAAGCTTCCAAGACTGATCCATTCGATCCGATCTACGGGAATGACGGCGAACAGGTCCCGGACCAGATCTTTGTAGGCCTGTTCCCATCCTGGAAAAAGAATGATCGGGTCGAAATGAAACCCCACCTTATAACCTTTTTCCTGGCATCGGCGGGCGGCTTCCAGTCGTTGGTTCAGCGACGGGGTCCCCTTTTCTTCCTGCTCCACAATGTTCGGCGGATTGAGTGACCAGGAAACGATCACATTTTTGGGGCTCTCTTGCTTTAACAAAAGACCCACGTTATCGGATTTGGTTTTGAGTTCCAGGACCGCGTTGTTCTGTTGATTAAAAAAAGGAATCAACCGGTCGGAATAAGGAATTACATCCTCTGCCGCCAGGCTGTCGGTCAACTCCCCCGTACCCACCCGGAACATCCGGTCGGGATGCTCCTTAAACACCTGTTTAAGTTCGCCGATCAAATCCTCGACGTTGACGTACGCCACCATCAGCGGATTGTTTTCTAAAAATCCCTGCAGAAAGCAGTAGGAGCAATCGTAGACACAATTTTTCATGAGGTTGACAACATAATAGTTGCAACACACCATGCCCGGACTGATGCCGGGACATTTCTTAAGAAAGGAACCTTTGAAACGCGACAACACCAATTGTTTTTTGCCGGCGCCGAACACGTCCGGGGAGGTCATTTTGATTTCCTCTGCCAAAGAAACGCTCTCCTTGACCCGGCGCACCGAGGTCTTTGAAAAACGCTTAAGGATGTCCCGGGTCAGGGGATAGTCCTCAGCGCCTTCTTCAACATAAATGGTTTCCGGCTCAAAAATCATTGTAAGTCCCAAAAAATCAAAAAGAACGGGTTGTTTCGAAGGGCTGAATCTGTAATAATAATCAGACCAGATTTTAGTACGAAAACCGGACCAGAACAAGGAAACTGTGATTTTTTAGGATGATCCGTTCCAGCGCATCCCTGTAACGATTTCCCTTTGTGCGTAAATTGAAACATTTTCACACATTGGGAGCAACAGATCCATCCCGTCACTCTCAATGATTCATTCAAATCTTTTCACATCCTAACTTACCAAGGAACTGAAAATGGCCATTCCTCCTTATCTGCAAGACAAAAAAATGAACTCTAGAAAGCGTTTCCCAGGAAGAGTTCTATTCAATCTAATTTTCATCCTTTCCTTGGGATTGAATATCTATCTGCTAAACAACCCAGAAAACCCTGCTCTGAATATCGCTTCGGAGACCTGGGAGGTCCCGTCCGCAGAAGCGAAAACGACGGAAAATTTCACAGAGACCGAACTTGACGAACCCCCGGCGCAGGAAATTCTGGCCCGCGCCACGCCTTCCCCGGTCACGGTGGGGTCGATGGAACCCGTGTTGAAACCCGCGCCCGAAACGGGGAATATTAATGGGCAACCGCATGTCACCCCGGTATCCTATGTGGTGACGCAAACCGGGAATCCCCAGGGAAAAGCCATCCTGCGTTTAAATATTCGAAATTCCCTGACCTATACCCTCTGCCAGGCAATGACCAAAGAGCAAGGGTGCCAGACCATGTCCGCTTACTTGAGCCGGTTGCTTTCCTGGAATTTCGATATCAATAAAAGCATGAGGAATGGCGACTCTCTCGATGTGGTTTATGAACATGTAGAAGGCAAAGACCTGTTTCGAATTTTAAAAATGGTTTATAAAAGCCAGCTATTCAATAAAGTCTATGAGGCAAATTACTACAGTGGCGATGAAGAGGGCTGGGGCGCCTATTTTGACGCGGTGGGCGTGGAAATTGCCCAGAGCATAGAAGAAAAATTTGCCCCGTTAAAAAAATACCAGGAGATCACTTCGCTTCCAGGGGATTTTCGTAAAGGCCCGGTGGGGCATAAGGGAACGGATTTTAAAACAGACATCGGCACTCCCGTTTATGCCACTTTCGAGGCGAAAGTGCTTCGCACCCACTGGAATGTCCGGGTCAATGGATATTGCGTGGAACTCGACCACCCCAGAGAAGGAGTTAAAACCCTGTACCTGCATTTGAGCCGGGTGTTGGTCAAGCCGGGGCAGTATGTAAAGCAGGGGGAAAAAATCGCAGAAACGGGAAATACCGGAAGGACCTATGCCCCGCATTTGCATTACGAAATAAAAAGCCGCGACGATAAAAAAATTGTATATAATCCTTTCAACTTGAAGCACATCAAAACTTATTATAAAAAAGTACCTCTCGAAGAGCGGGAAACCTTTCAAAAGACCGTAAATCTTTACGATTCGATTCTGCAGAAGGGCTGATCTGGCAGGAATGATACAGCGCTTTTCCCTTTGGCTCTGGATGACGCGGACTGAAGACTCCTTGTAAAAATGACGGTTGTTAAAAATCCAGCTAAAGGGCGAAAAAAAACGTTCCGCGTCCGGTTGGGCAAAATCCTGTTCGACTTGTTTCTGGCTTTCCTCGCCTTCACTGTGGTTCCTGTTCTGATATACAGCGCCACCAACCCTTCCACGACTCCCTTATTGTGGATTCGCTGGTCTGAAAACGACAAGAGCGACCGCTACACCCGCGTGCTAAAAGGCTGGGTTCCTATAGAGCGTATTTCCCCTCACCTGATCAAAGCCGTCATCACCGCCGAGGATCAAAAGTTTTTCCAACACAATGGATTCGACTGGCAGGCGATTGAATCCGCTATCAAGGTCAATCTCACAACCAACCGAACCATCGGCGCGAGCACCATCTCCATGCAAACTTCGCGCAATGTGTTTTTATGGCAAGGACGTAATTTTTTAAGGAAGGGTCTGGAATCTTATTTCACCGTCCTGGTAGAAAACCTCTGGTCGAAAAAGCGAATTCTCGAAGTTTATTTGAATGTCATCGAATGGGGCAACGGAATCTATGGCTGTGAGGCCGCGTCCCGTCACTATTTCAACCACTCGGCAACGACCCTGTCGCCTGTGGAAGCGGCCTGGCTGGCGGCCATCCTCCCCAGTCCGAGGCGTTGGTCCATTCACCGCCCGCAGAAACACGTGGTGAACCGGCAGGCCAGGATTTTAAACACCATGCCTAAAGTCCGCGTCCCACACCTCAGTTGATTTTCCCTTAAAATCAGTGCATCCTCGAGTCACTTTTCGTTCCATCCCCAAAGACAACTGACTAACAATGAAGATTATAAAAATTCAGGTTTCAAAAACCCTGCAGGCAAAAATACAAAAAGGGCATCCCTGGGTCTTTGATTACCAGATTCAGGGACAGACTCCCGCCGAGGGACATCCGGGCGACTTGGGCATCATTTATTCTTCCAAAAATAAATTTCTGGCGATCGGATTCTACGATCCTTTTTCAGACATACGGTTACGCATCCTGCAATGGGGACAGCCGCTGGCAATCGACGCCGGTTTTTTCAAGGATCGCTTGCAAAAGGCGGTTGCAATTAGAAGCTCCCTTCAAAAGCAGGGAACCAGCGGGTACCGGGTCATCAATGGAGAGAATGACGGTTTTCCTGGCATGGTTCTCGACCGTTATGAAGACACGGCGGTCCTGAAATTATACACGGCGGCGTGGGTGCCTTATCTGGACGAGTTTCTTGATTCGCTGGCAAACGTTCTTCCGGTCCAGCGATGCGTCCTTCGCCTCAGCAGAAACTGCAGGCAGACGGTGGAGGAGCTCGGTTCTTTCCGGGAAGGGCAGGTTTTGTTCGGCCCGCCGGTCGATTCCCCTGTGTGTTTCCGGGAAAATGGATTGTTCTTTGAGGTGGACGTGCTCGAGGGCCAGAAAACGGGTTTCTTTTTGGATCAAAGGGAAAACCGGCAACGGATTCGTTCCCTTGCAAAAAATAAATCCGTACTGAATGTTTTCAGCTATACCGGAGGGTTTTCCGTTTACGCTTTTGCGGGAGGGTGTGATTCTGTATGGGAAATTGACTCCAGTCCCCAGGCGCTGAAAACATCTCAGGAAATTTTTTCATTGAATTTTTTGGAAACCAGGAAAGAGTCAGAAAACTTTCAACAGATTGAAGGGGACGCGTTCAACGCGTTGAAGCAATTGCAGGATAGAAAAGTTTCCTTTGATATTGTCATTCTCGATCCACCCGCCTTTGCGGTCAAAAAGAAACAAAAAACAAACGCTCTTGCAACTTACCGTCGGCTTGCCCAATCCGGCGCGAGTCTGACTCGCCCAGGCGGACTCCTTTTTGCCGCCTCCTGTTCAAGGCAGGTTTCGGCTGAAGAATTTTTCCGGGAAGTTTTTTCAGGAATTCAAGCGGCGGGAAAGTATCACGATGAAATTGAGCGAACCGGTCATGCGGCGGATCATCCCGTCACATTTAAAGAGGCTGAATATTTGAAGGGAATCTATTTGAAAATTTCAGGGAAGAGGCCAAACTCTAAAAGCGGGAGGGATACCACAACATTTTGAAAACAAAGGTTTTTTGAGCGCTGAAACAAAAAAAACCAATTCGGGGAAATGTTGGGATAGTTATTAATTACAAAAAATTAAACTGTCGTTTGAAAGCTTTCGACTCGTTGTCTACTTATGCACGTCTTTTAGCTTTCTTTTTAGCGACTTTTTTCTTTGCAACTTTTTTCTTCGCTACTTTCTTTTTTGCAACTTTTTTCTTCGCTACTTTCTTTTTAGCGACTTTTTTCTTTGCAACTTTTTTCTTCGCTACTTTCTTTTTAGCAACTTTTTTCTTCGCTACTTTCTTTTTAGCTACTTTCTTTTTAGCTACTTTCTTTTTAGCTACTTTCTTTTTAGCTACTTTCTTTTTAGCTACTTTTTTCTTTGCTGCTTTTTTCTTGGTTGCCATCAAGATCTCCTTTTAGCCTTGATAATCCCCAAAAGACTTTTGCTTCAGCGCTCAAAGGATATATAAATATTTTATTCCATAGACAGTTAAAGTCAAGATAATATTGACATTAATTAGCAACCTCTGTATGGAATTGATTTACATTCAAGCCAAAATCCCACGGCAAAAATTTTTAAAATTTTAAGGACCGGCCAAATCATGCCTGGTTACTGGCTAATTCACTTGATCGAAAAGTTTCCATTCAGCCGGCAAAACACAGCGCAACGGGATTTCATCAAGAAAAATATTTAAAAAACTGTCTTTCCCCATGCAACCCATCATTCATTCGGCTTCAATTGATTCATTGAACAAGCAACCCGACCTCATCCACGCTTTCAGTCCAAGGTGCTATGAACGGGAAGATGGCACAACGGGCGAATTAAATTTTTCCATCGGGAGCCCATCCAGACATCGCCATTTGCAATGGTTTTTGCAATCCATCGGCAGCGACAAGGAGGATGCTTTCCTGGTCCGGCAGACTCACAGTGATGTCATTTATGACTTGAAAGACCCATCCATTCTCCCGGCCCAGGTGGCCGATATTCCCGCCGATGCGATCATCACCCGGCTCACCGGCATTCCCATAGGCGTCCTGACGGCAGACTGCGTCCCCGTGGTGGTTTATGATTCCCGGAAGCATGTGGCAGGGGTGATTCATGCCGGGAGAAAAGGCACGGCGCAAAAAATTGTTTCAAAAACCATTGAGACCATGCAAAAGCTTTATGGAAGCAATCCTCAGGATATTCTGATGGGCATGGGTCCCGGCATTGGAATGTGCTGCTACGAGGTGGATGCAGACTGCATCGAACTTTTCAAAAAAGGGTATCCCGATTGGGCCGGGTTCGTGAAGCCCTCACCCACGGATAAATTCATGCTCGATTTATTTTCTGCCAATGCTCTGGATGCCAATATGGCTGGAATTGCGCCGGAAAATATTTCACATACCGGGATTTGCACCTCCTGCCAGGTGGAGCGTTTTTTTTCCTACCGACGGGAAAATACCACCGGACGAATGTTGACGGTGGCCATGTTCACCTCGGGCTGACCCCGGTTTTTTCTCCTGAGTTGTTTGCCTGGCCGATTGAGTCTATAATCCAGCATACCGCTTAGACCGAAATTACTGTTCGATGGCTTTATAGCGGGTGAAGCCCTTCATTACCTCTCCTACCCCTTCGGGGTATGAAGGCAATGGTCAAATATCACAAGTGCCAGGTTTTATATCCTGTTATTGTCCTCATTATGGATTAAAGAACTCTAATGCCTTCAACGAATAAACCAACCGACAATCTAACTTTTAATCAATTGCCTTTTCCTGAAGACTGGATTTCCCAAAACCCCAGGGAAGTGGAGAAGCTGTTGTCCGAAATGACTGTCGAAGAGCAGGCCCGCTTAATCCTCCAATGCCCGCAGGATCAAAAACAGAACCTGTTGACTCTATCGTCAAAGGCGAGGCAAGTGGTCGACCTGATCCCTCCGGAAGAGATTTACCATATGATCAAGGTGATCGGGGAAGAAGACGCTTTGCCTGTTTTATCCCTGGCGAACCAGGACCAACTGCAATTCATATTCGATCTGGAGTGGTGGATTGGCGACAAATTTCAACCCAAGCGGGCCCTGGACTGGATAGACCTTCTGGGAAAATGCGATGAGCCAAAAATTCTCGAATGGTTCATGACCGAGGAGTTCGATCAAAAGGTAATGCTGATGCAGGCGCTCATCAAGGTTTATAAGCAGGATGAAATGACCGACTCCTATGAAGGCACCGAAGAATTGCCTCATTACACGCCGGATGGGGTTTACGATATTTTTTTTAAAACTGAAAACTTTGAACCGGTTAAAAAACTTCTCACCCTCCTGGTGGCTAGCCAGCCGTCGGTTTTTTATTCCCTTCTGGAAGCGGTCATCTGGTATTCCCTGACACCAACAGTCGAAAAGGCCTACCAATGGAGGATGTCCCGCATCTCCGAAAAGGGCATTCCGGATTATGATGAAGCAGTGGGCGTTTACAGCCATATCGACGCGGAATCCATCAAACTGCAGGTTCCCGATGCGGGGGACTTTTTGGAAGGTGAGGTTTATCAGCTTCCGCCGCAGTATTTATTGGCCCAGGCGGACGCCTCCACTTTCTTAGGACAATCCGTCGCCCAGGTGCAGGACCAAAGCCGCCTGGACGCGATTCACTGGGAACTGGTGTGTCTGGCCAACAAAGTGATCGTCGCGGACAAGGAGGACCCTGCGAACCTTGAATGCCGGGAAAAGGTCATTCGAAAAGTTCTGGGCTACATCAACATAGGATTGGACCTGGCCTCCGAAGGCGACCCCGCAAAGGGCAGAAACCTTCTTGAGCGCACCTGGATGCAGGTTCTTTTTCAGGCGGGACATCATCGGGTGACGAGTGTCAAATGGAAAGCGGAAACCTTATTGAAGGAGCAGGGAGGGTTTTTAAACCTGCTCTTTACATCTGCCGAAAAAGAACAGATGGCGGCGCTGGTCTATCGGTTTCCACAAATCAATGATCTGACCAAAGAATCTTTGAAAGCGAGAGATTTCGCGGCGCTAGAGGATGTCCGTGGAATGGAGAGTCTTCTTGGCCTGTGGGCTTTCATGGTCCGCTTTTCCAAACATTGTCTGGATCTCACGGAAAGATCCATGAACCAGTATCTTGAGGAAAGCGATATCCCGGAAATAAAATCCAATATGGATTTCATCACCTGGACGACGACCGCTCTGGCAAGATTTTCCCTTTTTAAGGAAATTTTGTGCCAACCCTTGCTGGAGGTGGCGGCCCAAAGTTTTCTGGAGCTCATCTTTCTTCCAAAAGTCTTTAATGAGGACAATAAGGTCTGCAACGAGGATCTCATCGAAGCCTTCCAAAATCGGCTGTTGCAGATTCCCATGGCCTGGACCGGAGAGGACCGCAAGTTTCTCAAACAGGTGATTCACCAATGCGTGCAGAACCTGGAAACGCAGTTCAGCCGGATTGACCTCAAGCAACCGGTTGAGTGGAAATTCACCCACGGACTTTGCATTAAGTTGTGAATTGTCCTTAGGGGAAATGAAGAAATTCGGTGCGGGGATTATTTCAGGGCCGGCACCGCTCCCCCGAAACTGATTGGGAATTTGAAAGTTATCCCGTTAATGGGTACCTCGGTTTTATTTTATTTAAAATAGCGCCGAAAAATAGTATCATTCAGCCACTCATATCGACTATTCAGCTTTTGAGCTGATCGAACCATATATTTTATGCATAACCCCTGAGGAAATTCATGAGCGAAGAAAATCAACCCCTTAAAAAATCCGCGACGCCGGTTCACCAGAGAAAAGAGCCTGGGTTATTTGAAACCATAGGGTCGTTTCCTGTCTGGCTGATCCGGATCATCCAGGCGCTCACTCCTGATTCACTGATTCGCAAAACCCCTCCCAAAAAGAAAAACCTTAGAATCTGACTATTGATGAGATCCATTAAAAATGCATTGATCAGCGTCTCCGACAAAACGGGCGTAGTGGAGTTTGCGCAACGGTTGCATGCGCTGGGCGTAAAGATTCTTTCCACCGGAGGAACCGCCGACCTGCTTCAGAAAAATGGCGTTCCAGTCCGGCTGGTGTCCGACTATACCGGGTTCCCTGAAATGATGGATGGCCGGGTAAAAACCCTGCACCCCAAAGTGCACGGCGGCATCCTGGGACGGCGGGACATTGAGGGCCATATGCAGTCCATGAGTGAGCACGGCATCGAAACGATTGATTTGGTCGCCGTCAACCTTTACCCCTTTGAACAGACCATCGCCAAAAAAGATTGCACCTTCGACGAGGCCGTCGAGAATATCGATATCGGCGGTCCGGCCATGGTGCGCTCTTCGGCAAAAAATTTTAACGATGTCGCCGTGGTGGTGGACCCGAAGGATTATGAAACGGTGATCCAGGAAATGAACGCCTATGAGGGGAGCACCACTTTAAAGACACGCAAGCGGTTGAGCCGGGATGCTTTTACCCACACGGCCCGATACGATTCGATGATCTCAAATTACCTGACTCTTCAATCCGATGACGGGTCCGGGTTTCCGGCAGTTTATCAGGAAGGTTACGAGAAAATTCAGGATCTGCGCTACGGTGAAAACCCGCATCAATCCGCCGCCCTCTACCGGCAATCTTCAGCCGGACTGTCCGACATTGTCTCGGCCCGTCAACTCCAGGGAAAAGAACTGTCGTTCAATAACCTCCTCGATTTAAACGCCGCCTGGGAACTGGTGACCGAATTTGAATCCAGCGCCGCCGTCATCATTAAACACACCAATCCGTGCGGGGTGGCTTTGAATGAAAATCAGTTACAGGCATTCATCCAGGCGAGGGAAACGGACCCGACGTCTGCGTTTGGCGGCATTCTGAGTTTTAACCGGCCTCTGGGAGAAGAGGTCGCCAGGGAAATTCTTAAAAACTTTGTGGAAGCGATCGTGGCTCCCGGATTCGATAAAAAGGCGGTGGAAATGCTCGCCGCTAAAAAAAATATCCGCTTGATGGAAATGCCCGCCACCGTCTCGTCCCGATCCGGAAAACGGATGGACATCAAACGCATTGGCGGCGGTCTTCTGGTTCAGGACCTGGACACGGTGACTTACGATCCTGCCCGGTTAAAAATCGTGACCGAAAAACAACCCACCGAACAGGAAATGGAGGACTTGAAATTCGCCTGGGTGATCGCCAAGCATGTCAAGTCCAACGCCATTATTTATGCGCGCAATCAGGAAACCATCGGATTGGGTGCGGGACAAATGAGCCGGGTGGACTCCGCCCGTCTGGCAGTGGACAAGGCGAAAAAACCATTGCCGGGGAGCGTCATGGCCTCGGACGCATTTTTCCCCTTCCGGGATTCCGTTGACGAAGCGGCAAAGAGCGGCGTTTCGGCAATCATCCAACCGGGGGGGTCCATCCGCGACGAGGAAGTGATTCAGGCGGCCAACGAACACATGGTCGCGATGGTCTTTACCGGCATCCGGCACTTCAAACATTAAAGAGATTCTTAAAAAATTTCTCTTCACCTTTTTCTCTTGATTCATCAGCAAACCAATCTTCCTTGAAATTTTTTCCATAAACGTTTTCCTCATTTATGTCGACTAGATAATAACGATCAGGCGCACAACCTCATTGAAAGACGGATGATATGAAAGCAGCGTTGACAGTTCTTCTGGTTTTAGCCCTGGCTGGCGGCGGTTGGTTGCTTTGGAAAGAAGCCGCGCCGGTGATGGCGGCTTTGAAAGAAAAAGACCCGGAAAAATTTAAGGCCATGATTGCCCATGCGAAATCATTCGACCTTGGGGAAGCCTTTAAGCATTATACGGCGCTTGACCAAATGTCCTATGAGGATGTCCTCACGGTTCGGTACAACGCCATGAAAAATAAAATTCAGGACAACGATGACTTCAGGCTCGGACATTGGGAAGAAGAACTGGAGGCGCGGGAGGAAGCCAGGGAATTGCAAAAGGAGGAACGCAAGCGCCAGGAGCAGGATTTGATCCTGTTGTCTGACAAAAGAACGGGAAACGTTCTTTTACTGGATTGGAAAAATTCCGGCCCCTGGGAAAAAGGTCTGTTGCTACGCGAAAAATGCATCAAATATCTGGGGATGGAAAAATCTTCCAACAGAAAATTAAAGAAAATTCACAAGCTCCCCAGGATAGCGCCCCTGCTGGCCAAACCCCGCCAGGGAAACCTCACGGTCCCTGAAATATGCGAAGAATTTGTTCCCATTTCCCACGACGAAGCCCAGGTGCTGACCGCCCTGGAAACGTTGAAAAACAAAATGGACTATTTTTTCTTCGTGCAATTGCTGGATGAGATTGGAATTCCCCGCCAGGATATCTTCTCCTTCCCCTCCCAACTGGACCGTATGACAGGCGGTTACGCCGGTTCCTGACGAAATATTTTATTCAAAGAAATCTTTAAGGGGCGGGATTTTCCGAAGCCTCGGTTTTTGACTGGGAAGACGGGCTACCGGAAAAATTTTCTGCCAGAGCGGTGGCGAGTTGTTTGAGCTCGGTATTGGTTTTAAATTCAGGCAGAGTGGTTTCGCCTTTACTTTCAGTGAACTCGACCAATTTGCGTAGAGGCCGAATCACCATGTTGACGGTGTAAACGCCACCTATCAGGCAAATCACACTGCCCAAAATGGCGAGCCCGACGATTTCATTGCGCAACTGGCCGGTCGTTCGCGTCATCCGGTCCGTTAACAACTTGACCTGTTCAGGGGTTTGAGCTTGAACATCGATGGCGGTGACGATGCGCTCCAGTTGCACCATCTGAATAAAAATATAAAACGCCACGTATCCCAGGCAGGAAATAACGACGATGTATCCCGTCATCAAAAGATTGATGATGCTTTTTTTTTCCCCAGGAAGTTCGTCCCTGAAAATTCCCGTTTTTTTCATAGTTGTCCTTTAACGGTCGTTCGATACCGGTTTGCCAGGATGGGATAGAGACCCACTGCCTTGTAGCGCGGTAAAAACCGGCCGAGCGTCTGTAACCGGGCTTGGGGGCCCGGATGCGTGCTGAGAAATATCGAGGACCCCTGGGAACTGGATTTGCCCAGAATTTGAATGAAATTGTTCAGTCCGGCGGGGTGGTAGCCCATCCGGTAGGCATATTCCGTGCCGAATTTGTCGGCTTCATGCTCCAGGTTCTTGTCCAGCCCGCGGGTGAAGAGCACATTGGAAACTTCGTCGATGACCTGATCGAACAAACCTTCGTCTTTGTTCATGGCGGCCATGGTCAAACCGTTCAACCCGGAAAGCAATTTACTGCGTTGCAACGTTTCCAGGGCGTGTTTCCGGGTGATGTGGGCGATTTCGTGACCCAGCACGCCGGCCAATTGCGCTTCATTTTGTACCATCCGAAGTAAACCGACGCTGACGAAAACATAACCGCCAGGAGTTGCGAATGCATTGGGATGGTCGGTATTTAGAACCGCGAAATGGTAGTCGATTTCAGGACGGTCGGAAACTTCCGCCACCGATTTTCCCACCAGGCTGACATAGGTTTGCAAAGCGGCATTTTTATACATGCCGCCGAATTTATGAAAGACTTCCAGAGCCAGCGAACCGCCAATGGCTTTTTCTTCTTCCAGGCCGATCGGTTGAAACGCCTGCACCGCGCCAACGCTCTTTTTCAAAATGCGCGAAGTTTTTTTATCGAAGACTCCCAAAGACTCGCCGAGACCGATCAAGCCTCCGCCGCCTTGCTGGGCGGGTTGCTCTTTAGGAGCCTCCTGCTTAGGAGCTTCTTGCTTTGAAGGTTGGGATTTTGGTTTTGGCTTTTCCAGGGTCTCCAGCAAATCATCCAGCTTGAAGGAATACGACGATTGGGCCAAAACCAGACTCAGGAAAGCCAGCGCTAAAATTAGGATAATTTTTTTCATGTATATTTCACCGAGTAGTATCAGGACTAGAAAAAGACGTTTTCAGGGCTATTGCGAATATTCGCCCAACCGGCCTTCCTTAAGAAATTTGTCCATCTCCTGAGGATGAATGCGAAATGTTTCCATCTGCTTCACTGCCTGGATTTCTTCTTCTGAGATGCCTTTATTTTTTGCGTGTTTCTCAGAGATGGGGCTCAATCCGCGGATACTCGACCCCGAAGAGGATTCCCTGGCGGCGATTTTTTGTCTTCCGCCCAGCGCCCCCAACACATCGCCACCGCCGCCGAAATTGGCCGGAGGCTTGGATGTGAGTTTAAACTTAAAAACCCATCCTTTGTTCCCTCCCGACGCGGAGACCTGATAAAACTTCTTGGATTTTTTGAGCACCTTGACCGGGGTTCCCTGGCTGAGTTTTGCGATCACCTTCGATTTCGCAGAATCGGAGGCCTGAAGCTTGGTGCCCGATTTTTTGACGTACAAGGTTTCGGCGAAACTTTCACTGACGAAACTCATTCCGGCCAAAAGGAAAATTACCAAGGGGACAAGCATCTTCGAACATGGAAAAAGATTGTTTTTAGATATCATCATTGCGATTATTTTTTTGGTATTCATTATATTCAGGCTATCCCCAAACAGGGAACGAGGTCAACTGTTTTTTATGCGGTTGGAATAAAGCGGATGACCGGTTGAGAATTCGACCTCACCGGGTCTTTCTGGTTTCTTTTAAAAACTCTTTTCTGAGACGGGACCAGTTGAAAACCGAACCGGGATCGTATTTCTGCCTGAGGCCGGAGGAGATGCCACCCTGGATGTGGCAATGGCCAAGCACTCCGGAAAATTTGGAAAAATTTTTGATCCTGTCTAAGGGAGTTCGGCAGGTTTTATTGTCATAGGGAACCTTGAGTTTGATTTTGGGCAACAACCGGTTAATACCCAGACACAATTTGATGACGGACTGATATTGTTCTTCGGTGAAATCCCACATGCGGACCATCTTTCCATTGACCCGTCTGCTGAAATACCCGCGTTGTTTGTGAGACCGGGCCGGGACGGCCTTGAAATCCCCGGTCCGCAATTTATCCCGGTACTTTTCAGGAAGAATGAGCTGCCATTGGCCGTTGATTTTCCGATATTGGTTCCCGGTCACTTGATAGAGATCCGATTCTTCCTTCAGCGCCTCCCAGGAAAGATTGGCCATTTCCACGTGTACGGACCGGATGTTGCCAATCCGATCATCGGAGGGTCCGGTGTTGGTTTTCCAGTACAAATCGCAGGTCTGGTAAATGGTGCCGTCCAGGTCGAGATAAAACTGGCTTCCTTTAAACGAGCTGTCCTTCATGACCTGATGGCATTGCCAGGAGCAGTAACACACATCGTAATGAAGAATGAGCTGATACACGGTTTGCTTCAACTCTTCGTAGGCAACCTTGGGGTCGAGGATCTGATAAGCTTTATGTGGTTGGGTCGGTGCGTCATCCAGGGCCGGGTCGTGCTGACTGCAACTTTCCCGCCCCCTTTTGTTGGGGCAATTGAATCCCCCCTTGTCATTCCATAGCACCACGGGTGCCCCAATGTCCACGCTTTGGCCACAAGCCACAATGCTTTGACGGGTCGTTTGAGAATGGCTTGAAGAAGATGTCATCAAGAAAAATCGTCGGGAAGTCGTTAACGCTTTACGTTGGCAACGTTACTGCCCCAATGCAGTTTTTTCCGCAGGATTTGATAATAATTCCTGCCAGAGGCCTGGATCAATTTGATGGAGGTTTCGGCTTTTTTTACTTCCAGCACATCGCCCTGTAACATATCGCATCCCTCCTGTCCGTCCAACGTGACCCGCACATTTTCATTTTCGGTTGCGAGTTCCACTTGAATGAGGGATTGATCGGGAATCACGATCGATCGGTTGGTCAAAGTGAACGGGCAAATGGGGCTTAAAACCAGGGCGTCCATGCTGGGGTGAATGATGGGTCCGCCAGCCGAAAGGGAGTATGCGGTGGAACCTGTGGGCGTGGCAATGATGAGACCGTCGGCCCGGTACGAGGTCATGTACTGACCGTTCACCTGAACTTTCAGATTGACGATTCGGGCCAGCACTCCTTTATTGATGACAACGTCATTTAAGACATGGTAATCGCCCACTTTTTTTTTGTCCCGCCAGATACAGGCGTTCAGCAGCATCCGGTTTTCGCATTCAAACCGACCGTTCAATACATTTTCCAAAACTTCATACAGGTCCGGCAGGGTGACTTCGGCCAGGAATCCCAAACTGCCCTGGTTGACCGCTAAAATGGGAACATTGAAGGGATGAGCGCTCCTCGCCACACTCAACAGGGTGCCGTCGCCGCCCAGAACGATGATGAGATCGGCACAGGAAGCAATGTCCGCCCCCTGGTGGGAAGATTCTTCTCCTATAATTTTAGCGGTTTCATTATCCAGGATCACCTGGCGGTCTTTTGAGCTCAGCCATTGAATCAGCTCAGTCAAAATTTTTCGGCCGACAGGAAGTTTTTGCTTACAAAAGATCCCTATTTTTTTCACCGCACGATCCTGTTAAAAAAGGGGGAAATGATTTTCAAGGGGATTTCTAATGATTGAACGTTTCCACTCGCCCTCAACGGATCTTCCAAACAATCAAAACACGCCGCGTCAGGATTCACATCGGGATTCAGTATAAGAGAAAATTTTTAACGGAGGGGACAAAAAGCCAACGGAGCCGAAATTTTATGCCTTCCCGAAATCCTGGGGCTTGATATTATCCAACCAGTCTTTCCACTGCTGTTTTTCGTCCAATTTTGTCGTTTCGGGGTTGGGCAGGTCCAGACTCTTGGCGGCTTCAATCACTTTTTCTTCGACATAAATCGGCGATTTGGTTCGAAGCGCCAGAGCGATCGCGTCGCTGGGTCGGGAATCAATGGACACGGTGTTTCCTCCATAGACCAGAGAAATCACGGCATAGAATGTATTGTCCTTCAACTCGCTGACGAGGATATGGTTGATCTTGGCCTTCATGGTGTTGATGAGATTCCTGAGAAGGTCATGCGTCATGGGACGGGGCGTGGTTATCTTTTCTATTTCCAGAGCAATGGCATTGGCCTCGAAATAACCCACCCAGATGGGAAGCGCTTTGGCTCCCGTCGAATCTTTTAATATAATGATAGGCATATTGGTCAGAGGGTCTAGAGTCAAACCTTCAACCTTCATTTCAACCATGAGGAATACCTTTTAAATTTTTCAGTAAGAGAAGGCCAAGTTTTTCTTTTAAATGCCTTGCAGAGAGGGCCTTATGATGAGTCATTTACCTGATTCGACTATAGATAAACTCTAAAGCTTTGTCAACGGGTGTATTCCGAAATAAGAGGAAAGCGTAGGGATTATTGCGGGTTAATGCTCAATCTGAAAAAGAAACAAACTAACTCTTTTTCTTTTTTTGCTGGCTGATAAATTCTTTCATTTTGCCCTGGACGACCTCTGGAATATCAACTTCACGTAAAGTTTCACCGGCCAAATGCGTCGAACTTTTAAAGGTGTTTAAAAAGGCGATGCAAGGAGGGCAATCCTGGAAATGTTCTTCAAGATCGGCGCTGGTTTGAGGGTCCAAATCCCCATCCATATAATCGGATAGCAAGTCCAGGCATTCTTTGCAGCAAATCATTTTTTCTCTCTCCGGGAGTTATATTCTTCAAAATAGGGTGACAGCTTTTTCCTTAAAAATAATCTTGCCCTGTGCAATCTGGACTTTACAGCGGGAATCGTCAGTTCCAGAATTTCGCTCACTTTTTCGGTGGACAACCCCTCTCCGTCCCGCAGTATGAAAACCACCTTTTCTTTTTCAGGCAACTGGTCTACAGCTTTTTGGATAACCTCTCGGGTCTCATTGGCAAACAACAAGGATTCTGTATTTTCCGACCAATCCTGAATTTTTTCCTGTTGGTATCCAGAGGCATTGTATGCAGGAAGTAAATCTTCCAATGAAACATTGGGTTCCTTTTTTTTGCTCCTGAGTTTCATGTACGTGGCGTTCAAGGTGATTCGATACACCCAACTGGAGAAAGCCGATTTGCCCTGGAACGTATGCGCTTTTCTAAAGAGGGTCAGCAAAACTTCCTGGGTCACGTCCTGCGCGTCCATGGGATTGCGCGTCATATTGAAACTAAGAGCGTAAATTTTCTTTTGGTATATCTCAGCGATCTGGTCGTAAGCCTCCAGGTTCCCGGCCTGGAACTCCCTGACCAGGGCTTCTTCCGCTTCTTTGGTTTCTTTATTTTGGGTAAACGACATTTTCTGTAAAACTCCCCATCAGGGGCTGTTTCTCTGGTTTATTGCATCGCTCTGCCTAAAACAGCGCCCTCTTGGATACAGAGAGTCCTCGTTCGCCTGTTATTAAGATGCAAGTGCATTAAAAGCGATGCAATGAAATGAGAGCCCATTGAAAAAAAGGGCATCTAATAAGGGTGGCCCGTCAGGGGGGCCATCGCAAATATCTTGTTTTACCGGGTCATGAGGTGGACGGCAGGGGTCATGAGACTCCACCCACCGCCAAAACCCCCGGATTATTTTGCTTGAGGTTCTTCTGCGGGGGGAGCGGGTTCTTCTGCGGATGGGGATTCCTGCTTGTTCTCGCCGTCACCTTCCCCAATCTCAGCTTTTGCCACATCTCCATCTTCCATGGTTTTACTTATATCCATGTCCTCTTTAATATCATCCGCTTCTTTCATGGAGCTCTTGAAGTTTTTGATGCTGTTTCCAAAAGCACTGCCAATTTCGGGGAGCTTCCCGGCGCCAAAAATAATCATGATGATGACCAAAATAATCATCAATTCTGGAAAACCTATACCCATCATAAGACAAACCCTTTTGCTGAAGTTCTTGAAGGTGTTGATTATAGCACCGGGGTAAATGGTTGCAAATAATTTAACCACTGGAAATCAAAAATTTACGTGGTAAAATCGAGAGAAATTTTGTGCCAAATCCCCAATTCAATCGAATTTCCTTATTTATTGCAAAAATGAAAAAATTGCTTCGAAATTTCCTGGCCTCCGCTTTCTTTATCGCATTCGGGATGTCTCAGGCGGTGGCAGAGAGCGGAGGGATAGCCGACCGATCTGTAAAGGGAAACCAATCCTTCGGCGTTCAGGTCGGGGTCGGCTCTACGGACGATCTTTTTGGCTTTTCAGAGAGCCTGACCGGACAGGACCCGGTGGACCTTACCTTTTTGTTCTTTTTTCCAAATTTTCAATATAATCTCTCTGGATTGGTAGGTAAATCCTGGTATCAAGGAGCATTATTCTGGCAACTGGAAGCCGGGGCGGCCACCATTTTGAATCGGGATGGAGAATACCTGGCAGGGGCCTCGCCTTTGCTGTTCCAGTATAAATTTTTAAATCCCCATCGAAGGTGGGCACCGAATATTCTTCTGGGGGCCGGCGCTTCCTATACTGACTGGGAGGATGTTGCCGACCGCGAGTTGGGAGGCCGGTTTCAGTTCCTTCTCCATGCAGGCGCGGGGTTGGAATATTTTCTGGATCATGGGTCCTACTCGATCAACTACCGCCTGTTCCATGTTTCCAATGCGGGCACCGACTCTCCCAATGTGGGAGTGAATGCGCATGTGTTTAGTCTGGGCATTCAGTTTTAAGACACAATAAAATATTGTCTGCGGTCGGATTTTATTTTCTCAAGGGAAAAAATTCGTTTGTAAACCCCAACCTGTTTCGTTAATTTCCCCATGTTAAACTTTACACGTGCCTCGAAAATTTATTGTTGCCATGAGCCGCCCCTTTGACATCGAAGAGAATCAATTGCCATAAAAATTCCAACTATTTGAAATCCTCTATCGGGATGCAATCGTAATTTATTCATGACACCACAAAAAACTGGGAACAATCAGAAAAGTTCCGCCGGTCCTAAAAATATCCTGGACCGGTTTTTTCATCGTGTTGAGCTCTTCGCATACAACCATTCCTTTTCGGTCATTGTCGTCTCCCTGGTACTGGCTGCCCTTTCCCTTTGGGTGACGCTGGAAAAACTCACGTTCAAAACCGGAAGAGGAGATCTTGTCGCCAAGGACCTTCCCTATGTGGAACGGCATAAAATGTTTCGCCAGGAGTTCGATGACTTTGACGGCATGATAGTGGTGGTCGAAGGAAAAGATCCTGCGCAGAAAAAAAACTTTGCCGAAGCGTTGGCCGCAAAATTGAAATCCCAACCCAATGTTTTTTCCGATGTCTTCTACAAAATTGACACCACCTACTTCAAGGACAAGGGCCTGCTTTTTCTCGACCCAAAAGAGCTTGCGGATCTCATTCAAAAAATTGAAGAGCGGCAGCAGTTTCTGGAAGATCTCAACGCCTCCCCCAATCTGGATCAGCTCCTCAGAAGTATCAATGCTGAAATAAGCTCCGGAATGGTAAACACCTTGTTATCCGATTTTATCGGCTCGGAAAACGGAGAAAAAAAAGATGAAACCGCCGATCTTGGATTACTGATTTCCCTGTTACAACAGATGGTGGCTCATTTAAAGGGCGACAGCGTCTATCAATCGCCCTGGGCCTCGTTTTTCACTGGCAACGGAGAGTCCCTGAAAGAGCAGGGCTATCTGATTTCCGGAAAAAACGATCTGATGTTTATTCTGGTGACCCCCAGCGAAGATGAAACCAGCTTTACGGGTTACAAGGATTCCATCGAGATCTCCAGAAAGCTGGTCGGTGAAACCCTCAAACAGTTTCCAGAGGTCCAGGTGGGCATCACCGGCGAGGATGTCATCGCCTCGGACGAAATGACCCTGACGCAGATCGACGTGAAGAAAGCCACTCTCATTGCATTGGCGGGTGTGTCTCTTCTGTTCATCCTGGCGTTTCGAGGCGTCGCCAAACCTTTGATGGCGGTTTTCTGCCTGATCGTGGCCCTTTGCTGGTCGATAGGTTTCACAACGCTCACCGTCGGGCATTTGAATATTCTATCCGTGGTGTTCACCACCATTCTCATCGGGTTGGGAATCGATTTCGGCATTCACATGCTGGAGAGGTACAAAGAAGAAAGGATGGCCGGGGGAGACATTCCCAGCTCCCTGCAAAAAACCGTGGAAGGAACCGGCCGGGGTAATTTTGCTGGAGCCATCACCACCGCCCTGGCATTCGGCGCGATGACCTTGACGGACTTTATTGGCGTCGCGGAGCTTGGGTGGATTGCCGCCTGGGGAATTGTATTTTGTATGCTGGCGATGCTTCTTCTCCTCCCGGCGCTTCTCGCGGTGGAAGAAAAATTTCGAAAAACCGATTACAACGGGGTGACTCCAACCGCAGAGAAGAAAAAATGGATGGAGGGATTGTTTCGTCATTATTACATCATCATCTTCGTATGCCTGTTCCTCGTTGCACTATCAACTCTCTCATTGCGAAATCTGGCCTTCGATTATAATCTTCTCAACCTGCAAGCGAAAAACACCGAAGCGGTTGCCTATGAAATTAAAATCATGGAAAACGCCAATCGGTCTACCTGGTCGGCGGCCATGCTCGCCGATACCCTGGAAGAGGCTCAAAAAAAACTCGACGCGGTCAAGAAATTGTCCACGGTGAGTGAGGTAGAAAGCATCCTTTCCATGATGCCGGTTCACCAATCGGATAACCTGAAGTTTCTTGAGAAAAATGCTTCGGTCCTGAGGGACCTTCAAGTCGAGGAGGAAGACCCGCCGTTTTCGTCAAAATCTATTTCCAGAAGCCTGAAAAGAATACGCTTCAAATTGCGCAGTAAAGGGGACGATCCCAACGATTCCGTTCAGCAGGCGGGTCTCTGGGTGCAACGGGCTATGGGTCAACTGGAAAAAATCGAACCGGGAGTTGCCAATGAAAGATTATCCGGTTTTTCCAAACAGCTCTTTGCCGATTACCGGGGCAAGATGTCTGACCTTAGAAAAAATGCGGACCCGTCACCGGTGAAAATCAACGAGCTTCCCGCTGAAATGAGGAAGCGGTTCATCAGCAATAAGGGACGATTCATGATCTCCATTTTCCCCAGTGTGGATTTTTGGGATATCGACCAAAGGGAAAAGTTCCTGGCTCAATTGCGCGGCGTGGACCCGGATGTGGTCGGAAACGCGGTGCATATGTTCGAGTCGAGCAGACTGATGAAAGAAGGCTATGTGAACGGTGGGATTTATGCGATGGCGGCGATTGTCTTTTTTGTTATTTTGACCTTCAAAAAATTTAAAACCACCCTGTTCATTTTTCTGCCGGTCATTGTGGGGTCTCTCTGGACCATCGGCATCATGGATCTCGTGGGCGTTCGGTTCAATCTGGCCAATCTGGTGATCCTGCCACTCATCCTGGGCATCGGGGTGGTGAATGGAATTCACATCATTCATCGTTACCGGGAAGAACCGGACAAAAC
The DNA here is from genome assembly GCA_029261595.1 of Nitrospinaceae bacterium. Taxonomy (GTDB): domain Bacteria; phylum Nitrospinota; class Nitrospinia; order Nitrospinales; family VA-1; genus JADFGI01. The sequence continues at coordinate 114,669 of JAJDAZ010000039.1, read as the reverse complement.
CATTCCCGTGCTTTCCAAAAGCACCGGACAGGCCGTCATCCTCAGCTCATTGACCACCATGATCGGATTCGGAAGTATGATGGTTGCGGACCATCAAGGCATCTTCAGCCTCGGTCTGGTGTTGACGATCGGGGTGGGGAGTTGTCTGGTAGCCTCTGTCACCATTGTGCCGGCCGTATTAAAACTTGCCACCGAGAAGGGCTGGACGGTTTAGACCCAAAACTATCCTCTTTAAACTCCCGCCCGGCCCGCCCTTTTTCTGATAAAATTTTTGTCCTTCTATAGAAAAAATAGTTTCTGTAATGAATTTGATCTTTTGACGACAAACCCAAAACATTAATTTTTCCGGGTGACCTGAAATGGCTAAAAAAGATTTTAATATGATTGTTATCGGTGCCGGGTCAGCAGGCCTTGTCTCTTCTTATATTGCGTCTGCGGTGAAAGCCAAAGTCGCCCTGATCGAAAAGCACAAGATGGGCGGGGACTGCCTCAATACCGGTTGTGTTCCGAGTAAGGCGCTGATAAGAACCGCGAAAATCCTTTCTTATATCAAGCGGCACAAAGATTATGGAATAAAATCCGCCGAAGCCACGTTCGACTTTGCCGAAGTCATGGATCGGGTGCAGAACGTCATCAAGAAAGTGGAGCCGCACGACAGCGTCGAACGATACTCGAACCTCGGCGTCGACTGTTTTACTGGGGAGGCAAAAATCCTTTCCCCGCATGAAGTGAGCGTGAACGGTAAAACCCTGACCACCAACAATATCATCATCGCCACCGGAGCCCGGCCCGCCGTCCCGAACATTCCGGGACTGGATAAAGTGCCTTACTTGACTTCGGACAATATCTGGGAGCTTAGGGAGTTGCCCAAACGATTGGTGGTCGCGGGCGGAGGACCCATCGGCTCGGAACTCGTTCAGTGCTTCGCCCGTCTGGGCAGTAAGGTGACCCAGATCCAGAGGGGACCGGAAATCATGAAGAAGGAGGACGACGAAATCGCTCAGGCCATCCGCAAACGGTTCACCGAGGAAGGGGTTGATGTGAGCGTCAACTCGACTTTTAAAGAAGTCATCGTCGAAGACGGCAAACAATATGTCCTGATAGAAAAAAATGGCAGTACTGAACGGATTGAGTTTGACAAAATCCTGATCGCCACCGGACGAGCCCCCAACACCAAAGGATTCGGGCTGGAAGACATAGGGGTCAAGCTCACCAAACAGGGAACGATCGAAGTGGATGATTACCTCCGGACCACGACGCACAAAAACATTTATGCCTGCGGCGATGTGGCGGGGCCGTACCAGTTCACCCACACAGCCGCCCATCAGGCCTGGTATTGTGCGGTCAACGCCCTGTTCAGCCCGTTAAAAAAATTCAAGGTCGATTACAGCGTCATCCCCTGGTGCACCTTCACCGATCCGGAAGTCGCCCAGGTGGGCCTCAATGAAAAAGCGGCGAAAGAAAAAGGCATTCCTTATGAGGTCACGCGTTACGAAATCGACGACCTGGACCGCGCCATCGCCGACAGCGAGGATCACGGCGTCGTCAAAGTACTCACGGTGCCGGGCAAGGACAAAATTTTAGGGGTCACGATTCTAGGGTATCACGCAGGCGACCTGATCGCGGAATATGTTTCCGCCATGAAGCACGGGCTGGGGCTGAACAAGATTCTGGGAACCATCCACATTTATCCAACAATGGCTGAAGCCAATAAATTCGCCGCCGGTATCTGGAAAAAAGCGCACGCGCCGGAAGGTCTGCTCAACCTGGTGAAAAAATTTCATGACTGGCGGCGATGACCCCACTCCCGCAACACCCCACTAGGTACGAAGGAAGCTTGGGCCCGGCGCTACGCGAGGCTCGCAATGACAGGTAATAAAATTTGGTCGGCCATAAACCCATCGCTCGTTTGTACTGGGTCCACCGGACCGCGGGGGTTCAGATGTTGATGAACAAACCGTCCTCTTGTTCAACGACTTTATACGTTGGCAGGATGGAACTGCGGTCGAATTTGCAATAGCCTCTTTTGACACTCCACAGACATTCCTGAGTTGAACAGATGGCGAACAGCCCCCGAAGTTTTCCCCTTCCCAGACTGCCGCCGCACTTGGTGCATTTATCGGTGACCACATAATATTTTCCTTCTGCCTGGAACAAGGCGAGATCATATTCTATCTTGGTCCAAGGGTGTTCCAGATGAATCGTTTTGCCGGTTTCTGCCGGGGGCGCATCGGATAATTCAGAAATTTTTACTAAAGACATGGCGTCAATTCAATCTTTCGGTAGATAGGGACCAAACCGCTCCCGGTAATATTTTTCCAGGTCCCAGCGGAACCGGCCCTTCAGGTGCGGCAGTTTTTCAACGACTTCGTGGTCGAACTTCACATAATACTGCGATTTTTCTTCGACGTCTGCGGGCCTCACTATATTGGGGTCCAGATAGGAATCTCCCATCGCCGATCCTGCCACGATGAGCCCCTGCCCTGTTTTTATCCATTTGCCTAACAGCAACCGTTCTTCCTCAGATCCTTTTTCCACTGCCATGACTTGATTTTGCTCTCCCTTGAAATATTTGATTCAAAATCGCAAGTCAAAAAACCTGCGACCGAACAGGAATTCTCCCATCCTATAAAAACAACGGTGTACCGGGTATCCAGACCCAATAAATAATTTTCCCTTTTATGGGCTGGGATGTTGAAATTTAGCGTCCCGATAAGGTAGCATAGATCGCAATCCGTTTCCAAGTTTTGACTCTCTCAACCGAGCCTCCAAAAATATTGGAATTTTTGAGGTTCCGTGAATCCTTTTTAAACCGAAAAAATAAGGGAAAAGCATGTCATCAGAATCCTCATCAGCAAAAACCGCCGAACAATGGTTTCAGGATGGATTGACCGCCGGTCGCATCAAAGACGATGCCGGCGCCATGGAATCTTACAAAGAAGCAATAAAAATTGATCCCGACCATTTCATGGCCCAATTTAATCTGGGAATCCGCTACGGCAAACTGCGCATGAACCTTGAAGCCGCCAAATGTTTTCGTGAAGCGTTGCGTCTGAAACCGGAATCCCCGATGGTGCATTACAGTCTCGCGGTGGTCAGCAATCTGATCGGTGAAATTGACGAAGCCTTTCTTCATTATAAGGAAGCGATTCGGATCAACCCCGAGTTTGCCAAAGCCCACAGCAATCTGGCGATGCTGTATTACTCGCTAAAAAAGGGCAAAGAAACCATTCACCACTTGATCGCCGCGCGGAAATTTTTCCAGCAGACGGGAGATGAATTCATGGGGAAAAACGCCATCGACCTGCTTCAGGAATGCTGTCGGGAATTTACCCTGACGGAAGAAGAGTGCCAGACCCTCTAACATTATCGCCCCGCACGACAACCAAAAGGGAAACCGATGGACTTTGATGTCATCATAATCGGGGGAGGGTCCGCAGGCTATGCGGCGGCCCGGACCGCTCAGGAAGCCAAGGCGAAAGTCGCCATCGTGGACCACGGTCCGCTGGGCGGTTTGTGCATTCTGAAAGGATGCATGCCCACCAAGACCATCCTCCGCTCGTCTGATCTGATGGCGCTCCAACGCCGGTCGCAGGAATTCGGTCTATTGCCCGTTGAGGCAAAGGCGGATCTTGCCGCCATCAACGACCGCAAAAACCGCATCATTGGCGAATTCACCCAATACCGTGTCGAACAGTTGCAGGACCCCGGTTTCACTCTCTTTGAAGATTTTGCGACCTTTCTTTCGCCGCACGAAATCCAGGTCGGAAACCAAACCCTTAACGCAAAAAATTTCATCATCGCGACCGGTTCAAAAATCTCGGAATTTCCCGTGCCCGGCCTTGAAGAATCTGGATACCTCACCAGCGACGACGCTCTTGAAATGCGGGAGGCTCCAAAATCGTTGATCGTTCTCGGGGCCGGCCCGGTCGCGGTCGAGCTGGCGCAGTTTTTCTCGCGCATCGGAGTCAAGGTCAGCCTCATCCAACGCAGTCAACAGATATTATCCAGCGGAGACGAAGACCTGGCGCGCGTTGTCGAAGACAGGTTCCGAGAAGAAGGCATGGATGTCTATACTGGCACAAAAATTTTTAATGTTGCCAAAGCGGGTAATGAACGTGTTCTTCGATTCGTTCATGAGGATCAGGAAAAAACCGTCCGCGCCGAGCACATCCTGCAAGCATTGGGACGCCGCCCCAACACCAACGGGCTCAATCTGGAATCAGCGGGAGTCGAAACCCACATGGGACGCATCGTGGTAAATTCCGAAATGCGCACCGGGCAACCGCATATTTTTGCGGTCGGCGACGTGAACGGCTTGCACGAGATCGTCCATATCGCCATCGAGCAGGGCGAGATCGCGGCATACAACGCCGTCCACCCCGACCAGCCGCCCCGTCAAATGGATGATCGATTAAAAACCAGCGTGGTGTTCACCGACCCGGCAGTGGCCAGCGTGGGACTCAGCGAAAAAGAATGTCAGGCGCGGAACATTCCCTACCTCACGGCATCCTATCCCTTTAACGATCATGGAAAATCCATTTGTCTGGGAGAAACTGACGGCCATGTCAAACTATTGTGCCACCCAAAAACGGGCGAAGTCATCGGCGCCCATATTGTCGGCCCCGAAGCCGGAGAGTTGATCCATCAACTCATCACCCTCATGCACTTTAACGGAACCGTTCACGACCTCGTAAAGATCCCGCACTACCACCCCACCTTGTCGGAAATCATCACCTACCCTGCTGAAGATTTGATTGAACAATTGAGCAATTAATTTTTTTGCTTACCCAATATTAAATTCCCATTTCCCTATATCCCTCCAACAATATCAATAAATCTTATCTTTAACGGAATCAATTAAAGCCTGTTTAGGCAAAAAAAAGTAATATGGTTAAAATTTCAATGAGTTGTAACAACAAAAGAATTCCGAAATCGGAAACTTATCGTATTTAAAGGAGTTGTCCGATTCGGCGATATTTTGTCTTGAAAATTTTGAATTTCCGAACTATAGTTCGGCCATCCATATAGAATTAAAACTCGTCTCTCTCATTAACGCTGGTTTCACGAAGGGAGTTCCAATGAAGCGACTGCTATTGGCTAAAAGGCGATTGGTTCTTTTCTGTTTATTTTTTGGAGTATCTTTTTTTATGCAAGGATGCTCTACCGAGGGAATCATCGGAGGCACTCTGGGAGTCACCACCGTGACCGGCATGACGCCTTCGAACAGTTTGGAGCAGGTGTACTACCTGGGTGTTTTTGACCCTCAAGACCAGATCCCTCCCACCATTTATCGAGTCACCGTCCGCGGTCAGGCCAGCGCCATCAGTCGAATGAGGTTTGGGTCCGGCTGGGTTCCCGCCGGTTTGATTGATTCTCTAAATTCCCAGATATCCACCGACAAAGAAACCGGGCTGACAAAAATCACCCACGGTGAAGAAGATCAATTGTCCGCGATTCAGACGGGGCGACGCTTGGTCCAGTTTGGCCCGGAAGGGTTTCGTGAAGCACCCAAGGACCATCGTCTGGTGATCGTCATGGGTTCCAGCCCGGAAGCCTATTTCGACGCCATTGACGGCGCTTTAGGGTCAGTATCTCAAGCCCAGCAGGACCAAAATAATTCCAGGCTAAATAAACTTCTCTTTGAAGCCTTGTTAAACGTCAAGAATGAGAAAGACACGCTGGGCGAACTCAAAAAAGACATCACTGAATAATACCTACTAAAAACGGACGCTGAAGCTATGAACATAAATTCTGAATTTGGAAAGCTAACTTTGTCGCTGTTACTCTTGATGGGGCTCACCGGTTGCGCCGCTTTGACGGTGGATGTGGATGTCTATAAAGGCCCCCTGGCGAATCATGAGGAGGTTCAAACCGAGCAGTTGACCGTGATGGCCATTGGGGCGAAGCCCATTCTGATTCAATTACGAAACGGGCTTGAAGAAACCAGAATGAAAGAAATTAAAGCCGAATCAGATGGAAACCCGCCAAAGTATTCAATAGAACTCTGCAAAAAAGAGCCAGACACTTGGAATATTCGCTCCTGCGAAGGGTATTCGTTTGGCCACATAAAAAATTATAATTTCAAAGATGAAAACGCGGGTCGAGTGAACGCTATTTTAGGCTTGTATGAGGACCGGGATTATTCAAATCTGCCCGTGCAAATTGAAATCGATGTGAGAAATATTAAAGAAGAATTAAAAGTTTTCAAACGCGAGAGGGATATCTTTTTTAATAAAAATTATGATGAATCCCAAAAGGCCTGGAAGAAAATTCAGAGTGCCTTCAGGACCGGAGCTAATCGTGGGGTTGATAAATTTATCAAAACTAACACAACTGCCAAAGAAGATTATCTCGCTCTAAAGAGGGTTGAGTTGATTGCCGAGATACAACAGCTGGAAGCCGCATATGAAAAGTTTTTCCTGCCATCTCAGAATAAACGAGGACGTAATATTCAACAATTATCCGATGCCCGTGAAGCATTACCTGGATTTTTTAATTCAAAATCAGAATTTATTAATCCAACGGGCCTTTTAAAGATATCTATTGAATCTCCGCAGGGCACTCTGCCAGCAGATAAATTTAAAACAATGTTCAACCTATTGAGTAATGAAAAAAACCTCCAATGGGATGCCGCCATATTATTCCCAGACAAGAAATCAAAAATCAGGCAGGAGTTCCTGGACCAAATTACTAGGGTTGCAGGGTCCAATGAAAAAACTGAAAACTCCGTTAAGAGGTTGAAGGTCTTATTCGAAGGTTTAGAGACCAACTTAAAGAAATATCCAAAATTAAAAAAATATTGGGGTGAAGCAGGATACTTAGTCGTCCTATTGAAAAAATTAACCGGTAAACCTTTATCAGGAATCTTGGAATCCAAACTTGACACAATATGGATGGATTCAAATCTGTTGACAAGTAAACTTTCAGACCCCTTGAGTCGGGGAAGGTGGGAAGATGGCTTGGAAACTCAAATCGAAACTTATTTGAAAAATAGGAATAAAGGAACCGGAACTGATGAGGAAATTAAGCAAAACCTGAAAGACCTTCATATTGGCCTTGCCCACTTTGCGGAAAAAATTCTTTTTCTGGCGAACTACGGCATATTGCTTAATCCCTACCCGGATAACTATCAATTGAGTTTCGCAGGGTTAGATGCTTCCCCAGTAAACGATCTCGATAGTTATGTGATGGTCTTGCAGGCGGTAGGAAATTCCATTTTATTCCAGATTGATGAATTGGCCGTTCGTAATGAACACACGGCAAAAAAGAAAGACCAATGGGCTAAACGGGAACGAAGGGCGGTATCCGCGCTGTTGACTAAGCGATCATACGACGTGGTGGAAGAATTAATTGCTTCTTTGGAAGTTGAAAAGAACGCCGCAGGGAATGTCATCCTCAAAGAGGCTGAATGGAAGGCACTGAAGAAAACCATTGACAAGGCCAAGAAAGCTCATGAAAAAGCGAGGAATGGTTTGGCTGAGGCGGAAAAGGAACAAAAAGATGCTGATACCGAAAAAACCAAGTTTGAATCCATTCTTAATGCGACAAAGGATCCAACAAAGAACCCGACAAAGGAGAATCCAGGGGGTCAGAAAATTGTATTGGACAATATTTTGTCTAAAACACCGGTTCAGAACCCCACCAACCTCAATGCCTTGTTAGACCTTTTAACCACTTCAATGTCGAAGGGTAGCCCAACGACAAAGGGCATGAGTAAGCTAAGCATAGAGCAAATAAAATTGCTTCATGACTTTTTTAAGGATGATGTGCCCAAAGATGCAATCAAGGAGAAAAGTGGGGATCGGAAAACAATTTATAATTCTATTATCGATTACTTGAAAACAGAATTAGCCAATGCAAAAAAGGGTTTGGCTGATGCCGATGAGGTTGTAAAAAATGCAAAAAAAGCGGAATCAACCGCCAAAACCAACGTTGGTAAGGAGGAGGACGCGCTCACTGACAAAATCGCTGAGGAAAGAACCAAGAGGGAGAATGCCTCATGGTTTGTTAAAAAGCATCGTATTGCAATTTTGGATAGAATAAATAATAGGGAGTCAAAAAATGACCCCAAGATGGTCAAAATAGTAATTAGTGAAATATTGGTAGAGGAACTTGCAAAAGTCTCAGAGAAGGAAAAAAATTCCGCAGCAGGAAAAATAGGTGGAAAGGCAGTTGTTCCTGCTAAAACAACGACACCTCAAGCTAAGGCCAAAAGTAAAGCTACACCGCCAGACCAGGGTTCTATTTTAGTTTCAAAGGTTACTCCGAGCGTTGGGAAACCTTCTTCAGAGGACAAACCTGCAAAAAAAACCGATGATGCGGAAAAAGATGACGATGCAAAAGCGGAGGCTCCTGGTAAGAATGGCGATCCTAAAAACAAACCCAAAGATCCTGAAAAAGAAAAGCCCTTAACTGATAATGAAAAATTAATAAGCGCCAATGCCTATCTAACAACTCGTTTGGGAGATATGGATTTTCCGTTTAAGGAACCCGAATTTCTAGAGGGCATGGAAGCAAAGGAAGTTTTGGATCAGTTGATCGCTTCCTTGAGATACGAACATATTAATGCTGTCCGTGCCGGCGGAGAGAAATCCGCTACTGCAAAACAGATTGCGGATGCCTTAAAGCTAGCCTATGAACAACGGGGCGGGATGTCTTTTATCCGCCCGGCATTTTCCTACCTGAGAAACAGTTTCCCGTCAACTTCATTACAGGCGGACGCCTCCATCGAATGGAAAAATATGCTCTTGGAAAATACAGTTAAAAGTTTACCGTTTGCTGATACTGATTGGTTTAAAGATTCAAAGACAAAGAACCGACTGAGAATCAATCAGGAAATCGACAAACAGTACTGGCAGAACATCAACCGGGTGAAACTGACCGGCGGAGGAAATACCAATTACGTCGTCGCCAAGGATGATCTCGGCAACTGGTACGTAAAAAATTATTCTGCGGACCCCAAAGACATTATTAAATCCGCCAAAAACCTCGCGATGTTTGGCATGGGGCCGGGCTTGGGAACCAATCTCTTATCCGATATTCCCGACACCGGGGGAAGCGTGCCGGGAACCACTGGTTTAGGGGACCAGGCCGATGGAGCGGCTCAGCAGGTCCAAGGCCAGCAGGCTATGACTCCCCGAACGCCTCTTGAGCGGCAATATGTTAAATCAAAGAAAAAATATGACGATCAATCCAAGGATGCTTTAAAAGAAATCAAGCTGATTATGGCTTCCCTAAAAAGTGATATCGAAAACAGTTGGGACAAGAATAAAGAGGTTGACAGTGACGCCATGGAAAAAATTAAAACTACTCTGGGCACCGCCTCCGATACTCAATTGAAAGAGGTCGAAAAAAAGGCCGGTGAAGATGAGATCCCGATTGGGGAGGAGATTAACAAAACCTTGAAAGCCATCAAATATTTTAAAAAGGATTTAGAATCAAGAATCAACCAGCTTAACGAAACGGAAGAAACAAAAAAGGCCAACTTGGAAAAAGCAAAGAAATTTGCCATTTCCGATTTTAAATCCACCATTTCTGGGCCGTTGAATAAATTTCTCGATAAAAGACAAAAAACCGTCGAAAATTTTGAAACGGCTGTCTTGTTTATTGGGGAGTCAGTATCCCCCTGATGAGATGAATTTAGTAACTCTTCACATCCCTTCCAGTTTGTCGGCGAGGTGGTCCATTTCTTCCTGGGTGTTGAGTTCGGTGGCACAGAGTAGCAGACTGTTTTCAAGTTCGGGGTAATGGGTCTTGAGCGGGACACCGGCTAAGATATTAGCCTCATGCAGGAGGGTGTCGCGGATTTCTTCGGCGGGTTTGGGGCATTCCAGGACAAATTCGTTGAAGGTATCGGCGTCGAAGCGGATTTTAAATCCTTTGATCTTACGCAAGCGGTTTTTTAAATAATCGGCTTTTCTCACGTTCAACAACGCGACTTCGCGCAAGCCCTGTTTGCCCATGGTGGCAAGATAAATAGTTGCGGCCAGGGCGCACAACCCCTGATTGGTGCAGATATTGGATGTGGCCCGCTCACGCCGGATATGCTGTTCCCGGGTGGACAGGGTGAGGACGTAGGATCTTTGCCCTTCACGGTCCACGGTTTCCCCAACCAGTCTGCCCGGCATTTGCCTGAGGAACTTATCCTGAGTGGCGAAAAACCCCACATAGGGTCCGCCGTAGGACAAGGAAAGCCCGAAGGACTGGCCTTCGCCGACGACGATATCGGCGCCCCGTTCTCCCGGTGGTTTCAGGATACCAAGTGAAAGCGCCTCCGCCACGGCCACGATCAAGAGCGCTCCCCGGTCGGTCAAATGTTTTTTCAATCCGGTATATTCTTCAACGACTCCAAAATAATTGGGACTCTGTAAAACCACCGCCGCTGTTTGATCGCTCAATCGATCCACTATGGAATCGACATCGGTTTTTCCATTGGCGGCAAAGGGAATTTCAACGAGTTCGATTTGATTGGCGCGGGTATAAGTTTCGACCACCTGCCGGTATTCGGGGTGTACGGCGCGGGAGATTAAAATTTCCTGCTTGTTGGTCACCCGTTGCGCCATGATCACAGCTTCAGCCAGGGCGGACGCGCCGTCGTACATGGAGGCGTTGGCAATGTCCATGCCGGTGAGCAGGGTGATCATGGTCTGGAATTCAAAAATCGCCTGCAGGGTTCCCTGGCTGACTTCCGGCTGGTAGGGGGTGTAGCTGGTAGCAAATTCGCCACGGGAAATCAAGTGGTCGATCAACGCGGGGCTGAAATGTCGGTAAGCACCTGCTCCAAGGAAAAGAGAAACGTCTCCGGCGTTGACGTTTCTTTTTTGCGCCCGGCCAAGAAAGGCGGTCAATTCTGATTCTGCCAGGCTTTTGGGAAGATCGAGCGGTCGTTCGCCCAGACGCAACTCTTTCGGGATGCTGTCAAATAACTCCTCGACATTTTTCACGCCAATTTTGGCGAGCATCTCTCGAATGTCTTTTTCGGTATGGGGTATGTACCGCATCGAATAAAATATTTGCTGAAGTTACGGGGTTGAGGGATAGACCCTGGCTCAAAGAAAGGGGAAAATTAAGATCCTCTCCCAGGAAAAGACGCCGACCGGAGAAATTTGCAATCCATTACAAACTAAAAAAGTTGCAAGAGGGGCCTGATTCCCTAGGAATCGTTCCTGCCTCAATGCTCTTTTTCACATTGTTCGATGTATTGTTCCGGCGTCAGAAGGCTTTCCATTTCCTTGGGGTCCGAAAGTTCTATTTCAATGATCCAGCCTTTTCCGTAGGGCTCGCTGTTGACCAGTTCCGGTTGCGTCTCAAGGTCGGTGTTCACGGCGATCACTTTGCCGCTGGCGGGCGCGTAGAGGTCGGACACGGTTTTGACCGATTCGACCACCCCCATCGTGTTCTCTTTGGTGACCTGGGAGTCCGGCGCCGGCATTTCCACAAACACCACGTCTCCCAATTGATCCTGAGCAAAGTGGGTGATGCCGATCACGCCTTTACTGCCGTTGACCCGGACCCATTCGTGTTCCATTGTATAACGAAGATCTTTCGGGACCTCCATGTTTCCTCCAAAAAAATTTAATAAAAAATATTAATTTCCAAATGATGATCGTTCATCACTCGTCACTTTTTTACCCCGGTGGGCACAAAAGGGGGTTTCACGATTTCCGCCGGCACCTGCTGATTTCTTATTCCGACGCTCAGCCGAGACCCGACTTGTGAATGTTCCAGAGATACATAACACAATCCAATCCCCATATTCAAGGAAGGGGAAAATGTGCCGCTGGTCAATTCTCCCACCGGTTGACCGTCCGCAAACACCGGGTAATGGGGTCTTGGCACGCCTCTTTCCAGAAGTTTTATACCCACCAGTTTTCTTTTTAGTCCGGCTTCCTTTTGATTCTTAAGACTTTCTTTACCGATAAAATCTTCTTTTTGCAGTTTGACCACCCATCCTAGGCCTGCCTCAAGAGGAGACGTTTTGGCCGTGATATCATTGCCGTAGAGCGCATATCCCATTTCCAGACGCAGGGTATCTCGCGCCGCCAAGCCAATGGGCTGGATATTGAAGGACTTCCCTTCTTCGAGAATTTTCTGGAACAGCGGCCCGGCAAGGCCGGAATCAGTATAAATCTCGAAACCATCCTCCCCTGTGTATCCGGTCCGGGAGATTATACAATCATTCTTGTGGATTTTTGCTTTTTTAAAATGGTAGTATCTCAAATCATTCAGGGGCACATCGCACAATCTTTGGAGCAACGGTTCGGCGTCTTTTCCCTGAATGGCCAGTTGCGCGGTTTCCGCACTGGTGTCCAGGACCTCTACATCGTAGGGCGCGGCGATTTTTTGGACCCACTGAAAATCCTTATCAGAATTACCGGCGTTGACGCACAGGAAGTAATGGTCCTCTGAAAACCGGTGGACCAGGAGGTCATCCACCACGCCTCCACCTTCGTAACACATGACGGTATAAAGAATGGAATGATCTGACATTTTTTCAATATCATTGGTGACCAGTTTTTGCAGAAGTTTTTTGGCCTCTTTTCCCCGGATGTCCATTTCTCCCATATGACTGACGTCGAAAATACCGACTCCATTGCGAACGCATAGATGTTCCTGAATGACGCCTTTATATTGGATGGGCATGTTCCAGCCAGCAAAGGGAACAAGCTTGGCACCCAATTCTTTGTGGATGTTATAGAATGGGGTGGTTTTTAGCTGGGTGGAAGATTCTTGAGACATATTCGTGGAATCTGGTATCTTGGGTGGTGGCAGTAGGAACCCTGCTGGTATAACCAATTTTTCCTGAGAGTTCAAGGAATAAAGCGTGGAAGAAAACAGTTTAATGCCAACCGAGAAAAAATATGATGCGGTGCTTGTGGCCGGAGAAGGAGAGTCGAGCTACAAGGTTTACCATCAGCACAAGGCATTTCTGAAAATAAACAACAAGTGCATCATCAACTATGTTGTGGATGCCTTGCAAAAAGTGGATTCCATTCGGGATATTTATATTGTGGGGCTTCATGAAAAATTGAATGAAGTTTTCAAGACGAATGAGGCTGATTTTGATTATCCAAAACCCATCCATATTATTCCGCAAAAAAGCAACCTTTATGAAAACATCTGGCACACATTCATACAAACGATTCCCGGCGGGGAAAACATGGAGGACCCTCAAAATTCCCCTCACGCAGATAAAGCCGTGTTGATCGTGCCCTGTGATTCCCCTTTACTCACTCCCCATGAAGTGGAGCATTTTATAAAGCATAGCGAAATCGAAAATTACGATCATGTCCTTGGACTGACCGCAAAGAAAAATTTAGAATTTTTTTATCCCAGAGATGGCAACCCCGGCATCAAAATGGCTTATCTGCATTTGAAGGAAGACAGTTACCGGATCAACAACCTGCATCTGGTGAAACCCATTCGCATTGAAAATAGGGAATATATCCAGAAGATGTATCAATACCGTCATCAAAGGAACTTCAAGAACATGGTTCTTTTTGGATTGTCCCTTTTGGGCAAAGATAAGCATTATCAATATTATTTTGGGTTGCAGATGGGCCTGCTGTTTGCCAGCCTGGGCCTGGAGTCGATGGTCCGGGTTTTTCGTTCGCTCACGCCGAAAAAGGCACTGGAAAAAAGTATCTCGAACATTATGAAAGCCCGATTCATCGCCCTGGAAGTGCCTTACGCCGGAGCGGCCCTGGATATTGATAACGATCGGGATTACGAAGCCATGAAAGCGCGTTTCAATGAATGGCGGGAATATCTGAGTCATCCGGGAAAATCCCCCCTCCCCTTATCCCAGTGAAAAATATCCAATAATCAGATTCCTCTTTATTTTATGAAACAGAATCAACTGCGCAATTTTTCAATCATCGCCCATATCGATCATGGCAAATCCACTCTTGCGGACAAACTGATTCTGAGCACGGGAGGACTGCAAAAACGCGAGATGAAAGATCAGGTCCTGGACAATATGGATCTGGAGCGTGAGCGGGGAATCACCATCAAAGCGCAAACCGTGTGTCTGAATTATAGAAATGCGCTGGGGGAAGAATACACGTTCAACATGATCGACACGCCCGGCCATGTGGATTTCACCTACGAAGTTTCGCGGAGCCTGGCCGCCTGTGAAGGCGTCCTGCTGGTGGTGGACGCCACGCAGGGAATACAAGCCCAGACCCTGGCCAATCTCAATCTGGCCATGCAACACAACCTGCACATCATTCCCGTCATCAATAAAATCGATCTGCCCAGCGCCGATCCGGATAACGTCAAAGAGCAATTGGAGGATATCTGCCAGATTGAGGCGGACGATGCGGTTCTGGTCAGCGCCAAGGAAGGAATCGGCATCCAGGAAGTGATGGATGCGGTGGTAGCGCATATCCCCCCTCCTTCCGGCGATTATGACAAACCGCTCAAATGCCTGCTGTTTGATGCCTGGTACGATTCTTATCGGGGCGTGATCGTCCTGGTCAAGGTGAAAGAAGGAGTCCTTAAAGTGGGGGCCGAGATTGTCATGATGGCCACAGGCAACCATTTTGAAGTTGAGGAGTTAGGGGTATTCACTCCCGCCCAACATCAGAAAAAGGAATTGCGCGCCGGGGAAGTGGGATACATGGTGGCCAACATCAAAGAATTGGATCAGACAAAAATCGGCGACACCGTCACAGATTTTCGCCAACCAACGAAAGAAGCCCTATCCGGTTATAAAGAAGTCAAGCCGATGGTGTTCAGTGGGCTGTATCCTATCAGCGGCGATCAGTATGAACTCCTGCGTGATGCGTTAAAAAAACTGCGCTTGAATGACGCTTCGGTTTCCTACGAAGCGGAAACATCCACCGCACTGGGTTTCGGATTTCGCTGCGGATTTTTAGGACTGTTGCACATGGAGATTGTCCGCGAACGCTTGACGAGAGAATATAACGTGGACCTTCTGACCACGGCTCCCACGGTTGTCTATAATATATTCACCACCGATGGCCAGGTCATTCAAATAGACAATCCCGCAAAATTAAACGAAATAAAAAATATCGACCACCTCGAAGAACCTTACGTCCAGGGCACCATCATTGCTCCGGAAGAATACATCGGCACCATCATGGCGCTGACCCGCGACCGCAGGGGCAACCAGATAAAAATGGAATACCTGAACACGAGCACGGTGCTTTTACAATATGAATTGCCTTTCAATGAGATCGTGCTGGATTTTTATGATAAATTAAAATCCTCGACGAAAGGGTTTGCTTCCTTTGATTATGACTTTATAGATTTTAGAACGTCGGATCTGGTAAAGTTGGACGTCCTGCTCAACGGTGAGGTGGTGGATGCCCTTTCCATGATCGTACACAAGGACAAGGTTTACTATCAGGGCCGCGATCTGGTAAAAAGTTTGAAAGAACAAATTCCCCGGCAGATGTATGAAGTCGCCATTCAAGCGGCGGTGGGGAGCAAGGTCATCGCCCGGCAAACCATCAAGGCATTGAGGAAAAATGTACTGGCCAAATGTTATGGCGGCGACATCACTCGAAAAAGAAAATTACTCGAGAAACAAAAAGAGGGTAAAAAGAAAATGAAGCAGATCGGAAAAGTGGAAATTCCTCAAGAGGCATTTCTGGCTGTATTGAGGACCGATGGAAAATAAGACAATCCATCCTGCTTCAGATACCGGGGTGCGGAAAAAAAATAAAAGCGTCTTCAGGGAATATGCCGAGGCCATTGTCATTGCGTTGTTGCTGGCCTTGTTCATCCGAACGTTTATTATCCAGGCATTCAAAATTCCCTCGGGGTCCATGGAGCCCACCCTCTTGATCGGGGATCATATCCTGGTTTCCAAATTTGCCTATGGAGTCCATATCCCCAACGTGATTCCTTTCATCAACCTGAAACTGTTCCCCGATATCATATTGTTTCCCGATTTGCCGGAACGGGGCGATATCATTGTCTTTAAATTTCCCAAAGACGAACGGCGGGATTTTATCAAGCGGGTGGTCGGTTTGCCGGGCGATCTGCTTCAGGTTAAAAAACAGAAACTATTTATCAACGAAAAACCCTATGAAGACCCACACGCTTACCACAGGGAACTGCCGGGCGAGGACCCTTTGGTTCCCCGGGACGACTTTGGCCCGATCCGGGTTCCCGAGGGCCACTTGTTTGTGATGGGCGACAATCGGGAAAACAGCCAGGACAGCCGGTACTGGGGATTTTTGGATTTCAAGAAAGTCAAGGGTAAGGCCCTGATGATCTATTGGTCCTGGAACACAGATGACCGCTGGGTACGCTCCGAACGGTTTGGCAAGGTTTTAGAATAGAAAATTCAATCCGCAATTTTTCCGGTCGATACAGGTTCCCTCAATTTCCTTCCTTTTAAAAATAAGATTTCAGGTTTTCCATGGCCCCCCACTCTGACCCAAAAAAATTAGATCAACTCCGCTCTCTTTTTAACCGATGCGCGTGCGTGGTGTTTGATTTTGACGGCCTGCTTGCCGACTCGGAGCCTTTCCACTACCGGGCGTACAACGAGGTGTTCGAGCGCTATGGCCACACATTGGACCCGGAGGAGTACTGGGTGGAATGGACGTCAAAAGGAAAAGGAATTGCAGGAGAAATCGAGAGGCACGACCTGGACCTGGGTGTGGACCCTGTCAAAATCCGCCAGCAGAAATTTGAAGTGTATTCCAGGTTTTGCGCAAGTGGAGACATCAAACTTTTTCCTGAGACACTGGCGCTTGCGAAATCACTGGTTGCCACTCATAAGCTCGCCATCGCTTCCGGCTCCTGGACAAAAGACATTCGATCGATCCTTAAAAACGCCGACGCGCTTTCCCACTTTCCTGTCATATTGGGCAAAGAGTCGGCGCCTCGAGAAAAACCTCATCCGGACATTTTTTTAAAAGCCGCCGAGACTTTGCAGCATCCCCCGGAATCCTGCCTTGTGATGGAGGATGCCCTGAAAGGATTGCAGGCGGCGAAAGACGCCGGGATGCCCTGCCTCATCGTCAAGAACAGGCTCAATCAAAACATTGACTTTTCTGATGCGGACCTGGTTCTTTCCAGTCTGGCCGAGCTGATTTCTCTGCGCGAGGCTATAGGCTCTTGATCGGTTCAGCGGTGTTTGAGATGGCTTAGGGAATAATTAGCGGGAAGCCGTCCGGGGTCAGATGAGGCCACCTGGTAAACTTGCAAAGTCAGATTTTTATGAAGTCTACTTTTTTTGGGCCAGGTTCGTTTTAAAACCGGAAAATATGTTCTTTATGGGTGGTATGAGTTTTTCTTTCAACTCCTCCGGCACCCAGTTGATTTTTTCCACCGGCCAGTTTTCCATGTTCCGGATATCCAGGCCTGCTTTGGCGAACGGGCCTTCCAGCGCTTCCTCATAGCCATAGATCAGCGCGTTATGAAACACCTTGAGATAAAGCTCCCGAATCAGTTCAGGGTCGAACAAACCTGCCATAAAGTGACCCATCAATTCCTGCAGAATGGGTTCTGCATGCTCCTGAAATTCTTCCGAACAGGCCCCTTCGATCGTCCTGTAAATAATAATGATATCCTGCAATAGAAATTTTATTTCGTTGGAATCTTTATCGACCGGTCCCTTATCGAGGTCGAAAAATTCTTTGTATTCCTTCAGGATTCGCGCCACGTCATGGATCACCGATTCTTCCCAGGGAACATGGTTCCATACGAAAAAAGTGCGGAGCCAGCGGACGCGCTCCTTTGCATCGGTCATGTGCATGGTGATGGTGGGTTTTCGTTCATTGCTGTAAGGCAATCGGCCTCCCCACATTTTTAGCTCCAGATCCATATCGTAGGGTTGAAACGCGCTGATGAATTCATCGCAGTAGCAGCTGATCAAACGTTCCATGTTTTCATGCTGATCCAGGAGACTGTTTTGCGGGAGGTTGACCAGGCAATACAATCGCCAGATTCTTCTCCGGGATTTTCCGTCCTTCTCGGCAATGAGATACGTTCCGCCCCATATCCCCGATGTGATGGGGATATCAAACTGGTAGGCCTCCAGCATATTTCTGGAAACCCTGGCCGCAACATTGCCGTACAGTTCGTTCAAATGATAAAGATTGATTAAATTGTCCTCCGACATCACAAGCCCTGAGGACAAAGCATTATCTTGCATGGGGTCTGGGAGCTACATTAGGGGTTAACAGAAATTTGAGTTTCTCATTTTATCCTTTGGCAAAAAAAATTCCATCCCAATCCAGGGATGGAATTTTTATTTTATCCTTAAGCGAAAAACCTTCGAGTTGGCGAAATAATTTTCGCGGTTATCAGGCTGACTACTAAAATGAATTATTTAGAACCCATTTCCTTTATGCCTATTCGATCATAATCCTCTTTAGTCAACATTTTACCACTTTTTGATCCACTGCTTACGGCCGCTGAACCACCACCGGACGCTGAACCACTATCACTCGAAGCTTTACCAGTGGATTGCGTCGTCACGCACCCTGAGAGATATAGCGCAATAACCAGAATAACCATCGTTGCCATCGTTTTCATAAAATCTCCTTTTGTGAAATAAACCGTAAACAAAAATATAAGAAATGGAGTTTTGCCCTCTCGAATAATATATTTGGAATCCACCGGCACGTAATTATGTACCAAAAACAAATCAAAATCAATCCGGGGATCAGAAATAATAGCCCTCAGAACGCCTATAAAACAATGATTTCCTGAAACCTTTCTAACTTCATTATCAGCAACCATTTGGATTGCAGTGGGATGACAGCCTTTTCAGGAGTCCTGATATAACCCCTCAAATTCAACCCGGGTTTGCCGATGATTCAATTCCTTGATTAAATATTATATTTTTTTTAATCTAATGACGAGGCCTCTGGGCTCTGGGCTATTGAAATAGCAAGGAATTAGTGCTAATTTTCCAAGCCTAGAACCGCTCCTGACGGGTCTAAACGAATTTTGCGAGGGGTGATTTTTCCTGGTTGTTGATGGATGGGGAATTCCCCAAATTTTTTGGTTTGTTCAACTTCTGAGGTTTTATCTTGTATCGAAGTAATTTTCTATTGAGCCTGGTCCTTTCCGGCGGCCTCATTTTTTCTATTCCTTCAAACCTTGAGAGTAAATCAAAAGTCCTTCCCAAGAATCTTTGGGTAAACCTTGAGCCGGGTTTGGAACTGGGCAGTTTTGTTCCCACGCAAAAGTCGCAGATTGGCGATTCCATCGTCCGGGTCCTGCGCATTGATCTCAAACATTTTGAGTTCCGCCTGTTGAATGCTTCCGCCCAGGCAAAGAACGAACGTAAATCCATCAAAGACTGGGTCTTGAATCACAACCTTGTGGCGGGGATCAACGCCAGCATGTATCAAAAAGATAATTCAACCAGCGTTTCCTATATGAAGACGCTCGGGCACATCAACAGCACCTGGGTTTCCAAGGACCGGACCTTTCTGGCTTTTGACCCCAGGGACAAATCCCTGCCGACGACCAAGCTGTTCGACCGCGATTGCGACGATTTCGAAAAAGTGCGAATGCAATATCGGTCGTTGATCCAGAGCATCCGCATGGTTTCCTGCCAGGGGAAAAACGTTTGGGTCCCGCAGGAGAAAAAATGGAGCACCTCCGCGATCGGTATGGACTCCAAAGGCCGAATGTTGTTCATCCATGTCCGGTCGCCCTATTCCACCCACGATTTCATCGACATCCTGTTAAAGCTCCCCATCGATATCAAAAGAGCCATGTATGTGGAGGGCGGAAAAGACGCTCAACTTTTTGTCAATACCGGCAAAGATGAATTTGAATTCCTAGGCAACTATTCGACCGCGGTTGACGGCACCAAAGGCAATTCCATCGCCTGGCCGGTTCCGAACGTAGTGGGAATCGTGCGAATCCAAAAACGCAAGTGATCGCCTCTCCAGGTGAGCCAACATGACGTCTGCCAGGAACAAACCATTGCGGTGCAAACCCAGGTTCCGAATCATGGCGGGAGATGTCATCGCCCTGGGACCGGGAAAGATCGACTTACTGGAAGCCATTCAGCGGCAAGGCTCGATCTCGCAGGCGGCAAAAGAAATCAAACTCAGTTACAAGCGGGCGTGGGACATGGTGGACACCATGAACCATTGTTTCAAGGAACCCCTAGTCGCAAGCTCCACCGGAGGAAAAGGCGGTGGCGGTGCGCAACTGACTCCTCTGGGAAATCAAATGATCGACCTTTATCGCTCGATGGAATCGACTGCGGAAAAATCCACCCAGGCGGACTGGAACGCCATCCAACGGCATTTGAAACAACCGCCGGATTCTTGATTGTTTTTGTGGGAAGACTCGAACAGGCAATGAAGTAGAAACCGGCCGGAAGAGGACGGTCCCATCTTCCGTGGCTTCACGCTAGAGGCGGATTTTATTGCAGATAAAACCGCTATTGATGTCCCGGAGGATCTCCTTTTTCTTGCCCGGAATTCGGTTCGTTCGCCTGACTTTTCTTAATGGTGTTCAGAACCTTCTCCAGGTGCTTCTCCTCGCTAAGAATCAGGTCCAGCTTTTTCTGAATAGCCTCGACTCCTTTGCTGTTTCTATAACTCAGGATGATTAGCTTAACCGAGACCAGGAACACCGCGGCCTCCAGTAGCAGGTCATGAGTGAACCCTTTTACGAAAAGTGCGGCAATGAACAGGGTCAGGGTGGTTAGAATAACCAACGTAGTCCCGGGACCCAGGTACTTTTTAATCAGATCCAGCATAGTGGCTTCCTTGCGGACTTAACTCACCATAAATTTTCCGCTCTTAAGATGAAGGTTTATTTTCCTTTTTCCGCGACGATCTCAAATCCCAGAAAATCGATGGAGATATCTTCTCCTGGAAACTGGCTGTAGGCGTCGGTTTCGTCGTGGTAGGGGTTAAAATCAAAGTGAGTCACTTTAAACCCCGCCAGTCTCGTGTCCTGCACCAGCGTTTCGCAAAAATCGCCTTCAATTTCCACCAATGTTTCCAGATAACCGGGGATCAATTTTCCTTTAAAATTTGAATCGTGTTCTTTTTTTAATATTCGGTGTTCCAGATCGGTGTCCAGAATTTGCAGTACGCCACCAGCGGCCAGGCTGTTATGCGCCCAATCCAGGAATTGACGACGTTCTTTTCGTTTCAGATGATGAAGAAATTTATTGGCCCAGATTCCGCCTAAGGGCGGCACGTCTGGTTCGTTAATGCCAAACTTGATATTGAGAATCTCCACATTCCGTTTACGCGCCAGACTTTTGTAATGCTTGAGACCCTCGGTGATGAAGGGCTGGTTGTCGGTCAGGTACAACGTCGGACCATCGGCGGGCCACAAATGAATCATATTGAACCCGGTCAACCCAGTGGCGATGTCCATGATGGGATGAGTCGCATCCCCCGAAAAATCGGGAAGCGTGTTGTCCCAAGGGAAATTGCCGGTTTTAAAAAGGTAGAAGCTGTAACTTTCGCTCAATAGTCTGATGATTTCCGGATCGCCATAATACTTGGGGTCGTTCTTCAGCGTCCGGGTCAACTCCTGAAACAAAGATTCCATTTTCTGGTTCAATGCCTGGACAGAATCGGGATCGACCGACGCATCCTTCCTGAGATTGATATTGATGTGATCGAAATTGAGGAAGACCGCAGGCCGCTCATGCTGAACGTAAATCAAATCTGCAAGGTCGAGCATCAACTCCGGGTAAGCGACCCGCAAAAGGATATTAAAGCAATCCTGATTTTCTTTTCCCACCGCCGTCGGAGGAAACCCCATAGACCGGTTTAGGTGGTCAAATAAGGCCTGTACCCGCTCGACCAGTTCCGGAGAGCTTGAATGCTGTAGGCCCATATAGGCGCTTCCGATATCTGTCACTAAAGGAAGCCGGTCGGGTTTTTTTACGAATACAGGGGTCGCGGTATCGATCATATTAACGGGCCGCAGGCTTTTTCCACCGCCGAGAGGATCTCGCCATTGTCGATGATTCCCGCCACCGTCTCGATGTCGGGGGACAGTTCCCGGTCTTTTTTCACCGGGCTCACATGCCTGCGCAACGCCTTATAAGCTGAGAGAGTTCCCCTGCCGGGTTTCAGGTTGGTGAGAAGATCCAACGCTTGAGCCGCGCACAGGAATTCAATGGCGATCACATATTTTACATTACCCAGAACCTCCCTGGCTTTCCGGGCGGAGATCGTGCCCATACTGACATGATCTTCCTTGTTGGCGGATGTGGGGATGGAATCCACCGATGCGGGATGCGCCAGCACCTTGTTTTCCGAAACCAGCGCCGCCGCCGTGTATTGCGCGATCATGAACCCGGAGTTCAACCCCCCTTCCCGAATTAAAAACGAAGGAAGGCCGCTCAAAGTGGGATTGACCATGCGCTCTATCCGTCGCTCGGATATGTTGGCAAGCTCCGCCAGGGCGACCGCGAGATGATCGAGCGCTAAAGCAACTGGTTGGCCGTGAAAATTTCCGCCGGACAGGATTTGCCCGTCCGGGAAAACCAAAGGATTCTCGGTCGCCGAATTCATCTCCGTTTCAAGGGTCCCGCAGGCGAACCGGATGGTGTCCCGACTGGCCCCGTGCACTTGCGGGGAACAGCGCAGAGAATAGGCGTCCTGAATGCGGTTACAGTCTTTATGGGAGGTGATGATCTCACTGTCGTCAGTGATGGCCCGCATGTTGGCGGCGGATTGAATCTGTCCTTTGTGCGGGCGGATGCGATGAATTTTTTTATGCAACTGAGTGTTGCTTCCAAGCAAAACCTCCAGGCTCATGGAGGCGGACACATCCGCCAATTTCGCGAGTTTAACAGCCTTATCCAGAGTGCACACGCCAATAGCCGTCATCACCTGGGTTCCGTTGACGAGAGCCAACCCCTCCCCTTCTGCCAAAACAACCGGCTTGATTTTCGCCCTCTTTAACGCCTGCGCCCCCGACATCACGCGCCCTTGAAAACGCGCTTTGCCGCGCCCGATCAACACCAGCGCCAAATGCGCCAGGGGCGCCAAATCGCCGCTCGCCCCAACGGAACCTTTTGCGGGAATTTGCGGGATGACCCCCTGGTTGAACAGCTTGACCAGAGTTTCAAGAGTCGTCCACCGAAGCCCGGAATACCCCTTGGCTTTGCTGTTGATCATCAACGCCAGGACGCACCGGACAATTTCATCTGGAAGCGGATCACCGACTCCGGCGGCGTGGCTCATCAAAATATTTTTTTGCAGTTGCTTGCCTTTTTCCCTGGAAATGAAGACATCGCTGAGCGCGCCAAACCCCGTGGTGAAGCCGTAAACCTGTTTTTCATCGCGCACCGCTTGTTCGATCACTTCCCGCGATTTTTGCACGTTCCTGCGGCAGGACGGGGCTACTCGAATTTCCGTGGTCAGATCCGAGGCCGTTGCCAGGGATTCCAGCGTCAGGCTTTCTCCATCGAGGACCAGTTTTTTCATAAACGTATTTTAGAAATTTAATCTTAAACCCATTTGCTCAGCGCCAGTTCCAGCCCGCACGGCCTAAAAGATAAAACGTCACCAGCAAACAGGGCAAAAAATAGGGCACCGCCGGGAAATATTCCCCCATCGCCAGGGTGTAGATTGCAAAAAGCGATCGCGCGCCGTATAAAACGGCCAGGATCTGGACCAGTCTTTTTTTCGCCCGGCAGATAAAAACCGTGAGCAAAACCATCAACGCCAGGAAAAGAACGATGGTGATGAATGTGGTGGTGTCTACATGAAAAGACGGCACAAACATGAAGGCAAAAACCAGATATAAAATGTTCAGCGCCAAAAATCCATACCCCGCCACACGGTATTTTTTAAGACGCGGGCCGATGATTTCGTTTGGCTGTGCGATATCAAGATCCATGGGGTGGTGTTTCCTTATCCTGCTCAATCAAAAATTCAGAATGCCTGGCCAACTTGCAGTTTCCATTCGGGTATGTTATTCAACCAGTGCCAGCGTGGCGCTGGACCCTGCCCGTCTGCGGGCTGGACCAGATAAATTCTCCTCCCCACGGTGTGGGGTTTTCCGGACATTTCCCTAAGATGCTTTCCGTTCAAGACCAGTTAAAAATAATTCGCCGAGGGGCGACCGAAGTCATTGATGAAAAAGAACTCGCCTTGCAATTGGAGAAATCCATTAAAACAGGACGTCCGCTTCGAGTCAAGGCAGGCTTCGACCCCACGGCGCCGGACCTGCACCTGGGTCATACGGTTTTATTGCAAAAGATGAAGCAGTTTCAGGATCTCGGCCATGAGGCCATTTTTTTGATCGGCGATTTCACCGGCATGATCGGCGACCCGACGGGGAAATCCGAAACCAGAAAAAGCCTCACTCCCGAAGAAGTCCAGGTGAACGCCAAAACCTACCTGGAACAGGTTTTCAAGATTTTAGATGAGAGTAAAACCACGGTTGCCTATAACAGCGAGTGGATGAATAAGTTTTCCTCGGTTGACATGATCGGGCTGGCCGCCCGCTACACCGTCGCCCGCATGCTGGAGCGTGACGATTTTCAGAAACGCATGGCCAACAACCTCCCGGTATCGATCCATGAATTGATGTATCCCCTGATCCAGGGCTACGATTCGGTGGCTTTAAAGGCCGACGTGGAACTGGGCGGCACCGATCAAAAGTTCAACCTGCTGGTGGGCCGGGACATGCAAAGATCCTACGGCGTGGCTCCGCAAACCGTCCTCACCATGCCGCTTCTGGAAGGAACGGACGGGGTACAGAAAATGAGCAAGAGCCTGGGCAACAGCATCGGGGTGCTCGACAAGCCTGGAGAAATGTTCGGCAAAATCATGTCGGTCTCCGACGAATTGATGTGGCGATATTATGAACTGCTGAGCGATGTTACAGGAGTGGAGCTGGACTCTTTGAGGTCACAAGCCAAAACGGGCGAACTGAATCCAAAACACGCTAAAGTGGGATTGGCGAAGGAAATTGTGGCGCGTTACCATTCAACAGAATTAGCGGCAGAGGCGGCTCAGGAATTTGACAATGTGTTCAAGAATAAAAATGTTCCCGATAAAATCCCGGAAGCAAAAACCTGGGGTGGGGAAGCCAGGTGGATATGCAAGGTTCTAACAGATCACTCGTTGACCGACAGCACTTCAGCGGCCAGGAGATTGATCCAGCAGGGGGCGGTGTCTGTGAACGGGCAAAAGATTTCCGATAAGGACCACCAGTTAGAGGGAAATCAGGGCCATCTCATCAAAGTCGGTAAAAAGCGCTTCTTAAAAATCACCGCTAATTGACCACCATCTCCGATCCGCTGGCTTTAAAATGCACCTTCCTGTTTTGCAGCCAGCAGTCTTCATTGCTCTCACTACAGAACGGCTTTTCCTCTCCATAGCTGATCAGGTGCATCCTGTTTTCGGGAATGCCCTTTGAGGTCATGAACTTTTTAACCGCCAGCGCGCGGCGGTCGCCCAGCGCAAGGTTGTAGTTATTGGTCCCCCGCTCGTCACAATGCGCTTCAATCTGCACTTGAATATTGGGGTGCTGGAGCAGATAGACAGCATTTTTTTCCAGGGCCTTTTTAGCCATCTCGTCCAGAACATATTGGTCGAACGGAAAGCGGACATCCAGCAATTCCTCGATCGCGGAAAAGTCCATTAACCGGGCTTCTTCAATTTCTTCGCCCTGAATGGCATCCACACTCAAATCAGCGAAGGGTTCCTCTTCAAGCGGCTCCTCCTCAAAAGGCATCTCCGTGGCTTCTTCCAAAGGAAAGGCGACCTCCGCAACCTCATAGGTTGGCGCTTCGCCCAAAGCCAATACATCGTTTAAAGGGGGGGAAACGATATCCACGGGTTTGTATCGTATCGACGCTCCCAGGGGAATGGACCGTGAACCGGATATCACCACGCCGGTGGATGTTTCGGCCTGTGTGGCCAACACCTGCAATTCAGCGACAACATGCGGGATCATAGGCTCACCCTTTGAATCCACCTCATACCACCTGTCGTCTCCCTTGGTGGGAGTGATATAAACTTCAAACCGGTCGCCGGGAAGCACCCGGTCCTTGGCTCCGCGGTCAATATAAATATAGTCGTCCAGCCCACCCATATAATGTTCCCGCTGGTAAGCAATCACATAACCTTCCAGGGTTTGCTCTCCCTTGGCTTCCGGATAACGCGGCGGGGCGTCCAATTTTTCATAAGGAGTCACAAAATCTCCTGTATGGATCGGATTGTACGATTCCCGGATAATGGCTTTGGAAGAACCCGGAATCGCTTCAAGGATCTCCATGTACCCTAAGGGTTCCACCATGTCTCCGATGCGCTTGCCCCATCGAGAAAAATAGGTGGGATAGGGTTCGGCCAGAGGTCGCTGGTAACTTGGAATTCCTTCCACCCCTGCACTTTTGATAATCGGATGCAGAATGTGCCTTGATTTGGAAAACACCGTGAGCAATTTTCCTTGCATTGCGCCATGCTCCGTTCCAATATCAAGATATACAATTTCTCCGATGCCAAATGATTCATGATCGCCCAGGCTTTTCAGGATACTTCCTCTATGACTCGACACAGGAATAATATAGCCCGCCTGCTTTAATTTATTTGCGGTGAACTGAAGTCTGCTCTCTTTGGGGTCCTCCGTAACACCTTCCAAAACCTGAACGCGCTCTGGTGAAAGCTGAGCGATTTCAACCGGAAGGAAGGCAGGGTCCAAAGCAGATGGTTGCAATCCCGTTAACGTCCCGGCCTCGGTCACAGCAATCATAA
Source organism: Nitrospinaceae bacterium (assembly GCA_029261595.1). Classification (GTDB taxonomy): domain Bacteria; phylum Nitrospinota; class Nitrospinia; order Nitrospinales; family VA-1; genus JADFGI01. The sequence continues at coordinate 87,973 of JAJDAZ010000039.1, read as the reverse complement.
AATAGGCATGCAGAAGCAGAACTCCGATTAGGAGAAAGGAACTTTTTTCTACGCGCTGATCACTGTCAAAGGAACGGTGGATGGACTGTGTGTTCAGGATTGAATCAGAAGCTGGTACCCTCATGCGACCCCCAAAATTATTTATACCTATTTATACCGTTGTTTTTAAATATTTTACACCACTATAGTCTTTTTTTATAACGAAAAATGCTCTTCCGGATGGACCATCAGTATTTTGTCCATAACCGCCCAAAAATTAAACAGAATCAACCAAAGGTGACAAAATTTGTTTAACAGCCTTGATTTTTGGGAAAATAAATCGAAATCTTGCTTGACAAGGGGGGCGGACGGGTGAAATAATTCCGTCAGGAAAATCTGTTTATAAAGTACACGGATTGGCATTTAACCCATTGGTTTTCAATGGGTTTGCTTTTATGATCAAGGTCAAAGTCAGGAAAAATTATGAAGCGGACATATCAACCAAAAAATATTCGAAGAAAACGCAGGCACGGCTTCCGCAGGAGGAGCGCCACGGTTGGGGGAAGAAAAGTATTGTCCAACCGAAGGAGAAAAGGGCGTAAAAGGCTGACTGTTTAGCGGGCTCATGAGCCAGTTATCTTTCCAGAAATGCGAGAGGCTGACCCGTCGGCCCCAATTTGAAAAAGTAATGGCCCAGGGCAAAAAGAAGCGAATCGATTCTTTTTTCACCCTCTTTATTCTTCCCAACGGTTTGAACAGGAAACGGCTCGGCATCATTGCCTCCCGGAAAATTGGCAACGCCGTCATCCGTAACCGGGCCAAGCGGAAAATTCGAGAAGCGTTTCGTCACATAAAAGACCGAATTCACCCGGCGGTGGATATCGTCGTTATCTCCGGAAGGGATCTGGTAGCCCTTCCCGTTCGTACGCTTGAAGAAAAACTATCCAAACCTCTTCTTAACCGACAATAGTTTTTTATCCCGCCTCATTCATAAGTCTGAGAACATCAATGGCAAATTGGCTTCTAATAAAGATCATCAGGATCTACCAAGGGTGGGTGTCCCCGGTTCTGGCGCCTTCCTGTCGGTTTTATCCAACCTGTTCCGAATATTCGGCCCAGGCATTACAACGCTTTTCTTTTTTCAAGGCGGCGGGCCGCATCGTGATGCGATTGTTGAAATGCCATCCTTATCATGAGGGCGGAAAAGACCTTCTGAAATGATAGACCTCATCAGCGGAGATTTTTAATTGGAAAATAGAGTATTACTGGCATTTGTGTTGTCCCTGGCGGTTTTCGTTGGTTGGGGATATTTCCTCGCGGAAGTTCAACCCCCGCCAGAGAAAATAGACACGGTGAAAAAACAAACGCCGGAAGAGATCCCGGCTCCGCCCCCGGCACCGATGCCCGCTCCGAAAAAAGCCCCCGTGATGCTGGCACCCGGTCAACCCGCAGCTGTTCCCGCGCCTGCCGCTGATACCGAAAAAGCCTCTCCCTCGACCGCGCAACCTCAATTCACCGGCAAGGAAGTTCTGGTGAAGGTTTTCAACGGTCGCGCCAACATGGTCTTTTCCAACCGGGGGGGGACGCTTCGGGAAGTCATTTTGCCACAATACAAAAGTGACCTGGGCGAAATCGTCAATCTGGTCGAGCATGAGGAAGGAAGCAAATGGCCGCTTTCTCTTGAGTCGTCGGATCCTGGGATTTCGAACATCCTGCAAAACGCTTTCTACGAACCCTCGGCCACAACGTTAACGTTGACCGAATCCATTCCCACCGGCACGCTCACGTTTCATCTCAAGCACGAATCGGGGTTTGAGGTGGTCCGGGAATTCACCTTTCACCTGAACAATTTTATGGTGGATGCAAAGACCCGTATAAACCCCGGCCCCTATGCGGCCAATAATTTTCAATACAGCGTATTGTGGGGTCCGTCTTTAGGCGGGAAGGTGGAGTCGCAGACCGATATGTTCGTTTTTTCAGGACCCACCACCTTCGCGAATAATGAGCGCATTGAAACACCTGCTGAAGATGTAACGGACATCGTCCATTATACGGGCAACGTCAACTGGACGGCCTTCCAGAATAAATATTTTGCCGCCGCCCTCATCCCGGTGAACGGCGTAAAATCGACTTTGGTGCAAAAGGAGGACGGCAAGCTTTATGTCGGCCTGGACCTCGAATCGGTTCAGTCGGCCACCAATTCTTCGTATTTAATTTATACCGGCACCAAGCAATTGCAGGTGCTGGAAGATTCCGGGCACAAGCTGTTTCGACTGCTGGACTACGGGTGGTTTGGCAACAAGGTGGCGTTTCTGGTCAAACCCCTGCTCAAAACTTTGGAATATTTTCATGGCATCACCGGCAACTATGGCTGGTCCATCATCTTTTTGACCTTCATCATCAAACTGATATTTTTTCCCCTGACCCACAAAAGTTTCAAGTCCATGAAGGGCATGCAGAAGGTCCAGCCTTACGTCAAACTCATTCAGGAACGCAACAAGGGCGACCGGCAAAAGATAAACGAGGAGATGCTGGAGCTATACAAAAAGCATAAGGTGAATCCTCTGGGAGGTTGTCTCCCCATGCTCCTGCAGATTCCGGTCTTCATTGCGCTCTATCACGCCTTGTTTTTTTCCATCGAATTACGCGGGGCGCCATTCATGGGCTGGATTCAGGACCTTTCGGTCAGCGACCCCTACTATGTGACTCCGGTCATCATGGGGGCCACCATGTTTATTCAACAGCGGCTTTCCCCCTCGGTCGGCGATCCGGTACAACAAAAGATCATGATGTTTTTACCCATCATTTTCACGTTCCTGTTTCTATCCTTTCCTTCGGGACTGGTCATTTACTGGACAGTGAACAACATTTTAACGATCTCCCAGCAGTATTATATTTATAAAATCGCCAAAGACTAACCAGCGTGCCGCTGGACCCAGTACTAACGGGCAGTGGATTTATTGCTGACCGAATCTTCCATTACCCCCCCTATCCCTTCGAGGCATGAAGTTATTGGAGAGGACACCACAGGGGCATGAAAACAAGGGTGAAATATCACAAGTGCTGAGTTTTTCATCCATAGAATCTCAGGGGCTCGTGAGCATAGTGCACGTCAGCCCCAATTTTCCTTCCGCGTAGCGGATTATGAGCGACACCATCGCAGCCATCGCCACCCCGGCAGGTGAAGGGGGGATCAGCGTGATCCGCTTGAGCGGACCCAAATCCCTGGCCTTTGCCTCCGCTTTGTTTCGTCCCTCCTCCGCCGACCCCCACTTTAAAGAGTTCGCTCCTCAGCGTGCTTATTTTGGAGAAATCCATGACCCCGGGACGCAAGCGATGGTGGACGAAGTCCTGCTGACATTTTTTAAAGCGCCAAAAAGTTTTACGGCGGAAGACGTGGTGGAAATCAGCGCCCATGGCGGGCTTTTTGTCACCAACAAAATCCTTGAACTTCTGCTGGATCAGGGAGCGCGTCTGGCCGAACCGGGAGAGTTCACACGGCGCGCGTTTTTAAACGGCAGAATCGATCTCTCCCAGGCGGAAGCGGTGACCGATATTATCCATGCGGCGTCAGACAGGGCGTTGCGGTCGGCAGTTTCTCAACTCAAGGGAAGTCTTTCATCCAAATTGAATGAATGGTACGAGAGGCTGCTCGCGGTCCTCGCGCAACTGGAAGCATCCATTGATTTTTCAGAAGAGGGACTGGAGTTTCAAAAAAGAGAAACGACCCTCGCAGAAATTCAAGCGATCCAAAAAGATTTACATGCACTCATTGAAACGTACCGGCAGGGGAAAATTTTTCGTGAAGGGGCGCAAGTGGCCCTGCTCGGAAAACCTAATGTAGGGAAATCCAGCCTGCTAAACGGCCTTCTCAAGGAAGACCGGGCCATCGTGACGCCTATGCCCGGAACCACCAGAGACACCCTGGAGGAACGGGTGCGGATTCGCGACATTCACATCAATATCATCGATGCCGCAGGCATACGAGAAAATCCAGAACTTATTGAAAAGAAAGGCATTGAAAGAGCGAAAGCGGCGCTCAACCGGGCCGATCTGGCGCTGGTTATTTTTGACGCCTCGGAGGCTCTCGATGCAAACGACGACCTGCTCATACGGGAGGCTGTGGATAAACCGTATAAGATCCTTTTAAACAAATGCGACCTGCCCGAACAGGTGGATGTGCCGACGCTTGAAAAAAAATTTCCCAACGCAGAGTTCATTCGCCTCTCTGCAAAAACAGGCGCGGGATTGGACGCTTTGCGTGAAAGCATTTATCGATTCGTGATGGGAGATTCTTCTTGTAACGAAACGCTGGTCATAACGCGTGAAAGACATCGGCAATGCCTGATGCAAGCAAGCGATGCGTTGTTAAAATCATGCGCTTCTCTTGAGCAGGAATTATCGGAAGAGTTTGTCGCGGTGGATGTCACGATGGCGATGGATCAGCTCTCCATCATTTTAGGAAAAACTTTTGCGGAAGATTTACTCGATCAAATTTTTGGGGAGTTTTGTATCGGTAAATAATTTTTTCATTTAAATCGTTTTGTCAGGTGCGAAACCATAAATTTTTAAAGTTGTAATCGCGCCAATAAAAATTATTCGTCATTGAATAAAAGTTTCACTCGGGTTTTTTTTGACAATCATCCTGTTACGGATATAATAACTTTTAATTTATGAATATAAAGTTCCACACAAATTCCTTCCAAATAGTAGGCGAAAGCAAACCCATCCGCGAAGTCTTTGAGTTGATCGAAAAGGCCGCTCCCACAGACAGTACGGTCATGGTTTTTGGCGAGAGCGGTACCGGCAAAGAGATCATCGCGCGGGCCTTGCATGCCAACAGTCTGCGTGCGGACAAACCATTTGTCGCTGTTAACTGCGCCGCCATTCCGAGCGAACTTTTAGAAAGTGAATTATTCGGTTACGAAAAGGGCGCGTTCACCGGAGCGGGGGTCACCCGCATCGGACGAATGGAAATGGCCCATCAGGGAACGGTTTTTCTCGATGAAATTGGCGACATGCCCTTGACCCTTCAAGTCAAGCTCTTAAGGGTGCTGGCGGAACGCGAAATCGATCGCATCGGTGGTTCCAAGTCGATCCCCATTGATATCCGGGTGATCGCCGCAACGCATAGAAATCTTGAGCAGTCGATGCAAAACGGAAGCTTCCGAGAGGATTTGTATTACCGGCTGAATATTATTCCGGTCGTCATGCCGCCTCTCAGGGAAAGGAAATCCGACATCCCCCTGCTGGTCCGGTTTTTTCTTGCCAAACACAACCCGACAAACAATGGCTCTCAAAAAACCGTCAGCAATGAGGCGATGGCAATTCTGATCGCTTATGAATGGCCGGGAAATATTCGCGAGCTGGCGAATTTTATTGAGAGGATGGTGGTTCTCAGTCCGGGGCCCGTCATCACTCCCAGGGATTTGCCGGATAAAGTCCTGGGAGACCACCCCAGAGGAAACTGGAACACACTCGAGAACGAAGAGATTGAGGAAAGTCCGGCTCAGGTTTTACAGGTTTCATTAAGAAAAACTTACGCCATGAGCCTGCCGGATGAAGGCATGAATCTAAAAAAGGCGGTGGAGGATTTTGAACGGGGATTGATTTTAGAAGCTCTGGAAAAAACGAATTGGGTCAAAAACAAAGCCGCCAATCTTCTCGGCCTGAACCGCACCACGCTGGTCGAGAAACTGAAAAAAATGAATCTCAGCCGCGAACCGGTTTCCTGATCCTTCCAGAGCCTTCCCCGAAATTCCTTCCTGGGCGGCCAGGGTCAATATCTTGAATTCACCAATTATTCTATCCTGGCTTCCGCCAGTTCTTTCGAGATTCGAATCGCCTCTTTCACAAAATGCTGGTACGACTGATCGGTGTCCTTGTGCTGGGTTTGCTTGACAATTTTCTCGCCGTCGGCATCAATGATCAGGTCCAGGACATTCACCCCCGGAGTCACGTGATGCTTCCTGATCTCTATCTTAATCGTATTGACTTCCATTGAACCCTCTCCAGAAAAATTCCGATTGTTATGAAGGAGTCATTTAATATCATTTCAGAAAGAAGGGGTCAAGAACCAATCGAAAAGAACCCTGACACAGGGAAAAGTTCTCAAGAAGAGCGCTTGGAACGGAGAAGTTAAATCCTAAAATTGATGAGGCGGCCGGTGGCACGCTCATTTTGCTTGAGCGAAGCAGCCAGGGTCTTGATGGAGGTTTGGGTCAAGGCCAACCCGCGTTGTAAATCTGAAATTTCCTGAGTCAGATCCGTATCGGCGAGCGCAGATTCGGACCGTGTGAGATTTTCTATGGTTGTTCCCAGGCCGTTGGACGTCGTGACCAGCCGGTTGGCCACCGCCCCAACCTGTCCTCTTGAAGCATTTAAGCTCTCCGTCGCCTGATCGAGGTCTCCCAGGGCCTGCAGGGCTCCGTCGGCGGTGGAGATGTCGCTGGCGTCGACCCCCAGCGATTGGGTGTCGGCGGAATCAACGACGTTCAGGTTGATCTGGTTTTCGGGACCGCTCCCGATTCCCGACTGGATGTCAATCTGGGTGGCGGACTGAGGGCTCAATGAGCCGTCCAACAGCTTTTGGCCGTTGAATTCGCTGGATGCTGAGATCCTGTCTATTTCGTTCTTTATCTGGGTGAATTCCGCATTCAATGTCTGCCTTTCGGTATCGCCCAGGGTCCCGTTTGCCGCTTGCAAAGACAACTCCCGTCCTCTGGCGACCAGGTCAGAAATGGAATTCAACCCCCCTTCGGTCGACCGAATAAAATTGGCTCCGGCGTCCACGTTGCGGGTGGCCTGAGTCAAGGCGCGAATATCCGAGCGCAACTGGGTCGCGATGGCATTGGACGCAGAGTCCTCCCCGGCCCGGTTCAGGCGGCGACCAGAGGCAATTTTTTGCAGGGAATCGCCCAGACCGGATTTGTTCTTCTGGATTATGTTCAGAAGTTGATTCGTGCCACTTGAATTGAGGGGGCGAAACATGGATTATGGCCTCGGTAATTTCAAGCTAAGTTCTGTAGTTATAAACATTTAACAAGTTTAACCGGGTTGATTTCATTGTCAACGGCAAGTCGCCGGACGGGCGGTTTATCAAATCTTATTGAATGTTGCAATGGTTTGCGACAATGATTAGAATATGCGTCGTGCAGAGTCCTATAACGTTTCAACCGAAGGGGTCTGATGAAAATAATCGTTAATGGTATGGAAAAAAGCCTGTCCTGCGAAGGGGATACTCTGGGAGATCTTCTAGATCATATCCTCGAAAATGAACCTGCCCTTGGAAATTGTTTCGGAAATATTCGGCTGAATGAAAAAGAAGTGTTCGTGGATTCCCCCGAAACCAGACAAACGCTGATTTCTCAAATTGAGACGCTGGAAACCGAAATTCTCTCTTTAAATCAAATTCTGGAAAAAAATATTATCAATGCGCAGAATTATCTCCTGAAACTGGTTCCTGGCATCCAGACCGCAGCTGATCTTTTCAGGTCTGGAAACGAGCAGGAGGCGAATAAATTTTTCATCAATATCATCGATGGCATGGACTGGTTTTCCCAGGTGGTGGATTCCATAACCCAAGCCATCGATTCTGAATCGACCAATATTGTTTTTGATGGAAAAAATTTCCAGGAACGGCAAGGCCATTTAGTGGAATTGACCGGACAATTGGTGGAGGCCAATCAAAATCAGGATTGGGTACTGCTCGCCGATTTGCTGGAATATGAAATTCTGCCTTACTACAACGATTGGCGAGAGCAACTGCCCAAAGTTTATCGAAAGAGCGATTAATATCTACAAATTTCTCGTTTTCCTGAATGACCCCGAACAACGGGTTTTGCAATGGTTTTCCCGGAGCCCTTCGGTTCCAACCCCGCCAGAATCCCCTATCTAATTGATTTTTTTTAAATTAACTCTAAACTATAGTTAAAGTTTCAGAAAGTTTATCCGACAAGAAAAGCGTATTTCCTCGTTCATTTTTATGGGATGTGCTTTTTTGAGTCTTTGAGGTGGGCTTTTTTGAAATTTACCAAATTTTAATAATAAATATCTTAAACCACTCATCGGCCGCAAAACCTGAAACTTTAATGACGGTTTTTCAATTGTTTTGCGAAAATACGGGTGGATTGAAATTTTTCAGCCGGAGTTTCTGTTTTTTTAGGAGGAAAAGATCATGGCACAAGTTAGCGAATCAACGAACAACATTCAGGAGGCCGTTCGCTCGTATTCATCTCCAGGCCCTCGTCAAAACGAGCAGGTGCCACCGGATACCGGAGAAGCAGCAGAAAATGGCAGAAGCGACCGGATCGACCAGCAAAAGGTAAACGATTCCGCCAGCACGGCCGAGCCCACCCCGGATCGGGTTCAATTGAGCCGCGAGGCCCAGAGTCAAACCCGAGAAACCCGGGTCGAAGAAGGGGCAAGGAATGTGGACAACCTGCGTCCGCCCAGCGAGCAAAGGGCCAATGAGCGCGGGGCGTCGCAACGATTGAATGACCAGAATGAAGTCAATACTCCAGGAACACGAAATTATGAAGGCGGGGTTGATCGAACTCAACCTGAAGCTCCTTCCGGAAACGGCGCTCAGGAAGTTAATGTCGAAAGACGTCGCACCGAATCCAGGCAAGAGGCCGAAGTCCGCGATCAAACAAAAACCCAGGCCCGCAACAACCAAAATTCAGAAGCTCAGGTGAGGGAATCTTCAAACGAGGATGAGACTCTGGTTGAACCGAGGAAACTTTCCAAGTCGGCGGAAGAGATTGAAGGCCCCCGTGAAAGGGCGGAAGCCGCAAAGGAAACCGTGTTTGAAATTCCGTCTCAACGCATCATTGAAGAGGTTGAGCCAGGAGAAACGGGACAGGCTAAATTTGCGAATGACAATGTCCGAAGCGATGAGGCGGGAAGCACCCGGCAACCGCCGAGTCCGTCCAGCGTTCAAACGGAAACCGGTCAGAATGTCGATAATTTGATTTAGTTTACACGCCCGCCAGCGTCGCGCTGGACGGGATAGTTTTCAGGGAAACATGTCTTAGAGGAGACAGCTTAAAACCCTCAAACTCTGCCCATTGGCGGGAGATGAGGACAAACCCGTTTTATGAATTGGTATGGTTGGTCGCCCCCAATTCAATAAATAGGTTTGAGCCACGTTACGTCTGAAAAGGAGCCTGTCGTGATTCGGCGAAACCCTCCGGCTTTTATTGGAGGCTTCCACCGCATCGTGAACGACGCCGGCGAAGCGGGCGTTTTTTGTTGGATCGCCTGTCCTGCATTGGCCTGACCTAATGCACTTATCGGCGAATGATCCCCTCACTTGAACGATTTCCCTGGAGCCCGCATTGATATAATGGGTCCAGTCATGCAAGTTACGGGAAATCAAAACGCCGCTTTTCTCATCTTTTCCGATACGCCCGCCAGAAAAACTTCCCAGGCAGAACAAAACCTTGAGGAAAAGATCGACAGCGCTCAGGAACCTCCGACTTCCAAACGGGACATTCTGTTCAATTCCATTTCATCATCCCGGAATAATGTTCCAACCCTGGAGGCCATTGGAACCGTAGCGCTGTTTAACACAGGGGACGCGATCCGGTTTCTCTCCCTAAAAGAGAATTCGTCCTCAACCTCTATCGCCGATGATCTTGACAAAACGGCCCGGTTTCGCGAATTGAAAATCAACCGGCTCAATGACCTGAAAAGCTCGCTCAATAATCTGCAAAGCCGGGTATCCCGGTTGCAGGAAAACGATTCCCTCAATATTCGCCAGGGGAAATCCTCCCGACCGGAGGAGGTCCAGGTGTCCGCAGGCCAGGACAGCCCCCAGACAAGTTTTTCAGTGCGGGTTTCCCGACTGGCTCAGGAGAGGGTTCTGGTTTCGGATGAACAGTCGGCTCCTCTGGGTTCCCTTGGCCTTTCGGGAAGTTTTTTCGTCAACGGGTCCAAAGTGACGGTGGTGGCGTCGGATTCGGTTTTTGAAATAAAAAATAAAATCAATTTTGGCGAAGACGGGAACAACAACGGGAGTTTGGACGGGCCGGAAGATCTAAACGAAAATAATATTCTGGATACCTACAGTTTCGCCGCCACCGAGTTTGGATCGGCAATATTCGTCAACGAAGATGCAAACGGCAACGGGGCTTTGGACCCTGCTGAGGACGCCAACAACAATGGCCGTATCGATGGTGGAATCAGCAAAACCAATGTGATCGCCAGCGTTCAGGACAACCGGCTCGTGTTGACCAGCTTGTCGGGAAGCGATACAGGAATCAACCTGCGTGACGAGGACAATGTCCTTTTGAGCCTGGGTTTCTTTGAGGGGGATCGCCAAGGCAACCCCGTGCTGAAAGAACGCCAGTTCGATGCGAACAATCCCGGCGTCAACTTAAACAAAACCCTGCAAAACGCGGAAATAGAGGTCGATGGCGCCGTCGCCAGCAACCCTTCCAACGTGTTTCAAAACGTGGTGGAAAACACCACGTTAACGGTCAAACAAGTATCGCGACGTCAGGCGACGATCCGCCTTTTTATCGACACCACTGAGGTGGTTTCCCAAATCAAGTCTCTGTTTGATCAGTTCAACGATTCGGTCATCACTTTGAACGATCTCCTGGCCGGATCGAGAACTCTCGGCAACGATCCGGATGTGCAGAAATTTCGCAACGACCTCACCGGACCGCCTCAGGAAAAAACCAGGGAACTTGGCCAGCGCAACCGCAACATCGATCAGGTGCGGGGATTTGCTGAAAATCCGGCCTTGATCGGAGTCGAGGTCAGCAACACGGACAAAAACAGGGTGCAGGAGTTGTCCGTGTCCTCTTTCGTTCAGGCGCTGCAAAGCGGCAGGAGGCTTTCTCTCAATAACGGAACGCGGGACTTGAACCAGCGGTTGAGTTCCATCGGGATTCGCTCGTTGGAAGACGACACGTTCACGGTCGATACGGGAACACTGAATCGTGCATTGAACATCAACGCCGATGAAGTGTTGGACTTGTTTAACAATCCGGAAAACGGTATTCTAAGTTCACTCGACAAACAATTGAATGGCATCCTGAATTCGGGATTGCGGGATATTGATCTTCAAAACCGGCAGGTATCCCCGGGGTTGCCGCACTTTTCAGGTCCGGTGGAAGCAAAGCTGGCCCTGTTCAAGGACAATTCAGCCCCTGGGGCTTCCATTAAAAATCTTATTGCGGTGGCATGAATTTGAAAAACAACGATCCGAAAGCATCCATCCTGAAGTTGTTGCGAATTGAAAAAGACTGCTATGACCAGATTCTGGATTTGCAAAAGGAGCAGTTGCTGGCCATCGAGCAGGAAGATGAAAAAAGGCTGGATGCAGTCATCGAGAATAAGGACCGCCTCCTCAAAACAGCCGGGAATAACGAGGTCCAGCTGAAAGAGGCTCTGGCCCCGCTTTCCAGAGAAAGTTTGGCCGAAGTCGGAAAACAGGCGGGACAATTGAAAATGGAAATAGAGTCTGTTTTGGCGCAAATCATTGATATGGAAAATAACTGCCAGGTGGAACTGAAGGCGAGAAAATTTATCGTCCAGGACAAAATCCTCGATCTCAAGCAAAATAGAAGCCTGCTGAAAGGGTACGGAAAGTCTAATCGGGTCAAACCGAAAATTTCAAAGAGCGTTTAATTTTTAAGAGTCTAAATATTTCTATGGATTTTTCAATCATTGGAATCGCGAAAGCCTCGAAGGTCTACCATAACCAGGACCGGATCGCGGAACTGAACCAGAAACACCAATCCAAAAGTGTTCAGGGACAGGAAGACCGGGTGAGCATATCCGCATCCGCCCGGCAATCATTGCTGGACAGCAAGGGTTCCCAGCCACCGGCTCCTTCCACAACGGCATCATAGGTAAACGACCAGGGGAGACCCCAAAGACGGGGAGGGAAGATGGGACTCACGGTTGGGATATGCCTTTCTTCTGCCGTCAGGCCTCTCTGGAATTCTCTCCTTAATATCGTGCCCCAAATCCATTCACGGGCCCGAAAGCTTCCTTCAGCCATCCTCCACCGCCCGTCAACCCAGAGTCCAGCGGCAAGCGGGGGTTCAAAGGTCTTGACATCGCCCACGATTCTCTCAAAAATGGAGCCTGGCAGTATCACAAGATTTAAGCTTTCATTCATCCTCTACCCATTTTATTAAATTATGATTTGTATACCCATTGTCGGCCCTTCCATGGAAAAGGCCTTGCAGGACATTTCTGCGGCGGAAACAATCGCCGACATCATTGAACTCCGCCTCGATCTGATCGCCAATTTCGAGTTGTCGGCGCTTCTGGAGGCGACCGCCCTGCCCTTGATCGTGACCAACCGGACCAAAACTGAGGGGGGCCAGTTCAAGGGCGCGGAGGAAGATAGAGTCCAGATCCTGCGCCAGGCGATTGCGGCGGGAGCGGATTACATCGATATCGAAACGTCCACTCCCAGAGAGCTGTTAAAATCCATTCTGGACAATAAAGGCAAAACCAAGGTCATCCTCTCCTACCACAATTTCAGCAACACGATGGAGGATCTGGAGCCTCTTTATGAGATCATGTGCGAACTGCCGGGAGATATTTTAAAAATCGTCACCTACGCCCAGGATATCAGCGACAATTTGAAAATATTCAAATTGCTCAAACGGGCTAAAAAGGAAGGCCGGAAATTAATCGGCCTTTGCATGGGTGAGTATGGCGAAATCAGCCGCGTTCTGTCCCCCCTGTTGGGAGGTTTTCTAACCTTTGGCGCTTTAGAAAGCGGCAAGGAAAGCGCGCCGGGGCAGATTCTGGGAAGCACCCTGAAAAATATTTACCGTGTGGACCAGGCCAGAGAAAATTTCAAAATTTACGGAGTCATCGGCAACCCCATCTCCAAAAGCATGGGTTACCTGATTCACAACCGCGCCTTTCAGGAAATCGGATCGCCCGATATTTATGTGTCGTTTCTGGTAAATAATGTGGAAAAGTTTTTTAACGAGTTCAAAGATTTTTTCGCAGGACTCAGCGTCACCATGCCACATAAGGAAAAAATCCTTCGCCTGATGAACGCGGTCGACGAAACTGCCCAAAAAATCGGCGCGGTGAACACCGTGGTCAAAGAGGAAAATGGCTGGAAGGGAGCCAACACGGATTGTTCGGGAGCCATCAAAGCTCTGGAGGCCGAGGTGAATTTAAAAGACAAAAATGTCCTTATTATTGGCTCCGGAGGAACCGCCAAAGCCATCGGCTATGGCGTGACCGAAAAGGGAGCGAAACTCACCGTCACCTATAACCGGAATAAAGAACGCGGCGAAAAACTGGCGGAAGAACTAAATTGTCAGTTGGCCAGCATCCGCGATATCGGCGACCACGAATTTGATATTTTGATCAACTGCTCGCCAGTCGGCATGAGCCCCCACGCTGATAAAACACCCATCTCCAATGGAAATTTAAAACCGGGGATGGTGGTGTTTGACTCCGTATACAACCCACCGGAAACCCGTCTCCTAAAAGAAGCCAGGGCCGCCGGTTGCACGGTCATCTCCGGCGTGGAGTTGTTCATCAATCAGGCGGTTGGTCAGTTTGAAATGTGGACTGGAAAAGATGCGCCCGCTAAGGCCATGCGTGACGTGTTGCTTGAGAGGATTGAGGGGAAAACAAATTAACAATTCACCCCCCAGCCCGGTACCTCGGAACCGAGGCGTCCACGACCTGCGACCAGCCGTCGATGCCGCCTATCAGGTTGTGCACGTTTTTGAATCCCGACTCCATCAATATCATCGCGCCCCTATAAGACCTTTCTCCTACGTGGCAGTACACCACGATATTTTCCTCGAAAAGAAGTTCCTGCACCCGGTCCACCAGTTCTCCCAGGGGAATATGCGTGGAACCGGGAAGAGACGCAAGCGAATGTTCCCAGTCTTCCCGCACATCCACCAGACAGATGTCTTCCCCGTCGTCCAAGCGTTGCTTTAACACTAAAGGCTGAATTTCCAGAACGTTTGCTTGTCTCATGATTGAAAAAGGGCCTCTTATTCGTTGGGAGGATCGGCGTGTTTAATATACCAGACAGGTGTTTTAAACATTAGTACCCCAATTTTCAGGGCGCCCGGGTTTCTCAAATTTTTAGTCCGGGGGATGGCTTTGAAATCCCCTCACTTCTCAGGACCCTGAAAAGATGGGCCCCACCCGGCACAAAACTTGCTCCCTATACAATATCCAAATGTCATGCAACCTGGGGAAAATTCGGAAAGGTTTTCCCCAATCCCTCAGTGCACTCAGGGCGGTGCGTCCCCTCACGAATCGCCCTGAGCCTGCCTCTTTTTTGCAAGCCGCCCTCTCTTACTTAAAACCGATCAAGGGCCAGTAAAAATACAATAAAAAAAGGTAACAACCCATCCCCAGCAGACTGAGCAGGGTCCCGGCTCGCACCATTTCTCCCAGACTGAAATACCGCGCCGAATAAGCCAGTGCCGAGGCAGGCGTGGCGATGGGCAGGATGAACGCAAAGTTACTGGGCAATATCACCGTCAAGGTGGCAAGTGCGGGACTGATCCCATAGGCTCCGCACATGCTGATCGCAGGCGGCAGAAGAATCGCGATCACCGCCGAGTTGCTCATGAACGTGGTGAACAGCAGGGATAAGACGGCTATGGAAACCAGGAACAAGGTCGCCGATTGCACTGTCCCTGAAAATATGGCTTGCGACAGCCATAGCGCGGCACCGGAGGTGGCCATGACCTCGCCCAGACAAATGGCGCCTCCGTACATCAATATGATGGCCCAGTTGATATGCGGTTCGACCAGCTTCCAGTTGATGAGGTTGAAAGAAAACAAAAGGACCAGGGAAATGATCGCGATGTTGGCGATGCCAAGCGAATCGCCGTAACCGAACCAGGTAAAAATGGTGAGCGCCATCACCAGGGCAATGCCTTTCTCCTGGAACGAGATCGCACCCATTGTCTGGGATTTTTCCATGATGATTTTTCGCGCCGGTTGAATGTCATCGAGATCGGACGGAAACATGACGAGCAGAACCAGCCACCCGGAGCCCAGCAATAACAGGACCAGCGGAAAACTGAAATAGGTGTATTCCAGAATGCCGATGGAACTTGCGCCCTGGGTCACTTTTTCAAGAATTTCCACCGCCAACGGAACCCGCCCTCCCCCAAGAACCGTCATGGCTCCGCCGATGATGCATCCCCAGGCCATCGAGAAAAACAGGGCCTTGGCGAAAACCGATTCCCCTTTCTTCAATTTAAGCGCATTGACGATCTCGATCAGGATGGGAAACATCATGGACGCGACCGCGTGTTCGGACATGAAACAGGAAAGAAACGCCCCGAAAAAATATATCGACGAGACCAGTGTTTTCGGAGATTTACCAAAATGCTTCATCACCCACATGGAGAGCCGGCCGCTCAGCCCCGAACCGATCATTGCGGCGGACAAAATAAAAATCCCCAGGATGAAGAAAACCGCTTTGTTTCCGAAAAATGAATAGGCCTTGGAAGCATCCATGATCCCAAGCAACGGAATCAAAGCGATGGCCAGAAGGCTGGTGATCGACAGTGGAATGAGGTTGGTGGCCCAAAGGCTCACGCACAGGAAAAAAACGCACAGGACTTTATATCCCTGGGGGGAAAGATCCGCAGGTCCGTCCTGATTCAGCAGGATCAAAAAAATCGCAAAAAAGGCTGTCAGAAATATGGGCCGCCGCATTCGATCGAATATGACAATCCACAGGGGTCGGCGGTCAATGGTGATCTGGGGTGTTTCTTCGGTTTCCCGCATTCTTTTTCCACCAGCCCGTGAGCTGGATCAATGGCTAATGTTCATAGGGTTTTGGCGGATGAGATTCTGCCTTGTGCAGAATGCTTGCTGATAACTTTCCACCAATCTATTTTTACTGCACAAAAATTGCATCCGGCCCGGTCGGTGTGGAAGATGGTTTTAGGCCTGTGAACTCAATCCTTTCCGGATCGTGCGTAAGCTACAATATACATCAAATTCTTGCAATCAAATAACATCAGGGGGATGCATCGCACAATGAGGGGTCGGAGTCTGCCAAACCGCCTGACAAAATTCGGCTAATTTTGACCTCGGTGTATGTAATCCTATAACCTCCCTGAAAATCTAATCACGCACGCAAGGCAAAACCATTGTAATTCCGTATATTCAGTTTTTTGGCCAGTTTTGGCAAGATTATTGCTTTGATTAATAGACCTGCATATAAAAATTATGGCCCCTAAACCCTTGGTTCCCCCCAACAACCGGATCATTGATGAAACTGGAAACTGAAACTCAACCAGAACCCGACATTTTCCAAAAAGCCATGGATTTGGCCAAGGAAAACATAAGGTTGGCCCAGGAAAGAGAACAGGCTGAAGAACAACTGATGCAAGCCACCCGGCAAAGAGAACTGATCCTGAATTCCGTGGGAGAAGGAATCTATGGCCTGGATTTGGAAGGAAATACGACCTTTGCCAATCCCGCTGCGGAAAAAATGTTGGGCTATTCTGAAGTAGAACTCCTTGGCAAACCACAACATGGCATCATCCATCATTTCACAGCGGATGAATCACCTTTTCCTCGTGAAGATTGCCATATTTGTGCCGCATTTAATGATGGCAGGGAATATCGAGAATTTGAAGATGTGTTCTGGAGAAAAGGCGGAACCAGTTTTCCGGTCGAGTTTATCAGCACTCCCATCCGAGAAAAGGGGGAACTGGTGGGTGCGGTGGTTACCTTTCAGGATATCACAGAACGCAAAAGAGTAGAGCAAGCCCTGCGTGACAGTGAAAACCGTGCAAATGCCGTCCTGAATAATGCCCTTGATGGCATCATCACGATCGATGAACAAGGAATCATCAAATCCTTCAACCCTGCGGCGGAAAAACTTTTTGGTTACAAACCATCCGAATTATTGGGGAAAAATGTAACCGGGTTGATCCCGGAAAGCTTCCGAAGCGCCCACGAGCAGGGTTTGAAAAGCTATCTTGAAACCGGGGTTTCAAAGATTATAGGCATTGGGCGGGAAGCGATGGGGTTGCGGAAAGACGGTTCTACTTTTCCGATTGACGTGGGAATCAGCGAGATGTACCTGGGTGAAACCCGCATGTTCACCGGAGTCATTCGCGACATCACCGAGCGCAAGAAAGCGGAGGTTCAACAACTCCTGCAATATGAATTGACCCGGATCTTCTTAAACGGCAAGTCGTTAGGAAAAACGCTTCCTAAAATTCTGCAAGTGTTGGGGGAGTACATGGACTGGGAAATAAGTTATTACTGGGAGAAAAATCAGAAAACGGAAGAGCTTCATTGTCGTTATGCCTGGAATGCCGACTGTTTAAATAACAATGAGGCCTTAAAAGAATTCAAAAAAATTTCGTTTGAAAAAGCCTTTAAAAAAGGCATGGGGTTGCCCGGACGGGTCTGGGGAAATTTATGGCCCTCCTGGATTCCTGATGTACGTACCGATAAAAATTTTCCAAGAGCCCCCTTCGCCGATAAACTGGGCATGCGGGCCGGATTCGGTTTCCCCATTTTTTCTAATGGTGAATTTACAGGGGTGATCGAAATATTCACCCGCCAACATTGCCTGGCTGATACCCGTCATACTCAGTTTATGACTCACCTGGGGGGGCAAATCGGTCAATGGATGCGTTTTAAACAAGCCGAAGAACAACTGAAAAAATTAAAGTCGAAGAATCTTGAATAAATCTTTCCTAAAGATTTAAACTTTCCTGGGTTTATCTCACGCCGTAAATTTTTTCTGGTTAAGAATCGAACGTTTGCGCTAAACCTCTACTTCTTTTGGGAGGGGTGGATGGCTCGCTTCAGGCAAGGCATCTTGGCGGGGATGAAAATATTTATCCTGAGTGTCCACCTGGGCAATGGTCCACAGATCGCAAGACCCGCAAATGTCGCGGTAATTTTCCCGGAACAGGTTGAACCGCTTGCTATTCCAGATATCCGGCAGGCTTTCATCTAGCATATTGCCCATTTTGGCCTCTGGCAACAGACAGCAGGGGGTGACGTGGCCTTCCCGGCTGACGTAGGCGTTGTCAAACGTTTTCAGACAATATTTTCCCGACCGATGCAGTTTCTTGCGCAACAGCTTGTAAGCCCATCTTGAGATGCCCTGGGACACGGAATACTGAATCCAGTCCAATTGCACGCCTTGAGACCGGGCAATCCGATCCGCTTCATTGAATATGCGCGCTTCATCAAACCCATTGGGGCGTTTCAAGTCCGGTGCGTATTTCCGATCCAATCGACCCACATTCACCACTTCGCATCCCATCTTTGCGGCGTAGCGGATCACATCGTACAAATCGTTTTCGCCGTCCGCGTGCAACGTCGATTGCAGGCGTAACGAGAGCGCCGCCTTTTTTCGCTGACTCGCCACCGCTTCAATATTTTTATAAACCGAATCGTTATTGTGGCCCTCCGGAACATTGTCGCTGGCCTCCACACTATCGATGGAGAAGGTCAGGACATCCAGCCCGGAATTGAGGATCTGTTCGATCACATCGGGTTTGGTGAACAATCCGTTGGAGGTGATCATGACCTTGTGCCCGCGTTCTTTACAGACGGCGATCATGTCAAATATTCTGGGATGGAGAAAAGGCTCCCCCCAGCCGGTCAGGGTGATGTTTTCACGGGACTGCAACTGGTCGGCCACGGAGATAAACTTATCCCAGTCCATATGCTCCAGTTCGATCTCCAGATCTTCCCTCGGACACATGGAGCAATCCATATTGCAGCGATTGGTGACCTCGATCTGGACATTCCTGGGTTTGGCCGGAATCCTGTAAAACAAGCGGTTGAGGGTGTCCAGGGCTAGATTGAGCATGTGACTGGGGGAAAGGGATAAATTGTTAAAATTTTGTTCGTACCGGCATCATAAAATGGTATTTTATATACTTAACGGGAGATCCAGGGAATAACTGAAGCCATCGGCTGTCCTTTTGGCAGAACGATGTGAAAACCTTATTTTTTAACAAATTACGCAGAATTTACAGCGGTCCGGTGGTTTCGGGTCGGCTGAAGGGGGTTTTTTGATGGGAATGACGGTGACGGAAAAAATATTAGCGGCCCATGCGGGAAAAGACACGGTGACGCCCGGTGACAATATCTGGGTCGATGTCGATGTACTGATGACCCACGATGTGTGCGGACCGGGCACCATCGGCATCTTCAAGGAACAATTCGGCCAGCAAGCCAAGGTCTGGGACCGGGAAAAGGTGGTCATCATCCCGGACCATTATGTATTCACCGCAGACAAACACGCCAATCGCAACATCGACATCCTCAGGGAATTTGTCAAGGAACAGGACCTTCCCTACTATTACGACGTGGGCACAGACAATTATAAAGGGGTCTGCCACATCGCGCTGGCGCAGGAGGGGCACAATCGCCCCGGCGAAATATTATTCGGCACCGATTCTCACACCTGCACGTCCGGGGCGTTCGGCATGTTTTCCACTGGGATCGGAAACACAGACGCGGCGTTTATTCTGGGAACGGGAAAACTCTGGGTGAAAGTTCCAGAAACCATGCGTTTTGAATTCACCGGCACGTTTCCGCCTTACATCATGGCAAAGGACATTCTCCTGCAGGTGATCGGGGACATCGGTGTGGACGGAGCCACCTACCGCACCATGGAATGGGCGGGAGACGCAGTGTACAAGTTTTCCATGGAAGAGAGGATGACGCTCTGCAACATGGCCATTGAGGCCGGCGGGAAAAACGCGGTGATCGAGGCCGATGAGGTGACTCTGGACTATTTGAAAGACCGGACCGACAAACCGCACACCATTCACCGTTCCGATCCAGACGCTAATTATTATTTCACAAAAACCTACAAAGCCGACGACATGGTGCCTATTGTGGCCAAACCGCATTCTCCGGACAATAAAGCGGCCGTGACCGAATGCACCGACGTCAAACTGGACCGGTCCTATATCGGCTCCTGCACCGGCGGCAAACTGACGGACTTTATCGCGGCGGCCAAACTGCTCAAGGGCAAAAAAGTCGTGATCGACACCTTCATCGTGCCCGCCACGCGGGAAGTGGAAGAGGACCTCTACAAAACCAAGATGGACGGAGAATCGCTTGCGGACATTTTTAAAAATGCCGGCGCGTTGATGGGCGAGCCGTCCTGCGCGGCGTGTCTGGGCGGCCCCAAGGACACCTTCGGGCGGGCCAATTCCACCGAGGTGGTGATCTCCACCACCAACCGGAATTTTCCAGGCCGAATGGGGTCCAAGCAGTCCCAGGTCTATCTCTCTTCTCCCTACACTGCGGCGGCCTCGGCTTTGACCGGGCATATCACCGATCCGAGAGAATTTCTTAACAATTGAATCTGATTTGAAAAACAAACCATGAAAAAAACAATAGAAGGACGAGCCTATGTCTTGGGCAACGACGTCGACACCGACCAGATCATCCCGGCGGAACATCTGGTTTACAGTCTGACCGATCCGGAAGAAAAAAAGAATTACGGGAAGTTCGCCCTTTCAGGCGTTCCTCCGAAAGATGCGGGACTGCCCGATGGCAATCGTCCCTTTGTCGATGAGGGCGCGTTTGAATCCCAGTACACCATCCTCATCGGCGGAAAAAACTTCGGTTGCGGGTCGTCCCGCGAACACGCCCCGGCGTGCCTCAAAATAGCGGGCATCCAGGCGGTGGTGGCGGAGTCCTTTGCGAGAATCTTTTACAGGAATTCGGTGGACGGCGGGTTCTTCATTCCCTTTGAATCCGAGCAGCGGATCGCGGATGAAATCAGCACGGGAGATTCGATACTGATCGACCTAAAAGCCGAAACCCTGACCAATAAAACATCCGGAAAGTCCTACAAATTAAAATCGCTTGGGGAGGTCATCGATATTATCGAGGCCGGAAATATTTTCGAATACGCCAGAAAAACGGGACTGATCCCTAAATAGTTTTAAAAGCTATGAAAAAAAATATTGCAATTGGGATGGCCACTGTCCTTTTGGGCGTCTTGTTTTCGTTTTCACCCCAGGTGGTTTCAGCTGAGACCGCAGGGACGGGCGCAAACCAAGGCATGGTACTCATTCCCAAGGGGCCTTTCACTAGGGGAAGCACGGAAAAAGATATTCAGTGGGTGGCGAAAAAATTTCTTTCTGAATCTCTGGAATGGTACCTGGATGAAACCCCGGCTCATCAGGTCGATCTCAAAGCCTTCTATATTGATAAATACGAGGTCACCAACGAGGAATATCTTAAATTCAGGGAAGCGGTCCCTGGTCGTGCGGCTAAATTCATGGATGAACCGCGATTCAACAAACCGCGTTATCCGTTGGTGGGCATCTCCTGGCAGGAAGCGGTGGATTATTGTCAATGGTCGAAAAAACGGTTGCCCACGGAAGCGGAATGGGAAAAGGCGGCGCGCGGCACCGATAAGCGTCACTATCCCTGGGGAAATGATCCGGATAACACTCGAAGCAATGTCCGGGGCCTGGAAGATGAGAACCGGTACACGGCCCCGAAAGGCGATTATGAGGAGGGCAAGAGCCCTTATGGCGTGTACGACATGGCCGGCAATGTCTGGGAATGGACGGCGGACTGGTACCAGCCCTATGAAGGCAATAAACATAAAAGCGATCTTTACGGAACCACTCTGAAGGTTATTAAGGGCGGGTCCTGGCACTCCAATATGGATCTGGCACGTTCGGCCATCCGTGGAAAAGCTATTCCTTATCAACCGCAAAATTATATCGGGTTCCGTTGCGCCCGTGATTCTTAAAACTGGAGAAACCAATGAGCATATTTTTTAAATGGGTCGTCCTCGCAATAGCGATTCTATTTTTCGCGCAAACCAGCCAGGCTTACGACCCGAGCAAGCACATGGGCAAGGGCGGAAAAAAAGGCGGTGGGCACCACGGTTACGGAAGACCCAAGGGACCCCCGGCGGACATCCCCGCGCATATCAAGGAGCGGACCAGCCCCGACGGCAAGGAGATCAACCTCAACAAGTCGCAGATCGGCGTCAAGGGCATGGCCATTCTGGCAGAGTCGCCCGAACTGGAAAATGTTGTTTCCCTGGCGTTGCAGGGAAATAAGCTGGGAGATGAAGGAACAAAAATTCTTACCGAATCGGCAACCTTCAAGCATGTGGAATTGCTCAACCTGTGGGGGAATGACCTCTCTGAAGCGGGCGGCAAAATGCTGGCGGATTCCGCCAATTTTCGCCACTTAAAAGAATTAAAGCTGACCCGGAATCAACTGGGCGATGCGGGAGTCATTGCTCTGGTTCAATCCCCCAATGCGGCCCAACTGACGGTTCTCAACATTGACGCCAATCAAATCACCGATAAAGGCGCGATCGCCATCGCAAATTCTCCGCACCTTTCCAACTTGAAAAGCCTGGACCTTTATAACAACCAGATCGGCCCGGAGGGGATGAAGGCTTTATTGCAGTCCAAGCATCTGACGCATCTGGAAAACCTGGTGTTGGTGCGAAACGATGTGGATGTGGACACGGCTCTGGCTCTGGAAAAAAGTGCGACCCTGCCGAATCTGAAATCACTGGAAATTTTTTAGAAGGGTTCGACACCGGTCCAAAAAGGAGCTTACGGAAGGAACCCTGGCAGGGAGGGCATGAAGATGCCCTCCACCTTCCGGTGGCGTCCTACCTTTGCCACCGGCGATCATTATACTGATCAATTTTTTCCCGCGTGCTTTGCACCCCCCGCATAAAGGCATCCATCATTTCCTTCAAAGCTTCAATTTGATCTGCCGGGTCTTCGGCCTTGTTAAAATTTTCGTTTTCTTCCTTTATTTCTTCCAGATAGCCTTTGACATCTTCATAAATATTCATGAGCAAACATCCTGAATACAGTTATTAAAAAAGGACTCCCAATAAAAACCTACCGGTACCCTGATCGTCTCCAGCATGCGGCAGGGAGAAGTAACGATACTACGACTCCCCTAAGATATCCAGACGCTGAAAAAAGATTCAGGATAACTGCCGGTTGTTTGTGGCAAAAGTTGCGTTAAAGCCAGTTTCTTTCTGGGAGGGAAAAGGTCCGCCCCCGATCCCTGGGGGGGGGCTTGGATCGGATTGGGAGGTGGCACCCCCACCAGGGAACCGGAGGAAAAGCGGGGAGGTAAGCTTCGTTTACGGACCCCTTTAAAATTGGTATTGCGGGAAAACCTCCTTGAGACCTTGATGAGATTAAGCGGATAAAAAGCAAAATGGTCTATTGAAGGACGCACCGGAATCAGGAAGGAGGGTTGTTTCGCGGCAGGCCTTCAAGGAGGCTCTTCAATCATTTGTATTGAATGTCAGAAACAGGAGCCCGCTTCGGGGCCGGGGTTAGAGGAATCTCGTGTTGTAAAAGCATGGCTTTTTATCGCCATGAGGATACCTTATAGGATGGCGCGAATGAGGAGTAGGAGTGAAGTCACATTATTTTGTGAGAAAGAATACATTTTAAGCCCAGGCTTGAGGGAGCCCTCATGAGGAAGTCTCAATGGAAATCAGGTGACGGGCTTATCAGGGAGCGTTTGTTCGCCCGGAAGCCCTGGTTTCTTCAACAGGTCTTTTGGTAAATCGTTACCTTCATGGGGAAGAGATTTTATTTCATCTTCCTCGGACGTGGCGGTTTCTTTTTGCGCTTCGTTGGATAATCGTTCCTTGTTAGCGATTTTTGCCGCCATTTCCGCTTCCAGTTTGGTGACCCCCTGGTCTTTGGAAATCATGGGATCAATGGCAGTGTCTTGTTGGGCTTTTTGCATCAATTCTGAAGGAACCCTGGTCACCGCAGAGGCCTGGCCTTGGCCGGAAATCTCCTGAGTTTGCTCCCCGGAAATGATCTGAGCTTTTCCAGGTTTCCCTTCCGGGGAAAAGGGAACGGTTTCAATGGAGCCTTCCAGTCCCACAAAGGTGGAAGTTCCATCCGGTTTGACGATGACCACGAATTCCGTGCCCCGCACGCCGGCTATCCCGGCAGGGGTGATCACTTTGAAGGTCGAGTCCTTGTTTTTTTCCTTGGTCACCGCAAACCGGACGGCGCCTAAGGAAACCTGGACCACGGTTTGGCGTAAATTCTTATCGGGATCAAAGATGTGTTTGGTGATCTTGACCCGTGCGTTCTCGCCGATGGAAATCGTGCTGGCGTCATCAAAGGCAAAGGACACTTTGGAGTTCACTCCGGTATCTATTTTATCCTTCAAAAAAACGGGGGAGGCGATCTGGGTCCGTCTTTTCAATTTCTCCCCGTCGGTGGATTGAAAAACCTTCCCCTCGACGGCGGTGGCCAGGCCGATATCGGGCGAAATCACGATGCCTGCATTTTTTAAATACAATTTCTGGTCGAGAAGACCCTTTCCCGCAGGCGCCCCGGTAAACGCGTAAGTGACCACTACAAATTCCATGTCCAGCAAGGGACCTCCAGGATCTTTTCCTTCCAGAGCATTGAAGCCCTGCAGTTTCAACAGCTGGATTGTTTGGGCGTATATTTCGTCTTCGGACAGGGCCGCCGAGTTTTTTGGAACGAGCGAACTTGTGGGTTGATGCTTGGCCAGGACGTTAATAAATTCTTCACGGGTGATTCTTTTTTTCTCTTTGGAAAATGCTGACGGAAGATAAAGCGAGTGGAAAATAATCGCCAAAATAGTAAAAAATAAGGCTGGCAGGGAAATCCTGGATTCCGGGCGCAAAAATTTTTTCCGCATATTCATGGCCTCTTAACCGTAGTTTTGCAAGCGTTTTCAGTGCCGATATTTCATTTTAAAAGGCTGAGTTTGCTTGTCAAGTTAAGAGATTTTAATGGTGCATGATACAATTGATTTTTCAATAAATAGTCCGGAATTTTCTTTGGCGATGATGAGAAAACTAGTGCCCTGGGTCCTGGGTCTTTTCATTACAGCAATGGCGGTTGTTTTTTACAGAGCGCAACCGCCATTGATCTATCAATTGGAACTCATGTTCCAAAATGCCCATTTTAAGTGGCGGGGCCCCCTGTCCCCGGGGCCTGAGGTTGTGATTGCGGCGATTGATGAAAAAAGTATCGACGAGTTGGGGCGATGGCCCTGGCCGAGAAAAAATTTAACCCGGCTGGTGGAGAAATTGATGGATCAGCAAGCCAGGGTCATCGGTTTTGATATGGTTTTTTCTTCGCCGGATGATACTTCAAGAATCAAGGACCTCAAGAAATTGCAACAGCAACTGCTGGATAAAACCTCAGGCAACCCTGAAGTTTTTCAAACGGTGGAACGTTTTATCCAAAATGCAGAATACGACAAGCAATTTTCCGAGATCCTGGGAAAGTCCAAGCGTTCTGTATTGGGTTATTTTTTTCATTTTCACCCGGAAGGATTGGACCATCTTTCAGAAAATGCCTTGCACGGTTTTTTTCAAAATATCAAGCCCTCCAAATTTGTCGGGTTTATTAAATCCAGCGATAAGGTGGATTTATCGTCCGTAGATTTTCGATCCGCCTTCGCCGTCGAATCCAATATTCCCGTTCTGTCCAAGGCAGTCAAACAATCGGGATTCATCAGCACCGATGTCGAACCGGACGGATCGATTCGAAAGCTCCCCCTCATCGTCAAATATCATGATAAAGAAAGCGATCAGGATTATTTTTTTCCTCCGCTGGCGATTCGAGTTTTGGAAGAATTTCTTGACGGGACTTTATTGTTCCGGGTGGGCGAGCTGGGGGTCAAAAATGTTCTGCTGGATGGAGACTTCCCTTTGGAAATCCTGACCAACGTCAAAGGGGAAGTCCAAATCAATTTCATGGGGTCGCGCAACACCTTCCCCCATTACTCGGTAACCGACATCATTCATGGCAGAAAAGACCTGGTTCCCGAGGGTAGTTTGCGCGATAAAATTGTTCTGATCGGAGCCACCGCACCGGGATTGGAAAACATCAAGATCACGCCTTTCGACCCCAACTACCCTGGAGTGGAAATTCACGCCACGGTCATTGACAATATCCTGCACAAAAATTCCCTGCATCAGCCCGATTCGATCGAAATCATTGACATGGCCTATCTGGTCATTTGGGGCCTGCTGCTGACAGGGATTTACTCCCGCATCAGGCCCGGTTTCGGGTCATTGATCTGGCTCTTTTCCCTGGCCCTGCAATTTGGCCTCAGCCATTGGGTACTGGTCCATAAAAATTTCTGGATCACGGACGTTTACCCCTTGCTGGAAAATATGCTGATCCTGGCTACTCTCATGATTTACCGGTACGGCACCGAAATGAAGCAAAAACAAATGGTCCAAAATGTCTTCAGTAAGTATTTGCCGGCCAGCGTCATAGATCAACTGTTGAAAGAACCGGGCCGGTTGAAACTCGGCGGCGAACAAAAGGAACTGACGGCGTTGTTCACCGATATCGAAGGGTTCACTACCCTTTCTGAAAAGTATCCCCCTGAACAACTGGTCAACATTCTGAATTCCTATCTCACCGAAATGACCGAAATTCTTTTCAAGTACCAGGGAACTTTGGACAAATACGACGGCGACGCCATCAAATCCTTTTTTGGGGCGCCGCTGTATTTTCCGGATCACGCAAAGCGCGCCTGCTGGGTAGGCATTGAAATGCAGGAAAAACTCGCTCAACTTCGTGAGCAGTGGAAAAAGTCGGGAAGGCCGGAATTATACATGCGGGTCGGAATCAACACGGGGTCCATGGTTGTGGGAAACATGGGCTCTAAAAACCGGATGAATTACGGGATCAATGGCGATTCCGTGAATCTGGCCGCCCGCCTGGAAGCCGCAAACAAGGAATACGGAACCTTCTCCTTAATTAGCGAGTCCACCTACCGTCAGGCTAAAAACCATATAGAGGTCCGTGATCTGGAAACTATCCGCGTGGTGGGACGAATTTCGCCGGTAAAAGTGTATGAACTGTTAGGAAAAGCAGGGTCCATCGATGCGGCGGTCCTGGAGATTCTGCCGTTTTATAATAAAGGGCTTGCTCATTACCAAAAGAGAAACTGGGCAGAGGCGATCCATTTTTTTGAGCAGGCGCTGAAGATCAACCCGGTGGACGGACCGTCCAGAACTTTCAGAAACCGTTGTCTGCGTTTTAAGATGAACCCGCCGCCTGAAATCTGGGACGGGGTGTTTCGTTTGCCGACCAAATAAGCCGGACAAAATAACGGGGGGGGGGGTTGAGGGAATGCCATGCGAACCATAGAAGGGTGGCTTGCGATCCCGTTTAAATAACAATTTCCCGGCGCATGATTTTTTCATCCAGTATGAGAATCTTTTTTCCCTGCACTTTCAGGCAACCGCGGATTTGAAATTCCTTCAGAATCCGGGCAAAGGTTTCGCGTGACAGTCCTGACATATTGGCCAGTTCCTGACGCGAAAGGGTCAATTGCATTGCCAGCCCAGTTTCCTCCTTTTTTCCTATTTTATCGGCAAGGTCCAAAAGACAACGCGCCACTTTCCCATACGCATCGAAAAAAGTAAGATTTGAAATGTTTTCCGTCGTCGTCCGCAGGCGATTGGACAGTTCGGTCAACATTCCCAGAGCCACGGAAGGATTCTTTTGAATGAGGCCGATAAAATTGTCGCGGAAAATGATGAGGGCCAGGGTATCTTCTACGGCGGTCGCGGTGGCGCTCCTGGGCCCGCAGTCGAGAAGAGACATTTCGCCGAAGAAATCATTCATCGAAAATGTTTTGATAATAAACTCATGATTGTTGGAATCGACCAGGGAAATTTTGACCAGCCCGCTCTTAATAATAATTAAAGAATTGCCGGGGTCGCCCTGATCAAAAATCACCTGGTTTTTACGATAGGTCTTTTCAAGCATGATTTCGGAAAGCTCTTCCAAATGTTTTTCGGACAATGATGAAAAAATGGGAATGTTTTTCAGGCTTTGAATTTTTGTGAGCATGGTGACCTTATTGTCTTGTTCTAGGTTGGTTGGGCTCTTTAAATCAGGGTCTATTATACATAGAAACGGAACCGGTAAATTCCTCCGCTCTAATTTTCCATTCTAACCATCTTATAATTAGAATTCCTGTTTTTTCTCTGTCACAAAATAATCTATCGTTTTTCCAAGAGTATTGGAGATAAAAAATGTGATCAGGATCACTAAAATTCGATAACTTTATATTTGGAATGTTTACGCGGCGGCTTCCTTATTTATTTTAGCGATACACCAAAGGTTTTAATCGGTGTCTTGAAAGCAGTCGTGTCACTTGTATCTTTCCAGTAAGACAATCATTTCCCGGTTCAACTGGTCTTCTGCCAGACTCGTGGCCGAATTGCCGTTCGTATCCTGCGCCTTCATATCAGCTCCATTGGTAATTAGTTTCTCGGCGATTTGTTTTCTGCCAAAGAGCGTGGCATACATTAGAGCTGTCTGGTTGGCGTTATTGTTCTGGTCAATTTCACATTCCGATTTCAGCAATCGAAATGCGATCGTTACATGGCCCTTGAATATAGCCCCCATCAAGGCTGTGTTGCCGCGTTTGTCTTTCATACAGGCGTTGGCGTTATTTTTTAACAGGAAATCGACCAGCCGCTCGTGACCGAAATAAGCCGCGTATATCAATGGCGTGTAGCCTTTTTGGTCGGACACATTGACATTCCCGCCCAGCTCAACGTATTGGTCGATGAGTGCCTGGTTATTCTCCTTGGCCGCCTTGATGACCAGGGCAATCACTTTATTGGCGGTCCCCGTCGGCTGGTAACTGTTTTCTTTTGCATTCACTGCCAGAGAATGAGCCGTAAATAAAAATGTGATCATGAATAGAGTCTTCTTCATTTTTTTCTCCTGTCAAAATGGCTCCCCAAAGCAGAGTTTGAGGAGCCATCTTTTTCTAAAGGTTAAAGAGGCGCATTATTGTTGCTGGTGTCGCTTGCTTTTGCGCTTCCAGTTTTTTGCAGAGGCTCGCTCGATGCCAACTTATTGAGGCCATCCTGGACCCGGCGGGCAATCTGCTCTGCAACTTTAGGCTCCGTGTTGGTGGCTTTAGCCAGGCGCATCCCATAATCCGGGTCGGCCGCGTAGGCATAACCCACCATATGTTCGACAATTTTCTTGTTCGCAACTTGATTCAAGTCACCAGCAAAATTCATGATCAGGTGCTTTTTGTCGAATTCACTATACGATCGATATACTTCGCCCGCTTGTTTGAAGTTAAGTGTTTTCTCGATCATCTTTTGCTGAGTTTCTCCAGACAGTTTGTTGCTGCTGGATCGGAACTGAGGATCATCAGCCATGTTGCCGCGGTTACGGTTTGCACTGCCATCGAAACCGTTGGGCTGGTAGTTAACATTTAAGTCCCTGGCCCGTAAAGTCGCGCCCACACCATCCTGGTTAAACGTGTTGATTTCATTTTTAGCGCGGTTCACAGGCAGGTATTGGTAATTGACTCCCAACCGATACCTTTGGGTGTCTGAGTATGAGAACAAACGCCCCTGGAGCAAACGGTCTTCTGAAGGTTCAATTCCAGGAACAAAAACCGCCGGGGAAAAGGCCGCCTGCTCTGTGAACTGGAAGAAATTCTTGGGCACGCGATTCAAAGTCATTCTTCCCAACTTTTTGCAAGTGACGACTTCCATCTCACAATTCCAATCTTTGGTCGCATCCAGCGGATTGAAATCCAGAGAGGTCATGTCCTCGAGGTTCATCATCAAGCCAACCAACTCCCATGAAGGATTGTTTCTCTTGTTGATGGCCATGTACAAATCGTTGGTGAGATGACTGAAATCCTTGCCCTGCATGGCTTGCGCTTCTTTTCCAGAAAGTCCTTTATCCGGTTGCATGGATTTCCAACGGAATTTCACATAGCGAATATCGCCCTTTTTGTTCACAAATTTGTAGGCATGCACTCCATTGCCATCCATTCCGCGCAGAGTGCGAGGGGTACCCTTATTCGAGAACAGGTGCGTCCACATGTGAATACTCTCCGGATGGTGGGCCATGAAATCGAAGATTCGATTCGGGTCCTGTTTATTGGTCACCGGATCGGGTTTCAGAGAGTGAACCATGTCGGGAAACTTAATGGTATCGCGGATGAAAAATACCGGCAGGTTATTGCCGACCAGGTCCCAGTTGCCTTCCTCCGTGTAAAACTTCACCGCAAAACCGCGCGGATCACGAAGCGTCTCGGGCGATCCCTTCGAGTGAATCACTGAAGAAAACCGTACAAACACATCGGTTTTTTCCCCTTCCTCGGATAAAACTTTGGCACGGGTCACATCAGAAAAATTGCCGTAGGATTTAAAAACTCCATGAGCGCCGACCCCTCTGGGATGCACCACCCGTTCCGGGATTCGCTCCCGGTCGAACCGGGCCAGTTTTTCGAGCAGGTGAGCGTCTTCCAGTAATATGCCACCTGCGGGACCTGCTGTTTTTGAGTTCTGGTTGTCACCCACTGGCGCACCGGTCTCTCGAGTTAACGTTTCTGCGTGTGCAGAAAAGCTAAGCCCCAAGGCAACTAAAACTGCCATTGGTTTAATAAATGATTTCAACATAACTGCCTCCTGTGTATTTTTAATAATCCATCTTGTTAATAAGTTTTAGTGATTCATCTTGTTACAAAAGCAGTATGGAGGAATCTCAAAGATAGGTAAAATCGTTTATTTTTATAAAGTGATAGACAAAATCTATGATAAAAAAAACAACAGGAGGAGGCGTTAAGGGGAATCTCTAAGCTACAGAGCCCATTCATAACCGATGCCCGGGAGGCACCGGTTATGAAGATGGTTTTCTTTTATCCTGGGTCAATCGAGCTTTCTTAGGCCGCTTGTTTTTCAGCCACCATTTTTTCTGCATAAGCTTTCAGATATTCAGGCGTAAAATAGGATCGGTTGTCCTCAACGAAAGTCCGCATATCCGTCGGCTTTTGACCCGTCAACTCTTCAACCGTTGTCGTGATTTTATCAAAAACACCGTTTCGATAGTCCCTGGAAACCTCTACCAGATGTTTGATTAAAAATTCCGATAACAAACCGGCTTCCTTCGCGGCATCGGCCCATTGCTCAAGAGTGATCGGAACATACTGAATTTCACTTCCCAAAACCTCCGATGCGATTTGAGCGATGTCGTGTTGAGAGAGGCGTTCGGGGCCCGTCAAAATGTAACGCTGACCTTCATGTTTTTCCGGGTGGTCCAATATGGCGGCAACACTGCGTCCAATATCTTCCCCTGTGATCGGGGCATGATAAGCATCACCGTGCCCGAGATACATTTTTCCCTCTCTCAGGATATTGGCCCCGTTCATCAGATAAAGCATTTCAGCGAAGAACGTCGGGCGCACATGGGTCACTGCGATTCCCGACATGTCCAGCATTTGTTCCCCAAGCCAGTGTTCGCTGGTCAATGCGCTGTTGTGGTCCTGACGCGAAGGCAATTGAGACATATTGACGAGGGTCTTCATATTGTTTGCCTGGGCGGCCAGGATAAAGATCGCGGTCGCTTTCAAAAGGCCGTTCTCCGGTGGATACACGAAATAGGCTCTATCGACGCCTTTCAACGCCTGCTCCATGGATGCAAGGTTAAGAAAATCGGCATGGACGATTTCGGCGCCGAGAGCTTGGAGCTCTCTTGTGGTGGCTGATTCTTTTCGCGCCATCGCTTTCACGCGATAACCTTTTTCGAGCAGGGTCCTGGCTGCAAAAAATCCTGTTTTTCCTGTGGCTCCGGTCACAAAAATAGTCAGTTTCATTGGGTTTCTCCTTATCCGTTGGTTTAAAAAAGTGTATATACATTTAATTGATTAAAAAAATTCACGCGCTACGAACGAGTGATACCAGATTACTTGTATTTTCAGGCGCATCGGCAATGTATCCTGCATTGGGATCATGCCTTTTACGCCAGCCTTGGCTGTCTTGTACAAATTTGGGTGATTGAAGTAGAACATGTTCCTGCTCGTGTGCCACCACGTCCGGGTCGATATTTGCGGTCAACAGGATTTGCATGAATTTCTTAATGGCCTTCAGCTTGTTGCCAAAAGTCTGAACGGCTTCCGGGCGTGTCGCCACAATTCGCCGGGTGAGGGTTTCAAAGTCTTCCGGCTCGCGTCCCGTCAAATCACGGACCACATTATTCGGTGCATGGATGGCAAAGGCTCCGCGCCTGTATTCATCGGCATACAAAGCGAGCTGGGTTGAAATAAACTGCGGGATACCATCGACCTTAAGCGCTTTTAACAACATGGATTCGGGAACATTCTGATATTTTACTGTGCGCCCCAGAACTTTGCCCATGATGGCCGCGATTTCATTGAGTGAAAGAAGCTTTGGCCCCGTCGGGCGATAGGTTTTGCCTGCGTGTTTTTCAGGATCGATGAGCGCCGCTACATTGACAGCAGCAATATCTTCATTGGATGGAGGCGCGTTTTTTTTCACATCGCCATCGCCAA
The DNA here is from genome assembly GCA_029261595.1 of Nitrospinaceae bacterium. Classification (GTDB taxonomy): domain Bacteria; phylum Nitrospinota; class Nitrospinia; order Nitrospinales; family VA-1; genus JADFGI01. Next base: position 55,651 of record JAJDAZ010000039.1, on the reverse strand, counting down.
GAGGCAGGGGCAAAATGCCCAGTTGAGCGGCAGGTTCCAGAGCCCCTATGAAATAATTTTGAGCAAACCAGCCCACATTGTTCACCGTAAATGTCGTATTGGGCAACAGCTTAAGAACCTCTTCATTGAGCCAGACTTCGCGCGTCGCCATAGACGGATGATCGGGGCCTGAAAGCCACTGTCCAAGAAAAACCACATGCTCAATGTGGGCTTCTTTCGCCGCAGTCGCAAAAATAGTACCGAAGTGTAAAGCACTTATGGATGCCGGAGCGCAGTGGTAAGCCCGCTGCACGCCATCCATCGCCCGACGCATGTCGCTGACCGAAAACTGATCGCCGATAAAGATGTCCGCGCCGGCATCTCTGAGCCGTTTTGCGCGATGGTCATCCTTTCTGACAAAGGCCCGCACAGGATAACCTTTTTCCAGAAGTTGAAGAGTCGTCGGAATACCGGTGTTTCCTGCCCCGCTTGTTACAAGTATTGTTGATTTGGCCATTGTATTTCTCCTTTTAAAGTATGGCTAATTTAGTGCATATACACTTAAAAAATTAAAAAACGGGCTTTGTGACGTTTTCTGTTAATTCACCAAGGATTGTCTTCAAACCATTCATTGCCTCCCATCCCAATTCATCGGCGATGGCCTTCTGGGATTTTTGCCAATAGGGAATCGCCTGGTCGACCTTGGCGTACCCTTTTTCGGATAAAGACACGACACGCTGTCTCAGGTCTTCTTCTCCCGCTTTAAGCTTTACCCAGCCATGACGCTCCAGCACATTCAAGTTCCGGGTCAGGCTCGTCCGTTCCAGTAAAAGACGATCCGCCAGTTGCGTCAATGGCACCGGCCCGGTATTCGCCAAAGCCGCTAAAATCGAAAATTGCGTGGGTTTGATACCAGCCTCACGCAAGTTTCTCTCATAAAACTGCGTGATCTTACGAGCAGACCGCCTGACCAGGTTGCAGGAACATATTGTGAGTTGCCGGTATGTTTTGTCTTTGCAGGTCATCTTTTGACATCCTTTATTTAGTTTCTGAAACCAGAATAAGTGTATATACACATTCTGTCAAGTGTTTTTTTAAAAAAAATTTCAGCGAGGTGAAAAACCCCAAAATAGCTATTTTTGTGGTGGTGGAAGATCGGCGAAAAAGTTTGAGACAAACGCAGGGAATCCAGCTCGTCGTCAGCAAACTCGCTCCACGCGGAGTGGTGGTGGGAGGGGAGGGAATCGAACCCCCGACACGAGGATTTTCAGTCCTCTGCTCTACCGACTGAGCTACCCTCCCAAAAAACAGGCTTTTCCGATGCACGAGGAAAGCGCGAAAGTTAACATAAACAACCGCAACCTGTCAATGAATAACCCCTGAGGGCCCTTGGGGTAAATAATTCAAAAACCGGCACATAATTTGTTATAATCCCAGCATTGTCCCCAAAATGCCATAAAAACGGAATGGAATCCACCTATGCTTGTCCTCACAAGAAAAATTGGCGAGAGTATAAAAATTAATGAAGATGTGAAAATAACCGTTATAGATGTAAAAGGAAAAAACATCCGCCTTGGAATCGAAGCTCCCAGGGAGACCAAAATTTATCGCGAAGAGGTATTTTTGAGAATCAAGCAGGAAAATCGCTCAGCGGCCACGCCTGCGGATATTGACATGGGAAAAATTTCTCAATTAATGAAAGATAAACTGGATTCATGAAATACGAAACCACCCGGTTTGGCATTATTGAAGTGAAGGAAACGGAAATTCTCAATTTCCCGGTGGGCCTGTATGGGTTCGAAAGGGAAAACCATTTCACCCGCCTGCCTTTCGCCCCCAACGTAGAAAGCCCGATGGAATGGATGCAGTCGCTCAAGACACCCGGTTTGGCGTTTGTCATCACCGACCCGTTCCTCTATGTCCCGGATTATTCGGTGAAATTGACCGAGGGTGAAAAATCGCAGATTCAGTTCCAGCCGGGGAACTCTTTATTAACGCGCGTTATTGTAACGATTCCGGAAAACTTCTTGGACATGACCGCCAATCTGGTAGCTCCCCTCGTCATCAATAGCACTTCCGGTCTGGCCAGACAATTTGTCCTGACTTCGTCGGAATACGACACCCGCCACTACCTTCTGCCACAGGAAACCCGGCAAGGCAAAGTAGAGGTTTCAGATTAAACGGACCGGGTCATCCCTCCTCGCCGCCCTTCTGACGTTCAAATATTCCAAGATAAGTTTCCAGTTCTCCTGAGCTCGTGTCCGCGTCTACATAAAGGTAGTTGTCTCTCGATGAGGAATTGAGGGCGAAGTTGACCCTCGCCAATTGCCTGCCATCCACAAACATCAGGTTGGCCCAGGGCGGGGCCACGCGATAGTCGCGGTTTTTTTTCAGGAAGGCGATGAAGTTGTCGAACGCTTTTGCGCAAAGGGCGGACCCCAGGCCATCCAGGTCGCAAACTCCCCTGAGCCCGGCATGATTGTTCTTGGACCGGCCTTCCTGTTTTTCCGCCATGATGGTGTTTTTGGTCGCCTCCTTGCGGGACGGCTTCTTAGAAAAATACTGGACGATTTCACTGGCGGGCAAATCGTAGCGGAGCGACACATTGAAATCATCTTCAATGAGGGTGTTGAACCGAACCACGTTCAACATTCCCCAGAATTTTTCTTGCAGGGCTTCGTTTTCGCTGGCCTGAAACAAGTTCAATGCTCCCTGCCGGCATTCTTTAAGGGACAGGTCCGGGGCGCAGAAAAAATTTTCCAGTTGCAGCCTTTCCTTAAAAGCCTGGCCATACTTCGTCTGAATTTCCTCGTAGCCTTTTTTCCGCACCGACCAGATTTTATCAACGTCTAGTTGCAGGAGGCTTTCCATTTCTTCCGGTGAATTGCCAAAACCCAGGGTCAGAATATAGGGGTCTTTTTGGGAAACATGGCTTTTGGTAATGAGGATTTCCCGCCATTTCATTTTTTCAGGCGCGGATTTTATTTTAGCCAGATTTTTGTATCCGTCATGGCATTGCTCGTTGGAAATCTGCAAACTGCAATAAAATTCGCTGATGGCAATCTTTTTTGCAATGGTTCGCTTCAACGCATGAATTTTTTCCAGGAATGTTTTTTGCTCCCCGTCGCCCGGACGTTGTTCCAGGAATTGCATCATCTTATCCAGAGAGGCATCCCAGGGAACAAGGATGGATTGAAAACCTCCGGTCCGAAGGAACCGGTCGCTGATTCCAATTTTGCGGATGTCGGCTTTTTGAACCTTTGTCAGGGCCTTAATTAAAGTACGGGTTCCGACCAGACAGTTCTCAATCAGAGGAATCTGATCTTCAGTAAAACCGATCTTTTCGATGAAGGGAAAACACTCGAGAGATTTGACGCCATGAACTTGCTCAAGAGTCAGTTTTTCCATCAACAATTGGTTGAAGGTATTGTCGGCGCCTTCGGCGATTCCCATTCTGACGGGGGCGGATGCCAACAAAAAACCTGCCAGAACCGTCAGTGTCCATTTAAATAGATTCATTTGGCCATTCCCCTGCCAACAATTTAAAAATAATAGTTGAGCTCCATTTGCAACAAGTCATCGGCGCGCTGATCGAAAAGGAGATCACTTTCAGGTTGACTGAATGAGGCCCGCATTTCAACCGTTAATTTCCAATTGTCCCCGAAGCGGCGACTGGTCTCCAGGAACACAGACCGGGCGTTTTCCTTCACATCCTGCAAGAATCCCAACAGGGCTTCGGTGCTTTCCGGATCGTTGACCGTGAGACGAAGGGCCAGAGCAATATCGTTTTCCAAAGGGGTGGTGGCGCTGTCCCCCCGGTCGTCAAAAATCCCTTCCATCACGACGCCCAGATCCATTGCGGTTTCCAGAATCCGGGTGAAGGTGTATTCGAACCCGCCGGTCACCGAAGAATAATCTTCGCTCCCCTGCCCTGCCCGGTAAATCGCCTCCAGCTTCCACAGCCAGTCATTGACGACGTAGGACACATCCAGCCCGGTCTGGTTGATCTGCTCATAGAGCGGAACCAGAATCGGGTTTCCAGAGCCGTCCGTACTCGCAAGCAAGGTGGGTTCGCGGCCCGTGCCAATGAAATGGTACAGACCGACGTCGAAGTCGCCAAAAAAATGGCTGTAGCGAACCGCCCAATCGGTGTGCCATTCCTGGGCGGCGCTTTCAAACACCGCCCGATCCGTATCCACTACCAGAGCTGAGCGCAAGCGACCTCCCTTTCCGGGAAAAGTGCGCTCGCGGAAAAACGGCAGCATGAATAAATCCACGGTACCCCAATCCCTGGCAAACGAAAGGTTCACCATCGGTTGGCCCAATTTGTCTTCCGTATCGACGTTCTCCACCCCGTCGGTTTGGTTGATGATGTCCACCAGGTGCACCACTTCGGTGACGCCCCAGAACACCTTGCGCACTCCCAGCCTCAATTCCAGACTATCATGCAACCAGAGATAGGTGAGCTCTCTCAAATCAAAATGAGTGCGTTCGTCGTCGGCGCTGTCCACACGGAAAAAGGGGACAAACGTGAAACTGCTACCGTTATCGAATTCGTGGTAATACTCCGGGTTGAGGACGAAGGAGGCGGAGTGGTCCTTCTGCCCCGGCTGGATGGCGCTCTGGGCAAATACCCTGGCTTCTCCACCCACAAACCCGGAAAACTCATGGGCGAACACGGTATTAATTGAGAGGCCAATGAAACCCAAAACCGTCAGCACCGCCCACCCCCATCGGGATAACAACCGTCTCCGGTTCTGGCAATGACCTTGAAAAATCATGAACACTAACGGGCGCGTTTCAGGCTGTTTTTGTTGAAACTTTTATCCTTCAACCCGGTGCGAAATTTGTAGTCAGACCAGGTCAAAACAGTGCTTTTCCCGGTCTGGTGATTTTTCATGAACATTTCGTTGGGTTGCCAGTACTGATCCAGGTATTGTTTGTAGTCCTTATTGGTCTGGGTTTTAAGAAGCGCGTTTTTGCGATCGTAAAAATCGATCTTGTAGATACGGTATTCCTTTTTATCCAGCCAGACCACCTGACGGGTGTAACCGGAATTTTTGTAGGTCGGGGTGCGCTCGAACACAAAACATTCCTTGCCGTCCAAAGTTTCATCGCGTATCCATTTGTAAGTGTATTTTTCCACTTCCTGGCTGGTCACGTCTTCGTACGCGAATTCACTGCCCATGAATGAGCCGGATTTGTTGGACGAGCTGATGCGCTTGACCCGCTTCAACGCCGGGAGAAAGAGCCACTGGTCGTCATTACCCGTCTTGTGGGTGAAGTTCAGTAAAGCCGTGCCCTTGACATCTCTCGGCTTGTCGAAAATGACAAGGGATTTGTCCCCGTCCCCCTCGACTTCCAGGGTTTTATTGCGAATGTCCCGGCGGCTTTCCTCGCCCTGGCGGTTTTTTAAGACCATCACCATTTTGGCGGTGAAATCACCGAAACCGTTATCGCGCTTATCGTCCTCCACCGCGATGGCCAGCCCTTTTTCTTCGGGCGTCTCGGCCACAACAGACAAGGGTGAAAGAAAAAATAGTGTACAAAAAATAAGAACTCGAATCATGAGTGTTTCTCCTGACAAAAAAATTTAATCATTCCAAGAGGGTATCGATTAAAAAAGTTTAAATCGTTTCCGTTGCTACCGACCCTCTCATTCCGGGCATCTCCTGTTTTTTCCCCTCCAGTTTCATCAACAGCGGAGGCAGGAATAAAAAGTCCGCCAGCAGGGCCGAAAGAATGGCGATGGTCGTCATGATGCCCAGATGCGAATTCATGGTGAACCCGGAATAAGACAACACCAGAAACCCGGCCACCAGAATGAAAGAAGTCACCCCGAGAGCCGTGCCCACCGTATGAAATGAATAGCGGACTGCATCTTCCGGGCTTTTGCCTTGTTCCCCGCGGGCGCGCAGGTATTTGCTCAAAAAATGCACCGTGTCATCGACGATGATTCCAAGCGCCACTGGCGCCACCACCGCAACGGCAAAACCGATTTGTTGATAAATAAGCCCCCATACCCCGAACGTCATGAACACCGGTCCGATATTGGGAATGATGCTCACCATCCCGATTTTCAAACTGCGAAGCACGACCATCAGGATGACGGAGATCAGAAGCAGGGCCAGAAGCGTTCCCCCCATCATGCTCATGAGGTTGCGCTTAGCAATATGAGAAAACATGATCAAAGGACTCGCGCCATGCGTTGCCATGCTGGGAAGCCCATTTTCCTTGAGCCATGCCTGAGCACTGTCTTCCAGATCAAGCGCCTCCCTGGTGGAAATACTTTCAAGAACCGCCGTAAACCGGGAAGACGATTTGTCCACATTGATTTGATTGTTCAGATCCAGCCCGAAGGGCAGGGACAACTCATACAGCAACAGGTATTGTGCCGAGAGGTTGCGTTCGTCCGGAATCCTGTAAAAGGACGGGTCGTCGTAATTGAGATTTTTATTCAACCGTTTCATGGTATCGGTCAGAGTGTTCACATATATCACTCCGGGCTGTTGCCGGTACCAGTCGGCGAATTGTTCCACCTTCTCCAGATATTCCGGATTGCTGATGCCGCCGGATTCGCCCGCGTTCAGGGAATAACTGATAGATTCAAATCCAGTAAGACGCGACTCCACATAATCGTTATCATTTCTGAACTGGTAACGGGTGTCGAAATATTCGTTGAATTTCTCGTCGATCTCGATCCTGGGTATTTGAGCGGCGACGACAATAATGAAAGCAAGCATGCCCCAGAACAGGCCCTTACGGTTTTGAATGACAAAGTCCGCAAAGCGGTCGAAAAACTCCCGCCGGCCCTCTGACCTGCCCTTGACCTTGATAGGTAAAACCGCCAAAACCGCCGGCAGGAAAAATACCGAATAAACGTAAGCGGCCATCACCCCCATGGCCACGATGTTGCCGAGGTGCCAGAACGGCGGCGAGTCACCGAAATTCAAACTCAAAAATCCGATTGCCGTGGTCACACTGGTGATGAAAACCGGTTGATGGTTGATGCGTAAAGTTTCTATGATCGCTTCGCGCTTGCTTTTCCCCAGCCGCATTTCGTGAAACATCGTCACGAGAAGATGAATGCTGTCCGCCACCGCCAGCGTGAGAATGATGGTTGGGGCATTCGCAGAAACAGGAGTCAGCTGGATCCCCACCCATCCCGCAAGCCCCATGCCAGTCAAAATCGAAAAGGCGATGACAATCACTGTAGTCAGGGTAGCGAGGAACGATCTCAGCACCACCGTCATGATGATGAACACCAGCAGATACATGATCGGGACCAGGGTTTTCATGTCGCCTTGTCCGGCCTCACTGAAGGCGTTATTCATAAACACGATGCCCGTGAGATAGACATTGACCTCCGGATGTTTTGTGCGGATATCATCCGCCATCTCTCTGGCAAAAGCCACCACCTCCGGCGTTTCCATGATGGATTTCCCCGGCAGGTTGATGATCATGTTCACCGCAGTCATGTCCGTTGAAGGATTGATGAGACGGTTGATGAGCAGGGGTTCGTTAAGAGCGATCTGCTTTTTCTTTTCGAGATCTTGATCGGAAAGATTGAATGCGTCTTCCACCAGGTCTTCCACCACCAGGTCATCGCCATTCGCCCAGGTATGCTGAAAATTGGTGATGGAATCCACCCGGATCGAATAGGGCGTCTGCCAGGCGGCCTTAGTCACTTCCTCGACGACGGATAGAAATTCCCGACTGAACACACGACCGTTTTTCGGCTCAAGGGCGATCATGAGATTGTCTTCTTTGGTGTAGGTATTCTGTATCCTTTCAAATGCCTCCAGTTGCGGGTTGCCCTCGCTGAAGAAAGCCCGGTAATCGGTCGAAAACCCTAAAAAGCGCCCGCCGCTGGCGGCCGCCATCACCAGCAAAACCGTGCTCAAGATGATCCACCATCTATAACGAATGACCCGTTCACCTAAATTCATTGTGTGCGCTATGATCCCCTGAAGTATTTGAAAATATTAAATAATTTGTAAAATATTCAGCCCGTCAAACAAAAAAAATCAACGTCTGGCCAACCCCTGAATCAGTAATTGCACCACTTCCCTGGCTTCATTTTCCAATTCTTTCAGCTCAAAAGTACCCATGAAATGCGGTGTGTTGAATTTCGTGGTTGCCGCCAGAAAAGCCTTGGCCGTCCCCAGAACATCGGGAACGTTGAAATCTCCCGTTCGATTCCCTTCTGCGAGAATTTCCGCCACCAGCGATTGCAGTGTTCCCAGATGGTCGGCGACCAGGTCCTGACGTTCGCCGCTGATATACATGACCAGCTCGAAAAGCGGGGGATGGTCCGAGAACTGCTGATGCAGGTAATTGAGCTTCTCCAGCACAATGGCTGTGAGACGATTTTGCGGAGACAAGTCGGGCTGTTTCAGGATCTCCCGCCATAGTTGCTCGGCATTTTTCATGCACCGCCCGGCGCAGTCTGCGGCGATTTCTTTTTTGTTGGTGTAATAACGGTACAGGTTCCCCGCTGACATATCACAGTCTTTGGCGATTTCGGCCATCGTGGTTTTGCCGAACCCATAACGGCCAAAGCGTTCGAAGGCCGCGTCCAGAATCTGGCTTTTAATTTCTTCTGAGGTTTGTTCGAGTATTTTCATGAGCCGGTCGATTTAGTGAATAATAAATATAATATAAAATATTTATTATTCAGTCAAGAAATACTTTGCCCTCCGGGGATTTTCTGAATAGACATACCCCTCCCCCATCCATTAATGAGGGGATGAGGGAGGGTTTTGTTGGGTTAATGATGATCATCATCCTCTTCATCCTGGTTTTCAGGATCATCGGCTTTGGCATGTTCGGCATAAAATGTTCCCGATCCGACCAGGGCTTTGTATTCCTTGGAAAGATGGGCATTGGCCGCGCCATATTGATAAACCAGCTTTCCGCCCGTATGCCCGGTATTGGCCAGGGGGATGATCGCCGCCAAACTCAAAACGACCAGGGCCAGGCGAAAATGCTGGGATTTTTTCGGGACAAATCCTGCCAGGGAAATCAGAAACAACCCGGACGCGACCCAGGGAATCAACTCCCCCGCTTCTTCATGCTCTTCGATGACCTTTTCGGACACCACCTTTTCTACTTTGTCCTCGTCCTTTTCCCCAAGTTCCACGGCAACAAATGATGAAACGCCATAAGCCAGGGCAAGAAAGACGACCAAAATCCAGGCCTTCTGTTGTAAATATTCCTTCTTGATGGCCCACCACATCAGAAGCGCTAAAACGGGCAAGATCACTCCCAAAACGATGGGAAAGTGGGCGGCGATGGGATGCAACGGCAAATCAAACATGGTAACCTCCTTGGCAAATTGTTATTTGCGACTAGTTTCGGGCAGGAGGTAAAAAAGTTCTATCCGGACTATGGATCATGGAAAACGCTTTATTTTATAATTAGATGGAAGGACCGTAGGTCAAATGGAGGATAGTCCAAGAGACAATTTAATCGTTCTGGTATTGTCGGGTTCGTTTGCGTTGCTGGTCGGGCTGGACCTCATCACCGATTATCAAAGCGGCAGTTCGGGAGCGCATCTCCTATTGGAAGGAATGCTACTAGCCACCAGCGGAACATTTTTTGTATTGGCCGTGAAGCGATTGACTGTTGCAAAAAAAGAGATCGCGTCCCTGCAAGGCGATATGGAAAAACTGCATCAAGAGAAGGAGCAATGGAAAAATGAAACCCATCAATTGCTGGCGGGGCTATCGGTCAAGATCGAAGAGCAGTTTGGTAAATGGAAGTTGACTAAAGCGGAAACCGAGGTGGGGTTTTTATTGTTGAAAGGATTTTCCCTGCAGGAGATCGCCGACGTTCGCACGACCAAAATCAAAACCGTCCAGCAACAATCGCAGTCGATCTACCAAAAAACAAGGTTGGCCAGCCGGTCGGAACTTGCGGCCTTCTTCCTGGAAGATTTGTTACCGCCTAAAGAGGCAAATTAGGAAAAGCTTGAGGCGAGGAAAACACGGGGGAAAGCTTTTATACATTTCAGACTGCCTGAACTTCTCAATACCCACTTCCAGATCATCCTTCCTTCCATCGGTCCTCTTTTTCTTGCCGCTTATCTACGACCTTTTTCCATATGGCTTCAACGCAAGAAAAGCATATCCAACCTTCCCCGGAAAATATCCAGCATTCCTCCTCCACCCTTTCCAGAGCTTCTTCATGGCTCTCGCAAAATGCACTGATCTCCTGGCAGTCGTTTGCTCTTTTGATCTGGCACTCCACCGAATATTGATTATTTTTTATTACGATATAAGTGGGTATTTTCCCGGAATTGTTCTCTTCACTCATTGCCACCCTCTGCCATTCGTTGCTCTTTCGGATATCATTATAATCCAGGTTTGGAATAATTAGAAAATTGGTGAAAATAGGATGAAATTATGCACATCACCTTCCCAATGACTACAAAACGTTATCAAATTTCCATAATCGAATTATTTTGAGGTATAGTTTATTACGACTCCAAAACGGATACTTTGTGACTCTTCAACCTACCCATCTCATTCTCAATCTTGCGGAGGACAGCCATCATGCCAGCTAAAATTAGTTTTGCTTCATTTAATTTATACAATTTCCAAAAAACCGGTTTAACCACTTATGGGAATAAACCTGTTTCTAAAAAGGAATACGAAAGAAAAAGAAATTGGACGCGGGATATGCTAAGTGAGCTTGATGCCGATGTCGTTGTCTTTCAGGAATTATGGCATAAGGACTGTCTGGATGACGTCTTGTCAGCACCCGAATTCTCTGATTACCACCCAATCTACATAAAAGAGTCTTGGTACAATATTGCCGTCGCTATGATTGTCCGAAAACCGTGGATCGTATCAGGCAGCAAAAAAATTATCAAAAAATTTCCATTTAAGGAGTTGCTAAAAGTCGATGAGAACGATGGCGAGGACGACGAAGTCAAAGTATCAATAAATAAGTTCTCACGTAGCGTCATTAAATTGCGAATTAAACACAAAACTTCCACAACCACCCCTAAAATCACAGTTTTTGCCTGCCATCTAAAATCCAAGCTACCTTCCAGCCCTTCAAAAATTACCAAAAAGTACCGCCCCACAGTCGGTAGTGCGATTTCTACCATCCGGCGGACTGCGGAAGCAACTGCGCTTAGAATGACACTGATTGATCATATGAAAGGAGGGGGCACGCCGACGGTTGTTATTGGCGACTTAAACGATGACCCATTAAGTAACACCGTGAACTTGTTGACCGACCAACCCACGATGACCAAGCGTTCGAGTGGCGGAGACAAATCGCTCTACAACACGTTGTTCCTTCAACAACTCAAGTCGTTTAGGGATGTTTATTTCACGCACGAATTCAAAAACCATAAAGGCGTGCTGGACCACATACTGGTATCAGAAGAATTCTTTGAACACTCCTCGGATGCCCTCTGGGCACATAAAAACACCAGCATTTGGAATGACCATATAGGGGACAATAAGACCCACACCACGGATCACGGCATCATCAAATCATCTTTTGTTTAAGAGGATATAACAAGAAACTAAAGTTTCTTATTCTGATAACAAGAAAGGAAAATACGCTCCCAGCGAGAATTAATCTCGAGTGGTCAGCAGGAATGGCCGGTGTCCTTGAAAGTTTGTTACAGCCCAAGGAGGCGATTCAGGGATGCCTTCAGGTTAACTCTTGATGGAGCGGAAAGTGCTGGGTGGGTGTCATTTAATTTTCATGCTACCTGACCGTATCAATGCCCACTTCCAGATCGTCATCCCTTCGATCAGGCCCTTTTCGTTTCCGTGTTTTTGCAAGATTCATCACGATGTATTCGGTGCAGGTAACGCAGATCCAACCTTCCCCGGAAAATATCCAGCATTCCTCCTCCACCCATTCCCGAGCTTCCTGGTAGCTGTCGCAAAACTCACCCTTCTTATGGCAGTTTTGTGCTCTCTGGATCTGGCATTCAACCGAATATTGATTATTTTTTTCAACGATATAGGTGGGGACTTCCTCGTGGTTGCTTTCTTCGCTCATAACCATCCTCTGCAATGATTGCCTTGGGACTATTATAATACAGATTGGAGGTATTTAGGAAATACGGTCAAAAGTTTCCAGTACGAAAAAAGCCCATTCTCAAAAAGAAAATGGGCTTAAATTCTGCTGAAAATATAAAATTGGCGTCCCCAGCGAGATTTGAACTCGCGTCGCCGGCGTGAAAGGCCGGTGTCCTGGGCCAGGCTAGACGATGGGGACGTTTTGAGTTTCCTCAACTTCAGACAAAATAGAAAAGTGAGCCGCGAAGGGATCGAACCTTCGACCACCTGCTTAAAAGGCAGGTGCTCTACCAACTGAGCTAGCGGCCCTCGATTGGAAGCAGAAAGCTAACAAACCTATATTACCATGTCAATGTTTTTATTTGCCTTGATTTTATCCCTAAGGGCCAATAATATCTTACCTTAACACGCTAACCACACCTGTTGAGGTTTACATTGGAAAAATCTGAAAAAATCTGGCTGGACGGCGAAATGGTCCCCTGGCACGAGGCCAATGTCCATGTTCTGACCCACACCCTGCATTATGGATTCGGCGTCTTTGAAGGTATCCGCTGTTATCAGACGACCGACAAAAAATCCATCATTTTCCGTCTCAAGGAGCATGTCGATCGCCTGTTTAGTTCCGCTATCATACTGGGGATCAAAATCCCTTATTCTAATGAAGAAATATTTTCTACCATCCTCGAAGTGGTTCGGGAAAATCAGCTGGAGGAATGCTATATCCGCCCCATCGCCTTTCTTGGGCACAATAAAATGGGGCTGAATCCAGAAGGCGTGAATATCCGGGTGGCCATTGCGGCCTGGCCGTGGGGCGCCTATCTCGGCGACGATGGCATCAACACGGGCATCCGTGTGCGCATTTCCTCCTTCACCCGCCACCATATCAACGTGTCCATGACCCGGGCCAAAGCCTGCGGGCATTACATCAACTCCATCATGGCCAAGGCGGAGGCGGTTCAGGACGGTTACGACGAAGCCATTCTTCTGGACCCCAACGGCTTTGTCTCGGAGGGGTCGGGGGAGAATATTTTTGTCCTCTATAAAGGAAAGCTCATAACGCCTTCTCTCTCTTGCTCCAACCTGGAAGGCATCACGCGCGATGCGGTTTTTGAAATCTGCAAGGATCTCAATATTCCCCTGGAAGAGCGCAACCTCACCCGGGATGAACTTTATATTGCGGACGAAATTTTTCTGACCGGCACGGCGGCGGAAATCACCCCGGTGCGCGAGGTGGACAACCGGGTCATCGGATCGGGGATAAAAGGGCCCATCACCGATCGGGTTCAAAAAACCTATTTTGACATCGTCCGGGGCAATAATCCTAAATTCAACCACTGGCTGACGGAGGTTTGACCCTCCCCCCGTTCCGTCAGACAGAATTTTTCATCTAAATTCACCGGGAATCTTGCTATTTCCCCATTTGGATTTTATCCTCTAAGATGAACCTGTAATATTGTCTCTGCCTAGGAGTCAGGAATAAATGCCTATTTACGAATACGAATGTGAAAAATGCGGCTCTACTTTTGAAGTGATCCAGCCGATTTCCGCCAAGCCGCTGAAGAAACACAATGAAAATGGTTGCACCGGCAAAGTCCGCCGACTGGTCTCCGCCGGAGGATTCATTCTCAAAGGCGGTGGCTGGTACGCCAACGACTACCCTTCGGATTCTAGAAAACAGGGTTGGGACAAGGACCAGAAACAGGCGAAACCAGAGACGGGAGACTCCTCGTCTCCAAAAAGCGATAGCGAGCCCAAAAAGACGGAAGCCAAGCCAGCCAAAGCGCCACCCGCTGAAAAGAAACCGGCGGCCAAAAAATCCACTGCAAAAAACCCCTATTCCGGCGGCAAAAAGAACAAATCTAAAACCTCTAAATAATTTTTTCAGCCACCTAGAGGAGGTTCCTGTTTTGTTGCAAAATATTTTCTCCTCTCTCATCGATGGCGTTCTACTGGTTTCCAGGGACTTGACCATTCAAAAAAGCAATCCGGCTGTGGAGGAAATGTTTCGCCGGTCAAAGGATTTTTTTGAGGGTCGCACTTTGTCCGAACTTTTCCCCGTACAACAGGACCTCCTGAACAAAGTCGAGAGCGTGCTCGAGACGGGCATCTCCTATCGCGATATCGAATGCGAAGGGTTCCAGAAAAGCACGGCGACGCCTTTCCCCGTCAGCCTGACCCTTTCCCCGTTTCTGGATCAGGACGGACAGATCCAGGGAGCGGTCCTCCTGGTCAAGGATATGAGCCGGTTAAAGGAACTGCAGGAGTTTTCCCGCACCCTCGACAACTTGTCCCATATGGAATCCCTGACTCTGGGGATGGCGCATGAGATAAGGAATCCGCTGGGCGGTATCCGCGCATCGGCGCAACTGCTCAGACAGGAACTGGAAAACCCGGAGCAACAGGAATACCTCGATGTGGTCATTTCCGAGGTGGACCGGATCAACCGATTGATCGAACGGATGATGGATTTCACCCGGCCCAGGGAATTGAACATTAAGGAAACAAATATCCATAAAGTTTTAAAAGACATCACCCTGCTGGAGCAGGAGGTCATGGCGCAAAAAAATATCCGCCTGGAACAAGTTTATGATCCCAGCCTTCCCCCCATCCAGGCGGATGAAGACCAGCTCAAACAGGTTTTTTCCAACCTGATCAGAAACGCCATCGAAGCTTCTTCCGAGAATGAAAAAATCCAGTTGGTCACGCGTGTCAGTACGGGCTATAGCATCAAAACCTCCCACACCGCGAACCCTGGGCAAAGTATCGTCGTGGAGATTGTTGATTCGGGAGCGGGCATCAGCGAATCCGCCATGAAAAATCTGTTCACTCCCCTGTTCACCACCAAAAGCAAAGGCAGTGGACTGGGACTGCCCATTTCCCTGAAAATCGTTGAAAACCATGGGGGGAAAATCAAAATCACCTCCGAGGAAAGGCTTGGAACGACGGTCCAGCTATTTCTTCCTGTGCAGCAGAGGTGATAAAATAAACCCATGAACCAAAACCCTAAAATTTTAATCGTCGATGACGAAGAAAACATCCGCTGGGTATTCAAAAAGGCGTTCGGGAAAAAAGATTTCCTGGTGGACACCGCAGAAAGTGGCGAGGAGGCCCTGAACAAAATCCAGAATAACGATTACCTGGCCGTGTTCACGGATATTTTCATGGAGGGCATGACCGGACTGGAATTACTGAACCAGATAAAAAAAATAAACCCGGACACCCGGGTCGTGGTCATGACCGCGCAGGACACGATGAATAACACCATCGAGGCCATGCGTCTGGGCGCTTATGATTACATCAGCAAACCCTTCGACTTTGACGAAGTTTTCGCTCTGGTGGACAAGGCGCTGGTGTCCCGGAAGATACAAGCTCCACCGACGGAGGCACCGCAAAACTCTACCGAAGAGTTTTCAATAGATGCCATAATAGGCAAAAGTAAAAAGATGCAGGAGGTTTTCAAGACCATCGGAAAATCCGCCGCCGCCGACCTGCCCATTCTCATCACCGGAGAAAGCGGCACCGGAAAGGAAATGGTCGCCCAGGCCCTGCATTATTATTCCAAGCGGAGCGAGCGACCGTTCATTGCCATCAACTGCGCGGCCATCTCCCGAGAGCTGTTGGAATCGGAACTGTTTGGCCACGAAAAAGGCGCCTTTACCGGAGCGGTTGAACGCAAACAGGGTAAATTTGAACTGGCGGATGGCGGAACCTTATTCCTTGATGAAATTGGCGACATGGAATCGCCCCTGCAGGCAAAAATTTTGCGGGTGCTTCAGGACCATGAATTTTATCGGGTCGGGGGGAAAACCCCGCTCAAGGTGAACGTCCGCATCCTCGCCGCCACCAATCAGGACCTGGAACAATTAATGGAGCGGAAGCTATTCCGCGAAGATCTATTTCATCGATTGAATGTCATCCACATTCACCTGCCGCCTCTGCGCGAGAGGCTGGAGGATGTGCCTTTACTGGCCAATCATTTTTTGAAAAAGTTTTCGCCCACTCTGGCTGAGGGAACGGTTTATCTTTCGCCTTCCACTGAACGCCTGCTTGGCAATCATTCCTGGCGCGGCAATATCCGTGAGTTGGAGAACGTCATCAAACGGGCGCTGGTTCTGGCTCTATCAGGCCCCATCCTCCCGGATCATCTTCCCAGGCAATTGGTGGCAGACACACAAGACGCGGCACCTTTGAACGAACAATGGGAAAAAAAGCTGAACCAACTGATCCGCGATTATCTCAAGAATAACAAATGGGATGAAGAAGACAACCTTCACGATCGCTTGATCCAGTCGATGGAAAAACACCTGTTCGAAATTCTCCTTGACCATTTTTCGGGCAAGCAGGTGCCCACGGCAAAAGCCCTGGGCATCAACCGCAACACCCTCAAAAGAAAAATCGACGCCATGAAGATTCAGATCAAAAAAAAGAAAAATCCCGAGGGACCATGAAACCGCAAAGGGTGAGCGCGATCCCCCGGTGCAGGGTGGGGAATCAGGATTGAAAACACATAAAATCATTTCCAGCGAGAATCCCCTGGGGGGGGCCATTGAACTCATCAGGCAGACCTTCACTTCGGTCCGGGACAAGCCGGTCAAGCGCATCTCCTTCGTGGCCGGTCTGCACGGGGACGAGTTGGAAGGGGTTTACCTTTGCCACCTCCTCATTGCAACGTTGCGCCAGCTCAAAGCCACCCGTCCTCAGGCGTTTCAGGGAGAGGTTCACGTTTACCCGGCAGTGAACCCGGAGGCCCTGGGTTCCGGGACGCGGCTCTGGCCCTTTTTCTCGATGGACATGAACCGGAAAATGGGAGAAAAAACGGACCCCTCGCTCCCTGCCGAGTTTGCCCGGTCGCTGGTCGAAGACCTGCAGATATCCTCAGATATCGTCGTCGATTTTCATGCCAGTAATTTACATTTGAAAGAACTCCCGCAGATACGGATCATTGAAGAGTTTGATAAAAAGCTCATTCCTCTTGCCGCCCTGTGTAATATGAACGTCGTCTGGGTGCATCCCTCCGCACCGGTTTTTGAATCGACACTGGGATACAACCTCAACCGTAAAAAAATCCCCACACTGGTGGTGGAAACGGGGATCTGCCTGCGTATCCATCAGGAATATTGTGAACAGATTTTTCAAGGAATGATCCACCTGCTTCGGCAGACCGGTGTTCTCGACCTCGTGGACCCTCTGCCAAAAATCAAACAACCCCTTCTGATCCATCCGAAACAGGTCGCTCTGGTTCAGGCCGGTCATGCAGGCCTGTTTATCGGCAATGCCGCTTTAGGGGCTCATGTTCAAAAGGGCGAAACACTGGGGACGATCGTCGATGCCCTTAAAGGCGAGGTTCTGGAAACGGTGACCTTTCCCGCCGACGGGGTCCTGTTCACCCTCCGGGAACAGCCGGTGACTTACCAGGGGGCTCCGCTCGCCCGAATCGCCTTGAAAGAAATCCGCTGACCGTGAAAGAAACCCTTCTGTCCATTCCAACCCCTTTTGGCGACGCGATCACGCTTTGCAAGAATTCCTGGGAGGGAAGTAAATCTAAAGGCAATGTCCTTTCGATTGTCAGCGGATTGCACGGGGATCAGGTAAACGGGATTTATATCAGTTCTCTCCTCACCCGGTTTATGGACCGGGTCGCCAGCGGCCAGGAACCGGATTATAAATTAAAAGGAAGAGTCCAAATTTTTCCCATTGTCAACGTGCCTGCGGCGCAATCCGGAAGCCCGCTGTGGTCTTTCGATGACCTCGACTTTGACCTGGCTTTTCCAGGCAACGACAAGGGAGAAGCGGCGGAACGAATCGCACGAGCCCTCTTCACCCACACATCCGATTCCACCCATGGGGTTATCCTGAAAACAGCCGACCCTCTATATGAGGACGCCGTCCATATTCAACTGGCGGACCCAGACCGGCCAATCAGAAAAATGGCGGAAAGCCTGGGATTTGCTGTCGCCAGGAAACTCTCGGATTCCACGACTTTCAAGTTGAGCCTGTTCGGACACTGGCGGGAAAATGATTTTCCTTGCCTGATGATCTCCGCCGGAAAACCAAAGGCATTGGACCGCGCATTGTGCGATTCCATATTCACGGGTCTGGTAAATTTGATGGTGCAAACCGGCGTCCTGACCACCAGCAAGACTAAAAAGGAAGTTGAAAAATTACAGGTCTATCCCCTGAATGCCGAGCATGCCGTAATGTCATCGCATGCGGGCCTGTTTCTGGCCGAGGTGGAAGTGGGCGGTTTTCTGCAAAAGGGGCAAAAGCTGGGAGAGATGATAAGTATTGCAACCGGAGAAACCCTGGAGGAATATTCCGCCTCAGTGGACGGATATCTTGTCAGCCTGCGGCATTATCCCGTGATGTTTGAAAAAGAAATGATTGCTACCGTGCTGAGCGACAAGAAGAAAGGGTTTTGGCCTTTTTGATTTTGGAAAGATTTTCAGGAATCAAAAATTTGAGCTCGTGGATTTAATTTTCAATAACACTTCACACGATGTGAAGAAAGAACAGGGTGATCCCCGTAAAGGCCAACAAACTTCCTGAGATCGTCATCATCGTCCCGCGTAATGTGGTGGGAAGGGCAAAATCGGTTTTTCTTCTGGATTTTCTATATTTGTTTCTGGGGTTTTTCAGCCACTCCTGCTGCATGCGTTCCCAATGACTGCACCAACTCAGGACGCCCGCTCCCACGAAAAACATAAAAATTCCCCAAACCTGTTCCGTAGACAAAAATTCCATTAGGATGCCCGCTAAAAAAAAAGAAAAACTGCAATTGAAAGACTAAAAAGTCTGACGAAATTTCAACTAAAATTGTTTAAACTATTATATAACAAATACTTGCAAGGACGCAATCATGAATCTGCCCTATGTGAATGTAATTTGCAGAAGGACCCCGAAAGGGTTCATAATGAGCGGAAATACAAGGGTTTTTGATTTTTTCCGCCCCATTTTATTTTATTTTTTCCTGATCTTGAGTTGATGGCCCAGAATCCACCTCCCCCCCAAAGCCCCCTCCTCTGGCTCTAAGCCCCTGAGAGGTCCCAGTGTTGAAGAAGACGCCATTGCCTATTCCGCCGAATTTAGTTAAAATACTAAATTACAATGATATACATAGATATTCTCCTATAACTCCCGCATGATTATTGAACAAAATAACGAAGGTTACCGCTATTCCATCGAGCCTTTTCTGCTGGCGGACTTCATACGGATTGAGGCGGGGTTTTCGGTCCTGGATGTTGGGACCGGGTGCGGCGTCATTCCTCTGCTTTTGACCACGCGGCAACCGGATGCACAGGTCACCGCTGTTGAGGTGCAGAAATCGCTTTACAATCTGGCTGAGGAAAATATCCGTCAAAATAAACTCGTTGATTGTGTTCAGGCGATTCACGGAGATTTCTTAAAGGTCGCGCCGACTCTGGAAAAAGAAGCGTTCGATCTTGTCGTCTCCAATCCGCCTTTCAGAAAGACCGACACCGGGCGCAAGAACCCCAACGGGGAAAAGGCCATCGCCCGGCACGAAATTTTACTCAATCTCGCTGCTATTTTGGAACTGAGCGCCCCCCTGTTGAAACCGGGCGGGAAAATCGCTCTGGCTTATCCCCCCATCCGGCTGAACGAGACGCTGACCGAAATGAAAGCCTGGGGGCTGTATCCCTCGCGCCTGCGTTTCATTCATGGGAACCGGACCGCCGAAGCCAAAATTTTTCTGGTAGAAGGCGTCAAGAATTATCGGCCCGACTGCGTGGTGGAAGCGCCGCTTTATGTTTACGAAAACAAAAACTCCTACACCGAAGAAATGAAACAAATTTATGATTCCTTTAATCATTCTGGCGGGTCCGACGACATCGAAAAAGAGCGACACTGCGGTGGCCTTGGCTGAAAAGCTCGACACCGAAATCATCAACGCCGATTCGATGCAGGTTTACAAATATTTCGACATCGGCACCGCCAAACCCTCGCGGGAAGTGAGGGAACGCATTCCCCACCACCTCATCGATATTCTGGAACCTAACGAAACGTTCAATGCGTTCGATTTCAAAACCCGCGCCTTGGAGCACATACGGGAAATTATGGATGCCGGAAAAATCCCCATACTGGTGGGGGGAACCGGGCTCTACATAAAAGTATTGACCCAAGATCACGATTGCGCGGCTCCCATTTCCCGGGAAATCCAGCACGCGATCCAATCTGAAATCCAGGAACACGGCATTGAGCCTCTGCACGAAGAACTGAACCGGATCGACCCGAAATCTGCGTCTACGATCTCGGCCACCGATTCTATGCGCATCGAACGGGCGCTTGGCGTTTATCGACAAACGGGAAAAAAGTTTTCCGAGTTTCATTCCGGCGAATCTTCCGCGGCTCATGAATTCCCCATAAAAACTTTTCTGATTCACTGGAACCGGCAGGTTCTTTATGACAACATTAACAGGCGAGTGGACGATATGATCGAAAAGGGTCTGGTCGATGAAGTGAAGAATCTATTGAGTCAGGGACATGACAAAACCTTGAAACCGTTCCAAAGCATAGGGTATGCCCAAATGGTCCATCACCTGCAAGGCGAAATTCCCCTTGACCGGGCAATCTATGAAACCAAACGTGAAACCCGGCACTACGCCAAACGGCAGATCACCTGGTTCAAAAAGGTGCCAGACACCATTCCGGTTGAGGCGACAAACAGCGACACCCCCGAAACCCTGCGGGATAAAATTCTTTCCCATTTACCTCAAGCGGCGGCTCTAGTTCTGGCTTGCATTTTAAGCATAGCCCTGCCTACTTTCAGCCAAGCCGGAGATACTAGTTCCTACAAGGAGGGCGTCAGGCTTTTCAATCAGGGCAAGTTTTCCAAAGCCAAGAATCGTCTTCTCGCCATCACCAACGCCGGCGCCCATCAGACCGAGAGCCAGCGCGCCGGTTATCTTTTGGGCCATATCCATCTGAAAAAAAATGACCCTGCAAAAGCCATTGAGCTTTTCACGAAAAGCCTTAAGGAATATCCCAAAATAGAAGATTACGTCCGTTTTTCCCTGGCACAAGCCAATTTTAGCGACGGTAAAAACGAAGCGGCCTTGAAGCAAATCGAATATTTATTGCAACATTTTCCCCAGACGGTCACCTATTCCCAGACCCAGCTTTTGCACGCCGAAATATTAAAACAGTTGAAAAGGCCAAAACAGGCCATAACGGTTTTGCAGCAAGCGGTGAAACGCATTTCCAAAAAATCATCCTTGGATGAATTTAAGACCGCCCTTCCGGAAATGATTTCCCAAAAAGCCAAACTTCATCTGGAATTGGGCCAGCAAAATGAGGCCTACGCCGAGTTTCGCAAACTATATATCCAACATCCCTCCGAACCCATTACTTTGGAAGGGCTTTCGGAAATGAAACGATTGGCCAAACTGCCCGGCGTCCCCCCTCTTCCATTGAGTCTTAAAGAGCGTTCCCGGCGGATAAAAAACCTCATCAAGGCGGTCCGCTATGAGCAGGTCGTCACGGAAGTCCAGGAAATCGCTCGACCCGAATCCCGACTGCCTGTCGATTTATATTTCCACTTGACCCGGGCCTACAAGGGGCTGAGAAAACGCTCCGAGGCCATCCGGATACTCAAAACTTTTTTGAAAAATTATCCCAAACACCGCCGGGTGGCCGAGGCGCATTATGAAATCGGACGACAGCTTTGGAACCTGAGTCAGGACCAAAAGGCCATCAGCCACCTCGAAAAAGCCGTCGGAAACGGAAAAGTTTCAAATATTGCCATTAAATCCCAGTTCATCATTGGACGAGTTCACGAAGGCAATAAGCAATACGCTAAGGCCCTCAAACAATACAATCGCCTGGTGAGCAAATTCGGCACCGCAGAGTATGCCCAATGGGGCGCATGGCGCATAGGATGGGTTCATTATCTCGAAGGTCATTACCAAAAAGCCCACGACCAGTTCAAGGAAAACGCACGGCATTACCCGGCAGGGGATTTCATCGAAAACAACCTGTTCTGGCAGGCCAAATCCCTGGAAAAACAGGGTAAGGTGAGCGTGGCGCAGAAAAGTTATCGGGACCTTGCCCAGAATTATCCCTACACATTCAGCGGGATCAGAGCCCAGGAGCGGTTGACAAAAAACCCCACACCCATAAAAACGGAAGCCAAATACACCATCCGAAAGGTCGCCTTAAAAGAAACCAGAAGAAATTCCGACATCCGACTGAACCGTGCCCTGACCCTCGATGAAAAATTTCATCATTCCCGTGCGGTGGAGATGACCGGTCTTGGGTTTTACGAAAACGCTAAATGGGAAATTCGTCACCTTGAAAAATCGGTTCGAAAAAACCTGGCGGGTGTGATGTGGCTGTCCAACCTGTACAGTCAGGCGAAAGCCTACACACAATCGGTTCGGCTCCTGCATTTATATAGAAACTACAAAACCAAAAGTGGCGAAAAAAACCTGTCCGAACAGTTTTGGAAAAATTTCTTCCCGCTGGCCCACGCCGATACCATCCGGGAAGTTTCTCGGTCGCATAATGTTGACCCCTATTTTGTCAAAGGGTTGATCCGGCAGGAGAGCCTGTTTGAGGCGGAAGCCCTGTCGTGGGCCGGGGCCCGGGGCCTGATGCAGATCATGCCGGAAACGGGCAAGCGACTGTATGGCTCCGACCAATACGAACAACCTTACGATGAGAAATTGCTTTACGACCCCGATCTCAACATCCGGCTCGGGATCAAATATCTCAGCCAGTTGAACAAGCGGTTTGGAAATAATGGAATGCACATTCTCATTTCCTACAATGCCGGACCGCATGTTCTAAAAAAATGGCTCAAACGATTCAGCGCCATTGACGATCCCGATGTTTTCATCGAATCCATTCCCTATCCGGAAACACGGCGGTACGTCAAACACGTTTTGCGTAATCACGGGGTTTACAAACTGCTTTACCAGCAACCTTAGACCCTCCGCAATCCCTGTAAAGATTGTTGTTTCTCCTGCCCATCCAAGTATAATCGACCATTATGAAAACCCAGATTCTCCTGCGAAAAATTGAATCATACGACCTGGAAGCGGTGGAAAACTTCGTCCGGGAAAGCTTCGCCCTGTTCGATTCCAAGCCATCCTCTTTTCAGTCCGGGCAGAAAGTTATGCTCAAACCGAACCTGCTCCGCGCCTTCATGCCCGACCGATGCGTGACGACGCACCCCGTCCTTCTCGAAGCGGTTTGCCGGGTTCTCAAAGACCACTCGATCGACCGGATTGATATCAGCGACAGTCCCGCCCTTGGCAGTTTAAACGCGGTGGCCCATAAAGCGGGATACGGTCCTCTGATTAAAAAGTATGGCGTAAGATTCGTCCCGCTTGCAAATCCCGTAGCGTTCAGGACGGAAGAGAATATTGCGCATCTTAAAATCGCCGGAAACCTGACCCATTACGACCACATCATCAATCTGCCGAAATTCAAATCCCATTGCCAGATGACGCTGACTTTGAGCATAAAAAACCTGTTTGGATTGGTCATCGGAAAACGCAAACCTGTCCTGCATTGCCTGGTAAACAATGACAAGGTTAAATTCGGCAGGATGCTGGTGGACATCGCAAGGCACGTCAAGCCCACCCTCACTATTGTTGACGGGATTCAAGCCATGCAGGGGCAGGGGCCGGCCAACGGCACGCCTTATTCGCTTGGAGTGCTGGCGGCGGGGCGGGACATGACGGCCCTAGACCGGGTGCTCACAGAAATCGTGCGGGTCCCGCCCGAGAAAGTGTATGCCCTGGAAGCGGCGCGGCAAAAAGAATTTGGAACGCATGATTTAAACGCCATTGAACTCCATGGCGAAGGCGACCTGGAATCCTTAAAAGTTTCCGATTTCCAGATGGCGGAACTTCCCATAGATATTTCCTTCAATCCCTTTAGAATCGCCAAATCCGTTCTGAAACAATTTTATGAAATCAGAATCAAGGAAAAATTGGTAGGATAACTCCCCAAACCCCTCAATCGAACCGGGCGGGAATCATCACACCCATTTTTTCATCGAGGGGAAAAAGAGTGCGGCGGTTGGCCACAGCTTATTAATAAAGATGCCAGCAATAAATATATCGTAATCACAGGAAGCATGAATAAACAGGAAATCGACGCCAATCAATGGGTGGACCGCTATGGGGATCTCATGTATCGCTATACCCTGCTCCGCGTCAGGGATCAGGGAGCGGCGGAGGAAATCGTGCAGGTCACTTTTCTGGCCGCCCTGCAGGCCATCCCTTCCTATGCCGGGCGAGCCTCGGAAAAAAGCTGGCTTTTCGGCATTCTCAAACATAAAATTCTGGATCACTTCCGTGAAATCAAGAAGGACCGGTTATTTGACCTGTCTCCCGAGGACGACCCCGACCCATGTGGATATGACTCGCTGGGGAATTGGCAAAAAATGCCCCGGAATTGGCAGTTGGACCCTGAAAAATCGGCGGTAAATCAGGAACTTTCAGAAAAACTGATGCTTTGCCTCGACAATTTGTCGGATAAATATCGCCAGGTCTTTGTCCTCAAGGAGATCGACGGGGTGAGTACAGAACAAATCTGTAATGAATTCAATATCAAACCGACCAACTTATGGGTCATTCTGCATCGGGCCCGGAATCAACTCAAGAATTGTCTGGAAATCCATTGGTTTGACGGGAAAAACCAGGAATAGTGAAATTATGGGAAAAATGATGAGTACATTATTAGGCTTGTTGAGCCTGACCTGCCAGGATACCTCCCCTCTCATTTCAGAAATGATGGATCATCGGGTTTCCTTTATCAAGCGGTTGAAGATAAAAATCCATTTGTCTATGTGCGAGGTTTGCCTGTACTATAAGAAGCAATTGGAAATCATTAGAGGCTTATCAAAAAATCTGGGCCGGGAAGATTTTCCAGTGAAGGCAAATGAAACATTGCCCCAGGAATCAAAACAAAAAATCAAAAAAATGATAGAGGCCAACAAGTAGAAACGTGCCTGATAAATAATGAAAGGGAAGGCAAATGAACGAAAGCAGATCGTGTTGTGATGCAGAGGATAAGAAAGACGTTTCAAGAGAAGACGTCCGCAGTTTTTATTCAAACGCGGCTCTGGCCAGCCAGGAAAGCCTGTGCTGTCCCACGCAATACGACGCTGAAGATCTTTCGCACATCCCCGAAGAAGTCCGGGAAATTTCCTACGGTTGCGGCAGTCCCGTGAACCGGGCCAACATCCGGCAAGGCGACACTGTTGTGGACCTTGGTTCCGGCGGCGGCATCGACTGTTTCATCGCCGCAAAACTGGTCGGCGAATCCGGCAAAGTCATCGGCATCGACATGACCGATGAGATGCTAAAAGTCGCGCAGAAAAACGCCCTCCGGGTGGCTGAAAATCTTGGCTACAACAATGTGGAATTTAAAAAGGGATTTCTGGAGGCCATTCCTCTAAAAGATCAATCGGTGGACCTTGTGACCTCCAACTGCGTCATCAACCTGTCCACGAATAAAAAGGAAGTGTTTGAGGAAATCAACCGCATCCTGAAACCGGGAGGCCGGTTTGTAATCGCCGATATTATTTCCGAAAAGGAAGTTCCCGAAGAAATGCGCAATCACAAGGAATTATGGGGCGAGTGTATTTCCGGCGCCTTGACCTTGAATGAATTCCTCGAAGCCGCCCGGCCTCACGGCTTTCACGGCTTCCAGATAAAAAAAGATTACCTCTGGAAAATTGTGGAAGACGTTAAATTTTATTCCTACACCCTGGAAGCCCTGAAATCCAGCGAATCCGCCGACGCTTCCTGTTGCAGTGATCTCACCGCCACCTATGCCGGTCCGTTCGACTCCATCACGCACCATGGCAATACCTATCCGGTGGGCGTTCCCGTCGACATCGACGAGAACCAGGCTTTGCTCTTGCAAACCGCGCCTTATTCGGCGCACTTCATCGTGACCGACCATGATTCCGAAACTCCCGCCGAGTCGCCCGATTCGGATTCCTGTTGCGGGTAACCAGCCACCGGTGAGCACCACCAGCCACAGACAATGAACCGGTCGCAGTTTTTACATCTTCTGTTACTCAATCTGCTATTTCTACTGGCCTTTCCTCTTAAAGTTTTGGCGGATATGGTGCCACGTGTGTTCAAAACGCGCAAGCTCCCTCTGCCCATCACTCCTGTCGAAGAATTCTATATTGAGGATTACTCCGGTCCGCCAAAATCCTTGCGGCAGGGGGTCGACCACTGGCGATTGACCCTCAAAGGAAAAATCGATCAGCCCTTGACGCTTGATTACCGGCAGATCCTTTCCCGTCCTTCCGTTAAACGCATCATAACCTTGAACTGCATCGGCAACCCGGTCGGCGGACGCGCCATTGGCAATGCGGAATGGGAAGGGATTTCCTTAAAAGACCTGCTCGACGAGGCCGACCCGTATTTTTTCTCGAACACGCTCATCATAAAAGCCGAAGACGGTTATTACGAAAGCATCCCGCTCAGAAAAGCCAGGCACCCCGCCGCCATGCTGGCCTATAAGATGAACGGCGAGCCTCTGACGCTCAATCACGGCTTTCCCGTGCGCTTATTGATTCCCGGACTCTATGGCATCAAGCAGATGAAATGGATCAAGGAAATCGAGGTGGCCAATCACCGGCCTAAGGGATACTGGCACAAAAAGGGGTGGTCCAAAGAGGCCAAAGTAAAAATTATTTCACGCATCGACCTGCCGGAAAACAACGAAGTGTTGCGTTCCCGCCAGACCGTTATCAAAGGAATCGCTTTTGCTGGAGACCGGGGGATTCAATACGTACAGGTTTCCATCGACGGAGAAAAAACCTGGTCGCTGGCGCAACTGGAAAAACCGTTGTCCACATATTCGTGGGTGTTCTGGAAATTCCCCTGCACCTTTCACCGGCCTGGACGCACCCGCATCGCCGTCCGCGCCGCAGACCAATACAGCGGTCTGCAACAAGACGACCTGCGCGACCCTTTCCCCTCCGGCACCTCAGGCATTCACCGGATTGAAGTGATGGTTTCCTGATTCAATAAGTTGATTTTAGCTTTTCTGCCGCTTCTTTATCCAGATACCATTCGAGTGTTCCCTGCGTGGGATGCACGTGGGCGGCGGGGTAGTTTTTGTTTTTCGAAGATTTGCTCAGAATATCTGTAACCACTTGCGCCTTGCTCTTTCCGGTGACGATGAAGGAAACCCGTTTCGCCTGATTCAAAACCCGGGCGGTGAGGGTGATGCGTTGTTGCCCGCTTTCAGGCTGGACAGCCACGGCGCACAGGCCCGATGGGTCTTCAATCGGTTCGCATCCTGGAAACAGAGAGGCGGTGTGGCCATCGGCGCCCAACCCCAAAAAAATCCAATCGAACCGGGGTATTGCACCCGATGCCGGATTTATAGCCTTTATTATTTCTTCGGCATATCGTGCGGCCTCAGTGGTTGGATCGTTTTCCCCACGCATGCGGTGAATATTTTCTTGCGGGATATTGAGGGGTTCTAATAAGGTTTCACGGGCCATGCGAAAGTTGCTGTCTTCATGGTCAGGAGGCACGCAACGTTCGTCGCCCCAGAAAAAATGAATGCACTCCCAGGGGATGGAAGTTTTAAATTCCGGTCTTGCCAGAACCTGATACACGTTACGAGGTGTGCTTCCGCCGGCTAGGACCAGGTTGAACGACTGTCCGGCATAAAACGCCTGTTTTGACGCTTTTTTTAATTCAACAGCAATGGCTTCGGCCAGCTTTTCGGGTTTAGGGAAAACTTTTATTGCGGCAGTCATTTGGGGCCTGTAGTCAAATCGTCTATTTAATCATCGCGAGCCGCGACAGCGACGGTCAGTTAATTTCTTCACCAGCCAGAATTTGTTTAGCCATAAATCCATCGCACGGCAATATTGAACCCAGCATCATGCTAGTCACTTAAAACTCGCATACGATACCGTCATCGACCAGATTTTTACACGGGTAGCGCCATTCGATCCCATGTTCCTGAAACAATTGATTGGCTTCACTGGGCCCCCAGGTTCCCGCGGGATAGCCATGGACTTTAAGCTCTGGGTTGTCTTTCCATTCCTGCAAAATGGGATCGACAAACTTCCAGCAGGCTTCCACCGCATCGCCCCTGGCATAGAGGGTCGAGTCCCCCAACATGCAGTCCAGCAGTAAACGTTCATAGGCGGAAGCAACGCGAGTGTTGGAAAGTCCGGAATAATGAAAATCCATGCTGACATTTTGCACCTTGAACCCCTGTCCGGGAACTTTCAAGGCAAACTTCAGGGCAAGCCCTTCGTTCGGCTGAATCCGGATGATGAGTTGGTTTAGGCCGTCGGTCTCCTGACTGCCCTGGGCAAACAAAAAATGCGGGGTGGGTTTGAAATGGATGGCCACTTCCGTCACGCGGGTGGGCAGTCTCTTGCCGGCGCGGATGTAAAACGGAACGCCGCCCCAGCGCCAGTTGTCGATAAAAACTTTGAGTGCGGCAAAGGTTTCCGTCCGGGAACCCTCGGCGATATTTTTTTCATCGCGGTAACCGGGGATGATTTCCTTCTCGATCACCGAGGTGGTGTATTGACCGCGCACGGCGAATTTACTCACTTGATCGCGCGGAATATCCCGGAGCGACTGAAAGACTTTGACCGTTTCATTGCGCACTGCCGTCGAGTCAAAGGAGGAAGGCGATTCCATTGCGAAGACGCCCATGATCTGCATCAAATGGTTTTGCACCATATCGCGTAAAGCCCCGGCGCCGTCATAATACTGGCCGCGATCTTCCACGCCGATGCTTTCAGCGGCGGTGATTTCAACATGATGGATATAATTTCGGTTCCACAGGGGTTCAAATATACCGTTGGCGAACCGGAACACTAAAATATTTTGTACCGTTTCTTTTCCCAGATAATGGTCGATCCGATAAATCTGCGGTTCGTTGAAAACTCTTTTCATGACTTTCATCAGCTTTAATGCCGATTCCAGATCATACCCAAACGGTTTTTCGATGATCAAACGCTTCCAACTATCCGTTGCAGAATTTTCCTTTTGCAGTCCCTGGGAACCGAGACTTTGAATGATCGGCTGGTAGGTGCTGGGGGGAACGGCCAGGTAATAAATATAATTGCCGCCAATTTTATACCGCGTGTCCAAAGTCTCCAGCTTGGATTTCAACTTGGCAAAATCCTCGCTGTTGGATGGGTCCATGGATATGAAATGGAATTTTTTCAGGAAGGCTTGCAATGCCTCCTTGTCCACCGGCTCGTCACTCTCGCTGTATTCTTCGACGCTCTCCATCATGCGGTCGCGGAATTTGCTGTCGGCAAGTTTGGAACGGCCCACTCCCAATACGGAAAATTTCTCCGGCAGAAAATCCTGCCGGTATAGATCGAACAGGGACGGGATCAGCTTGCGTTTGCTTAAATCGCCAGATGCGCCAAAAATGACTAATATGCAATTATCCGGTTTTTCCATTTTATTTCCTCTTGATCGAATGGCCGCCGAACTGGTTGCGAAGCGCCGCCAGAACTTTCATGCCGAACGAATCCGGCTGGCGCGATTGAAACCGGGCCAGAAGGGACATCGTGATGACCGGGGCCGGCACATCAAAATCCATCGCCGCCTGAACCGTCCATCGCCCCTCTCCGCTGTCCTGAACATAACTCTTGATTTCAGAAAGTTTGGGATCGTCCTGAAAGGCCAGTTCCGCAAGCTCCAGCAACCACGACCGCACCACGCTTCCGTGTTGCCAGACTTTGCTGATGCCCAGGATATCCAGATCGAAGGGGGATTTTTCCATGATTTCGAAGCCTTCCGCATAGGCCTGCATCATTCCGTATTCGATGCCATTATGAACCATTTTCACGAAATGCCCGGCTCCAGACGGCCCACAGTATAAATAACCCTCTGGGGGAGCCAGGGTCTTGAACACGGGTTCGACTTCCTTACAGGCGGACGCCTTGCCACCGGACATCAGGCAATAGCCGTTCTCCAACCCCCACACCCCGCCACTGGTGCCGCAATCGAGGTAATCTATTGCCTTAGATTCAAGTTCCTTCGCACGCGTCTGGGTTTGCCGCCAGTTGGAATTACCTCCGTCGATGATGATGCCTCCTCCTTTCAGAAGGGGGACCAAATCGGCAATGCTATCCTCCACCGGTTTGCCTTCGGGAACCATCAACCACACGATTTTACGCTCTGGAAGTTTTTCCACCATCTCGGTCAGGGATTTTGAACCTGTGCCGCCTTTCTTCTCGATCTCACCCACCATGTCCTCAGATCTGTCGTAGGCAACAATTTCATGGCCTCCCCGAAGAAGGCGTTCGACCATATTGGCTCCCATTTTTCCCAACCCTATAAAACCAATTTTCATGATTTGCTCCCGGACGATGTGGTGGGCGATTGCTTTTTGTGGATAATCCCAGTTGAAGCGACGTTTTTTCCGCCGACAAAACTTTACCGACCAAGTATCGTCTTCCTTGCAATGGGATGCAATAAATAATATCCCAAAAAAGGATCTGAGTTTTATTAGTATTTAAATTTGATGAGGAAAGATTTCCAGAAAGGGCGGCGAAGAATTTCGTGTAGAAAAAATAAGGTTACTGTTTCACCTTAAAAACTTCTGTATCCGGGTGAAAGGCATACCACGCGAACCAGAAGCCCACAACGGATGGAAGCTCTTTTCCTTTTTGATCCCGGATCACCGCAGTTTGTGATTGTTTATCGAAAATCACTTGCAGGGAGACGCCGTTCAGTTCATCCGTCACCGGCTGTTTGGCTTTGGCAAGTTCTGAAAAGGGATAAGCTTTGAACTTGCCGCCCAGTTCCAACCCGATGACTCTCTCCTTTGGGTGGTAGTTCTTATTTCGATTCTTCACTTCAAACATCAACCGGGAACTGGTGTAGTAACCCATGTAGGGATCCCGGTCATAGTCCCTGCGGTGGCCGGTTTTTTGTGATAGAACGAGTGTTTCAGGATATTTTTTCTTCCACTCCCCCCAGGTGGTTTGGGTGGACGAAAGCAGTTTCAAACGAGCGCCCATCAGCGGGCCTGTCACCGCTTCTCCCTTGATTTGAGACCACAGGCTGTCGGTCTTGCGATCGTACAGCAACATGTCGCTTTGATAAAGCAGACCGGATACTCCGAAGGTCAAACTCTTGCCATTTATTTTTCCGTCGAACACCATCCCGGTGCCGCACAAAGGGCAAAAGGTGACCACCACTGCCTGAGAGCCGATGGTGTCGTTGACGATTTCATGCCAGTTCAGGATTTTGATGGGATAGGCTTTGACCTGACCATTTCTAGCCAAACCCAGTACACGATCCTCATCCTTCATAAAATTTTTGGCCTTTTTGGCCGCTACAAATTTGGGTTGACTGAGAGCAGGAATTCCATCCCTGGGCGGTCCACCTGCGAATATTTCATCCACAGGAATGCTGTGTCTGGACGTGTCAAACCCTGAAAGCAAGACCAGTGCCCATCCGGCGAGAACGATTCTTAATAACAAAGTTTGTTTTTTTTCCTTCAAGCGAACCATATTATTTCCTTTCTTCTGGATAACCTTATAAGAAAACAGAGTCAGGCTTCAGGGTGAACACCGAGGGCATCGGCAAAGCGGTTGATGGAATTGAACAGGGAGGTAACCAGTGTCGCCTCTAAAATTTCTTCTTGCGACCAGCCAATTTCTTTCAATCCTTCCACATCCGCGTCCGTGACCTTGTAAGCGTGGCGGGTGACCTTTTCTACATACGAAAGCAGGCGTTTTTCGGCCTCAGAAATATTCGCCGACTGAGGATCATTCACAATCTGTTCCGCAACTGTGGAGGAAACCCCGAATTGATTCATAAAATTTTTGTGGTGCCCCAAACAATAATTACATTGATTGATTTTTGAGACGGTGGACGCGATCATCTCTTTTATGGAACGGGTGAGCCCGGTATCGGCGAGCATCATGCTTTTAAACATTTCCATATATAACTCCAGTCCCTCAGGCCAGAGACTCAGCACCTTAAAAACATTGGGCACGATGCCCATGGAATCATTCAATTCTGCATAAATTTTTTTGACACGGCCCTCTGCTTTTTCTTCCTGTATCGAATCGATCCTGAACATAGCGCTCCCCGTTTTTTAGTTGGTTTCGGCAATTAAAATGGCAGGGTCGAAAAACCTTTGGGTTCCTTACATTTTTCAGGAAAATTTTCAGGTTCCGTAACACGGGAGGAGGGTCGGGTTGGCCCATAATATAGGGAAAGGAGAATGTCAGGTTGAAATTTCTGCCGGATACAGGATGGAGTGAGCCATAAACAGGGGCAACCGATCCAGCGTCCTAAGGGGTCAGCATTTCATATCGCGGGAAAGTCCGTCGAGCTTGCCGGCAAAAACATCATGAAGCTCACTGCGGATTTTTTTGGAATCGTATTCCACCATCGCCCCGCCGCTTTTCAAAAAATTCAATTGCTCCGTCACCTTCAAACAAGCGGAACGGTGACCCGTCATGTCCTCTTTTTCTGGCCGCAGTAACATCA
Organism: Nitrospinaceae bacterium; assembly: GCA_029261595.1. GTDB lineage: Bacteria > Nitrospinota > Nitrospinia > Nitrospinales > VA-1 > JADFGI01. The sequence goes on along the minus strand of JAJDAZ010000039.1, from coordinate 23,130 downwards.
GGTCGCAAAATTGAATCCCCGCCTTGACCGAATCGGTCAATTGGGAATTGATGGCAAAGCCCCGGTTATCTTTCAGATCCTCAGCGACCCTAAGGACCTCTTCAAATTTCAGCCTGGCGGATGCGTAGTTGCCGTCCAGGACATATTGCAGGGCCTGCATCATGGCGAGTTCTTTATTGCCTTTAAAGCGCGCGTAAGGAGGGTTCTTAAAATATTCCGCCTCCAGTTGCTCCATGAACTCCAGGGCTTTGGACCGGGATGTGGATGCGGACAACGGCTTTCCGGTGGGGATGTCGGCATTGTTCGGATTGAATTGTTCGGAAATATGAAACCAGGCCAGGGTTTTCAGCGCCAGGGGTTTGGAGGGCGCGTTCTGCCGAATGGCCTGTTCAATGTGGTCGAGCCCCACCTGACGTAAATCGCGGCCACTTTGCATGATAAAATTTCCAAATCCCCCCAGCCGGCTGTTTCCGTAACGGTAAATCCCCAAGCCAAAATGGGCGTCTATCTGCTGGGGGTCGAGCTTCAACGCCGTTTCCAAATGAGTGTCGGCCTGAAATCCGTTGATCAGCGCTTTAAAAAGATGACCCTCGCCGTATTCGAAGATACCGATATAACCCTCGGCGCCCCCCAGATACAGGTTGGCCTGCGCCTTGTGGGAAACGGTCAAATCCGGTGTGTCCAGGATTTTTTTGGCGAGGTCCTTGGCGCGACTGCTGTACTTGATGAACCGGTCCGCGATTTCCTGGATTTTATAACGGCTGGTGAAAGCCAGGGTGTGACAGAGTTCTCCCAAAAGGCCTGAATAGTAAAAATTATACTTCATCAGATCGATTCGGTTTTCCAGAGTATCGGGAGAACTTTCCAGCCGTTGGATGGCTTTTTCAAACACTTCGAACCATTTATCAAATTCGTAGTACAACGAGTCGGTGAGCGCCCTTTGAATGATCTCGTTGGGCAACATATTTTCCAGGATCAATGTTTCAGAGGGACTTTGTGCGGTGGACGCCCCGGCCGATAATAGCGACAATAATCCCGCCAGCAAGACGCCGCCTGCGATGCCAAAGAATTTTAACGTCCAACTTTTTCTCATGGTTTTCCTTTAATCAAAAATCTGTTCTCGTATTAAGCCCTGGCGATCATACGCCCTCGTGGGCTAATACCTGGCGAACATGGGAAAGGCGGAGGTTGTCATCGAGCTTGACAAACAGCTTCTCGGCTTTTTTAAGGTGAGCCACGGCCTTGTCGGTGTCGCCCAGCTTTTCCATATATAAATTTCCCAACATGAAATGCACTTCCGCAAAGTCGGGTTTGGCATGCACCACTTCCTGAAAAACCTCGCAGGCTTCCGAGTTTCTTTCCAACTCCATCAGCGTCAATCCCAGATAAAAATTGGATTGCACCGAATTTGGACTGAGATTAACGGCCTCCTGCAAATACTCCACCGCATCTTCTTTATTCTCGGTTAACCGGGACACCATCCCAAGATAATAGTAAATATTCGATTCTTTTTGTTCCAGCTGCAACGCCGCGGTGAGGATCATCAGCGCCTCACCGTACTCCCCCTGCTTGATATAGGATGCGCCCAGAGCGGAATGGGCGTAAATAAAATCCGGTTTGATTCTGATGACCTGCTTGAACGCCCAGATGGCTTTATGGATCAACTCCACGCCCGAGTCTTCCAGACTCCCGTAGGCGATTCCCAAATTATAATAAGCGTCCACAAAAGCGGGCTGAAACTTGATCGCCATTTTGTAGGCGTCTATGGCTCCCTGGTATCTTTCCAACTGCTGAAGCCGCAACCCTTCCTTCAACCAATCCTCCGCCGCCCGGTCGCGATCGGCAACCTTTTCTCCAGGCCGACAGAGTTGATTGGCCAGAATCGCCCTTTGCAGATCACCCTGGGTCACGAAAAGCTGTTCCGCCCGTTCCAGATATTTTTCAGCACGCTTGGGATTGCGCAGCCTTTTGATATGAATGGAACCGAGTTCATATTGCGCCTCGGCAAAATCCGGCAGAAGGTGGACCGCTTTTTTGAACGCATGCCGGGCCGCAATATGGAGGCCGTGTTCCAGGTAAGCAATTCCCAGTAGATGACATCCGTGAGCGATGGCTTTCTTCGAGGGTTCTTCCGGGTTCCCGTTAGGTTTAACGGCTGGCTGGCATCTCTCCAACCGTTCGATGGTGAAATCCAGCCAGAAGTCGGCGGTCGAAAAATCCGGAGCCAGGGGAATTCCCCGTTTGAATTCGGAAAAAGCCCTTTTCTCTTTTCCCTGAAACCAGTAGGAGACCGCCAGATCAAAATAAACCTGGGCATAATCGGGGCGGATTTTTACGACCCTTCTATAGCAGTCGATTTCCTCTTTGTATTTCTGCGTGCAACCATAAGCCAGGCCCATCAGGTGGAAGGCCGGATAACAATCGGGATTTTGCTGTGCAAGCATCTCAAACGTTTCAATCGCCTCGGGAAATTTGCCCGCAAACATCTGCTCTCCGCCCAGCTCAAAGCCCTCCAGATCCTCCCAGGGGTAGGGAAGCAAATCGTAAATCGCTTCCATGATTCTGGAGGAAGACGACTTTGCTCCATGCAGGGCTTCTACCTTCTTCATCATGTCCGGATTCTTCTTGCGCAGTTCGTCGCCCAACGACGAAAGCGACACGTACCTCGATTGAGAAGAACCGGAAGCCTTGTGTTTCTTTACATTCTTGTGTTTCAAAGCACTAGCCGAATAGTGGGTGGTTGCGACCAGTATAAATGTTTGCGGCAAGGAATAAAAGAGGGAGGGATTTTCCGGCTCAGACAAGTTGCCGTTCTGTCCGGCAGGTAAAATGAACCCAGGTTGCCGGATAGGAAAATAAAGTCAGGGCATTGATCCCATATGGCAACTAATTGATAACCCTATATAAACAAAATAGTTTGTACCGACAATTTATGAATATTGCAGGGGTTATACAGAATACGAAAGAAAACCAGGAGGGATCGTCACGGTGAGTGGTGTTTCATTTTTTCCAGAGCCCCCCAGGCAGGCAGCGACCCTTTTTCCGCCGCGCGATGAAACCAAAGGCGCGCATTGTTATTATTTCTTTCGATGCCCAAGCCCATTTTATACAGGACTCCCAGGGAATATTGGGCTTTCAAATTGCCCTTTTCCGCCGCCTTTCGGTACCAGTCGAAGGCCTTTGCAGGGTCGGGAGAAGAAACTCCCTGTCCCTTTTCACACATTTGACCCAGCTGATATTGAGCCTCGGCATTGCCATCGTCCGCAGATTTCAAATACCAGGCAAACGCGGATTCATAATCGGGAGACGGCTCAAGACAACACATCCGCCCCATATTAAATAAAGCGGCTTCATATCCCTGCTCGGCGGCCCGGCGATACCAGCTGACGCTTTGTTTGACGCTCTTTGGCACACCCAGGCCTTTTTCATACATGAGGCCCAATTGATATTGAGCTTTCGCAACCCCTTCCCGTCCCGCTTTACGCAACCATCTCACCGCTTTGGCGGGATCACCTGTTTCTCCATCGGCACCCTCCAGAAAATCTGTTTCGCCGCTCCCAAGGAAATCGCCTTTTTGGGCGGCTTTTCGATACCATTCGGCGGACTTTTCATAATCCTGATCCACGCCCTTGCCCACAAAATACATCATCCCCAGATTGTCCTGGGCCTCGGCATCGCCCTGCTGGGCCGCTTTGGCATACCATTTTACAGCCTGGGAAAAATCTTTGACCGTGCCTTCTCCCTTTTCACACAGGGCTCCCAAAAAATTTTGCGCCGGGGCATTGCCCTTAAGGGCGGCTTTTTCCATGAACCGGAAGGCCTCCTGATAATCCCGGTTCACCCCTTTGCCTTCGTAATAGATTTTTCCAAGAGCCCATTGGGCGTAGTCATGTCCCGCTTCGGCGGCTTTCTTAAACCAGTAAGCGGCCTGTACATAATCCCTGGCGACCCCTTCACCGTTCAAATACATTCGACCCAGATCATACTGGGCCGTGACATTTTCCTGCGCCACCGCTTTTTGCAGCCAGGACAGAGATTCGTCAAAATCCTGATCCACCCCACGACCGTGGTAATACATTTTCTCAAGATGGAGCTGGCCGGAATCATCTCCCTGCCGGGCTGCTTTCCGGTACCAGGCGGATGCCTGCGCATCGTCCCTGGTGATCCCCTTTCCCGTTTCATACATGCGACCCAGAAAAACCTGAGCGGAGGGGACTCCCTGCAAGGCCGCCGCCTCAAACAAGGACCCTGCTTTTTCATAATCCTGAGCCATGCCTTCACCAAGAAAATACATTATCCCAAGACTGTGTTGCGCCTCAGGATGCCCCAGCTCCCCTGCTTTCTCATACCAGACTTTAGCCTCGGAAAGGTTCTGGGGAATTTCTTCTCCCCGGTCATTCAGTCGCCCCAGGGTGAATTGGGCCTGGGCATGATCGTGCCGGGCCGCCTGCACATACCAGGAAACCGCTTCGGCATAGTCCTTGCGCTCAAAAAAGAAATTTCCTTTATGAAAAAATTCTTCCGCATCGGGGACGGACCGGTCATGCGCCTTCTCTAAAAACTCCTGCGCCTCCTCATGGCCCTGCTCCGCCGCTTTGCACAACCAGGTGAGGGCTTTTTTGGAATCCTGGGCGACTCCTTCTCCTTCAAAATACATGACGCCTAATTTAAATTGCGCAAGATCCAGCCCCTTGGCCGCCGCCTTGTAATACCAGCGAATCGCTTTGGGAAGATCCTTTTCCACCCCTTTCCCGTGTTCGTAGCGATCGCCCAGGTTATACTGCGCCTCTTCATTTCCCCTCAACGCCGCCTGTTGAAACCATTTCCCGGATATGTCCAGATCCTCAGGGACGCCTTCGCCTTTTTCATACAAAATGCCCAGCATGTTCTGGGCCACATCATTGCCCGATCTGGCCACTTCATAAAACCATTTGGCGGCTTCATGCGGCGTTTTCCGGACGCCCTTGCCGAAATAAAACATTCTCCCCAGGTTGAACTGCGCCACCCGGTCGCCTTGATCTGCGGCTTTTTTATACCAGTGGAAACTCTTCTCGTTGTCCTGGTCCACGCCCATGCCGTTTTCATACATGATGCCAAGAAAACCCTGTCCGTTGGCGGACCCTTTATCGGCGGCTTTTTTGAACCATTTCACGGCTTCTTTGTCATTGCGCGTCACGCCCAGTCCCTTGAAATAAACCATCCCCACTTTGTACTGGGCCTGAGGCTTGCCCAGTTCCGCATCCTTGAACCAGCGGGCCGCTTCTTTGGGGCTGAGCGTCTCAAGAGACCCGTCATTTTTTTTGTAGACCAGGTCCTGACCGGCCTCATCGTTTCCTCGGGACAGGAAATCCAGACCTTGAAGGAAAAGGTTGGAAGGTTTACCGGGAGAAAATTCTGCGGGATGGGTTTTGGATGGAGTTACGGAAACCGAGTCTTCACTCATATCGTTGCGCATCAACCTGGATAATTATCAATCGAATTCTCCGGCCAAATCTCTCACTTTGGATTTGATCGAATCTATCTTTTCATCGACACTGGTGGCCATTTCCTCAAGCAGATCGCTACCGGTTTTTTCTGCCGAAGCATATTTTTTCATTAATTGGTACATACCGGAGTTTTCAATTTCGACCCGTTCTTCTTCGATCCGATCCAACCGTTTTTTCACCTGAGCGACCTGCCGAACGATTTTGACCAGTTGGGTGCCTAAAGTTACGTTTTTCTCCGGTTGGTGACCCGCCTCCCATTCCAGAAGGACTTCACGAATCGCTTCTTCATCCAACCGGTCATAAGCCTGATTCAATTTGGCCATCAGCTCATGCCGATGTTTTTTTTCCTTTTCGACCGAAGCCAGATCCGGGTGGATTTTCTTGGCCACTTCGCGAAACAGCTTTTTTAAATCCTCGCTAGGCTTAAAAACTTCGTTTGCCGACGAATCGGATTCGCAGTCTTCGGTCGCTTTTGCCGAACCCTGAGCCCGTTCTCTGGCGGACTCAGCTCCGGCCCTGAATTCATCCGAGCGCGGGTATAATCGACTGGCCAGTTCCAGAATTTGCGCCTTGACCTCGTCGAGTTCGGTATACTTGGCACCCACCACCAGGTGGTAGCGGCGTTCAAATAGATGGAGCTCGCCCTTGAGGGTGGAAAGTTCCAGCTCATTTTCCGCCAGGTCCTGCTCCAGTTTTGCCAGGTGGCGGCGTTTGAGTTTGAGTTCCGCTTCCTCCGGCGAAACTGCTGGAATGACGGCTGATGAAAGAGTCTGTTGTGAAATGATGGAGGACTCCAAAAAAGGGATGAATATTGACTGGTAAGCCTTATTAAAACAATGGCATTATAGCATTCTCAATAATTAGATTGAAAGGTATTTTCTACCTTGAAAAGGAGAACCATTCCACAGTGAAACCGGATAAAATTTACATCGCCGGGGATTCCCCGTTCCTGACCACAGACACCCGCCAGAACCGATGGGCCATCCCCTATTCGTTTGAATGCCTGAATGCCCGAATTGGCAACCTTTTGGGAAATCATGAAGACGCTGTCGCGGGAAAAACAATATTGGATGTCGGGTCGCACATGGGAACATTCGCCTACGCGGCCCACCGGATGGGGGCCCGGTTCGTGCATGGTGTAGACGTCGAAAATAAAATGGTGCAAAAATGCAAAAATCTTTTCCAGGGTCAAAATATTCCTGAGTCCTCCTGCCATTTTGAAGTGGGGGACATATTGCGCTATCTTGAAACGACCCCTGAAAACAGTTTCGATACGGTGTTCTGTTTCGGCATGCTCTACTACACGGCGGAGCCCTTTCGCCTGCTCCAACTATTGAGCAAAGTCGCGAAAGAAACAATATTGCTCGACACCTTCACCGCCGGATACGCCGCCGTCCAGGGCAAAGACGCCGATGCGGTGTATCCTGGCATCAAGGACGAAACTCTGGATCTGCCCTTAATGATCGTGTCCCTGACACGACCGGACAAAAAAGATTACCGCCTGCCGGAATCCTTCGATCATCATGGCAAGGACCTCAGCCTCATCACTTTGCCCACACGGGCGCTGTTTGAAATTTGGTTTGAGCGGCTGAATTTAAATTTCACCCGCTTCGACTGGTCGGCGCACAGCACGCGTGCCTGCTCGTATCACGACCTCATCAGCCCTCAGCAGAAAAAAGATTCGCACTGGGCCGATGTTTATTCCAGCGGCATCCGTGTGTCCTACCGCTTGTCCCCCGTTACACGGGGAGGAAAAATTTAAGGCTGACGTTGGCTACGCTCACGAGCCCCTGAAAACTTCCCAAGGAAATTTTCCGCACTTGTGATACTTCACCATTGTCTTCATGCCCCGAAGGGGTAGGAGGGGTATTGCAGAACTCAGACAGCCATAAACCCACGACACCTCAATATTGGGTCCAGCGTCACGCTGGCCCGTGTGACGGGGCGGGGGGTAGGCTGGCCTGGTAGGCATGGTTGGTTTCGACGGCGATTTCATCGTGCAAATAAATATACAGCCAACGCTTGCCCGATTCCTTCACCACGAACAAGGCAAAATCCTTAAACAGCACGCCGGGATGTTTTTTTTGCACGGTCTGGTAAAGCAACCGGGAAAATTTCACGAAACGACCCACCGGGTACTTTTTCAACCAGCTTCCTAACTCGCTTTCACGTAAAAAATCCATGGCGTCTTTGGCCAGCATAATATGCGAAACGCGGATATTCAGGAGTTTATTCAAAACAGGTTTTTCGCGAATGGACGCCACCCGATCTGAAAGGCGGGAGACGGCCATCATCAGATGATACAGCTTCACTTCGTAAAGGGGCTCCTCCGCCGCCGGATAATAATGGCCTGCTAAGTCCTTGACCAGATTAAAATAAATTTCCTTCACTTGTTCCCATTTCACAGAACTCATATTAAACATCAGAGATTTTCTTGATCTCTCCGCAATTTCCCGGGCACCATCAGGAAGCGTGGCGGATACTTCCTCTTCCGGAATGGAGCCCAACTCACTCAAAAGTTCATCCGCATCCAGATCCGGTTCCCCTGCGCGGTCGGCGTACATTTTTAAGGTCAGTTCACCGATGGTCAAATACCAGCGGATCAATAAAATTTTAAGGACAATGTCGTGGACGAGATACCCCAGCATCTTGAACATCCAAAACGTCAGGTCCAGAAAGCGGATCAATAAATAGACCCATTGAAACAGCGCCGCCAATTTATAACGGGCCACAGCCTGACCCACCCTGGACTTTTGCCATTGTTTCTTTTTCTGCCACGCGCGCGACAAATACCGGACATGTCGCAACCGGAACTGAGTGAGTGTGCGAACGCCTTTCATTTCGCTGAAAACCACGATGCGGTTTTTTAACTCAAGGAAAGCCTCCAGCAGTCTGCCCAGGCGGACCTCCGCCAGGGGATTGTTCGATTGCGGATGGTAGACAGAAGCGATTTCCTTTACCAGATGCTGGGTTCGTTCCGCGATCCTGAGATCGGGCTCCTTTAAAATCCATTGCGAGCGCAAATGTTCGCAATGTTCCACCACCGCTTGCAGGGCCTTTTGTTTCGCGGGATCTTTAGCATCCTGTTTTTGCTTTTCGAGTTCTTTCAGGCGGGCAAAATTCAACCAGCTTATTTTTATCAGGCCGAACCCTTTAACGGTGGCGAGCGCAATCGCCAAAATCAGTCCAAAAGCCAGGGCCAGCAATAATGTTTCCACCGGGTGGGTCATAAATTTTATGAGGGCATTAAAAAGGAATGGGAAGATTCCGGTTCTTTTGGAAGTTGACGCAAGATAATGTTATAGTGGGAGTTGTGAGCTTTTCCCCTCAACCCGAGCCTTTTGCGTGCGATCCTTAAAATTAATCTGCCTTTTACTGTTACCGCTTTTCATTTTGAACTGCGGCGATGCTGAAGTTAAAAACGCTGACTACGTCAAACAGGGAATAGAATACACCAATCAACAAAAATATGACAAAGCGGTGGAATCCTTTTTAAAAGCCATTGAAAAAAATCCCAAAAACCCCGAGGGATACTATGGGCTTGGCGGGATGTATAATTATAAAAAAATGTTCGCCGAAGCCGAGAAGGCCTTCCTAACAGCGATCCGCCTGGACCCCACGCACTATAACGCCCATTATAGCCTGGGGTTCACTTATGAATTGATGGGAAGGAAGGAAGAATCGGATAAAGAATATCAACGGTACCGGGATCTCAAGAAAAAGTTTGATGCCCTGGTCAAAAAGGACGAGCCCTGACGTTGAGATTCTTCCTTGCAGTCATCCTGATTCTCCTGATGACTTTGGGTTGCGCGTCTCATCCTCCCGATTTTCAAACCGGGTTTTCCGGTAGCCCGCCTGTCAAGAAAAATGCAAGAAACACCCTTCCCGGAAAAAGAACTTTAAAAAAACATTCCTCCTCCATTTCGAATTCTTCCGGAAAAATAATCCACCTGCCGACACGCTTCAATGAAAAGGATCGTTCTCTCATGGTGCTTATCGATCCGGGCGCATCTCAGGTGAGCGTGTTGAACCGGCAACGGGGGGTCCTTCGGCCCGGTAACCCGGTTTTCAGCTCAAGAAATTTTTCCGCGTTTTACATGGACCGTCTGGAAATCACGGTGGCTCAATACAAAATTTTTGACGGGAAGTATGACGAAAAACCGTTCACCGACGGCAGGGAATGCGCCGATTGCCCGGCGATGGCCATCGATTGGCACAGCGCTCACCGATACTGTCATTGGGCCGGGAAACGTTTGCCCACAGAAAGGGAATGGATGACCGCCGCAGGGGGAGGCTCGAAAAACTCCTGGCCGTGGGGCAATGAGTTTTATCCTGGAAAGGCCAACCTTTTGGGCGATGAAGACGGGTCCCTTTCGGTCGCGCCGGTCGGGTCGTATCCCCAGGGGGCCAGCCCTTACGGACTGATGGACACGATCGGCAATGTCTGGGAATGGGTCAGCAACCCTCATTTGGCTTCCAGCAAGGGTTCAAATAAAGCACCGAGAAGGATCGTCAAAGGCGGGGGATGGACGAGCGACAAACAGAAAGCCAGGATTTCCTTCAGGAACATCACCGATCCAAAAATAAAAAACCCGACCATCGGTTTCCGTTGCGCCATGTCCCTGACGCGAAAATAAAAGGTTCAATCACTGATGAAAAAGTTCCGCAGACTACAGACGGGAAAAAGAAAATCTTTTTGACAGGATTAACAGGATGAAACGCTTTTTCACCGCGAGGACAAAATAAAAAACCCTTCTCCCGCATGGGAGAGGGTCTAGTGAAAGGAGTGAGGGATCAGCGATAAAATTTGGACCCAAGCCAAGCAATGTTTTCCGGCGTAAGCAAGTTCGCCCTCAAGGGAGGAGGTTAGGAACAACCGGAAGTGGCACCACAGGTCAGGCATTTCAGGCAGGTTCCGTTGCGCACCAGAGTCAGTTGACCGCATTCGTTACAGGGATCGCCTTCGTAGCCTTTCATGCGGGCGATGGCAACCGTGGACACTCCCGCCCGGGTTCCGGGTGTGCCATTCCCCACCAACATCGGTTGGGTGCTCACCGGACTGCCATTGCCGATGGTATGAGAAACCGCCCCGGACACCGCATGCCCGTTGCCATTGCTGTTACCAGTGACCTCGGAGTTTTCGGAATGACCGTTTGTGGCATTCCCGTTAGAAGGCTTGGGCGTAGGGTTTCCGTTTTCAGGGGTTTTATCTTCCGTTTTGCCGATGGCGTCGCCGCGCAGATCGTCCGGGGTCACCTGCGCCAGATCGTACCGGCCCAGATAGTTGATCGCCAGTTCTCTGAAAATATAATCGATGGTGGATGTCGCCATGGTGATCCGGTCATTCCCCGATACGATCCCGTTAGGTTCGAACCGGGTGAAAACAAAGGCATCGACAAACTCCTCAAGCGGCACTCCATGTTGCAGGCCAAGGGAGATGGAAATGGCGAAGCAGTTCATCAGACTGCGAAAGGCCGCGCCTTCCTTGTGCATATCGATGAAGATCTCTCCCAGGGCGCCTTCTTTATATTCCCCGGTACGCAAATAGACTTTATGCCCGCCGATGGACGCCTTCTGGGTGTAGCCCTTTCTGCGATGCGGCAGGGGATTGCGCTTGTGCTCACGAATCACCTGCACGATTTTTTCAGCAATCTTGACCGGTTCTTTTTCTTCCGCCAGTTCCATTTTCAAGTGACTGAAATCTTCGCTGGCCATGCTGTTTAGCGGCTGACTCAACTTGGAGCCGTCCCGGTAGATAGCGGTTCCTTTCAGCATCAATTTCCAGCTCAGCATATGGGCTTTTTCCACTTCCTTGATGGTGGCGTGGTTGGGCATATTGATGGTCTTGGAAATCGCGCCTGACAGAAAAGGCTGGGCCGCCGCCATCATGCGGATATGAGCTTCGGGCCGGATATAGCGCTCGCCATATTTACCGCACTTGTTGGCGCAGTCAAAAATCGCATAATGTTCTTTTTTCAGGTGGGGCGCATTTTCAACGGTCATGGTCCCGCAAATCGAATCGTTGGCCAGACGTATCTCTTCCTTGCTGAATCCCAGATGTTCCAGCATATTGAACTCGAAAGAGTCCAGTTGTTCGTTCGTCAATTTCAGGACGTCTTTACAAAATTCCTCGCCCAAGACATATTTGTTAAAGGCAAACGTGATATCGAATACCTTGGGCAACTCGGTCTGCACTTTGTCCAGAACCTCCAGCGTAAAGCCTTTGGCCTGGAGGGTTTCCCGGTTGATACCGGGTGCGCTTTCCAGACGGCCCGTCCCGACGCAATAGTCAACGATGCCCTGGGTTTCCTCCCGGCTATAGCCAAGATGCTTCAAGGCCATGGGCACGGATTGGTTGATGATCTTGAAATAGCCTCCGCCCGCAAGTTTTTTGTATTTGACCAGGGCATAATCCGGCTCGATTCCGGTGGTGTCGCAATCCATCAATAATCCGATCGTGCCGGTCGGCGCGATGCATGTGGTCTGGGCATTGCGAAAACCATAGCGTTGCCCAAGCTCAAGCGCATTCGCCCACTCTTTCACCGCCGCAACCTGTAGATACGCGGGGCAAAATTCGGTGGACACACCCTGCGGGTAAATCGTCAATCCCTCGTACTCGTGCACCTCCGCATCCTGAATGGCCCGGCGGTGATTGCGCAGGACACGCAACATGTGCTTTTTATTCGTCTTGTATTCCTCGAACGGCCCCAGTTCGTGGGCCATTTCGGCGGACATGGCATAAGCCGCTCCGGTGGTCATGGCGGAAATGGCTCCCGCGATGGCCCGGCCTTTTTCGGAATCGTAGGGGATGCCCAGCACCATGAGCAAAGCGCCCAGATTGGCGTAACCCAACCCAAGGGTGCGGTACTGATAACTCTTCAAGGCAATGCTCTCGTTGGGAAACTGGGCCATCATGACGGAAATCTCCAGCGTCAATGTCCAGAGGCGGCAGGCATGGCGGTAGTTTTCTATTTCAAACCGGCTGTTTTCCTCGTCGTGAAAACGCATCAAATTGATAGACGCCAGGTTGCAGGCGGTATCGTCCAGGAACATGTATTCCGAGCAGGGATTGGAAGCATTGATTTTATCGGCTTCCGGGCAGGTGTGCCATTCGTTGATGGTGGTGTCGAATTGCAGGCCGGGGTCGGCGCTGGCCCAGGAGGCTTCGTTGATTTCCCCCCAAAGCTCTGCCGCTTCCAGAGTTTTACTGATCTCTCCGTTGGTGCGGTTGACGAGATTCCATTGGCCGTCGCACTCCACCGCCCGCATGAACTCGTTGCTCAACCGGACCGAGTTGTTGGAGTTTTGCCCGGACACGGTGGTGTAGCCCTCGGAATTCCAGCAGGTATCGTACTCCTCGAATTCGATGTCGCGGACTCCCTGTTGAGCGAGCTGGATGATACGGAAAATATAACTCTCAGGAATGCAGGCCTCGACTGCCTTCCAGACGGCGAGTTTCAAACCTTTGTTCCTTTTGATATCAAAACGTGTTTCATCATCTTCTGAATCCCAGCAGGCTTTGAGGACTTTTTTCAGCATGCGCCGGGAGATGCGGCTACCTGTCGCCAAAGCGGCGACTTTGCCTTCTTCACGAACTTTCCATCCGATGAATTCTTCGATGTCGGGGTGGTCCATGTCTAGGGTGACCATCTTGGCCGCTCGTCTCGTGGTGCCGCCGGACTTGATGGCGCCTGCGGCGCGGTCGCCGATTTTTAGAAAACTCATCAACCCGGAGGATTTCCCGCCGCCCGACAAGGGTTCGCCGGAACCGCGCAGGTTGGAAAAATTACTTCCCGTTCCCGATCCGTATTTGAACAGACGCGCTTCCTGCCGCCACAAGTCCATAATACCGCCATCGCCGACCAGGTCGTCCTTTACGGAAAGGATAAAACACGCATGCGGTTGCGGGCGCTCATAGGCATTTTTGGATTTCTCCAGCTGACCGGTTTCGGGATTAAAAAAGGAGTGCCCCTGAGCCGGACCGCCGAGACCATAGGCCCAATACAAACCGGTATTGAACCATTGCGGAGAATTGGGGGCGGCGTATTGATTGGCCAGCATGAAACACATTTCATCGTAATAAATTCGGGCATCCTCTTCGCTTTGGAAACAATTATTTTTCCAGCCCCAATAGGTCCAGCAACCGGCCAGGCGATGAAACACCTGGCGCGAATCGGTCTCACGGGTCATGCCCTGGGATTCAGACATCTGCTCCAGTGCTTCGGTATCGGGCTCCGAGGGACAAAGCCATTCCGGAACACCGCTTTCATATTTTTTCCGGGTCCTGGCCGGAACTCCGGCTTTACGAAAATATTTTTGCGCCATGATGTCCACCGCCACCTGCGACCAGAAATCCGGCACCATCACCTGCTTGATTTCAGAGACCACCGACCCATCGGCATTGTTGATTCTGGACACCCTTTCGACGAATTGAATCCCGTGATACGGATCCTTGTTATCAAGTGAAAAAACACGGCTGATTCGCATAAAAGGGCTCTCCAAATAAAAAAATGGATGGAATTAACGCTTAGTAATTATGGGTTGCTTTTTGTGAACGGCTAATTACTTATTTGTGTAATGTATGTCTATTTGAAAAAAAAGAAAGGCTTGGTCGGCTTCCTCATCGAAGGAATTGTAAAATATTCTGCAGGTGATTGATTTTTAAGAAGAAACCACTCTATTTAGTGCCAGCAAGGGAACTATATACAACATATTGTGGTAGGTCAATCAAATTCTTCGACAATTTTTCAAGCCTTTTCGGAACTCCAATATCTATAAGGGTTCGGGTGAAATGATAATATTCCAACAGCAAGACGAAAGTAAAGCGAAAATTTAAAATAAAGACATCCCAATGCCGATATTTTTAAAAGGGCTGATTTTAAAACAGGGGCGTTGGGAAGAGGTGGGTTTTTAAGGCCTTAATTTTCAATCAGCTTGATCTGAACCTTGCCGACAAACTCCATCAGCTTGAGCTGATTTTCTTTTTCCCCTTCGGAAAGCTTGATATGAGTGGCGTCCACGGTGTCCTGTCCGAACGTAGGATCGAGCGCCCGCCACTCGCCGACATAAACTTCCGGCCAAGCGTGATACAGGAAGCCTTTGAACTGCGGTGAATATACCAGGCCATTCACCATCTTGGTGGGGATTCCCGCCGCCCGCGCGATCGCCGTGAACAAATAAGTGTGGGACTGACATTCGCCCTTTCGTTCCTTCAACGCATTGAGAGCGCTCACACTATCCACCAACTCTTTTTTCAGGTTGCTGTACACCCAAAGGTTGATTTGCTGTGCGGCTTTCCAGGCATCTGTAGTATCGCCCACCAGTTCCTTGGCAAGCGCGCGGATCATGGGATGTTTGGACTGCACCTCGGCGGTGTCTTCCAGAAATTCCGGAGGATCAAACGAAGACACCGGACGCACCGAAGGCTTAGCCACTTTCCCTGACTCAGAGTTCACCAGGAGAACGGAGGAGAAAGTCCCATCCGCAGATTTTTTCGATTGCAGAACTTTCTGCCGATGGTCCTGGGGGATCAAATCCGGCGAGCGGATTTTCGACAATTGCATTTTCATCTGCCGCTTTTTCCCCGGACGGGTAATGTCCCGGCCCGGTTTCACCAGACTGAACGTGATCAGATTGCTCACCGACATCGCCTCACCACCGAGATCACGGGCCTTGGCTTCCGGCTCCTTGAGCGATTCAAATCCATTGGACGTTTTCTCTTTCATCACCGTGCCGCCTGCCGTCACCCAGAGCGTCGATTCCATGCCCGCCACCTGATGATAGATCACGAACGTGTCCATTGTCTTGCCATTGTAAGTGAACGGTTCCTTGCGCAGGATTTTATATTCCATGTCCACCATCATCTGGAACGCTTCCATGAAGAGGGGGAACTTGCCCTTTTTCCCGACCTGCAATCCATCGCGCACGATGTTCAACAGAAACGTCGAGGACGGCGCGACGGTGGCAGGAAACGCCACAGATTTGGTTTTATCGAACCCCAGGCCCTTCACCCGGTAGACCAGTTTTTTGCCTTTGATATGGCCGTCCACCTTCTGCCGCTGGCCCATGATCTCCTGCACCAGGGAAAACTCTTTCATGCGAAGGTCCGGAGTCAGGCGGGTGGACTGGTTAAACGTCGTGGACTGATCGACGCCGCCGCTTTTCAAACGAAAGAACACCTTGGAATCGACGGTGATGACTTTTTCGGTGACGTTCAGTTTGGCGTAGCTGAATCCCAGTTTTTTGCCCTTGTAATAGGTTCCCATCCATTCGCTGGACTCGCCCAACGGAAACAGAGGCGGGGACGACTCTTTGGCAAAAGTAGAAAGTGGCCCAATCAGGCAAAGCGCGAAAACAAACGTGAGATGAATTATTTTTTGTGTGATATTCATGTCTATTAGCGTAGCACAGGATTGAAAAATAAGGACCTGCAAATTCCAGCCTGGGGGCTGGTCCCAATATTACCGTGCGATGAATTCCTGATAAATCGGCAGTTTTTCGTTTCATGAAAAAGTTGCGCGTGCTCCCTCTCCCTCATGGGAGTACCCCTGCGGGGCATGAGGGCAAAGGTGAAATATCACATACCCGTGCCGGACATGAGGACTAATGTTAAAGACCACAAAGGCTGGGATGAGGGGATTTATTTAATCCCTCTCCCTCATGGGAGAGGTTAGGTGAGGGTGGTCAAGAGGGTTTCCCGGCCTCCCGTCTGCGTTGACGGTTCTATCGCTTGAACCTGCGGCGCACGGCCAGAATCATCAGCGGAAGCTGGATGCCGAATAAGAGCAGTTGGCCGGGAATCAAACCCAAAAAATACCATTTCCAAACCAATGGATCGCCTTTCACCAGTGGCTTGGCCCAGGAGAAGGGAGTGCTCACATCCACAAAAGGTCGAAACCCACCCTCAATACCATCAAATAAACTCACCCCCACCCATAAGAGGGCAAACAATCCTAAGAAAACACCGACCGCGCGAGCGGGTCGTTCTCCAAAACCTGAAAACCATTTATAACACCAAGATAAATATATCGAATAAGAAATGGTTGCCTTTTTTAGCAAATCCTTTTCACTTTTTAATTCTCTTTTTAAAATTTCCTTCCGAATTTCTTGTTCGGCAAAATGAAATTCTCCAGCATGTAAATAATTACCCTGCCGTTCGAGATTGTTTTTGAGCTGAGTGTACTGGTCGCCAATATTTATTAATTGGTCAAGAGATATTACTTCCCCCTTTTCCCGCCACTGTTTTTCTTCATACAAACCTTTTCTCCCCTGAACAACCGCCCACTTGGGAGCGTTTAGCTGGATATGGGTTGGGGTCATGCCGTCGAAGATAGAGCCAGAAAGGTTGGTGAGGCGGAAGGTTAGGTTTTTAGCAGATTCTGCTGTCAGGTCCTTCCAGCGAACTTCCAAATCCTGCTTAAAAACCCTGCTGATTATCGGGATTTTCATGTTTAATTTGTCGATCCTGTCTTTTGCTTCCTGAGGCAGGTCGTCAAATTTTTCTTTGAGCGTACCTTTCAGGATGGCAATCAGGCTTCTTTCTTTTTGATCTTTGAGCCAGGAGATTCTTCCGCCCTCAAAAGTGGTGTGGCGAAAAACCGCTTCGGAGAAATCAATTACTTGTGTACTGGTGAAATAGCATCGCTGAAACATCACACTTCCATCATTTGGGAACCGTATATCCCCAAAAGAAATTGCTCCTTCGCTGAGAAAAAGACACTCATCAAACTTTACCATTGCGGTTTCTTTAAATTCAACTTGTCTCCACCATAATAGACTTCCTGAATTGGCCCAGATTATCTGTCTAAAATTAAGAGTCCCGCCATTAATGAATTTGGCAGAATCAAAGTAGACATGCTTGCCGTTAAAAAACCCAGCAGAAAGCAACCAAACTTGCCCGCCGTTTGCGAACCTGGCGAAAGAAAAATCAACATCAGTACGATTAAAGAATCTGCTTGATTGAAAACTTACATACCCTCTATTCTCGAATTCAACAGTATTAAAACTAACATTCCCCCGATTAGCGAACCTAACTTGATCAAAAATGACAGAGTCGTTGTAAGTAAATTTCGAAGATTTAAAACTAACTTCACCATCATTTGCGAAGTAAGCCGAATTAAAATAAACACTCCCACTATTCGCGAAGTGCGCCGAACCAAAAAAAACACCATCACTGTTCGCGAAACGCACGGAACTAAAATCAACAGACCCGCTGTTGTTGAATCCTACAAAAGTAAAGGAAACTATCCCGCTGTTTTCGAAACGGCAACCCCTAAAGGAAACATCTTTTGGAGCCTCCTTATATCGGCCTATGGCGGCCCTAATCCCAATTGAGTGATCCATCATAGAATTCGATATTATAAAAGATTCTATATCTGTAGAACAGTCACCCAAGTTTTCGATTTTGCCTGCTGGCCTTTCTGCTTTCATTCTCCTGAGGAAACTAAATCCATCCTCATTCCTCTTAAAGCCAATTTGCCATTCCCCGAACTCGCGTTGATAAGGCAAACCAAATTGGGCATTTTGAAATGTTACGTCGTTATTTGGAGACAGGAAGACGGCACCATCGAACAAAACATCCTCACCCCTAGTAAGAAACCTTGCATCCTTGAATGAAGCACCGTCCTCAAACACCGCGCCGGAAAAATCCACCTTCCCGCGAAATTCGAAATTGGTAAAATCAACATGGCCTTTGAAAACCGCGCCCCTAAAATCCACCTTGCCATTTAAGGGTAGAAGGGAAAAATTCGCATCGCATTTGAAAACCGCATCCTTAAAATACGCGTTTCCTGACGACCAGGCCGCATCAATATCTTTTTGGGTTTCGTAAACTTTTGGGGTGGGTTCCTCGGGCATCATCAGCTCTCAGCAGTAGTTTTAGCAACAGGTGATGGAATACTCCCGATTGTAGCAGATTTTTCTGCAATTTCTGGCGATAAGACAACCCTCCCCCTCGCAACATCATCGGAAAACCTTTCAACCACCCTCACCTAACCTTTGTGGTATTTCACCTTTGCCTTCATGCCCCGAAGGGGTACTCCCATGAGGGAGAGGGATTGATTGGGTCTTTTCATGCTCTACCTCCTCTATTTAGTAAAAAAGGGTCTCCTCCTCTCCTCCATGGGATGAGTACCCGCAGGGCAACGGATTGAGGTGAGGAGGGATTTTATCTGTGTGCATCTGTGTTCATCGGTGGTTTCAACCCTCCCTGTCAAAAAGATTTTGCCGTTCAATTTTGGGACGTGATATATTGTCGAATCAATCCAATACCAACGATAGAATCCAACATGCTCGATCCTGAAAATCTGAAAACTTACCTCACATTCGACGACGTATTGCTCCTGCCCGGTTATTCCAATGTTCTGCCCAACGAGGTCGATATTGCCACGCGCCTGACCAGGGAGATCAGCCTGAACTGTCCTCTGGTCAGTTCGCCGATGGACACGGTCACGGAGGACAATCTCGCCATCGCTCTGGCTCAGGAAGGCGGAATCGGCATCATCCACCGCAACCTGCCGCCGGACATTCAGCGCAAAATGGTGGATAGGGTCAAACGTTCGGTCAGCGCCATGATTCCCGACCCCATCACCATGCACCCGGACCAGAAAATCCACGAGGCGCTGGAGGTGATGGACAAATACAATATTTCGGGCATTCCCATCACCAATGATAAAAAGCTGGTGGGCATCCTGACCAACCGCGACCTGCGCTTCGAGACGGATCTTGAGCAATCCATCCGCTCGCTGATGACCACGGAAGATCTGGTGACGATCCCCGAAGGCACGCCGCTGGAAAAGTCCAAACGCCTGTTGCATGACAACCGCATAGAAAAACTGCTGGTGGTCAACGGCGAAGGCACGCTCAAGGGCCTGATCACCATCAAGGACATCGAAAAAGCCGGGCAATACCCCAAGGCCGCGAAGGATTCCAAGGGCCGCCTGCTGGTGGGTGCTGCGCTGGGTGTCGCCACAAGCCCGGTGGACCATGTGGAGTCGCTGGTCAAGGTCGGGCTCGATGTGCTGGTGATCGACAGCGCCCACGGGCATTCGGAAAAAGTGCTTCAAACCATCCGTGACATCAAGGCCGGTTTCCCGGACCTACAAGTGATCGGCGGCAACGTCGCCACCGCGGAAGGAACAGAGGCTTTGATAAAAGCCGGCGCCGACGCGGTCAAGGTGGGCATTGGCCCTGGGTCCATCTGCACGACCCGCGTGGTCACAGGGGTGGGCGTGCCGCAGATCACGGCGATCGCCGAATGTGTGCAGGCGGCGAAAAAACACAACGTACCAATAATTTCCGACGGCGGCATCAAAACTTCCGGCGACACTTCCAAAGCCGTCGCCGCAGGCGCGCACACGGTCATGATCGGGTCGCTGTTCGCAGGAACCGATGAAAGCCCCGGAGAGAAAATTCTCTATCAGGGACGAAGCTATAAGGAATACCGGGGGATGGGATCGCTTGGCGCGATGACTCAAGGCTCGCGCGACCGTTATTTTCAGGAACGGGAATTGTCGGAAAGCAAGTTGGTGCCGGAAGGCGTGGAAGCGAGGATTCCCTACCGGGGCGTGTTGTCGTTCACCGTCCATCAGTTGCTGGGCGGGCTTCGCGCCGCAATGGGCTATTGCGGATGCAAGGACATTGATGAGTTACGCACAAAATCCACCTTCATCCGAATCACTCCCTCCGGGTTACGCGAAAGCCATGTTCACGATGTGATCGTGACCAAAGAAGCGCCCAATTATCATATCGAGTAAGCTCCTGGGCCAAACCTTAAGTTTAGCCCGGATAGAAAATATCGTTCACCCCTCTGACACTCCTTAACACATGACCACCGACACCCTGCACGAACAGAAAATCCTCATTCTGGATTACGGCTCCCAGTACACCCAGAACATCGCCCGCAAGGTAAGGGAATGCCAGGTCTTTTGCGAGATTCATCCCTGCACCTGGTCGCTGAAACAGATCCTAGACTTCAAGCCCAAAGGAATCATCCTGTCCGGTGGACCGGCCAGCGTGCTCGCTCCCGGCGCACCCGTTTGTGACCCCCAACTTTTCAAAGCAGGAATTCCGATTCTGGGAATTTGTTACGGCATGCAATTGATCACCCACACCCTCGGCGGAACCGTGAACCCATCGGCGAACCGGGAATTCGGGCGGGCCGAATTAAAGATCCGTGAATATTCCCATTTGTTCACAGGCGTCAACAATAATTCCCAGGTGTGGATGAGCCACGGCGACAAAATTTCCCGACTGCCACAGGGCTTCAACACCACGGCATTCACCACCAACTCACCGGTCGCGGCCATCGAGAACCCGGTCAACAAAATTTACGGCCTGCAGTTTCATCCCGAAGTGGTGCACACCATCGACGGGGAAAAAATTCTGCAAAACTTTTTATTTGAAATATGCGCGGCAAAACAAAACTGGCAAATTGGGTCTTTGGCAAAATTCTCCATCGAAAATATTAAAAAGACCGTTGGCAAATCAAAAGTCCTGTGTGGCCTGAGCGGCGGGGTCGACTCCTCGGTGGTGGCTATTCTGGTACACAAAGCCATCGGCGACAAGCTGACCTGTATTTTTGTCGACAACGGCCTCCTGCGTTCGGGGGAGAGGGACAAAGTGGAAAAAACCTTCCGCGACAATTTCCATATCAACCTCATCGTCGTCGACGCCGCCGACGAGTTTTTGTCGCGACTGAAAGATGTGACCGACCCTGAAAAAAAACGCAAGATCATCGGCAATGTTTTCATCGAAGTGTTCGAGAAAGAAGCCAAACGGTTGGGCAACTTCAAGTTTCTGGCACAAGGCACATTGTACCCCGACGTCATCGAATCGGTTTCCTTTAAAGGCCCGTCGGCAGTCATCAAGAGCCACCACAACGTCGGCGGCCTGCCGGAAAAAATGGCCCTCAAACTTTTAGAACCTCTGCGCGAGTTGTTCAAAGACGAAGTCCGCATCATGGGCCGGGAGCTTGGAATGCCAGAGGAGATCATCGGGCGGCAACCTTTTCCTGGGCCGGGCCTCGCCATCCGCATCTTGGGCGCGGTCACCAAAGACCGATTGACCCTTTTGCAGGCGGCGGACAAAATCATCATCGAAGAAATCAAACGGGCGGGCTTGTACAACAAGATATGGCAATCGTTCGCGGTGCTTCTGCCCATCAAAACCGTGGGCGTGATGGGAGACTCCCGGACTTACGAAAACGTCATCGCCATCCGCGCCGTCAACAGCAGTGACGGCATGACCGCCGACTGGGTTCAACTACCTTATGACCTTTTGGGCGTATTATCCAACCGCATCATCAACGAAGTGCAAGGCGTCAACCGCGTCGTCTACGACATCAGCTCCAAACCTCCGGGCACGATTGAGTGGGAGTAGTTTTCCGCCAAAAAAATTCAGTGGGTTCCAGATGATCTCGGTGACTTGGAGGGAATCTCATCAAATGAAGGATCCCTTTTCCGAAATTCATTCAATATCGTCCTGAGAATTTTCATCCTTTGTGGCATCGTTTATTTTATTCACTTCATCAATTGATATCTTGCCAAAAAGAACATCCATCATACTCTTAACACGTTCTTCTCCGGTTCCAAACTTGCTGAAATTGAAATTATTTGATGCTTTGTATTTCACTTCACCTACCCTTTGCCCCTTATGATAAGCCGTGATGCGCGCATCAGCCAAGAATATAGCCATATCCCATGACCAAAGCCCAACGTATTCGAGGCTTAATTTGTCCAAGTCATGCTCAGAGCCGTCTGGTGCTAAAACAAATTTATAATTGTGGCTGATGAGCCAGTCCACCATTGCATTCTGAAAGCCGCTTCTCGTTTCCTTATCTCTTATCAGGAAAATTTCAGGGCTATCGAGGTCTTCAATTCCTGAACCCATGTATTGCGGTCCAGCGCACCCTGTCAAAACAGCGACAAACAATCCACACAATAATATTTTTCTCATCACATCTCCCTAATAGAAGCTATACAATCCCAATACAAATGATTTCTTGCACCACTACCTCGGGCTGGCGGCGATGTTGCCGCCGTCAATGGTGATGACGCTTCCCGTGGTCTTCTCCGCCAGTACCAGATCGAGAAAACCCTGCGCCACGTCGGTGTCGTACACTTCTTTTTCCAATAAATTGTTTTTGAAATAATCGTCGGGAGTCAGGCCACGTGCTGATGATCGCTCTTTGATGACGTCCTTTGTGAACAGCCCTGTTCGCACCCGGTCGGCGTTCACGGCGTTGGCGCGGATTCCATCTTTGCCGTAATCGAGGGCGTATTGTTTGGTGAGCGCCACCACGGCTGATTTAGGAAGCGCGTAGGGACCAAAATTTTTCCCCGGATTGAACGCGGCTTTGGACGCGTTGAATAGCAAAACACCGCCTGCGCGCTGGGCGAGAAACAGTTTCACCGCATGAGACGCCAGGGCCTGATGGGCGAAAAAATTCAAGTCGAAACTTTTTCTAAGTTCACTGGAACCGACATCGCCGATCCGTCCCTGCATCGCATTACCGGCGTTAGAAATCAGAATATCCAGCCCGCCAAAGGTTTGCACCAGACGATCGAAAGTCTCGGTTACGGCGTTGTCATTGGTCACATCCAGCACCTGGGTGACGACGTTGGCTTTCAGGTCTTTTTCGAGGTCG